>JAQXNX010000023.1 GCA_029098225.1 Spirochaetales bacterium | reverse complement strand
GTTTTTTGGAGTAGAAATGAGCTCTTGCACAAATAAAAAATATAATTTTCCGCATAAAAACTGGCTTTCGTTTCTGAATGTTCATGAAAAACAGAGGAAAAAAGCCAACAGTCCTACATATAGCAATTTGTATGCCTATGCTGCAAATAATCCGGTACGCTATTTGGATCCGGATGGAATGTTTTTATCAATTTATCATCTTAATCGTTTCTTTAATAAAACAATAAATGAAATTGTTAATAGAAATTCTACAAATGCAATTCGACAAACTAAAAGTTTTGAATTAGGTTACTCTGTTGTAATAAGAACTGATGCTGTAACAGAAGCAATAAATGACGATTTTGAAAATGGATTAATTAGGTTAGTACAAAACATAGAAGATTATATACCACAATTTGGGATAGAAGAAAATTCAAAAGAAAGCATTGATTATATGGCACAAGAAATTTCTTTATATAAACGAATTCAATATTTGAGACAATCAAAAGATGAAACAGGAACCTATAAAACATATTTAGTTGATGAAATTTTAGCAAAGGGATATGAAGTCTATTCAAAAGTATATAATGAAAATATTAAAGAAGATAAATCTAATAATAAAGAAAGTATGTATAAAGCAGATTGCGAAGCTAACAAGCTTATTAATGAAGAATTAGTAAAATTAGGGTATTAAAAATGGTTAAAAGACAATTTTTTGTAATTTTGATTATGTTATTTGTAAATTTTTTGTATGCAGGAAGAAAACCCGAAAAACAATATCAGGAATTTTTAGACAATAACTGTCCGGATGTTTCGAACATTTGTTTAGATATTAATTCGATAAATGGAACTTTCTGGTTGCAAAATGATGAATCACATTTTTGTTATGAAGATTATTGTGAAATACAGGGAATATTGATTTTCAGTCAAAAATTAGTATTTATAACAATGAAATATAATTATGAAACCGATAAATTGTATCATGAAAAAATTTCAGCAGCATATAGCTATGAAACTTTAGATTATCTTATAAAAATCCCATATCGAGATTTTTATATAGAAAATAATTTTCTTTATGAAAACACTCATTTAATTGATGAAGAATATTTAAGAGAGCTAAATCTAAATCTAAATCATAAATACGTTTTATATCAGACTTTTGTCGTTAATTCAAAAACTCCAGAAGATGGAAATATGTTATGGTTTGATTTACTTGAATAATTTCTTTTGATATATAAAAACACTACATCTAGTGTTTTCAACTAGTCTGAAAACGCCAGAATTTCTTCCCACAAATAAGGATTGATAGGAGAAACGGAAATATGCTGTAAATATTTTTCAGGACAGGTCAAAAAATGTAGCGCCAATAGGAAAAAGTCAATGATTGTTTTTACCCGGCGCTAACAATGATATATAATATACAAAAATACATAAAATATATTTTTAAGCCATTCATAAATCTAATTTAATATATACTTTAGCAAGCTAAGATATATACTTTAACTTACTAAAGTATATATCTTACAAGATTAATGTATATACTTTAGGTAATTTTCAAGCAATGTCATAGCAATCTTTATGTTTAATATAAAAAACGGAAAGCAATATACTAAATAATTGCTTTCCGTTCAAAAGTAAGTTATAATATTAATACTTTTAATTCAACAGCTTAAGGCACTAGGAGCGTTGTATAAACTTAGTTGCTTTAAGCTGTTCTTTTAATCTGGTACTTGGACGAAATAAAACTCGAATTTTATCTACGTCTTTACCTGTAACATCTTCAGCATTTTCATGGCCTTGTTTTACAGAAAAAGAAAGCCTAAAAATTCCAAAGGTTTCACAATTTACTGCTTCACCCCTCATCAGATGTCTTGGAATGCTTTGCATAAAACAAGCGATACAAGCTTTTACATCAGCAGGTGTTAATGAAGTTGCAAGAGATATTTCATCTGCAAGTTCATCCGTACTACATTGGGCTTCACTCCATACTGGAGTCGCATAGTATTTTGGAGCCGCTTCCTTATCAATAGGATTTGGCCGTAAAGCAATAGTATAATTCATATAATACCTCGCTTTTTACACAGTTTGTTACAAATTTATTTAATTAAGGCATTTCTAACAGAAATATATCTTAATTTTTGTAACATTAAGTATAATATAATTTATAAAAAAACTATTGTCAAGAAAATAATTATTATTTATCACTATTTGTTACTTTTTCATACTATTCATATTCGATTTATGTCATTTTTTCTACTTTTTATCTTATTTTGTTACAAATTTATACTTTGTCTATTGTTTTTATTCAGTATTTCCGATAATATAAACAATATGATAGATAATAATTCGAAAAATGGTTTTAGTGTGAAGTTTTTATCTCTGCAAATTCAAAACTTTGGGTGTATTAAGAAAGGAAGTTTTTCCATGGAGAAAGACAATTATACACCACAAAATCTCATGGGAATTTATGGCCAAAACGGATCTGGCAAATCAACTTTAATACGTACTTTTGCCTTTTTGAGACTATTATTTTGCGGAACAGGGATAGATGATGCAGGTTCATATGTAAGAGTTGGAGAGGACTTTGCCTCTCTTAAAGCTGATTTTTCTATAGCTAATAAACAAATAAAAAAAATATTCTCATATTATGTAAGAATCAGACTTTTTAGAAAACAGAATCGCTGGATTATTGAAGAAGAAAATGCATATTTATCCGATGCAAATAATCAAAAAAATAAGTTATCTTTCTGTTATGATTCAACTAATTCTACAAATCCAATTACTCCTATAAACCTAAAAAATAATCTTATTTCCTTCATAGAAAAAAATCTTGATTTTACTGAAGAAGTTCCTTCTCAATTGTTTTTTATTATGCAAAAAGAATGGAGTCGATTCTATAAGACTTCCTATATTTTTGGAGAGCACCTTCTTTCTTTATACGATTCTTATACAGAACAATCAGAGGAATCAATTCTTGATTATCTAAAAATATTTAATGATTATGCAAAAAATTATTTTTTTGTCATTACAGATAATTTTATAAACGGGGGATTAGTTAATGCAAAAACAATTCCTGTTATATTACCAAATCAAAAAGTCTTTTCTAATGGAGCTATAAATTACTTTTCTTTAAACATTGACGGACCGACAAAAGCTTTGGAACCAAAAGAAGGTTCATTTGATGAATTCATAAATAAATTCAACGATATTATCATTTCTCTTTGCCCTGAAACAAAGCTTTCTTTTAAAAAGATATTAGGAATAAAAGACAGTATTAATTCAGATCCTAATATGTTAGAAAATTATTACGAGGTTTTTACAATTAAAGATAATCTTGAAGTTCCAATAAAATATGAAAGTCTTGGCATAAAAAAAATCATTTCGCTTGTAAATATTTTAATTTTTGCTTATGGAAATCCTTCTGTACTTTTAGTAATTGATGAATTAGATTCAAGTATTAATGAATTAGTTTTAGATGTTTTCCTAAAAGTTTTTTCAGAGAACGGTAGTGGACAAATAATTTTCACTGCTAATAATCTTCATCCCCTTGAAATTTTAGATAAGGCTGAATGCTGCTTTTCTACGACAAATTCTTCTAACCGATTTGTCCATCTAAAATATGTAAAACCAAACAATAATCTTAGAAGCCTCTACATATCGCTTGCAAAACAAGGTGGCAATAATAAAAATGAAAATCTTTTTATTCCACTTTCAGAAGAAAACATGAAATCTATTTTTGAGAAGACTTTAAAAAATTAAAAAGAAGCCATTCGAATTAATAAGCTAATACTCCTTAATTATCTGTATCTTCCGATATAAAAGTAAATCTTATTATCGAATGGAGATACATATGAATACAGAAATTATCAACATAATCAAATCAAAAATGTCTGAAGAACTTCTTCCTGAACAACTTAAAAAACTTGAAAAAGTTCTATTAGAAGTATTGGAAACAAAACAAAGTGTCTTAAAAAAATCAAAAAACAATAAAAATCTTGTAAACCTTTTTATAAGCGCAAAAAGAATAGAAGGATGCTCTAAACGAACAGAAGAATATTATTTGTCTACCTTAACCTTCTTTGAAAAAAATATCAAATGCGATATCTGTTCTGTCAATACTAATATAATCAGAGATTATCTTATAAATTATCAGAAAATGAATAACTGCTCAAATGTTACATTAGATACTGTACGAAGAATTTTATCAACTTTTTATAAATGGCTTGAAGAAGAAGATTTTATCTTAAAAAGTCCTATGAAAAGAATTCATAAAATTAAAACTCCAACGGTTATTAAAGCAGCGTTTTCCGATGAAGAAATTGAAATTATTAGAAAAACTGTTTTTGAAAACAAAAGAAATCTGGCAATTATAGATATATTGCTTTCTTCTGGTATAAGAGTAAGTGAACTTGTAAATCTCAACCGTTCATCTATAAACTTAAACTCCAGGACCTGCATTGTTTTTGGAAAGGGTGCAAAACAGCGAGAAACATATTTTGATGTCCGTACTAAAATAGAACTTGAAAACTATTTAAAGACACGGAAGGATAAAAACAAAGCTCTATTTGTTTCTTTTCACAAAAAATCAAAGCATGGAACATATACAAGACTCTCTGTAAACTCAATAGAAAAAATGATTAGAGAAATAGGAGCTAAAACTGATATAGAAAATGTTCATCCGCACAGATTCCGCCGTACTATGGCAACTCGCGCTATAGACAAAGGAATGCCTATTGAACAGGTTCAAGTTCTGCTTGGACATACTAAAATAGACACTACATTGCGATATGCTAATGTTCAGCAGTCCAATGTAAGATATTCTCACCAAAAGTATGTCTGCTAACTCCAATTCCCTTCTCTATTAATTTCCTTCATTCCCCCATGACTTTTTACCATTAATCTGCTATATTATTTTTATGAGTAAAAAGTTGCAGGCAAAATCAAAACATTTTATTCGCAACATAAAATATGCATTAAAAAATCCATTAACTTATATCTGGATTTTAATTCTATTAATAATCTCAATCGCTACAATTGTTGTTTTTCATTCAGAAACTAAAACAGAAAGCGGAATTGAATCTATGTTCGATTCCGTATGGTTTACATTAGTTGCTGTTTTTGCCGCATATTTTGATTATTGTGTAAAATCTGTTCCGGGCAGAATGTCTGCTCTTGTTCTTCTTGTGCTTGGAATGCTTTTATTCAGTGCTGTAACCGGTAAGCTTGCGTCCTATTTTATGGATTTACAAATGCAAAAAAATAAGGGGTTAAAAAAATTGAAGAATATTAAAGGTCATTTTTTACTTTGCGGATGGCGTCCGGGATTCGAAAAAATTCTGGATTCAGTTCTAACAACAAATCCTGATATTACCCCGGATATGATTGTTTTAATTAACGACGCAACTGAGCAGATTGAACAGATTCGCTCACAATCACGATTTAAAGAAATTAATTACGTTTCGGGAGATTTTGCAGACGAAACTATTCTTAAAAAAGCAAAAATCGAAACTGCAGAAAGAGCGCTTGTAATCTGCGACCGCTCAAAAAAATATTCAGACCTCGAAATTGACAGCCGCACTGTTCTTGCAGTTTTAACTATGGAAAATATTAATCCGGGAATTTATATTGCAGCCGAACTGTTAGATGCAAAATTTCAGAAGCATCTGGAAATGGCACACTGTGATGAAATTATTCTTACACAGGATTATGAGCACAGTCTGCTTGCAACTGCTTCTTCTGGAATGGGCTACAGCAATGTTATTAAAGCTTTAATCAGCGACGACGCAGATACAGGTATTATAATAGAAGATATTCCTATGGCATTTATTGGAAAGAGCTACGGTGACTATGAAAAACATCTTGAGCTTAAAGGAAATGTTAATGGCGTTCTTGTAGGACTTCTTTTAAACACAGGAAACTTTCATCAGCGAAGAAAAGATGCCCTGCGGGAAGCTCAGAAAAATCCAGATATAAAAATGATTGTTGATAATTTAAAGAAAGTAAAAACCTTAAAAAGCAATGAACCTGTTTTAACTCCTCCACAGGATTATATAATTCAAAAAAATACAAAGGCTATTTTAGTTCGAGGGCAGTCTTTACTTTCTGAAGCTTCAGAAGCAGGTTCTAAAACAAGGAAATAAAAATGGAAAATTTTAATGAAGTTTTACCAAAGCTGGTACAGATTCAACTCTTTTCTGATTTTAATATTAACGACGAAAACGACAGACGCATTCTTAAAGAAGTTTATGAAAGCATGACTATTGAAACTTATCAGAAAGGAGATGTAATAATTGCAGAAGGAAAATTCGGTGATATGTTTTACATTCTATATGAAGGTTCTGTTCATATCTGCCGTAAAACTCCTGCCGGAGATACAATTGCCCTGGCCGACCTAAAAAGCGAAGATAATGTTTTCTTTGGAGAAACTGCCTTAATCAGCGATGATCCAAGAACTGCAACTGTAAAAGCTATTACCGATTGCAAATGTATTGCTCTTTCCAGCACAAAATTCTTAGATGTATGCGATAAAGAACCACTTTTAGGCTACAGAGTTTTATTAAAGCTTGCAAAAAGAATGGCAAAAACAATTAGAGACACTAACACAGATAAAGCAACTCTTTACGAAGCTTTATACAGCGAAATTGAATCCGGTGTATTTTTCTAACGAATTATTTTTTACAGCTCAGACTACAAAAACAAAATCCACAGACTGAACAGTTATATCTACGTTCTTCATCTGTAAAATTCTTTTATCGTTTAATGCAAGGTCTGCGCAGTTTTTAATTGTTGTCTGCATATCTAAAGCAGGTATTAAAAAAAGAGCATCATTTCCGCGCTTATCTATACAAAAGGCTTCATAAGTTTTTTCGGGATTCTGTAAAAGATAAACAAGCTTCCAGTGTAATTCACTCTGACGGCTTACCTTTCTTGCGGCAAGACTTGCAGCATCACCTGCAGCTACGCGTTCAAGCATTTCATCTTTATTTAACAATCTTCTTCCATCTATAAAAGCACGAAGCTGCTGATGCGAAATTAAATCACCGTATCGTCTTAAAGGCGAAGTTACCTGACTGTAAAATGAAAGTCCCAGAGCTGCATGTGATGCTGGAGTAATTCCAACTGAACGCTTTCTCATGCATTTTACCATGGCAAACTGCCCTGCCCAGCCTTCTGGAATTTTAGAAGGAAAATCCGGACTTTCCTGACTTATATACATAAATGGTATTGAATTCTTAAAAGCAAATTTTGCCGCACCTTCTCCTGCAAGAATCATTAATTCAGCAATCATATCATTAGACTCTAAGCGCAGCTCTGGTTCTATAGTTACTTTTTTAGTTTCTTTATCTACACAAATATCAACTTCCGGCATTTGAATTACAACCGCGCCATTAGCTTCTCTTCTTGCTTTATTTTTTCTTGCAATTTCAAACAAGGGTTTTAAATCAGGAGATTCTTTCTGCTCTTCTGCCTGAACGTATGTCATGCGTTTTACTTTTATAATTGTCTTCATTACCTGGCATTCTTCTATCTGACTTTCTGAATCCAGCTTTATCCTAAAAGAAAGAGCTCTGCTGATTTCCTTTAATCCAAGAGCATAATCTTCAAGACAGCTTTCACATAACATTCTGGAAGTTCCTTCAGGTATGTACAAAGTCGTTCCACGGCCTCGAGCTACCTCATCAATTTTTGAATCCGGTAAAACAGCAGAAGCCGGATCTGCAATATGAACCCAAAGATATTCTCCGTCAAAGGCAACGGCATCATCCGGGTCTGTAGAATGTTCGCTGTCTATTGCATATGCAATTCCTTTAATTTCAATTCGTTCTTCTTCGGGCATTGGACCAAGCTGCTCTTTGGCAGAGTCAAAAGAAAAACCAAGTCTCGTAGGATAAGGATTTTTTGTAATGTCCCAGATACCTGTATCAATAAGAAGCTTGTGGGCTTTTTCTATAGACTGACTGAAGCCCGCTTCGGAAAGAATTTTTGATTTATCTGTTTTGCATAAAGCAAAGGCTTCTACTTCGCCCATAAAACGTGAATCATCGGGAAGCTTAAGTTTTTTTGACTTTAAGCGTGCTATAAATTCTTTCTTTATTTCTTCCTCATGCTCTTTTTCGTAATTCTTTTTATTAATTTCTTCAATCTGCTCATTTGTTCTTGGAAGAAAATAAATTTCTCCATTCTTTAATTCTTCATTTTGAATTACAAAATAAACAGAAGAACAGACAGCATTATAAAACGCCCACGATTCTTCTGCAGAAAATTTTCCAAGAGCATACTCAGAAAGCTCTTCTAAAGAAATTTTCTGAGTTGCTGTCTGTTCATCAGACATAAGAAGCTCGTAGGTTTCCTGTATTTTTGAAGGGAGTGAATCATCAGAATAAGCCAACACAGCTTCTAAAGAAGCTGGTCCCTGATGAAATGGAATTATATCTTTTTCCCTAACCTTTTGTTCTGTATACACAGCCTTTTTTCCGGAAGCAGTAGCAGGCTGCGTACAGAATTTAATTAAATATTTTTCGCCTTCCTTTTCATTAATAACAGCAATTTGATTCTTATAAAGTACAAGGGAAGATTTATCCATAAAACACAATATATAGGAAAAAAATGTTTTTTACAACGTTATTTTTTATATGTCCAGTATATTCCGCTTGCCCATGTATTCCAGTTTGTATCATCAAATCTTAAACGATTCTGAAAATCAAAATACAGAGAAATTGCATGATTTTTGTTTACATTCCAGGTTAAATCTGGACGAATGTCAAAAATATGTCCGCCGGTATATTCCGGATGATACAATGCAGTTTTTTCATAATCTTTATCATACCATCTGTTATCTGAAGAACCTACAGCATAACTTGACCACGCTCCAAGAACAAAGGTTTCTGCAAAATTAAATTCCATTCTGGCTCCGGTATACCAGGCCATTGTATAATTGGAATTATTAAAGAAAGAAAAACCAGCTTCCGGTCTGAGCTTCATTTCGATATTTGGAATTTTAAATGTTATTGCACCACCAGTTCCCCAGTGATCGCCCCAATGTTCGGTATATGGATCTGCAAGGAACCTGTTATTGCGGAAGTTTATTGCAAGATAAGCATCCATTATTACATAATTAAAATCTATTGTAAGGCCGGCGTATAAGTTCCCGTTTGAACGAAGTATTCCTTCATATGCAACACTAGCCTTAAACTGCTTTACAGGATGAATTGCAAAAGCCGCATTAAACAAAGGTGCAGAAGTTGTTACTCCGGAAGGAAGAGAAACTCCAATTTCAAGTTTATCATCAAGGCAATAACGAAGACCGAGAGCTGCTTTTGTATTTAATTCATATAAACAGGTATAACAGCTTGCATAATATGTATAACCTGCAACATCTGCATGTCCCGGAGCAGCATCTTTTAATCCACCCTGTGCAATATGAGCCGCAGGTTCCCAGTAATTCTGATAAGAAGTTGGAGCAGGACCAATTACCCAGTTCAGTCTGGTACCCATTCCAAAATCAAGTCCCTTTACAGGATGAAAAAGGAAATTTACATAATAGCTTTCTATATACGGACTGGTCCACCATCCGCCCTGATAACTCCAGTTAGTATAATAAAATGGAGTGATAGAAGTATTTTTAAAAGTAAAACTATTAAAGCTTCCATCCAGCTTCCAGTCTGTTAATGCTCCCCAGTTTAACATTCCTTCGGCAGTAAACATTCCTACATCTAAACGCACCTGAAGTGTATCCAGAATGCCGTAATAATGAATGCCTTCATCTGCCGGATTTTTTGTAATTACATTGGAATAAGGAGAACCAAAAGAAGTTGATAAAGTATTTTCTACACCAACTTCAGGAAGAACCTGTGCAGATAAAGAAATAGAAAAAATTAAAGAAAAAACAAATGTCAGAATTATTTTTTTCATAAGACCTCTTTTTAAGTACTTTTTATTATATAAAAAAGGCTGCCCTTTTGGACAGCCTTTTTCATCAGTTTACAACCGGAAAATTACCATTTCTTTTCGATTGTATCACAAATGTTCAATTCTCCTTCATCAAGAGAGAAGAATTTAGCCTTTGCCATGTTAGGAACAACGTTTACTGAGTCTCCAAGGCGGAATTCAGCATTAGCGTTTGTCTTAGCGATGATAGACTGTCCCTTGTTAGAAACGAGGTACAAGTGTGTTTCAGCACCAAGTGGTTCCTTGTTAGTAATCTTCATCTGCATATCATCTTTTGCAGCCGGCTTGTCAACGTATGTGAGGTCTTCAGGACGAATACCGAATGAAACTTCCTTACCAACATAGTCTTTCAAGCTCTTAGCCTGCTCGTCTGTAGGGTTGATTTCGAAAGAACCTTCATCACAAACGATTTTTCCGTTCTTCTCAAGAACCTTTACAGTGAGGAAGTTCATTGGAGGTGTACCAATGAAGCCTGCAACGAACTTGTTGATTGGGTTGTTGTAGAGGTAAAGTGGAGCACCAATCTGCTGGATAACTCCGTCCTTCATTACAACGATCTTTGTACCAAGTGTCATAGCTTCAATCTGGTCGTGTGTTACGTAAATCATTGTAGCCTGAAGTCTGTTGTGCAAAGAAGCTAATTCAGAACGCATTGTTACACGAAGCTTAGCATCCAAGTTTGAAAGAGGTTCATCGAACAAGAATACTTTAGGGTTACGTACGATAGCACGTCCTACAGCAACACGCTGTCTCTGTCCTCCAGAGAGAGCCTTTGGCTTACGATCAAGGTACTGTGTAAGGTCGAGCTGTTTAGCAGCATCGCGAACACGGCGGTCAATTTCTGCCTTGTCCATCTTACGAATCTTCAATCCGAATGCCATGTTATCATAAACAGTCATATGTGGATAAAGAGCATAGTTCTGGAATACCATTGCGATATCGCGGTCTTTTGGAGGAACATCGTTCATCTCGCGACCATCAATAAGAAGAGTACCTTCAGTGATATCTTCCAAACCAGCAATCATACGGAGAGTTGTTGACTTACCGCATCCAGAAGGACCTACGAATACGCAGAATTCCTTGTCTTCAATAGTGATATTAGCATTGTTTACAGCACGAACACCGCCGTCGTAAACCTTACCAATACCCTTAAGTTCTACCTTTGCCATTTAATTGGCCTCCTTAAACAGTCCGGCTCCGCCGAACATAGGGTTATATTATTATATCTATTGTATCATAAAGAACTCAGAAGTCAACAAGATAATAAAAAAAATGTCGTAAACTATACTTTTTTTCTTCGCAAAAAATGCTCAAATAACGTTAATTTTGTTAATTAATTAACAATTCTTAATAAAATTAACAGGCCATTAAAATCAAACTTTGAAATAAAAAATTTATTTGAAAACGCATTCAGGTTCTGTAATTGTTTTTTAAATAAAAAAAAAGCTTCCTCAAAAAAGGAAGCCTTTAGCGACAAATGGGATTGAACCATTGACATCACGGATATGAGCCGTGTGCTCTACCAACTGAGCTATGTCGCCATGCAATGAACGTTATACTATATAAAAAAAGAGATTATGTCAAGTTTCATAAATCTTATTCTCAAAAAAAATCATTAATTTTTAAATAAAAATCATATTTTTTGCATTTCTTTTCTATATTAGTCTATCAACATTACATAGCTTCATAATAAAACAACATATAACAGTTTTCTCCTGTTTTTACAGATTAAAAATGAAATTTTTCCAGATGGAATATTTTTCATTAATATACAAACAATCAATCGTCCCCTGCACTTCAAAAAAAACTTGGCATGAAATTTGCTTTAGAGTATGAACAAATTACATATGCAAAGGAGGCATGTTTAATTATGGACGTTAGTGAACTCAACAACCTGCCATCCTTAGTGATTAAGGGGGAAATCACTAGGGAGGCTGCCGCTGGAAATGTTCTGGAGTTTATCCAGAAACATCCGCAAATTTTTGGACTTAACAAATATGACGAAGATTTTAAATCCGACATCATGATAATTTTGTTAGGTAAAAAAGAAAGGCTTCTGCCACTATGCTGTAAAAATGGAAAATATGAATTGAATACAGCATTATACATTGGCGGAGAAGACTTTTTCTATCATATTTACTGGCTGGTAACAAGTGCAATAAATACAAAAAAGCGAACGCTGGTTAAACAGAAAAACCGTGAAAATGCCATCTATACAGACAGTAAAATTCAGATTAAAGAAAACGAACAGAAATTGTCCAGACTTACACCTGTTACAGAAGTTCCAAAAGCGCCGCGAAATTTCAAACAGATTTCTGTAGAAGATTTTAAGAAAACTTTTGATCAGATTATTGATAACAAATGTGATAAACGCCTGCTTGTCCTTGCAATGAAATCTTCCTTTTACCTTACCGACGAAATAATAGTAAAAATTGCCGAGCATTATAAGCTTAATAAGGACGATTTTTATGAAGCAATTCAATTTTTAAAAAATTCTCTGGATGAAAAATCTCAAAAGAGAAATTATAAAGCCGAACGAAGAAATCGAGCTTACTATTATAAATTGAATTATGAAAGTCAATTTGAAGCCTTAAAAAGTGGAATTTGTGAAGATGAGTTTCAGAAAAAAAAGCTGGAAGAAAAAATTATTCTTCATAACGCACAATGGAAAAAGCTCAATATGCAGCTAAAAAACGGGGGACCATACGTGCGTCCATCAAATAAAATGATTGCTAATTTTCTGGGAATTTGCGAAAGACAGGTTTCTTATTATGTAGCCTCTGCAAAAAAGGAAATAGAAAAAAAATTGAACAATGAAGAAATAACAGATTTTTCAGAGGATTCAGAGCTGACCGATTTATAATTTTTTTTCAAACAGAGGAGCTTTTACTTAAGCTCTTCTGTTTTTTTAAATGGTACTTGCCTTGAATATTTTTTTTAATATAATACAGATTATGAAAATTTATTTAGCAACTGGAAATCTCCATAAAAAAAAGGAAATGTGCGAGCTTTTAAAAGAGCATGAAATTTTAATTCCAAAAGACGAAGGTATTGATTTTAATCCCGAAGAGACGGGAACAACCTTTTATGAAAACAGTCTTATAAAAGCAAAAGCCTTGTATGAAATTGTACACTGCCCTGTTATTGCCGATGACTCAGGAATCTGCGTAGATGCCTTAGGCGGCGAACCGGGTCTATATTCTTCACGCTATGCCGGTCCGGAATTTATACACGGAAAACCTGATGGAAAAAAAATTTCTCAGGAAGAACAGAATATTTTTCTTATTGAGCAGACAAACCAGGCTATAAAATCCGGCAAGCTTCCAAAAGGAGAATATCTGCACGGAGAACGTTCCTGCCATTATACCTGCGCTATGGTAATGTATTGCGGCGGAGACAGACTTTTTGTTGCCCAGGAAACTTTTGAAGGCACTCTTATAGATGATATTTCCAAACAAAGTGGTTCCGGCGGCTTTGGCTACGATCCTATTGTATTTTTACCAGAATTTAATAAAACCGTTGCAGAGCTTACTGCAGAGCAGAAAAATGAGATTTCTCACAGAGGAAAAGCTGTAAAAGCCCTTAAAAAAATGATAAATCTTTAAAAAATCCTGAATTTTGCATTTTTTTGTAAAAAAAATGCAAAAAAAAGCAAAAAATTTAAAAAAAAGATTAAAGTTTATTTGTATTCCGTCCGATAAACAACAAAGAGATGCCAAGTTCTGCCGTTTAATTACGGGAAATGGCATTCAAGCAAAAATGTGTAGGTGTAGCCTTGTAAACAACATTTACGCATTTTTGCGTTTTCTACTAACAGAAGAAAGGATTCTTCTGCACACATTCCAAGGAGGAATACTATGGTTATCAACCACAACATGTCGGCAATGTTTGCCAATCGTCAACTCGGAGTTACAGGTCTCTATCTCAACAAAGATATGGAGAAACTGTCATCAGGTGAAAGAATCAATCGTGCAGGCGATGATGCTTCAGGACTCGCAGTATCTGAAAAGATGCGCAGCCAGATCCGCGGCTTGAATCAGGCTTCTCAGAACGCTTCTAACGGTATCAGCTTTATCCAGACAACAGAGGGTTACCTCCAGGAAACAACTGACATTATGCAGCGTATTCGTGAGCTTGCTGTTCAGTCATCTAACGGAATCTATTCTGATGAAGATCGTATGCAGATTCAGGTTGAAATTTCAGCACTTGTTTCTGAAGTTGATCGTATCGCAAGTTCCGCTCAGTTCAACGGAATGAACATGCTCACAGGACGTTTTGCACAGCCAACCGGAGAAAATGTAGTAACTGGTTCTATGTGGTTCCATATTGGTGCTAACATGGATCAGAGAGTACAGGTTTACATCGGTACAATGTCGGCTCAGGCACTCGGAATCCGTGATCTTAGTTCAGAAGAGAAAATTTCTCTTGCCACACCGGAAGATGCCAACCGTGCAATCGGTACTATTGATGAAGCATTGAAGAAGATCAACAAGCAGAGAGCAGATCTTGGTGCTTACCAGAACAGACTTGAAATGACTGTAAAAGGCTTGAATATTGCAGCTGAAAATACACAGGCTTCAGAATCAAGAATCCGTGATACAGACATGGCAAGCCAGATGGTAGAGTTCACAAAGAATTCTGTACTCCAGCAGGCTGGAACTGCAATGTTAGCACAAGCTAATTCACAGAGCCAGAATGTTTTGAGCTTATTGCGCTAATCTGCTTGAGTTTAGTCAAATAGTAATGTATAATTCGGAACAATAGTTCTGAATATTCACAAAAGGGGTGGGAGAAGCTTAGGGCTAATACGCACTGGGTTTCTTTCTCCCCTTTTTGCACGGTATTTCCTAAATCTCTTTTTTTTGACTTTTCTAGAAATATCGTAGTATAATAGTTAAACGCAGTCAAATGCGTTTAGTTCTTTGACATAGTGCCTTTGTGTACTGCAGAGTGGCAGCAAGAACAGCCGGTTTAAATTTTAGACGGGCTATTCCTGCTGTATGGATTTGACCTGAATTGAGGGCGCAAAAATCAATTCAGCCTTCACACTGCAGGATGGGTGAATCTCACCCGGGTAGAACATGATGTTCTACTCCTAGTAAACATGGAGGGCACAATTATGATTATTAATCACAACATGAGTTCACTTTATGCTGATCGTGTGACAAACATCTCGAATGACAACATCATGAGAAACATAGAGAAACTCTCTTCTGGTGAACGCATCAACCGTGCCGGTGATGACGCATCAGGACTTGCAGTATCTGAAAAGATGCGCAGTCAGATTCGTGGCTTGAATCAGGCTTCTAAGAACATTCAGAATGGTGTTTCTTTCATCCAGACAACAGAAGGTTATTTGGCTGAAACTACAGACATTCTTCAGCGTGTTCGCGAACTTGCTGTTCAGTCAGCAAACGGAATCTACAGCGATGAAGACCGTATGCAGATTCAGGTTGAGGTATCTCAACTTGTTGCAGAAGTTGACCGCATTGCCAGCGTAGCTCAGTTCAATGGCATGAATATGCTTACTGGACGCTTTAGCGAAGGATCTGACAGAATTATGCAGTTCCAGGTAGGTGCAAACGTTGACCAGAACGCACGTGTATACATTGGAACAATGACAGCACAGGCTCTTGGTCTTAAAGGTATTCAGGGCGGTGAAGAACAGATTTCTATTTCTTCTCCAGATGAAGCTAATATGACTCTTGCAGCTGTTGACTCAGCATTGACCACTGTATCAAAGCAGAGAGCGGATCTTGGTGCATACCAGAACCGTTTCGAAATGGCAGCAAAAGGTGTAAATATTGCAGCTGAAAACACCCAGGCAGCAGAAAGCCGCATCCGCGATACAGATATGGCTTCTGAAATGGTTGAATTCACAAAGAACCAGATTCTCACACAAGCTGGTACTGCAATGCTCGCACAGGCTAACTCACAGTCAGAAACTGTATTGGCACTTTTGCGTTAGAACTAGAAATTAGGCCTAATTTCTAATTAAGAATCAAAGAGATAGCTGGATGTCATCTTTTTGGTTTTTAGCAAAAAAAAAAGAAAGGGGTGCGCCCCCCTTTCTTCTTTTTCATTGTAAGATTGCGCCATTCGTGGCGCATAATCAAGGAGGAGAACTATGAATACTATTACTCAGAATTCTATGGTTCATGTGGCAATGGATGGCCAAACTCTTTATAATTCAGTAAGTGTAAAAAGTCCGAATGTACAGCAGTCTCAAGCTGCAATTGTACATCAGTCCATTACGCCCACAGGAGCTCAGGTAGCACAGACTCTCGAACAGGTTCTTGCAGAAACAAAAGCAAGTGTTCAGGAGCTTCAGAAAATGTCTGAAATGGTAGCTGGTAACAAACTTCAATTCAGCATTAATAAGGAACTTGGCAGCGTAGTTGTTTCTATTGTAGATTCTTCTACAAATCAGGTTGTAAAACAGATTCCGTCTGAAGATATGCAGAAACTGAAGCTTAGACTTAGGAAAGCAATCGGCAATATATTTGATGAAGTAGTTTAAACATGGCAGGACTGAATATACCAGGTGTTACAGATCAGTATAATACAAATGATACTGTCGAAAAACTTATGCAGGTGGAAAGAATTCCACTTACAAGAGAACAAAAACAGTTAGAAACGTATAAAGCTGAAAAAGATGCCTGGAGAGATGTAAATTCGAAACTCACAACTCTTAGAGACAAAACAAAAAATTTGTACTCTTATGAAAATCCTTTTAACAGCAAAATTACTTCATCAAGCCAGGAAAACTCAATTACCGCAGAAGCTACAAGAAGCGCAGATATTCAATCATTTAAAGTAGACGTAATTCAGGCTGCAGCTTCGGACAGATTTTTATCTGATGATCTGGCTGCCGACTATAAAATTCCCGCAGGAAACTATGTTTATAAAGTTGGTGAAAAAACTGTCTCTTTTAACTGGAAAGGCGGAAGCGTAAAAGATTTTGCCAACAGCCTTAATAAACGCGGAAACGGAATAATAAAATCTTCTGTAATAGGAGCCAGTGCCGGTAAAAAAGCACTTCTTATAGAAGCAGTTCAAACAGGAAAAGAAAATAAACTTATTTTTGAAAATGCCGCAAAAACTCTGGCATTTGATTCCGGAATGATTGCAAAAATAAAATCAAATGCAATAACATTACAGAATTCTCAGGAAGATTTAAAACCTTTGCAAACAACAGCTGTACAAAAAATCACAGCAGAAGATAATATATATATGCCTTCCCTCTCCTTCTCCAATGCAGAATTTCTTGAAGAAACTGTAAAGGTAGAACCAAGAGGTGCATACCAGATAGAAATACCTGCTAAAGTAACAAATACAGACGGGCTTCATGTAACATTCACAATTAAAGCAATTGAAGAAACCGACATTACAGAAGAAATAAACCGCAGTCTTTTACAGCCGGAATTGCCAGATTCCGGCTCTGCAGAATTTGCAGGAATTACAATTGAAAATTCCCAGTCAGATACAACTCTTGATTTACCGCCTGTACCTCCAGAGCCGCTGGATATAATTCAATCAGAAACTGTAATTCTTGCAATTATGGAAGATGGAAGCGAAAAAGAAATTACTGTAAAAAATCTTCTGGATAAAACAACTCATGATGTAGATATCAATCTTGCAGAATATGACGGAATTAAAGCCATAGCAATTGCAAATACAAATACAGGATATTCACTGGAAATTTCTAATCTTACAGCTATGAATCCAAGTGAAGATTTGGGATATGGACCAGCCCACCCTATTTCTCAGGCCGACGACGCAATTATAAAATATGAAGGCATTACAATTACTCGGCCTTCAAATAAAATAGATGACGTCATTCCCGAAATTACATTAAACGTTCATGACCGCACCGAAAAGACAGCAACTATTTCTGTAGCACCAGATAAAGAAGCTTCTAAAAATGCAATTATTGAATTTGTCGGTTATTACAATCAGGCAGTTGCAGAAATTAATATTCTTTCTCAAAACAAAAATGAATTAATAGAAGAGCTTGATTATCTTACAGATTCCGAAAAAGAAGCTGAATATAAAAAGCTTGGAATGTTCTCTACAGATTTTTCTTTAACAAACATAAAAAGCAATATGCAGACAATTCTTGTTTCGGGCTATAATTTTTCTGATTACGCACAGATTAATCAGTTATCGCAGATTGGAATTGGAACAAATGCATCAGGTTTTTCAGGCGGCTATTCTCAAAGTAAATTACGCGGCTATCTTGAAATTGACGAAAAGAAACTCGACAATGCAATAGAAAATCATCTTGATGATATCAGGCAGCTTTTTGGTTTTGACTCCGATGGTGATTTAATTGTAGATTCTGGAATTGCCTATAAGCTCGATAAGCAGATTTCCGCTTATACTCAGACAGGTGGAATTCTTTCGTTAAAAACTTCCACATTAGATTCAAAAATTAAAAGCTCTGAAACAAGAATTACAAAACTTGAATCTCAGATGGATGAAAAAGAAGCTCAGCTTAGACAAAAATACAGTCAGATGGAAGGTTCTTTAAACAGTCTGGAAAGTCAGCAGACTACAATTAATAATTTTACAAGACAAAATCAAAGAAATAATAATTAATGAGGGGAATTATGATAGAGTTTTATATAAACGGGCAGAATGTAGATGTTCAGCTTGAAGGAGAACAGACAATTGGAGATGTACTTCATTCCTTTGAGAAAACATGCGAAGAGAATCAGGCTGCAGTAATTGGAATTATAATAAACGGAAAAAATATTACAGCCGACTCTTTTGATGAAGAAGCTTCAAAGCCTCTTGAAAAAAATACAAAGTTCGAATTTTCTGTTATTACTCAAAATGATATAAAAGAATCCTTCAATAAGCTTTCTGAACTTTTTGAAACGCTTGCAGAGCAGATGCAGAATGTTCCTATGGCTTTACAAAGCAACAAAAATCTTGAAGTAAGCGAAGCAATCAAAAAACTTGCAGACAGTATTGACCAGTTCTGTCATATTGCAACACTTGCAAGTTTATTCCCGGACACTTTTACACAGACAACCTTAAACGGAATGTCGTTTAAAGATTTTTTTGCAGACTTCTCTCCTATTCTTAAAGATTTTGAAGACGCGCTCCAAAACAACGACACTGTAATGATAGGCGATTTGTCTGAATATGAAATTTGTCCTCGTCTTGAAGCAATTTCTAAAGCGTTAAAGAATTTTTAAAATAAAAAAAATCACGACAGATTGTACGGGAGGTTCCTATGAAAAGCTACATTATTAAAGCTGCAGCAAAAAGTTTTCAAGGTGGTTCAGGTTCTCCTTTAGAAGCAAGACAAACTGCTCCAATTTTCCTCATAATAATGCTGCTGGTTATTTTTATTTTAATTCTTTCAGTTGCTTTTTTTATTTATAAGGCTATCAGTTCCTATTTTAAATCTGAAAAATATATAGAAAAACAAAAGAATAGAAAAACAAAAAGAGACGATGTAGAAAAGCTCTGTAAGCATAATCACTTTACAAAAGAAGATGAAAAAATCTTATGGGAAATATGTAAGATTACAGAATGCAATAATATAAGATATCTTATAAAATCAAATGCCGAAATTACAGATTTATTCCGGCAGGCTTTTAATCTTGCAAAAGAAACGAACAGTTTTGATGAAAATCAGATAAATGATTTTTTTGTAATTTTATATAAGCTCGAATTACTTGCTGCTCAGGGAAAGCAAATTTCTTCAACCAGACAAATGACTGTTGGCCTGAATATTACATTTATAAATATGAACGGTGAACTTTATCCTTTAAAAATAGAAAAAATTACAAAGGACTTTTTTATTGTTGCAGTTCCGCCTTTCATTTATAATTCTCCGCAAAAACCTGAACCTTTAAGTAAGCAGCGTTTTACTTACAAAACAAAAGAAGGGCTTGCATATAACCTTGTTTCCAGAGTTGTTCGTTATGAAGAAACTCCTGACAAAAATTATTTAATGTATCTTACTCACACAGATCATTTAATTTCTCAGGCTCAGCGCCATTTTAAAAGAGACTTTATTGATGTTCAGTGCGATTTTTATCCGCTTACAGTAAATAAATCTGCACAGAAAGAAGAAGAAAAATACATTTTTTCCGAAAAAAAATACACCGGAAAAATGACAAATATTTCGGGTGGCGGCTGCTGTATTCAGACTACACTTCCTATTAAAGAAGGACAAAATATAAGTGTTACTGTTCCTGATTACGGAATTGATGAAAAGATTGTAGGAATTATAAAAAAGACAAGAAAACTTCAGAATGGAAATTTTGCGCTTCATATTCAGTTTCTTCGAATTTCTACAAAGTCCAGAAATAAAATTTATCTTGCAATATACAAATTTTAGAACAAATTTTGCAAATTTTAATTACTTGAAAAAAGGGATTTACTGTAGTAAAATTGTAAGAATATGAAGGTTGTAAAACTTGAAAACATAAAGCCGGAACATGGCGAAGTTTTTTACATGCGAAAATATACTTGCGATGCGATACTTGATTTACCAACTAGCCAGGAAAATGCACCAATCTTTTTTAGTATTGAAACCAGCCCGATTGGAAAGAAAATCATAGAAATTTCATTTTTACAGCCAATTAATTATCCTCTCATTCCTGTTAAAAAAGCACTTATAGAATACATTCTTACAGAAGAACTTGAAGGAAGGCTTCCTTGTTAACGTTCTACACTTCTTCTGCAGAAGAAACAATTGAATTAGGAAAAAAAATCGGTTCATTACTCCAGAAAGGCGATGTAATTGCTCTGCAGGGAACTCTTGCAGCAGGAAAGACAACAATTACAAAAGGCATTGCACTTGCACTTGGAATTGAAGAAGAAATAACCAGTCCTACCTTTTGTCTCATAAGTGAATATTATGGAAAAATGCCTTTATACCACATGGATGTTTACAGACTTGAAGGCACAGAAGATTTTATAAATCTTGGAACAGATGATATGATTTACGGCGATGGTGTAAGCCTTATTGAATGGAGCGAAAAAATTATGGATGAGCTTCCCTCTTCCACAATAATTATACGACTTACTCCGCAGGATGATGGAAGCAGAAAAATAGAAATAGAAAACTGGAATCACAGCGAAATAAAATAGGACTTTTTATGAATATACTGGCATTGGATTGTGCAGTTTCAAAATTTTCAATTGGAGTTGAAACTGAGAAAGGAAAAATATTCACAACTTTTGATATAGGAATGCGTCAATCAGAAATGATTGTTCCTGCATTACAAAATGCTCTTTCGCTTGCCGGAATAAATGTTTCTGAATTAAATTATTCTGCAGTAACTATCGGACCGGGAAGCTTTACAGGTTTAAGGCTTGGGCTTTCTGCGCTAAAGGCATTAACCTTTGCTTACAATATTCCATGCTTTGGACTTTCTTCTCTTAAAGTATATGCGGAGCCTTTTTTACAGACAGGCAAAAATGTAATTTCCTGCATAGATGCAAACAAAGGAAAATTTTACAGCTCTATTTTTAATAACTCCAAAGTACTTTTAAAGGACGATGATTATCCGGTAGAAAATATAATTTCAAAAATATCGGAATTTGCAGATAACGAAGAATTCTGGATTCTTGGACCAGATAATAAAAAATTATATGAATTGCTTTGCGCTCAGGATAAAACTCATAAATTCTTTGCGCCCGAATTTTCTTTCAACACATCAGAATCCCTTATAAGGCTTGCAGAAAAGATGATAGAAAATAACGAAAAGCCTTTAGAAGATTATGATGGTCCTGTTTACCTTCGTGCAAGTGAAGCCGAATTAAAGCTTAACAATGGATAAGTCGTCTGACGAAATGCTCAATAACTGACTGCTATTTTTTTAAAAGCTTACTCAATGCACTAACAGCACTTATTGCTTTTTCATTTCCAGATTCTGGAGCATCTACGACTGCAGCCTTGTTCTCGCTCTGGATTGCATCAAAAACTTCCTGACGGAAAACCTTAACATTTTTTGGAGCTTCTACACCAATTTTTACCTGGTCGCCATGAACATCAATAAGTGTAATTGTTATGTTATCACCAATTTTAATTTTTTCATCAATTTTTCTTGAAAGAATTAACATACGCTATCTCCTTTTGAGTTTAGCGCTTCGATGATATTCACTTTTGTAGACCAGCGGTTATCGCTTAAAATTGCCTGAACACATTTTCTGTTTACTTTATTGATTACTAAAGGCCCCTGAAAGTTTGCAGTAATTGCACTACCGTCATGAGGAACTGTTACAATTGTCATTATGATGATATCCTCTGGTTTTGTAATTCCGATTTTTGCAAGAGAATCATCATCTATGTCTGTTTCGTAATAAGAACAGATAAGGAAAGGATCTACAATCAAAAATGCAAGATTAGGATCTTCTGTACTCTGCAGCCATAAAAAAGGTTCATAATCAGAATCAACAAGTGCAAACTTTGTATATTTTTCAAAACCAAAAAGCCCGTCTGGAATCGTAATAATTCTGTCTTCTGAAATTTCCATTTTCCCATGAGCTTTAGTTACTATTTCCATTTTATACTCCTAAGACTCTGCCTTTGCAGCCTGTTATTTCATATAGTTAAGCAATGTTGAGCTGTACATTTTTCCAGCCTGACTCAAAGTTGCCTGATTTGTGTAATCCAGCATTTTCAAATCTGTAATAGCTTTTGTAAAATCAAGGTCTCCTTCTCTGCTTACCATTTGAGTAACATCGAGTGCAAGTTTTGAATTTCTAGTTGCATTAAGCTGTGCTCTTTCATATTCTGAGCCAGACTTAGCAATTCTAGTAACAAGACTATCAATTCCTTTATCAAGTGCACCAAGAACTCTTCCGCCAATCATTTCATGATCACCACTTAAAAGTGCATTTCTGAATGCAATTACTGTATCGAACATGCTTCCGCCGCTGACACGAACTCCGTCTCCAAGATTATATGGAGGTCGCTGAGAAGAGTCTTTTATAATTCCAAGTTCATTTAAAGCATTTCCTTCAACATCATTTAACCATAACTGACGTGCATCTGTAGTAGATAGATTCAATGCGTTTCTTACAGGATCTACACTTGCTTTTACAGCTGCTCCGCTATCATTAATTTTTGCAACGAGAGCATAAATATTGTCGCCCTGATTAATTCTGATTTCTACTCCATCTACTGAAATTATTCCATCAGAACTTGCCTGCCATGCAGACGCATCTCTTGCACCAAAAATCTGCTGATTTTCTGCCCAGAAAGTTTTTACTCCTGCATTATCGTTATCAATGTATTTATGTTCATCAACTTCAATTTTGTTTACTTCAATGTTTCCATTGTAGCGTACGTTCTGAATAAGAGGAATTCCGCTGCCTTCTACATTTCCCATTTCAACATCAAAAGCTGTTGCCTTTGTATTTGTTCCGGCAAAAATAGAATTTCCGTCAGCACTTACTGCATTAGCATTCTGAATAAGAGCCTTTAAAAGTTCATCAACTTCAGAGGCCATATTCTTCATATCTTCATCAGTATAAATTCCGTTTGCACCTGTTACAGCAAGCTCGCGGATTCTCTGCATAATATCGAGACTGTCTGTCATGTATCCTTCACGCAAAGCAAACTCATCTGTAAGACGCAAAGAATTCTTTTCAAACTGATTAACCCTGTTCAAAAATGACTGGTAGCGGACTAAGTGGCCGGCTGCAATAGGATCATCTCTGAGCTGTTGAATTTTCTGCTGAGAACCAATCTGATTATTTGCTTTATTCAAGCGGCTTTCCTGTAAACGAAGGCTGCTCTGAGTATTATTATTATTCATCTGACTACTAATTCTATGCATAATGTTCTCCTCATATTTTTATAGAAGGCTTATACTCCAAGTCTGTTTATTACAACATCAATAAGACTGTCCCAGACAGAAATAAACTTTGCTGCTGCATTATATCCATGCTGAAATTTCATAATTTCTGCAAGCTCTTCATCTATATTAACACCGCTGATTGAATCTCTTAAATTATGAAGATCATCCATAATAGCATTCTGACTTAAAAGATTAGTCTGAGCCTGTTCCCCTTTTAATCCCACATTTGTAACAGAATCTGCAAAATAATCATCAAATGTTTTTGTTCCGCCAACCATTACGGCAGTATTTCTTATTGCTGCAATTTCTACAGCCGCACGTCCATCGCCTGTTGGTGAATTTCCAGAAGCGTCAATATATCCTGCAGCTACACTCATAACATCATTTTTAATTGCTTCATTAACCTGAATGTAAGCAGAAGGATTTACAACAGGAGCTACTGCAAACTGACTTCCTGCAACAAGAGAATTTACTGCATCAACGTTTGCAAAATCATAAGCATTTTCAGGTCCAGTTCCATTTAATATTCCAGAATAACCTGCAAGGAAATAACCGGAATCTTCTACATGGCGGATTACAAAATCAGGATTATCTGTACTCTGCGAAGTTGTTGCTTTTAATACAAGATGATTATTTTTATCCAGGTAAGCTTTAACTTCGCTTGTGCTGTCATTAATTCTTGCAATAACAGTTTCTACTGTATCTGTATGAAAATAAGGAACCTGTACATTGCCAGTAGTTCCACTAAAGGTCATAACGCCTTCTATTCCTACCTGCTGCTGCATATCAAGTTCATTTGTTCCGGAAAATCTGAAGATATAAGAAGAATCCATTGCTCCGTCGCCGTCCCGGTCATAATTTCCATTCACATTCTCTACGAAAGGATGCTGAACAAAAAAGTTGAGGCCTGTTACTTTATTTGCACCGACTGCATTTCTATGAATGTCATTTACCAAATCGCTGAAGTTCATTGTCATTGTATTAAGACTCTGAAGTTCATTTCTTATATCAACATCGCGAAGTTCTACCAAAGCTCCAAGGCTTCCACCAGAAAAGAATGCATCATCCCGAGTATCAGCCCATACAAGCTTGCTGTATCCTGAACCATCAAAGCGTGGTTCCATATCAATCTGGCGGGCAATACTTCCCTGAACCAGAATCTTTCCGCCTACATGAACCATAAATTCATCAGGATCGCGATTATCTGTTGTAATATTAATCAGTTCAGAAAGCTTATCTACAAGTAGATCTCTGCGGTCAAGAAGATCGTTTGGGTTATCTCCAACTCCAAGACTTTTTACAATTTCTTCATTAAGAGCTGCAATCTGTCTTGTATAAGAGTTTACCTGTTCAACAGTAGCTTTTATATCTCCATCTATAAGATCACCAACACCTTTCAAAGATTCAAAGCGCTGCTGAATAGAATCTGTAAGAGTCTCTCCTCTTGTAACAACAGCCTGCCGGCTAGCTTTACTTTCCGGGTCGAACGAAAGTTCCTGCCAGCTTTCCCAGAATTTATCCATATTGGAACGGATTGAAACATCATATGGTTCATTATAAATCTGTTCAATCATTGTGTAATAATTTGAACGTGTAGCCCAGTAACTTTCCTGATTAGCCTGAGCAACAATTCTTTTATCAAGAAGCTCGTCTCTGATTCGTTCAATTGACTGAACATCAACTCCCTGACCAATAAGGCCCGGACGTTCAAGGCGTTCAAGATCTGGTTTATAAAGAGGATCAAATTCCTTAATTTTTACTCTCTGGCGAGAATAACCTTCTGTATTTGCATTAGAAATATTATGACCTGCAGTTGTAATGGCATCTGTATTTGCCATTATGCTTCTTTTACCAAGTTCTATTCCAGAAAAAGTTGATCCCATAATACACCTTCCTTTTTTAGCGTTTAACCGCGAACATCAACAAGCACGCTTTGTGCATGCGGCTGGGTAATTGTTCCATCTTTTGTATAATTTTTGTTACGGGTCTGAGGCAATGCCTTTTCTACCACTTCTGAAATAAACTGCTTTGTAACCGTAACATAATTAGTTATTACCTGATTTTCCAGCTTGCATTTTAAGAGTTTGCTTCTTAAATGAGAGAGAATATCATAAAAGGACTTAACATCAGCAGGTGCCATCTGCTTCTGAAGTTCATCACGGCGTGAATCGAATCTTTGAAAATCATCTGATAAACGATTTACATCTGCCATTAAAGTTGTAAGAGAACTCCAATCTTTATTCTGAAGAACATTACGCAATTCCATCTGCTTCTGAGAAAGAGTATCAAGAATTTTGTCTTCATTTTTTAACAATAAAGAATATTCAGAAATCAATGCATTCATATTAAACCCTTGAATTTCCATACGGTCATTCTCTTGTTTATCGGTAAATGAAAAATTTAGTTTAGAGAAAAATTAAAAATTCAGGGGAATAAAAAAAGAGGCCTGATTGAGCCTCTAGAAAAAAGTTTATGCGCCTGACACGATTCGAACGTGCTACCTACGGATTCGAAGTCCGTTGCTCTATCCAGATGAGCTACAGGCGCATAGTTCATGGCAAAATTGCCGTAAACAAAAAAGGTGCAAGAAAAAATCTTGCACCCAGGGTGCCTAGTCGGGATCGAACCGACGACAACCAGATCCACAATCTGGCGCTCTACCGCTGAACTATAGGCACCGTATTAAAAAAAAGCTCCTTGTTTTTAGCAAGAAGCTTTGATGAGCCATGCAGGGATCGAACCTGCGACCCACAGATTAAGAGTCTGTTGCTCTACCAGCTGAGCTAATGGCCCATTCCTTTTTACAAGGTGTTTGAAACTATATCAGTAAATAAAATTTAAATCAATAGTTTATTAAAGATTTTTTAAACAAATCTTTTATTTGCCATTTCAGCAATCTGTTTTACATTCTGAACCTTATCTTTTGCAGCAACTAAAATAGCATCAGAAGCTTCTACAATAACAAGATCTTCTACACCGATTGTTGCAATCATTCGTTTATCTGCGCGAATATAAGAATTCTTAGATTCAAGGGCAATAACCTTTCCCTTGATAACATTTCCAGAAGAATCCTTATCCTTCATTTCCCAAAGAGCACTCCAGGAACCTACATCGCTCCAGCCTGCATCAAGACGAACAATCTTACCTTTCTTAGTTTTTTCCATTACAGCATAATCAATGGAATTTCCTGTAATAAGTTCAAAACAGCCTCGTTCAAGACGAATAAAATCCTGATCTACCTCGGCCTTTTCAAAAGAAGCCGCTGCAAGTGAACAGATATCCGGTTCAAAGACCTTTAATTCTTCCAGGAAAGTTTTTGCCTTGAATACAAAAATTCCGCTGTTCCAGCTGTATTCTCCGCTTTCCAGGAATTTTTTTGCGGTTTCAGAATCCGGTTTTTCAACAAATTTTTCCAGATACTGAACAGAACCATCTATTGAAGAAGAATCTTTACTTCCTTTTACATAACCATAACCAGTTGCAGGAAAAGTCGGAACAATTCCAAAAGTAACTAAACTTCCCTTGGCTGCTTCCTGAATGGCAAGATTAAGCGCATTTTTAAATGCATCAATATCTGCTATAGAATGATCACTTGGAAGCACTATTACAATAGCATCCGGATCTTCTTTTACAGCACAACAGCAGGCTGCAGCAATTGCAGGTGCCGTATTTTTTGCAACAGGTTCAAGAAGAATTCTTGGATTTTTTACCGAAATTTCTTCAAGCTGCTGGGCAACCAAAAATCTATGAGAAGTATTACAACATACAATTGGCGAAGAAACATCAAGCCCGCTAAGCCTTAAATATGTTTCCTGAATCATTGAATTATTTGTAACCAGCGGAAGAAACTGCTTAGGTTTATCATTATTTGAAAGCGGCCATAAACGGGTTCCGCTTCCACCTGATAAAATAACTGGAATAATTGACATACATCTTTTATATGCGAACTTTGAAAATATGTCAACATGAGAAAACTGGCATTCATTGAGCGCAATTTACATATTTACTATTCTGATTTTTTATTAAGCTTTTCATAAAATCTGAATATTCAAGGCACTTTCTTATGGAAGAATTATCGCAAAAACGTCCAAATTTTAACAGGCACAGCCAGGCATCTAATTTCTGTAAATTCATGAGTGCATCGGTATAGCAGTTAGTTTTTACATTAATGGCAGCAGATAAACTTTCTTCTAAGATTCTTTTAGAAATAACAAATTCTTTCTTTTCAAAAATCAGCTTTTTGTAAAAGAAGAACATCCTTTTTGAAAAATCTGGTAAAAATTCATTCATAATCATAACGCACCTCATTTTTTACAATTATTTCTATATATATAAATGCAGCACTTTGCAATTTTTACCAAAAATCAATGTTTTTTTTCGAATTTTTTTTTAAATGAATTCATTGCAGATTTTTATTTTCGTGTAATGAGATGTATTGACAATTAATAGAAAAAAATATATTCTAATTTTCCGTAGTTGCTGGGAACGGCTATCACTCGCGGGAGTGGTGGAATTGGCAGACACGCCAGACTTAGGATCTGGTGCTTCGGCGTGAGGGTTCAAGTCCCTCCCCCCGCAATTTACAGATTATGCGGAAATAGCTCAGTGGTAGAGCGCCACCTTGCCAAGGTGGATGTCGCGGGTCCGACTCCCGTTTTCCGCTCTAGGGCGTTTGCCTGTAAAACAAATTAATGCGGAAATAGCTCAGTGGTAGAGCGCCACCTTGCCAAGGTGGATGTCGCGGGTCCGACTCCCGTTTTCCGCTTAAATCTTACAATAGAGACGCAACAGCTTGTGTCTCTATTTTTTTATAAGGAGTTCCAATTGAAACTTAAGAAAGAATTCAAGAGTCTTGAAAAATCAGCAGTTGAGCTTACAGTAACAATTGCAAAAGAGGAAGTTGCAGACGCATATAATGCAACATTAAAGAATTACGTAAAAAATGCACAGATTCCAGGTTTTAGAAAAGGTCATGTTCCTGCAAATGTTTTGGAAAGAAAATATGGAGATGCAATTAAAGCAGATACAATCAGCGAACTTATTGACAAATCTTTTGAAGAAGTAATTAAAGAAGATGAAAAGAACCGTCCTCTTCCATATGCTCAGCCGGCAATGGATAAGGCTCCAGATTTTGATATTACAAAGGATCTTGTTTACACAATTAAATACGATGTTTTCCCATCTGTAGAAGTAAAGAATTTTTCCGGAATAACTGTAAAAGAACCTCAGGTAACAATTACAGATGACGATCTTGCTGATGAGCTTAAGACAATGCAGGAACGCAATGCAATGGTTATTGATAAAAAAGATCCTGTAGTTGCAAAAGATGATATTGTAACTATCAATTATGTTGAAATTGGTGAAGACGGTAACGAAATTGCTGATTCTAAACGCGATGATTTTATCTTTACAGTAGGTAGCGGAGAAAACATCTATAAAATTGATGACGAAATCATCGGTATGAAAAAAGATGAAACAAAAGAAATTACAAAGAAATATAAGAAGGATGATGAAAATCCAGACCTTGCAGGTCTTACAAAGAAAATTAAAGTAACTGTAAAGGCTGTAAAGATTCGCGATCTTCCTGCTTTGGATGATGATTTTGCTCAGGACTGTAACGAAAAATACAAAACTCTTGCAGACATGAAGGAAGACCTTAAAAAGAACATGGAAACTGCTAAAAACCGCAGACTCCGCGAAATTAAGAACAATTCACTTCTTGAACAGCTTGTAGAAAAGAATAAATTTGATATTCCTGCCTCAATGCTTCAGGCAGAGCTTGATGGACGCTGGAGAATGATGGCTCAGCAGTTCCAGACAAGCCCGGAACAGCTTGAAAAAATGATTACTGCAAGCGGACAGACAAAAGAAACAATGCTTGAACAGTGGACTGGCGACAGCGAAAAGATGCTCAAGTCTCGTATTATTGTAGATAATCTTATTCGCGAAAGAAACATCAGCGTTACTCCAGAAGAAATAGAAGCTCGTTATGCAGAAATTGCTGCAGACGGTGGAATGACTGTTGAAGAAGTTAAAAAGCATTATGCAGATGCACGCTCAAAAGAATATCTTATTGATGATACAAAAGAAAATAAGCTTTACGACGAGCTTTATAAAGAAGTAAAAGTTTCTAAGGGCGATAAAATGTCTTTCAAAGACCTTTTTGCTAATGCATAAAATCAAAAGAAAGACACGAAGGTAAGTTACGCTTGCCATTTTTGCTCTGCAAAAAGTGTTCAACTAAAAACGGTGGTTTTTGACATAGCTCAGCCACCGCTTTTTTTATATAATTCTACTACCCTATTTAACAAAAATTCAGTATATTATTATAGATATAGAAACAAGTTCGGTAAGACGTTTTTAAAGGGGATTTTATGAACGAACAGATGAATAATAATATTCCAAATATTTGGGAAAGAACGGGAAACGGCGAAAGAGGCTACGATTTATTTTCCCGGCTTTTAAAAGACAGAATCATCTTTTTGGATGGAGAAATAAATGATTATACAGCAGACCTTGTTGTTGCACAGATTCTCTTCCTTGAATCAGAAAATCCAGATAAAGATATAAGTATTTATATAAACTCACCAGGCGGAAGTGTTACTGCAGGCCTGGCTATTTATGATACAATGAAATATGTAAAATGTCCTATTCAGACAATCTGTATGGGACAGGCTGCAAGTATGGCTGCAATTTTACTTGCCGGCGGAACAAAAGGTAAACGTTATGCATTACCTTCAAGCCGTGTTATGATTCATCAGCCACGAGGCGGTGTTGAAGGACAGGAAAGTGATATTTCTATTCTTGCAAAAGAAATTATCAGATTAAAGAAACTGTCTATTGAATACCTTGCAAATGATACCGGTAAAAAAATTGAGCAGGTTGCAAAAGATATTGAAAGAGATTTTTACATGTCTGCAAACGATGCCCGCGAATACGGAATTATTGATCAGGTAATGGCGTTTAGAAAATAAAACATAAGAATGGAGTCGGATATATGAAATTATTTAATTCTTCAGATAAATTCTGTTTCTTCTGCGGAAGTCCTGCAAGCAAAGACCGCAAATTAATTACAGGACCAAGTGGAAACGCTTGGATTTGTGATAAATGTATTGCAATTTGTGATGAAATGCTCCAGCAGCAGCATGCAGAAATTCTACCGATTGAACTAAAAGAAGTTCCAACTCCAAGTGAATTTAAAGAATATCTTGATAATTACGTAGTTGGTCAGGATGAAGCTAAAAAAACTCTTTCTGTTGCCGTTTATAACCATTACAAAAGACTTTCAGTTCCTTCATTTTCTAAAACTGACGAAAATGCGGTTCAGATTGAAAAATCAAATGTGCTTTTAATTGGACCGACAGGAAGTGGAAAAACTCTTCTTGCCCGCACACTTGCTCAGCGTCTTAAGGTTCCATTTGCAATTGCCGATGCTACTACCCTTACAGAAGCAGGTTATGTAGGAGAAGATGTAGAAAACGTTTTGTTAAAGCTCATTAACGCAGCAGATGGAAACATTGAAGCTGCAGAACGCGGAATTATCTTTATTGATGAAATAGATAAAATTGCACGCAAGAGCGAAAACACTTCTATTACCCGCGATGTAAGCGGTGAAGGTGTTCAGCAGGCACTGTTAAAGATTATTGAAGGAACAGTTGCAAGCGTTCCACCGCAGGGCGGCCGCAAGCATCCTAATCAGGAAATGCTTCAGATAGACACAACTAACATTCTCTTTATTCTTGGAGGAGCTTTTGTTGGTCTTGATAAGATTATTGAGCAGAGAGTTTCTTCTCACGCTATGGGCTTTGGTTCAGATATCGGCCAGATGAACGAAGAGCAAAAAATGAATCTTTTAAGTCAGGTTACTCCAGACGACCTTGTAAAATTTGGACTTATTCCAGAACTTATAGGTCGTATGCCAATTACCTGTGCTCTCAAAGAGCTTACACGCGATGATCTTGTAAGCGTTCTTACAGAACCAAAAAATGCACTGACAAAACAATTCCAGGCTTCTTTTAAGATTGATGATGTAGAGCTTGTTTTTGAAAAGGAAGCTATAGAAGAAATTGCAGATGAAGCTATAAGACAAAAAACAGGAGCCCGTGGACTTAGAACAATTGTAGAAAAAATGCTTATGGATGTTATGTTCTTTATTCCAGATGTAAAGGGAAAAAAGCAATTTACAGTAACTAAAAATATTGTTTTGAATAAAGAAAAAGATCTCAAAAAGCTTTTAAAGCTTAAAGAGACTGCAATAGAAAGTGCATGACGGAATAAAGCTCTGTGAAAGATTTTTCTTTACTTAACAAACAGATTCAGGAAAAACTTAAACTTCAGAATATTCTGAAACCTACTCCCGTACAGAGCGAGGTAATTCCTCAAATTCTGGAAGGAGACAATGTTCTCTTTCAATCAGAAACAGGAACCGGAAAAACTTTTGCATATCTGCTTCCTCTACTGAATAAAGTTGATGAAAAAAAACCGGGTGTGCAGATTTTAATAACAGCCCCAACCTTTGAATTGTGTTCTCAAATAAACGCTGCCTGTAAAAGCGTCTGTGATTATAAGACTGTTCTTTTAATTGGAGGTGTTCCTTTAAAACGCCAGATTGAAAATCTTAAGGCTTCTCCTTTTATTGCAATCGGAACTCCAGCAAGACTTGTAGAATTAATACGCTTAAAAAAACTCAAAACCGAAAAAATCTTTTCCGCCGTTTTTGATGAAACCGACCGACTTGTAAAAAAAGAGCTTTATGCTTCAACTTCGGAATTAAGAAACGTTCTTCCGCGGGGAACTCAAATTATTTCCTGCAGTGCAACTCTTGATAAGAAAACAAAAATATTTTTTGCAGACTCTAAATCAATTATAATGCCCGAAGAAAATATATTAAAAAAGAAAATAACGCATTGGGCAATTTTTGCAGAACGAAGAGACAAAATAGAAACTTTAAGAAAATTTTTATGCGCAGAAAATCCACAAAAGGCTTTAATCTTTACATCAAGAACAGATCAGATAGATAATATAAGAAGCAAGCTTGCATTTAAAGGAATTAAATGTGCAGTTTTGTTTTCTAAAGCAGACAAAGTTGAACGCAAAAAAGCTATAGATGGCTTTAGAAGTGGAAAAGAAAAATTTCTTATTACAAGCGATTTATCTTCTCGTGGACTTGATATTCTGAATATTACGCATGTAATTCAAATGGATTTGCCCGAAGACGAAGATTTTTTCATTCACAGAAGTGGAAGAACCGGTCGTGCTGGAAAAGAAGGAATTAATGTCGTAATCGGCGATGAAATGGAAATGAGAAGATATGCGGCACTTGAAAAAAAACTCGGACTTACAGTTTATCCAAAAGAAATTTACGGTGGAAAAGTTTTAGATTGTGGATTTGAAAGTGAGGATGAAATATGAAAATAGCAATCGACACTTTTGGATGTAATCATGCAAAAGGCGGTCTTGGTTCATATGCATTAAATTTTATAGCAAATATTCCTGAAGATAAATTAAAAAATTTTGAAATTCTGGGTTATGAAGTCGACCGTTACGTTTTTAATTCAAATAAAGAAGTTTCATTCAGTTCGGCAAAAGTTTCTGATGATGATAAATCTATTCAAAAATTTTATGAAAAGAAAATAAATAAAATTGCAAAAAAGAATGGTTACAATTCAATTATTTTTCCAGCCTGCGAAAAGGCGCTTCCTTTAAAATTCAAGACCTTTACCGGAATTGCAATAGTAAATACAATTATTTCATCATTTATTGCAGAAAATCCTAAACGTTCAAAAAAACTTTTACAGGGCTTAAATAACATTCAGATAATAATTGCTGCTTCAAATTTTATTAAAGAAGATTTAATTCACCTTGGACTTTCGGCAGAAAAAATTACAATTATTCATAACGGAATAGATCATAAAATTTTTTATCCTATGCCGGACATAGATGCAGAAATTGTAAACATAAGTCCGTTTGCAATTAAGCGCCCGTATTTTATATATGGTTCTACCCTTTCCGGTCCGGAAAAAAAACATATTGAGCTTATAAAGGCCTTTGAATTATTTAAAGAAAGAACAGGAGCTCCGCACCGTCTGGTTCTTGCCGGTAACGACGGAGCATTCAGCGAAATGATTCACCAGTGCGCCTTTAATTCCAAATATGCTTCGGATATTTTTTTAACAGGTTATTTTCCGCCGAAGGATTTTGCAAAGCTTTATGCTGCTTCTGAACTTTGTATTTTTCCTTCAGTTATAGAGGGCGTCGGGCTGCCGATTCTGGAAGCTATGGCATGTGGAGTTCCGGTTATCTGTTCAAAAGAAGGTGCCTTAAAAGAAATTGGAGGAACTTCTCCAATCTATTTTGATTCAAATAATATAGAAGAAATTGCAGAAAGCCTTGAAAAATGCATAAATGACAAAAAGCTCAAAGAAAAAATGATTTTTGAAGGAATAATCTGGGCCAGCGAATATAATTGGGAAAAAACCGTAGATCAGACTATTGAATTAATAAACAGTCTGTAATTCTGACAACTGGGCTATTGCAGATTATATAGATAAGCCTGATGGCCGGAATCTATTATTTCAGCAAAATTCCTCTGTAAATTCAATTTATAAATTCACTTTAAATGAAATAGAAAATTCAGTATAATAAAAAGACTATACAAAGAGTATGCACGCTAAGTTGCAGGGGCATTTTTGGCGGATGCGGATTTTATTTGGAGTAAATTGTGTTCTTAAAAAGTCTTGATATTTCAGGTTTTAAATCTTTTGCAGATAAAACTCACATCGATTTTGCAGAAGGAATTACAGCGCTCGTAGGTCCAAATGGCTGTGGAAAGAGTAATGTTGTAGATTCCATTAAATGGGTTCTTGCAGAAAACCGTTCAAAAAATCTCCGTGCAGAAAAAATGGAAGACGTTATTTTTAATGGAACGGAACGTCGTACCGCATTGAATGCTGCAGAAGTTACATTAACACTCTGCAATGATAAAGGACTTCTTCCGCTTGATGAAGAAGAAATTGCAATTACAAGACGTCTTTATCGTTCAGGCGATCAGGAATATTTTATTAACAGAAGACCTGCAGGTCCTACCGAAATCAGAAAGCTTTTTTTGGATACCGGTGTTGGTAAGGCAGCCTACTCAGTTATGGAGCAGGGTAAAATTGATCAGATTCTTTCGAGCAAACCGGAAGACCGCCGTTATCTTTTTGAAGAAGCAGCCGGAATAAGCCGTTCAAAAGCAGAATGTGCCGAAGCAGAACGCGAACTGGAAAAAACCAGACAATACATGGTTCAGATTGAAATTGCAATGGGCGAAATTAAACGTCAGTATGAAACGCTCAAAGTTCAATCCGAAAAAACAATAAAATACCGCAAATACAAAGAAGATATTTTAAACTCAGAACTTGATCTTGCATTGCTTCGTTTAAAGAACTTTGTTCAGGACAAAGCCCGCCATGAAGAAGAACTTAAAAATGTTCAGGCAAAGCGAGATAAAGTACGTCAGGAAATTGAAGAAATTAACAATACAATTTCTGAGAACATGGATAAAGTAAAAGCAATGCAGGAAGAGCTTTATGCAAAGCAGGCAGAACTTCTTGCAATTGGCCGCGAAAAAAACGGAAAGCTTGAACTTATAAAACAGCAGAATCAGCAGTCTTTGATTTTAAAAGAAAAAATAAATACTCTTGAAGGAAAAGTTCGTGCAATTGGAGAACGCGTTGATTCCATTCAGGAAGATATTGATGAACAGAACGCTGCCCTCCACCAGAAAAACAAGCAGCTTGAAGATATTAAAAATAATATTTTAACTTTTGAAAAAAATATTGAAACAAGCAGTTCTCAAATAACCGAAAATGACAGACAGAGCGAAAATTTAAAAACTCAAATACAGAATGTAGAAGCAGAACGAAAGGTTTTACAGGAAAATCTTGCAGGCATTACAGAAGATATTGTTTCTATGCTTGATGAAAAATTAAAATCAGCAGGCTTTAGCGAAGCTTCTTACAAAAAATCAAAGGAAGAACTTGAAACAGCGGTTTCAAAAGTAAAGATTTTTGCCGAAGGCCGTAAAAACATTTTTTCTGACTTTTTAATTAAAGAACATCAAAATGCGGAATACACAAATGCATTAAAAGAAGCAACAGACGGTTTTGAAGAAGTAAAAATTCAGATTGAAAAAATTTCTGAACTGCTGAATCAATTTGTTTCATCTTCACCTGCCTTCATTACAGAGTTCCTTTCTCCGGAAGGAATTATGACAAAAAAGCGCGACATTGATGAAAAAATTAATGAAAATATTAAGCGTGTAAATGAAATTAATGAGCAGATTGAAAAGCTTTCCGGCGAAAATGCAGATTTATTAAAGAAAATTGATGAATACAAAGAAACTTCAAATAAACTTAAGCTGAACGAAATCCAGATGCAGGAGCAGATTTCTGCAAGTAAAAATCAGATTGGAATGCTTGAGCGTCAGCTTACAACTGAGAAAACAAGCTTAAAAGAAGCAGAAGATGATTTGTATCTTGAAAAAAAGCGTTCAGATGAAATTAATGAGCAGATTAATGAATATCAGGATGAGCTTGCCGAAATTGAATATCGCGGTAAAAAACTTGCTGAAGAAATGAATCATCTTGATGAAGATATTGCAAAAGCAAATAAAAATGTTTCTGGAAAAAGCGGTTCTCTTGAAAAGAAACGAGAAGAACAGAATCGTTATCAGGAACAGTATGAAAGACTTTCTCTTTCTTTAAACTCTGCAGATAACGACATACGCAATATTAAACAGAATTTCCAGGATCAGTATTCGCGCGATCTTATGGAATTTGAAGAGCGCATGTATAAAATTACAACTCCTGCTGTAGAAATAAGGGAAAGCCTTGCAGAATCTAAAAAAGCACTTGCTAATCTTGGTAGCGTAAACCTTATGGCACCGGAAGAATTCACAGAAGTTAAGGAACGCTATGAACGCCAGAAAACAAGCTACGAAGATACAGCTAAGTCTCTTGAAAATCTTGTCCGCGTAAGCGAAGAAATAAAATCAAAATCTGCCGAAATGTTCCTGGAAACCTATAATCAGATAAAAAAGAATTTCCACAACATGTTCCGCCGATTGTTCAATGGTGGACGTGCAGAATTAAAACTTGCAGATCCTGCAAATATTCTTACTTCGGGAATAGATATTTATGCTCAGCCGCCAGGAAAGAAGCTTGAAAATATTTCTTTACTTTCTGGTGGAGAAAAGACAATGACTGCAGTTGCACTTTTATTTGCAACTTATCAGGTTCGACCGAGCCCGTTCTGTCTGCTTGACGAAATTGATGCCGCACTTGATGACAAGAACGTTTCTTCATTTGTAACTACTCTGGAAAGCTTTGCAAATGTAAGCCAGTACATTGTTATTACACATAACAAAAAAACTGTAATGGGTGCTTCAAGAATGCTTGGAGTTACAATGGAAGAATCAGGTGTAAGTAAGCTTATTGCCCTTCGTCTTGATGAAGATATTAAGCGCGGTGCCGAAATTGATCAGACAAATGATGACTTTAAAGAAGAAGATGTTCCAGAAGAAGAAGGAATTGTACTTCCACCACGTCCTCCAAAGAGACAGAAAACTGAGGAATAAAAACAGATGGATTTTTCTGAACTGAAAGGCAAAGCCACAGAATTCTTCTCTAATCTTAAGACAAAGATTTCTGACTTTGTTGCAGAAAATAAAATTCTTTCTATTATTATTTCTGCAATGGCAGTTTTAATTATTCTCTGCATAATTTTAATTGCTATTGTTGCCGGCAAAAAGAAAAATAAAGTGCCGGATATACCTGCTATGGCTCTGGAAATTTCAACTCCTCAGGTAATTCCAAACGGTCCGGAATTACCAAGAAGTTATAATTTATACAGAGAATCAGAAGAAGAATGGTCTGAAGAAGATGGACGACAATGGTTTACAACTCCAACCGAAAAAGAAATTTCTTCTTTATCTACAGCCAATGAAAATATGGTTAATGATATAATAGAGGCTGCACCATGAAAAAGTTAATAATATTATTGTGTTTTATTTCATCATTTTTTTTATTCTCTTGTGCAAGTAAACCAGAAGTTGAAGAGCAAAACGAAATTGATAATACAGAAATTATAAATTCCGACGCCGAAGAACAAGACGAAATTGAAAATACAGAAACTCAAAGTTCAGAAGCCGAAGATGATGATGTTATTTTCCTTGATGACGAAGAAGAAACTTCTGCAGCTTTTGATGATTATGATTCTGAAGAATCACAGGATTCAGATTCACTCTACCCTATTCCACAGGATTTTGAAGAACCTCTTGTTTTAACTCTTGATATTCCACCAGAGGAAGAAGAAACAGATTTTGATGAACCAGAAGAAAGCAATGCAGAAATAATTGAATTTGATGAAGATGATTTAAAGCTGCTTGCTAACGAAGATGCCGCTTCAGAAGAAAATGAAGTTGAAAATACAGAAGCTGAAGCCGAACAGAATTTAGAGGATGAAGAAACAGAACAGAATTTAGAGAATGAAGAAGCTGATGATGAACTTACAGCATTTGATACAATAGAAGATAATGATGATGTAATAGATATTGAATCCGATGAATTTCTTGATGAAGAAGATGATAAAAGTATATCTGCAGAAAATGAAGAGGTTCCTGTTCCTTCAAGAAAAGTTACTCTGAAGAAAAATGAATATGTTGAAATAACATATCCTGGAACTGGCTGGATTTTCCTTGGATTAACAGACGGCTCTCGGGATATTGCATATTACGGAACAAAGCTTGGCTCAAAGGATACAACATTTTCTCTTCAAGCAAGAAAAAGCGGAACAAAGATTCTTCATTTTTATAAGAGCGATGCCTTAACAAATGAATACCTTGATGACTATGTTGAAGTGGAAGTTACTAACGAAAACGGTTCCAATAAAACTCACATTATTGCCCCGGAATTCAAAATGCCTGTTCCACAGATAAAGAAAATTGTTCCAGCAGAACCGGAATCTGAAGATAATGAAAATTCTAATTCTCAGCCAGCAAGTGATAAAGTTTCTCAAGTGCAGAATTCAAATCAGACTTCTGCAGAAGAGATAAAAGCAGAAACTGAAATTTCTTCTGTAGAAAAAAATTTTTCTGCAGAAAATTCTCAAGAAACATCTTCTGCAACAAGCGATAATTTAAGCACAAAAGTTGAAAACAGCGGGACAAATACTACTATTAATAACGCAAATAATTCACAAACACTTTTACAGGAAGCCAATATTCTTTATAATGAAAAAGAATTTGAAGCTGCAAAAAATAAATTGAATCAGTATTTATTAAATCCAGATTCAGAAATTGATAGAGCATATTTTCTTTTAGGACAGGTGCTCGAAGCAAAATCATCTGTTCAAGATATAAAAGCAGCAATTAATGCTTATACAAATGTTACAAAAAATTATCCGGCCAGCAAATACTGGGAGGATGCAAATAAAAGAATAATTTATTTAAAACGATTTTACCTGGAGGCAAGATAAAATATGAAAAAATTTAATAAATTAATATCAATAGGAGCAATTTGTGCTTTTTCAATATTTGCTTCGTCATGTATGTTAAACAAAGCAGCTTCTGCAGAAGTAAAAAACAGTCTTACAGTAACTGGAACAGGAAGCGTAACTTTAGAACCAGATATGATTTCTCTTAAATTTCTTGTAAAAAATACCGGCTGGAATATTCCACAGGTTGCAGAAAGAAATGCAACAAATACAGAAAATACAATTAAGGCAATTAAAGAAGCAGGAATTCCTGACTCAGATATTTCAACCTGCGATTACGAAATAACTCAGGACAATACACATTCTTATGCCGGAGAATATACAGCAAAAAATACAATTACTGTTCTTGTAAGGAATATTGATGTTACAACAAAAGTTATTGACGCTGCTGTAAAAAATAATATTGGTGCTAATGGAATTATTTCTTTTGAATATCTTGTTTCGGACAAAGCAAATGCATTAAAGGAAGCAAGACTTCTTGCCGTTACAAATGCGCAGGATGCAGCTGCATTAATTGCCGGAGCAACAGGCTGTAAGGTAAATAGTGTTTTAGAAATTAAAGAAGATTATTCAACACAAAAGACAACTGTTGAAGGTTTGTACGAAAATGTTTACCAGACTTCTTCTTCAAATCTAAAATCTCTTTCTACACCTATTAAAAACGGAACAATTACTATTTCATCAAATGTTACAATTAAATATGAACTAATAAATTAATTAACGAGGATACAACAAATGTTAGACTACAAATTCATAAAAGACAATCTCGCTGCTGTAAAACAGAATATCATCAACCGTAACATGACTGCCGATGCAGACAAGGTTGTAGAGCTTTTTGACAAGCGCACTGCCCTTGTAACAAAGCTTCAGGGACTTCAGCAGAAGCGTAACGAAAACGCACAGGCAATGAAACAGAAGCTCGACCCTGAAAAACGCAACGAGCTCATCGCAGCAGGAAAGGCAATCAAAGACGAAATTACTTCTGTAGAAGCAGAAACAAAAGAAACTGAAGCAGCTCTTGAAGAAGCTGCCCGCCAGATTCCAAACATGGTTCACCCTGATGCTCCGGTTGGAAAACTCGACACAGAAAACCTTGAAGTAAAGAAGGTTGGAACTCCACGCAAGTTTGACTTTGAACCAAAGGATCATGTTCAGCTTGGCGAATCTCTCGACATCATCGACTTTGACCGCGGTACAAAAGTATCTGGTCCAAAGTTCTACTATCTTAAAAACGAAGCTGTATTCCTTGAGCAGGCTTTGATCATGTATGCCCTCAACACTCTCCGCAAGCACAACTTCCAGATGTTCATTACACCTGATGTTGCAAAGGAAGAAGTTCTTAAGGGAATCGGCTTTAATCCACGCGGAAATGAATCTAACGTTTACTCAATTGAAGAAGAAGGAACCTGTCTGGTTGCTACTGCAGAAATCACTCTTGGCGGATATCACCAGGATGAAATCTTGGACAAGGCAAGCCTTCCACGTTTCTATGGCGGTCTTTCACACTGTTTCCGCCGCGAAGCAGGTGCTGCAGGCCAGTTTTCAAAGGGACTCTACCGCGTTCACCAGTTTGACAAGGTAGAAATGTTTGCCTACTCTACTCCGGAACAGAGCGACGAGATTCACGAAAAGCTCCGCCAGATTGAAGAGGAAATCTTTACAGGACTCGGACTTCCATTCCATGTTGTAGATACTTGTACAGGAGACCTTGGTGCTCCTGCTTACCGCAAGTGGGACCTTGAAGCATGGATGCCTGGCCGCAACGGTGGTGAATACGGTGAAGTAACTTCTACTTCTAACTGTACAGACTACCAGGCTCGCCGCCTCAACATCAAGTACAAGGACGACGATGGAAAGAACAAGTACGTTCACACATTGAACGGAACTGCAATTGCTGTAGGCCGTGCAATGCTTGCTATTCTCGAAAACTATCAGAACGCAGACGGTTCTGTAACAATTCCTGAAGTACTTGTACCTTACTGCGGATTTGATAAAATTCTTCCTAAAAAATAATGTATAAGGCCGTCGCTATGACGGCCATTACAGGAAAGCATATGATAGAAAAAAACTATAACAGGGTAATATTCTTTATACTTTTGTTTTTTGCATTTGTGCTTGGCGGAATGCTTTGCATGTATATGTCATCTTTTATAATCCCTATTATAGTTGCATTAATGCTTTCATTTGTATTTTTACCGATTATAAAAAAAATAAATTCCAAAACAAAAATTCCATGGACAGTTTCTACCATAATTGTAATTCTTTTATTTCTGGTTATGTTTATTGGAGTTTCTTCGCTTTTAGTTTCGGGCTTTAGATCTATAATAAACGAATATCCAAAATACGAATCTAAATTTCTGAATGTCTATAAAGTTGTTGCCTCCAGGTTTAATCTGGAGTTTGAAGAAGGAAAAAGTTTTATTACTAACCTCTGGAATAATCTTGAAGTTCAAAAGTATGCACAAAAAGCAGCAGTCTTTCTTTCATCTGGTGTAGCTAGTTTTGGAAAAAGCTTTTTTCTGATTGTTGTAATGATGATTTTTATAGAATTTGAAGTTAATCTTACAAAAGAAAAAATGAAGACTGCCTTCATAAGCAAAAATGAAACTTTTATGAAAATCTGCCGACAGGTTATGAATGATACAGTTCGTTATGTTTCCATAAAATTCTATATTTCACTTGCAACAGGAATACTCGTATTCTTTTCTACCTGGATTATTGGAATGAACTTTCCTATTGTATGGGCGTTTATTGCTTTTATTATGAATTTTATTCCAGTATTTGGTTCAATTATTTCTGTTGGAACGACTACCCTTTTTGCAGTTCTTCAATTCTCACCAGAATTTGCAAAGCCGATTTTTATTTTAATATTCCTTACAACAATTAATATGCTTCTTGGAAATATTCTTGAACCGCGTATTGAAGGAAAAAACCTGGGGCTTTCTCCATTTGCAATTATTGTAAGTCTTTCTTTATGGGGCTACATCTGGGGCTTTATAGGAATGATTCTGGCCGTTCCACTTACCGTTATTATTAAAATTATTTGCGAAAATATTGAAGATTTAAAATGGCTGGGAATTATACTTGGTAACGGAAGCTCTAACTCAAAACAATCAGATAAGTAAAGTACTTGTTGCTTTTTCGTAAAGGAATCTTAAATCTTCTTCCTGAATATTTGTATATTTAAAATCTACCGCAGAAAAGTTTCCGTCAAAGCTTCTGTAAATTTTATTTACAATTCCCATAACATAAACATCACGAGAAAGAATCGGACTGTTCTTTAAAGTAAATACCATCTTAATTCCATATTCATCATTCACAAAATATGTACAGTTTTTACTTTCCATGCCAATAACCAGGCGATCATGATCAACATATAAAATACTATGAGGATTCACCCGACCTTCTAGAGCCTGCAGCTGACCAGAAACATTTTCTGTAAGATATTTACATACAGGAACAAGTTGAATTCCGTTACCGGCATTCTTTTCATTTTTTGCTTCTTCAACAAACTGTTCAAGAAGTTTTTTTGCATTCTTCTGATTTTCAAGTTTAATTATTTTCCATGCAGGTCTTGTAAACAGTTCAATCTCTGGATGAGGAATGCACATTTGAGTCATGTCCCGGCGAGTTTTGCATTCATAATAAATAATTGCAGAAAAATCATAATCTGTATGCTCAATTGTGTCTGCAATTCTATCTATTTCTGAAGGAACTTTTATATAAAGGCCTTTTTTGTTTTCATAAACTTCTGAAATAAAAAATAATCCAACCCTGTTAAAATAAAATTCTACCTTAACATTCTGACCAGCAAATTTTATTACAGACTGTGAAGGATTTTCAAGATAAATCATTCCATTCTTTGCAACTTTTATATTTTCCCCTTTAATTGCAATCGGGAAAATTTGAGAAGGAACAGATTGAATCTGAGTTTCATCATCAGTAGCCTCACCTTCTTTAGAAAAAGGAGTCAATGTTACAGGAACATTTCCATCAATTAAATATTGAAGAACAAGTTCTCTTTCAATTCCTGATAATTTATCAGCCATTAGCTTTACCTCCCCAGTCATCAATTTCAATCAGAAAAATTCTATAATTTTTACTATAATTTATAAAAGCAGTAATATCAAGGAATCCTTCAGCACAAAATAATCTTAACGGAACTTTTATTACATTTTCAGAATACTCACCTTTTCCTATATACCAGTTTGTAAAAATTGATTTTTCACGTTCCGGAAATTCTACATTGAATTTTTTATTCCAATTCTGCTTTAAATCTTCTATGAAGAAAACTAAATTAAAAACGTAAGAATTATCAAAGTATGATTGTGAACTCAAAAACATGTGTGAAGAAAAATCGTTCAGAAAATTATTTAAATTCAGAATTGCCTGAGATTCCATTAAAGAAGTATCTAAACTAAAATATCCCTTTATGACAGGATAAACTGGTTCTTTATAATTACTCAAAATTTTTACATTTTCTGGAGTTAAAGCAACATTACGCTTTGCTATATTTTCATTATAAAGAATATTTTCATTTAAACGATTTTCTTCTGAAGAGGCATTCCAGGTATTCAATTCATTATATAATATAACTTCATTTTTAATGCTCTGATTATATTCAAGCAATACTGTTTCTTCCTTTTTTGAACATGAAATTAGAAGAATAGAAAGTGAAAGAATCAGAAGGAAATCTTTTTTCATTGCACAAATAGTATATCATAAAATTTAAAAAAAATCTAAAAAAAAGTAACATCCATATTGACAAGATTTCTGCAAAATGATATAAATTAATCATTCGTTAGGGCAGTTAGCTCAGCTGGTACGAGCGTCTGGTTTACACCCAGAATGTCGGGAGTTCGATCCTCTCACTGCCCATCTAAAAAGACTTGATTTTCATCAAGTCTTTTTTTATTTAACCTGTCTTATAATTTATAATATATTTTTTTCTCCCGACATTCTGCAGAAGTCGCTCACTATCGTTCGCTCCTACCCGTTTGTAGGTAAATCCTAAACAATTGCTTTCGCAATTGTTCTTAACGGATTTCCGATTTTAGGGTGTCGGGAGTACGGTCCTCTCTGTAAGCAAAACATAATTCTAGAACGCATACATTGCCTGTACTTTCAGAAATAAACCTCCATTATATGGGTGCGTTTCTTTATTAATGATTTTATCGCCGCTAAAGTTCCATCCGGCCCTGATTACTAATGCACTCGCGTTTATTTCTCCATATGCGCAATATGAAATATAAGTCAGCTTATTATTATCGCCATAGATATAAGAAGATCCATTTGTACATACACCTGCAGATACAGAAAGAAAATCTCCAGCCGTCTTCACAAAAGGATAACATGCAACACTGCAGTCAAATCCTATATCACTTATAGAAGAGAAACCACCAACCGTACAGTTTCCTTTAAGCCTGAACATACTTTTCGGGAAAAAAACTACATCTAAAGATGGTGAGCCCATATAGCTTAAGGTTCCATTGAAAATTTTTGAATTATAACTCAGGTTTAACATAGGGAGTGGCATAGCATACAATGTAAACTCACCAATTTTTACACCTGCTCCCATTGCCGCTACTCCAAGACCTAATTGAAAATTTACATGATCAGTTTTTATAAATTGATAAGTGTAGCCAAGAAGTCCAACAGATGTACTTAAGTCTTTAAAAACTGTTTCACCAGAAGTAGAACCCATAAGCATAAACTGATGACGTTTTAATACTAAACTTCCCATAACAGAAAGATTAAATATGTTATAAGAACTACTATCAGCAATTCCACAGGTAAAAATATTCTGGGAATATGTAGCACCCAAAACAATGGCATCCGGCTGCCTTGAATCAGAATCTTCAGGTTTTGTTTTTACAAACTGAAAAGCAACCCCTGGAGTTAGAATAAAAGCTTCCGGACTTTCCTGAAAAAGCTCAAAAGAAATCATTGGAGCAAACATTGTTGTTTTATCTTTTTGAGTTTTTTCTTCATTTTCTGTTGATGGATCTGAAAACTCTTCTGAAACTTCGGAAGTCTGTTCTCCGGCAGATTCCTGAACATTAACCGTTTCATTATCCTCAAATGAACTTTCAGCATTTAAACTAAAAGCAATCACAAAAAAAGAAACTAAAAGAACACTAATTTTTTTCATAATAAACCTCATAGCAACAATTATATTGTCTGCTAATTTTATATCAATATAAATATGAGGAACCTAATACTGCATTTATGAGGTACATAATATTACAATTCTTTCAATACATTTCGGACTGAACCTTTTCCACTGTTCAGTCTGGCAAAATAGTCTGATACAGCTTTGGCAAGTCCTGCATCATAAAGATCTACTCCAAATATGTCTTTACGATGTAGAAGAGAATCTATATTATCTGGAACAAATTTTCTACACTCATCCAGAAGAGGATCCGGACTTAATTCAAAAGGCTTTCCATCGTCGCCGATTCCTGTAAGGTAACGCAACCACAAAGCAAATACAAGAGGGATAACCTTAAGATCAGAAATCTTGAGTTCATTTGGACGCGCAAGATAGCCCTTGATTGTCTCTCCAAAACGGATGCTGAGCTTCTGAGAAGTATCGCAGGCAATGCGCTGTGGAGTATCAGGCATGAATGGATTCGGAATACGGATATTTACAACCTCGTCGATAAAGTCGCGTGGCTTAATGATTCCTGGGTCTACAACAACAGGAAGTCCTTCTTCATAGCCAAGTCTCTTAACAAGGCGGAGAAGATCAGGATCCTTCATTTCATCTGCAATAAGTGTGTAACCGAGTAAGCAGCCGCTTACAGCAAGGAAGGTATGAAGAGGATTGAGACATGTACAAACCTTCATCTTTTCTACCTTGTCTACAGTTGCGCGGTCTGTAAAGTAAAGACCTGCTTTTTCAAGTTCAGGGCGGCCGTTAGGGAAATTATCTTCAATAACAAGATACTGACACTCCTCTGCATTTACAAAAGGAGCGACATAAGTTTTCTTCGAAGTGATTACAGGCTCAAGCTGTTCGATTCCATCATCAGCAAGAATCTTTTCGATTTTTGCGTCAGGGCGTGGAGTGATTTTATCAATCATTGTCCAAGGGAAGCTGACCTTGCTGGCGTTGTTTACATAGTCGAGGAAGCCAGGCTTACAAACACCGCGGTTTTCCCATTCCTTTGCAAACTCGTTTACGGCAGCATACAATTTATCTCCGTTATGAGAGCAGTTATCCATGCTGACCATAGCAACCGGAAGCTCGGCGTTTACATAGCGCTCATGAAGGAGTGTTACAACCTTTCCAATATATGATTTAGGAAGAACAGGACCTGCAGCAAAATCGTCTTCTACACCAGGCATTGAAACTCCTGCCGCATTGCGCAAAAGGTAGCCCTTTTCTGTGATTGTAAAAGTAACCATCTGAAGGGATGGAGAGCGGAAAATCTCGCAAAGGCGGGCCCAGTCTTTTTCGTTTTCGCTGTCTGCAGCAAGGGCTTCCATAATAGAACCGACTACAGTTTTTTCAACTGAACCGCTGGACTTCAAGGTAACAAGAGCGCCGATATTGTCGTGAGGGCGGTACATTTTTTCGATGATTTCATAGTCGTAGCCTTCTGCTACTACAAGACCGCGGTCAAGCACGCCCTTATTCAAAAGCTCCTGAACAACGTTAGCCTGGAAGGCACGGAAAATGTTTCCGGCACCAAAATGAATCCAGAATGGATTTGCTTTAGTTGCAGCTTCTACGCTTGCACGATCAAATTTTGGAAGGGAATAGCCTTTTTCTTCCCACTCTGCAGTATTTTTTATTCCTTCAATTGTAAGTTTCATTTTTTCCTCTTGTATAAGCCAGTAAATTGTATTAGCCTCTGGCACGGCATTAAATTTATAAAGGATGAATTTTTCCTTACCTAGTATTCTACCATATTAGCTTTAATAATTCCAGCAAATTCGACTGAAGAAAAGAAAAATATGAACAAATAAATTTATACTATTTTCTCGAAAGAGCAAAACTGTTACATAATGAATAATGTCAAAAATCAAAGGAGCAACAGCAGGATAAGCACCTTATATTTTTTATTCAAACCGGCATTCGCCCTTTTTAATTGCTTTTTTAATTTTGAAGATATATCATAAATATATACCTATCGAACAGAGGAGTCAGAAAAAATGATTAAAAATTTTAAAAAAACATTTTTATTTATTACGGTCATTATTTTAGCATCTTTACTGTATGCAGCTCCAGCAAAAGCTGAAAAAGGAACTGTTGTAGAAATTTATTACCCGACACAGGATTATACTGTTCCTGAAAATAATCTTTCATCCCAGGATAAATACAATAAACACGCTTTTGTTTATCTTCCTGCAGGCTACAATGCAGATGACAAAAAAACAAAATATCCGCTTGTTATTCTTCAGCATGGAAACGGCGGTAACGAATGGGCCTGGGGGCTTCAAGATGAAGGCGAGGTAAGACGCTCTCTTGATAACGGCATATCTTCCGGAAAAGTAAAAAAGATGATTGTCGTAACCACAAGTGGAGTTTCAGACAAAACCTGGCAGAATACTGAAAATGGTTCCAGTCTCACTGGCGCAAATAAATTTGGAAGTGAACTTAGAAATGATCTTCTGCCCTACCTGAAAGAGAACTTCAACATTCTTGAAGGCCGTGAAAATACTGCTATGGCAGGACTATCTATGGGTGCTGAACAGACAATGAATATTGGAATTGGAGAATATCTTGATATGTTTTCATACTTCGGCGCTTTTTCTTCGATTCCTTTCTCCAGACCTTTAGATCCAGGTTCTGCTTACAAAAAGCCTGCTGTATATATAAGTGAAGTTGATAAAGCTTTCGACAGCAAATTAAAAATTCATCTTCTTTATATGACCTGCGGAACAAATGACGGAGGCTTCTACCCGGGTTACAGCGATTATATTGTTGAAATGCCAAAGTGGAAAAGAATTGAAAAATTTGAAAAGGAAACCATTCAGGGCGCAGGTCACGAATGGAAGGTCTGGGTCAACGGTTTTGACCATTTTATTCAAATGATTTTCTAATAAATAGAAAAGCCGGATTTTTGAAAATCCGGCTTTTTTTTATCTGTACAACTTCACGCCGCTACGATCAATTGTCTTTTCGCAGGCTTCCCAGAGTCCCTGGAGATATGTAGCACCAAGAGCGCGGTCATAAAGACCATAGCCAGGCATTGCCTTTTCGCCCCAGATCATACGGCCGTGGTCTGGACGGATAACTCCGTCAAAGCCTGTTTCGTACAAGGTCTTTACAATCTTGAACATATCAAAAGAACCTGTGCTTGAAAGGTGAGCAGACTCCTGGAAGTCCAGAACAGGGTCATCAATTGCAGTGTTGAACTTAAGGTTACGAACATGAGCAAAGTGAATGCGTCCCTGAGCAGCTTTTATAAACTCGCAAAGATCGTTTTTGCGGTTAGTACCGTAGCTACCTGTACAGAAGGTTAAACCGTTGTGAGGGTTGTCTACAGCCTTGAGCATGCGGCAAACCTTATCCTGACTTGTGATGATACGAGGCAGCCCAAATACAGGCCATGCAGGATCATCCGGATGAATTGCCATATCAATATTGTATTTATCGCAGACAGGCATAATTGCCTTAAGAAAGTAAACCAGGTTATTGAAAAGCTTTTCCTCGTCTACACTCTTGTACATTTCAAAAAGCTCTTTTACACGAGCCATGCGCTCTGGTTCCCAGCCGGGAAGAATAAAGCCGTTTGAATCCTTATCAATAGAAGCAAACATTTCCTCAGGCTTTACACCGTCGATAGCCTTTGAGTTGTAGGCCAGAACAGTAGAACCGTCTTCGCAAACGCGGGCAAGCTCAGAACGTGTCCAGTCGAAAACAGGCATAAAGTTATAGCAGACCATGTGGATGTCTTCCTGTCCAAGGCGCTCCAGAGTCTTAATGTAGTTTTCGATGTATTTATCGCGGTCACCGCCGCCAATCTTAATGTCGTCGTGAATATTTACGCTTTCAATTCCGGCAATCTTAAGGCCTGCATCCTGAACTTCTTTTTTGATTTTCTGAATAGCAGCAAGCTCCCAGGCATCACCCGGAACAGAATCATACAAAGTTGTAATAACGCCGTGAACACCAGGCACCTGCCTGATCTGCTGTAAAGTAACGGAATCAAAACCTGTTCCGTACCAACGTAAAGTCATTTCCATAAAAATATCCTCATATTATTAGTTACTCGTATTATTAGTTACCTTTTCAGTATAGCACCCCGCCCCTAATTAAGCAACTAAAATACTTGCATACTAGAAACATAAGATAATTCCCCTATCATACGGACAGGTAAAAAAAAGGCTGCCCGTAATCATACTCATTAATCCCGGACAGCCTGTAATATATTTGCTTACGAAAGTATTTATTTAGAATTTATATGTACCTGTTGTTACTGTTCCGCCATTTGAATAAACATCAAAGTTTATAGATTTGGTTGCATTAGAAAGTTCATCATAGAATTCAGCAACGTTCTTTACAGTCTTACCATTTACAGCTGTAATTACATCGCCATTCTGCAGTCTTAATGAAGCAGCAGGAGATTTTTCCTGAACACCGCTTACAACAACACCCTGAAGCTTTTTATCTGTAATCTTAAGCTGAGATTTTGCATCATCAGTAAGTGGAGCAGGAATAAAGCCCGGCCACATTCTGCTGTTAGAAATCTCATCTTCAGCTGCACGCTCTTCAATTTTAACCGAAATATTAGAAACAAGCTTTCCGCCTCGCATTACCGAGAAGGTAGCTGTTGTTCCCGCTTCAAGATTTCCAACATCGCGAACAATCTGATTAACATTCTTAACCTTTGTACCATTCATTCCAACTATGAAATCTCCAGGTTTTATACCACCTTTAAATGCAGGAGAGTTTGTAAATACTTCGCCAACAAAGGCTCCATCAATTCCTTCAAGCTTAAGTTCTTTCTTAAAATCTTCTGTAATTTCTGCAAGCGAAACTCCAAGCCAGCCGTAAGCAATTTTTCCATTCTTAATAAATGAATCAATTGATTTTTTTACATTATTAATAGGAATTGCAAATCCAAGACCGACTGAACCGCCTGAAGAAGAAGCAATCCAGGTATTAATTCCAATTACTTCGCCATAAATATTTACTAATGGTCCACCAGAGTTACCCTGATTAATTGCTGCATCTGTCTGAATATAATCACTTATAGAAGACATAGAGCTTTCTGAACGGCCTGTTGCACTTACAATTCCCTGAGTAACTGACTGACTAAAGCCAAGAGGAGCACCAAAAGCAAGACAAATATCGCCGGCCATTACTGAATCTGAATCTCCTAATGGAGCAACTGGAATAGAATTATCTTTTGCTTCAAAAGAAACTAATGCAATATCCATTCTGGAATCTGCACCAACGAGTTTTCCTTCGAATTCTCTTTCATCATTCAGTTTAATAGTGATTTTTGTAGCATTTCCTGCAACATGATTATTTGTAAGAACATAGAAGGTATTACCTGTTTTTCTAACAATAACTCCGGATCCAAGTCCACTAGTCTGATATTCCTGAGTATTTCCTTTTTTATCATTTTTATCGTTGTCATCTGTATCTGGAGTTCCAAAGAAGAATTCAAACGGACTTGAAAATCCACCAAAAGGATTTGTATAAGTTTTAGTTTCTGTAATATCTACTTCTACAACAGCAGGAAGCATTTTTTCAGAAACGGAACGAAAAGTAGTCTGCATTGCTTCTACAATACTCAATGCCTGACTAACATCTGTAGACTTTTTTGTAGACTGAGCAAAACCAGATGTACACAATAATGCAAATAAAGTAAACGAAATAATTAATTTTGAAAGAGTTTTTTTCATTATTTTCACCTCATTATTTATTTCTTTCTTTAAATATAATAAAAAAAATAGAGAACTGTTACATAAAAAACTGTTATTATTGATTTTTATTTTGGGTGGCACCTGCCTGGCGGCAGGCCGGGGGTTCTGCAGTTCCCTAACGGTCAGTCACAAGTGACTCGCTTCGCGCCTGCGCCATCCCCTGCCACAGTTTACTAAAGAACACTTTTTCCATTATAGTTCAAATCTGTCAAAACTTCTGTATGATCTGCAAAAACAGCAACAGTATGCTCTTCATGACAGCTTACAGCCCCATCACAGGTAACTACAGTCCAGCCGTCTTCTTTTGTTTCTACATCTGGAACACCAAGATTAATCATAGGTTCAATGGCAAGAACCATTCCTTCTTTAATGCGTGGATTTGCGCCTCGGAAAGGACAGTTAGGAACACTAGGATCTTCATGAACTTCTATTCCAACTCCATGTCCGCAGTAATCGTAAACAACTCCGTAACCATGAGCTGTAGCAATATCATAAACTGCATTTGCTATATCTTTAATTCTGTTTCCAACCTTACAGGCTGCTATTCCAGCTTTTAAACATTCTTCAGTAACTTTCTGCAATTCACGAACCTTTGGAGGAACATTGCCAATTAATATAGAATGAGTTGTATCACTTATATAACCATTTAAATCAATTCCAACATCAAGGCTTACTAAGTCCCCGTCACGAATAATTCTTTTTTTAGACGGAAGTCCATGAATTACTTCATCATTAATGCTTATGCAGACAGAACCAGGAAAATCTTCTATCCACCAGGCAGGCTTTCCACCATGCGAAGTAATATATTTTTCAAATAATTTATCTACTTCATAAGTACTCATTCCGGCTTTAATTTGAGGAATAAGTTCATTAAACATATCTGCAGTTAAATGACAAGCCTTTCTGATTCCATCAATTTCTTCCTTATTCTTTATTCTGGTCATATTTATCTCCCATAAAAATAATTCCGTGACTGCAGTTTCTAAACTGTGTATACAAGAACTATATATATATTAATGAATTCAAAAAGAAATGACCATACTTTTTATGTTAGTTTTAATTAACAATTTATAAAAACACTTTTTAGCAATGATAATTGACAAGCCTGCACTATAATTTCTAAAATATGATGAATATGAAAAAAGAATTATCACAACTTAATTATGGAATTATTGGGCTAGGAATAATGGGTGGCTCAATAGCAAAAGCAATCAGAACTAATATTTTAGGAACAACCGATAAATCCTGCACAGGCAAAATTATTGCTCTTGATAAAAATAAAGACTCACTGGCTCTTGCAAAAAATGAAAAAATAATTGATGAAAGTTTTATGCCAGAACAGACAAATCAGATGCTTAAAGAATGTGATATTCTTTTTATCTGTCTTTACCCGCATGCTACTCTTGAATTTTTACGACAGCATAAAAATGACTACAAGGATGACTCAATAATTACAGATATAAGCGGAGTAAAAGCTCTTATCCAAAATGATTTTGATTCTCTTTGTCCGCCAAACGCAAATTTAATTCTTGGACATCCTATGGCCGGCGGCGAAAAAGAAGGATTTGCTGCATCTAAAGGCGAATATTTTAAAAATCACAATTATATTTTAATAACCCAGAAAAACGATAAAGCCCGGAAAGATGCCCGTGAACTTTTGAAAAAGCTTGTTTCTGCTATGGGCTTTTCACGAATTACAGAAACCAATTCCAACACACATGATAATAAAATCGGCTTTACTTCGCAGCTTTGTCATGTAGTTGCTTCTGCAATGGTAGAAAGTGCTGAAGACCCGGAAATTACTTCTTTTGGTGGTGGCAGTTTTGAAGATTTAACAAGAATTGCAATGATTAATGCACCTTTATGGACTGAACTGTTTTTAGCAAATAAAGAAAAACTATGCGCACATATAGAAACATTTAAAAAGCATATGGAAGAAATTCAAAGGCTAATTGAAAATGAAGATGAAGAAGGATTAAAAAATCTTCTATCTGATGTAAGAGAAAAACGAATTCAAATGCAGAAATAAAATACGCGAGAACTGACTCAAAGGAATAAAATTAATATGACTTCTGAACAACTAAAAAAAATCCGCGCCTATGCAAGTCGGGAAGCAGTACCTATTCTTCAGGACGAAACTGGAGATTTTATCTGCAATTATATTAAGGAACATAATGTAAAAACTGTTCTGGAAATTGGAACAGCTATAGGCTATTCTTCCATTAAATTTGCGGCCGTTCGTGATGATATAAAAGTAACGACCATTGAACTTGATATAGACCGGCATCTTACTGCAGTAGAAAACATTAAGCTTGCAGGCTATTCTGACCGCATTAATGCAATTCACGCTGATGCTCTTTTATACGATTCAGGCAGCCAGAAATTTGATTTAATTTTTATTGATGCAGCGAAAGCTCAGTACATTAAATTTTTTGAAAAGTATAAAGAAAATCTTGCACCCGATGGAGTAATTATAAGCGACAATCTTTCTTTTCATGGAATGGTTGCAGATCTTTCTTTAACTCATAATTACAGCACAAAAAAACTTGTTAAGAAGATTCAAAAATACGTTGCATTCTTAAAAGAAAATCAGGAATTTCATACAGATTTTTTTGAAACAGGAGATGGAATTTCTGTCAGCAGAAAAATAATTAATGAATAAATTTTTCGGTGATTTTTCTGATATCGTTCATAACACGTTTTTTGTCGGTACTCCAGGAAGGAGCAATTAATTCTGCACGAGGTGGATCGCCCGAAAGCCTGTGAACGACCATATTTTCAGGAAGAATTTCCAGCGCGTTCTGAATAAGCTTTAAGTATTCATTATATTCCAGCGCGCGGAATACTTTATTTTCGTAAAGCTCAGATAGACCGGTATTTTTTAAAACAAAAAGATTTGCAATTTTTATTCCATCACTTTTTGCGTTTACAACAGAACGAACAGAATCAAGCATTTGCGCTTCAGATTCAATTCCATTAAATTCTGTAAGGCCTGTTGGCAGCCCAAAAATTAAATGTGTTACAACATGAATAGAAGGATTTATTTTATGGATTCTCTGAACAGCATCAAAATAAACATTATTTTTATAACCGCGCCTAAAATATTCTGCAGTCAATTCATTTGATGTTTGAAAGCCAAGTTCTAACTGAATAAAATTCCCTTCCTTCTGCAAAGAAGAAAGAATTTTTAAACATTCATCTGAAATACAGTCTGGTCGTGTTCCTAATGCAAGGCCAGTAATATCCGGCTCTGCCAATGCAGCACGCCATTTTTGTTCCAGAGATTTTAAGTCGCCATATGTATTTGTAAAATTCTGAAAATATGCAATATATTTTTTTTGAACAGGAATCCCGCGTAGAACCTTTCTTGAAAATTTTAAATCAACAAGTCTTTTGGCTTCTTTAATCTGCTCGGTAACAGAAAGATTTTTGCAGGCAGCAAATTCTCCGCTCCCCTTTTCCCCGCAAAAAATGCATCCACCAGTTCCTAATGTTCCATCCCGCGTTGGACATGTACAACCTGCGTCCAGCGAAATTTTATAGGTTTTTGTACCAAAAAGAGATTTATAAAATGTATCTGCAAAAATCATGATTCAGGAAATGCGTTAGCGATGGGAACTCCTGCGAAGCAGCCGACCGCAGCAAAGCGAGGACGGTGAGCGCCAGCGAAGAGTGGACGTAGCGCCCCCGCGGCTGCAAAGCAGCCGCGGGTGAACGCCTGTAAAATTCTAGAAAATTTTCTTGAATTCTCCAAGAAGAATATCTGTTTCTATAGAAGCATCAAGGTCTGTAATTTTTCCTTTGTTCTTATAGAAATTAATAAGTGGCTCTGTCTGCTCACGATAAACATCCATTCTGTGAAGAATAGATTCCTGTTTATCGTCATCACGCTGATAGAGTTCTCCGCCACACTTATCGCAAACGCCTTCTACCTTTGGTGGAAGAGTTTTTATGTTGTAGTTAGCTCCACAAGACTTACATACACGGCGTGTAGAAAGACGTCCGATTACAATTTCGTCTTTAATTACAAAGTTTACAACCTTCAAATCTGCAACAAGACCATCAAGCATTTCTGCCTGAGGAATTGTACGTGGGAATCCATCAAGAATATATCCGTTTTTGCAGTCATCCTGTGCAAGACGATCTTTTACAAGCTCAAATGTAAGTTCATCGCTTACAAGTGAACCGGAATCAATAATAGCCTTAACTTTTACTCCAAGAGGTGTCTGTGCCTTTATATTTGCACGGAAAATATCTCCTGTTGAAATATGCGGAATCTGATAATCTGCAGCAACTTTTACTGCAAGAGAGCCTTTTCCAGCTCCAGGTGGTCCTAAAAATACAAAATTATTCATTTTTAACCTCGTTCTATAAATGTATTATTATATTTTATTATGAAAAATTAATATAAACAAGTAGAAATTCAAATTGTGTGCAGAAATCAGAGATACACATTTATAAATAAAAAAATAGCTACCGGGCGAGAACCGCCTTTCAAAACCGCACGCTAGCGTGCTACACGCTATTTTGCGGTGGAACTATATACGTTGCCGCTCGCGCGGCAGCAAAATAGAGTGTTTTTGAAAGCCGAACCTCTCCCTCCCGCTATTTTTTTAATACATATCTTTTCATAACTGATTTTCCACACAATTTATTTTCTAAATTCATTTATCAATTTTTATTGACTATAACAGTTTTACTTAATAAATTTATTTATGAGATTCTAAATCTCTAATTTTGTATTTTTATTGAGGATATTATTATGAAGAAATTTCCTAAATGGGTTATTCCTGTTCTTATTGTTTTATTTTGTGTGTTCGGGCTTTATTCCTGCTACAAAAATACTTACAACGGAATTGTTTATTCAGACGAAAATGTAGATGCTGCCTGGGCAGAGGTTCAAAATCAGTATCAGCGACGTTTAGATTTAATTCCTAATCTTGTTTCTACTGTAAAAGCTTATGCAGCACATGAAAGCGAAGTTTTTACTCAGGTTTCTGAAGCACGTTCAAAAGCCGGTGGCCAGATAAATATTAGTGATGAGATTTTAAATGATCCGGAAGCCTTTTCCCGTTATCAGCAGATTCAGGATAATCTGGGTTCAAGCTTGCAGAGACTTCTTATGGTTACAGAACAGTATCCTCAGCTGCAGGCAGATCAGAATTTTCTGGCTTTGCAGGATCAGCTGGAAGGAACTGAAAACAGAATTACTGTTGCACGACAAAGATACAATACTGCCGCACAAAGTTATAATTCAAAAATCAGAAGTTTTCCTACAAGTATAATTGCAAATCTTTGCGGTGCAGAAAAGAAGCAGTACTTTGCAGCAAGTTCAGAAGCACAAAGTGCTCCAAAGGTTGAATTTTAGAGGAAGTTGATATGAATACAAAAACACTTGTAAAAAAGCTGAGACTTTCTGACCAGGATTTTGATGATATAAAAAAAGCCGTTGAAGAAGCAGAAAAAAAGACTACAGGAGAAATAACACTTGCTGTTACTGCTGAAAGTTCACACTACTCTTTCTGGGAACTTCTTTTTTCTAATATTTTTGCTGCTATTGCTATTTTTGCTTTTTTACCCTTTTCTAATAAAATAAAGGAGCTTTATTCCATTCTTTACTGGAAAAATGAACCTTCGTGGATTTTACCTGTGTTTTTTATTCTTATGAGTTTTTCTCTCATAATCATTTCATTCTATATTACAAATATTCCATTTATTGACCGTTTAATTATTCCTGATACTGTTAAAAAATCCTGTGTAACAGCAAGGGCTTTTCAGCATTTTTCTCAATCAAATGTATACTGCACAAATGAACATACAGGTATTTTAATTTTTGTTTCATATATGGAACGACAGGTTAGAATTATTGCAGATAAAGGTATTTCTGATAAAATATCGCAGGATATATGGAATTTAATTACAGATGAATTTGCAGAAACTATTGGAAAAAAAGATGCAAAAACAGCTTTTATAACTGCAATTCAGCGCTGTGGAGAATTACTTTCTGAAAATTTTCCGGCTCATAAAGAAAATCCGAATGAACTTTCTGATGGACTTGTAATTCTGGAGGCAAATCAATGGAATTAAAAATAAACTTTCTTAACAAACGAATTCTTTTTCTTTTGATTTTAGTATCTTTCTGTTCAATTCCGCTTTTTTCTGCAAAGGTTCCTGAATTAAAAGGCCGTGTAAATGATTATGCAAACGTAATTAACGATAAAACCGAAGCAGAAATAAATGAATATCTTTCAGCTTTAGAAAATCAGAGCGGAATTCAAATTGCAGTTCTTACAGTTCAAAGTCTGGAAGGAGAAGATATTGCAAGCTTTGGAATAAAAGTAGCAGACGCCTGGAAATTAGGCTCTGAAGCAGAAGATAATGGAGCTATTTTAATTGCCGCTATGCAGGAACACGACTTAAGAATTGAAGTTGGAGATGGACTGGAAGGCGACCTTACAGATGCAAAATGCGGACTTATCTTAAGGAATGTTATTATACCAGCTTTCCGCGAAGGAGATTATTCTCTGGGAATTTTAAAAGGCGTACAGAATATGGGCGGTGTAGCTTCCGGAAACATGGAAATTGTAACTGCAAGTGTAAAAGAAGAACGCGAAGAAGATGTAAACATTGGTTCCATAATTGCCGTAATTTTCTGGATTATTTTCTTTAGTGTTGTAGTAAGCTCAAAAAGCGGAATATGGAAATGGCTCTTTTTCTCTAGTGCTGCAAATAATCACTATAAGCGATATACCGGCCCTAGCGGCGGCTCTTCAAGAGGCTTTGGCAGCAGCATGAGCAGCTTTGGCAGCAGTTTTCATGGCGGCGGCGGACATTTTAGCGGTGGCGGAGCTTCTGGACACTGGTAAATTCAAGAATTCACAGCTGAAATTCACTATTTCGGCGTGAATTCCGCTGAAAATGTCTAAAATTTAAGTTTTATTAAAAAATTGCACTTTTTTTCATATTTTTTTTCACTTTTTTCTTGACATATAAATCTTTTCGACTTATCATAATCTTAAATAAGAATGGTTGAACAAAGAATTTTTAGTTAAAAAACTTAATTCAATCAATTAAAAAAGTATTTAATAATAATTTAAATATATTTATTTAAAAATGATTTAATAATATTTATTTAAAAATATAAGAGCTATTTAAAAAATGTTTTTTATTTATTTTTCATTATAAGAAGCACAGGCGTATGCATTGTGATTATGTATACTTTCGTCATTTTCTGCTTCTACAGTAAATTCTGTAAATCCCAATGATTTTAAACCAAGATACACTTCCCTGACGATATCTTCAACAAATCTGGGATTTTCATATGCATGCTCAGTTACAAACTTTTCATCTTTTCTTTTTAATAGAGTATACAAAGGCGAAGAACTGCATTTTTCTATCATTGTAATTACATCTTCTATCCAGAAAAAATTTGAATATAAAAGTCTTACACTTACAAGGCCACGCTGATTATGTGCGCCATATTCACTTATAGCCTTACTACATGGACAAAGTGTTGTAACAGGAACTTTTATAGAAACATAAAATTTTCGCTTATTTAAATTTTCAGCAGCAGAGAGAGGTTTATTCTTTGCATTATTATTCTCTGAATCTTCGCAAGATACTTCACCTTCGTACGAACATTCATATTCCATTATTCCGCAGGATTCTGAAACCGGAGCCTTTTTTTCTATATAATAAGGAAAAACAATCTTTCCAAATGCTTTCTGAGCATTCAGTTTTTCACGCATTTCTTCCAGCATGTCCAGAAAATGCTGCATTGTAATATCCGTATGATATTTATGAAATACTTCTATAAAACGGGACATGTGAGTTCCCTTAAAATTGTGTGGAAGGTTTACAAATAAATCCACAACCGCTGTTGTATTCTGGATTTTTTTTGATTTATCCAGAACGGTTACAGGATATTTTACACCTTTTACACCAACTTTTTCCAAAGGAACTTCACGATCATCAATCTCGTTTTGAATATCACGCATTATTTCTGCTCCGCAATTTTTTGTGCAGAAATTAATGTATTCTGCATAAGCATTGCAATTGTCATTGGACCTACTCCGCCAGGAACAGGAGTTATATATGAACATTTTTCTTTTAATGTATCAAAATCACTGTCACCTATAAGACGGAAACCACTTTTTTTAGTGCTGTCTGGAATTCTGTTTACTCCAACATCAATTACTACAGCCCCGTCTTTTACCATATCACATGTTAATGTATGAGGACGACCACTCGCAACTACAATAATATCAGCATTTTTTGTATGCGATGCAAGATCTTTTGTTCCAGTATGACACATTGTAACAGTACAATTAACATCTTTTCTTGAAAGAAGAACAGAAACAGGCTTTCCTACAATATTTGAACGGCCAATTACAACTGCATTTTTTCCATTTGTTTCAATTCCGGCTGTTTTTAATAAAACTATAATTCCATGAGGAGTACAAGGTAAAAATCCATCTCGTCCAATCATCATATTTCCAACATTTACAGGATGAAAACCGTCAACGTCTTTTTCCGGTTTTATAGCCATAATAACTTTATCTTCATTTATATGCTTTGGAAGCGGCAGCTGAACTAAAATTCCGTGCACAGAAGCATCTTGATTTAATTTTTCAATCAAATCAAGAAGCTCAGCTTCTGTGATATTTTCTTCAAGCTCAATACTTTTATCATTCATTCCAACTTCTGCAAGAGCTTTTCTTTTTCCTGTTACATAAGAAACAGATGCCGGATTATTTCCTACTAAAATAACTGCAAGACAAGGCGTTATTCCCTTTGATTTTAAAACCTCAACATTTTTTGCAACGTCCTCGCGTACACTCTGTGCAACTGCTTTTCCATCAATAATTACAGCACTCATATAAAACCCCTGAACCTTTAAATAGCAAGTGTAACTTTTTATATAATCAAAAGTTTATTTTAAAAAGTGATAGAAAAAATCACATAAAAAATATATACTTGTTGAACTTGCTCTTCACTATCAAAATACAATTTGAAGTTTTGAAGCAAAAAGTCCTAAAAAGAATATACTAGATAAAGAAAAAGGTCGCAAGATGAAACGAATATTTTGTATTTTGCTATTATTAAGTTTTTGTATTCCGGCAATGTTCGCCGCTTCTGATGATGACATTTATGATGATTATGAATATGACCAGAATGGTGCTGGTGATCAATTCTTTAAAATTGATCTAACAGCCGCAATTCCTTTGAACTTTAAAGGAAGCGAAGCAAACGCAGATATAAATACTCAGGGAAAATGGCAGATGAAGGTTGGCCCTGCCTTTGGTTTAAGTTATTACCGCTTTATTGATACAACATTAGCTCTTGGTGGCGATATAGGCTTTGCATATAATGCTACTCTTAAAAAAAGAGCATTATTAACCGTTCCATTAACTCTTGGAATTATGTATCAGCCTTATGCAGGAAATTTTGAATTTCCAATTACTTTAACATGTGGTATTTCAGCACTTTCTTGTCAGGGAATGACATTCTTCCCTGCATTAACTGTAAAGGGTTCTGCAGGACTTTTCTACAGAATAAATGAATCTTGGTCGGCTGGTATAAATGCTTCTTTAATGTGGATTCCAATGTGGCTTAAAAAAGAATACATAGGTCTTTACAAGAATCCGGATGGCACTGATAAGACTTATGATCATGGATTCTTTTCTAACGCAGGTATTGCAGTAAGATATCACTTCTAATTAGCAGGTAAAAATATGAATAGAATAATTAAAAATACATTTACAGCTTCACTTTTATTAATATGCGGATTTTTATTTGCAAGTTGTTTTGATCCGATTTTTTTTGAAATCAGAAATGAAATTCCTCCTGAGGAACCTACTGTTTCGGGAGTAATTCAGCATATGGTAAGATATACCTCCGGTGGAAATGAATACATACTTTGTGTAGCAGATGGTGGTGTAAGATACAAAAGAGCTGATAATGAATCTCACGGAAGCTGGGATTCTATGGGACTTCCATTCAGTTCTCTTCATTATGATTTTAATAGCAGTTCATTTAAAGGTGAATATCCAATAGCCCTTGCTGCAGATAATAATAATATTTATCTTGCCTCAATAAAAATACGGCCATCTGTGAACGGAACAAATGAAGTTTACGAAGTAACCATAAGATCTACAGGCACAATTAACGGTTCATGGTCGGAAGTATGGTCAAAGAATAGAAGCGATTCTTCTTCTATTTTTACATATAATTATTATTCAGATTATGTAAACCTGAATTTTAATATGTTCTGTACAAACTCTCCAAAAAATGCAAACAGAAAAGCATATTTCCGAGAAGGAGATTCAACTCTTTACGAACTTTCCGGAACTTCAAAAACAGAAATTACAACAAACAATGTTTGTTTAGATTCAAACAGCGCAACAAAATGGAATTCAGCTGTAAGCTTTGGCGGAGAAACCTTATTCTTCCATTCAGGTGCGAGCGAAACAAACGAAACTCCTACAGCAGATGCAACAAAAGTTTACTACTCTGATGATAATGATCTTTACTACAGTTCTATAGCAGCTCCAGTAAAAGCATCGGGCGCTACAGCATTTGCAAGAGATGATTTTGGATTCAGCCGGAGCGCAACTACAAATTACCTTATCAGAAGCATTGCAGTTTGTAATGATTGTATTCTTATGGCTAAAGGCGATTTAAGAGAAGGTTACGGAGGAATAAGTGTTGTTTCTCTTAACGCAGAAGGTGTTCCAGAATCTGACTTAACAAATTCAAGAACTCATGTAGACCGCACTATTTCGCCTAACTACCTGGTTCCTTTAGTATTTAATGCAACTCCAGGAAATAACGAAACATCAAGCATTTTATATGCAACAACTGCTATTCCGGCATCTGGAAACGCAATTAACGTAAGTTATAAAGATATTGGTCTTTTTGCATACTTCCCTACCAGAGGAAACTGGAACAGAGAATAGCCTTTTACTGAAGAGCCGTTAAAAAGCGAGCTGCAGGAATAGGATAGAAATGTCTGAGAACTCTTTATTTGAACAGATAAAACTTGAATCAGAACCGCTTGCGGCCAGAATGCGGCCAAGAAATCTTGATGAATATATCGGGCAGGATCATATAGTTGGAAAAGGAAGACTTTTGCGAAGAGCAATTGCCGCCGACCAGCTTACTTCTGTAATTTTTTATGGTCCTCCCGGCAGTGGAAAAACAACGCTTGCAAGAGTAATTGCAAATCACACTAAATCAAATTTTATTACTCTAAATGCTGTATTAACTGGTGTAAGCGATATTCGCGAAGCAATAAAACAGGCAGATGATTATAAAAATCTTTATCAAAGAAGAACAATTCTTTTTGTTGATGAAGTTCACCGCTGGAATAAAAGCCAGCAGGATGCATTACTTCCATGGGTAGAAAACGGAACAATTATTTTAATTGGAGCAACTACCGAAAATCCATTTTTTGAAGTTAATAAAGCGCTTGTAAGCCGTTCACGAGTTTTTCAGTTAAAGCCACTCACCTCATCTGACTTAAAACAGGCCGCAATTCAGGCTCTTACAGATACAGAAAGAGGCTACGGCTACTGGAAGGTTGAATTTGAAGATGGAGCTTTGGAACATTTAATAGAAACAGCTAACGGCGATGCACGTTCACTTTTAAATGCTCTTGAGCTTGCTGTAGAAACTACTCCCGAAAAATGGAATCCTAAAGGAAATCCTCCTGAACCTGCTCATGGAAGCACAATTTATATTTCTAGAGAAACTGCTGAAGAATCAATTCAGAAAAAAGTTATTTTATATGACCGGGATGGTGACTATCACTACGATATAATAAGCGCATTTATAAAAAGTCTGCGGGGAAGAGACCCTGATGCAGCTATGTATTGGCTTGCAAGAATGGTCGCTGCAGGAGAAGATCCGCATTTTATTTTTAGAAGAATGCTCATTTCTTCATGCGAAGATACAGGCCTTGCAGATCCAAATGCTATTTCAATTGTAAATGCCTGCGCAGCAGCTTTTGATCGGGTTGGACTGCCTGAAGGCAGATATTTTCTTGCACATGCAGCTTTATATCTTTCTACCGCGCCAAAATCTAACAGTTCAATGGCCTTTTTTGATGCTCTGTCTGCTGTAGAAAAGGAAGACGTAGAAGTTCCAAATCATTTAAAAGATGGAAGCCGTGATGCAGAAGGCTTTGGTCACGGGAACGGATATCTCTACCCTCACGCATATCGCGATCATTGGGTTGCCCAGCAGTATCTGCCGGATGCTTTAATGGGAAAAGTTTTTTATACTCCAAGCACTCAAGGTTACGAGGAAAAAATCAGGAATGATGTGCTTTCCAGAAGAGAATTACAGATTGCAGCAATTCTTGAAAAAGAAAATCCTGAGAATCCGGAAGAAAAATCGGAGTTTGGAGAAAGCCAGATTTCTCAATGGTGGATAAAAGAGCATTTTAAAAATAATCCAAAAACGGAAGAAAATCTTACATTCAGTCCAAAAGATCCTTCTAAAGAAGTTGCTCTTGAACGCGCAGACAGATTCTGGCGGCAAAGGCTGGATACAAACCGGGCAGAATTTCTTCTTTCAATTAGAGATACAATGACTCAGATGGCAGATTTACGGAGACATCACCGCTGCCTTATCTGGAATGCAGATAACGGCCTTTTACTCTGGGAAATTGCACGTAAAACTCCGGAAGGAGTTACATGTGGTGTTTGCAGAACAGAAAAAGGAAAACAGATTCTTGAACAATATGGAAGGACACTGAATTCTCTGGATCGCCCGATATTAAATTTCCGCGGTCAGTCAATTTCTCAGGACTTTTTAACTCAAAAAGATTTTTATAATGTACTTGTAAATTTTCAGTATGCTGGAGCTGTTTTTGACAGAATTTTCTTTACAGATCCGTTTGCCTCTGAATCTTCAATAATTGCACTTGCAGATTCTTTATCTGGAGTATTAACACCACAAAAGCATTACAGCGAAGAAGAAGATTCAGATAAAGACTTCAACTCTGAAGACGAAAATTTTCAATACGAAAGTCCGCTTGCTGCAGACTGGAAAGTTATTATTTCTCAGAAAATTCCATGTCACGGACAGAGGATCAGTAATCTGGTACGCAAACAGATTCTTGGGGAAGAAAATTCAAAGACTATGAATGAAGTTTTAGATAAGCTTCAGGAAGCAGAAGAAGAATTTTTTGAAGACAGAGATAATCCTCTTTTCTCCTGGGACGGAGTTTATATAGCAAATACCTTCCGAAAAAAAGGATTATCTGTAAAAGCCGAAAGCAAAATTCTTACAGAGAAAAAAAGAATTTCTGTTGCAGAAATAGAAAAATGGTTTTCTTCGGAAGAATCTGCTTACACCGAAAAAATGAAAATGGCAATTGGCGAAGAAAATCTTTTTAAGATTAAAAATCTTTTGCTTGCAAGCTGTGAAAAAACTATATTCGACTGGAACAGCGAATTTTCATTTATTACAATCTGCAAGCAGTAAAATTAATTTCTTATAGAATCAATATTGGCTTTTCCGCCTGGAACAAAAGGAAGTACATTTTCTTCTGAACCAACCATAAAGCGTACAAAACAAGGTTTATTTTCCTTATTCATTGCAAAGGCTTTTTCATACCACAAAGAATCCTTATCGCCGTCTATTGCCTGAATTCCAAAGCCCTGTGCAATAGAAAGTAAATCAGGTTCCTTAGAGAAAACAGATGCGCTGTAATTTTTTTCAAAAAGGAATTTTTGCTGCTGGTAAACCATTCCTAAAGTTCCGTTCTGGAATACAATTACAGTTACATTAAGATTCTGTTCTGCAAGAGTTGCAAGTTCCTGAATATTCATCATTATAGAACCATCTCCACTTATACAGACAATTTTCTTTTTTGGATTCTGCAAGGCAGCACCAATTGCAACTGGTAAACCAAAGCCCATTGTTCCAAGACTTCCAGAAGTTAAGAAAGTTCTTGGAGCAGATACAGGATAATACTGTGCAGCCCACATCTGATGCTGTCCTACATCAGTAGTAATAATTGCATCTCCCTTGGTTACTTCATCAATATATTCTATAACACCCGGACCTGTAAGTCTGTCATCTTCGTGAACGAGTGGAAATGCACCCTTACGAGCCATAACCTTATCCATCCACTCCTTATGATACTGGTTCTCAAGCTTCTCATTAAGTATTGCAAGAACCTGCTTAACATCACCAATAATGCTATAGTCAACACGAATATTCTTATTAATCTCAGCCGGGTCAATGTCAATATGGATAATCTTGGCTTCATGAGCAAATTTCTTGGAATTACCAATTACCCTGTCAGAGAATCTGGTTCCTATTGCTATAAGCAAATCGCATTCAGATACACTTAAGTTAGCTGTTTTGGTTCCATGCATACCAAGCATACCCATATATCTTTCTTTTGTTCCATCAAATGCACCTTTTCCCATAAGAGAATCTGTTACAGGAGCATCGACCTTCTCTACAAACTCTGCAAGCTCCTTATCAGCCTTAGAGATTACAGTTCCTCCACCAACAAAGATTACAGGTTTCTTAGCTTTTTTAATGGCATAAATTACCTTATCAAAGTCTTCCTCAGAGATATTGCCTGCTTCTCTTGTAATCTTAACCGGCTCACACTTCTCAAACTTGCACTTTGCTGCTGTTACATCCTTAGTAATATCTACAAGAACAGGTCCCGGTCTGCCTGACTGTGCAATCTGGAATGCTCTTCTCATGGTTGGTGCAAGCTCATTAATATCTTTAACAATAAAGTTATGCTTGGTTATCGGCAATGTAACACCCGCAACGTCAATCTCCTGGAAGCTGTCCTTACCAAGTGCAGCTACAGTAACATTACATGTTATTGCAACAAGCGGAACCGAATCCATATAAGCTGTGGCAATACCTGTAATAAGGTTAGTTGCACCAGGACCACTTGTAGCCATACATACACCTACTCTTCCGGTAGCTCTTGCATATCCGTCAGCAGCATGCGACGCACCCTGTTCGTGTGATGTAAGTATATGTCTTATTCTGTCCTGATATTGATATAACTCATCATATACATTGAGTATTGTTCCACCCGGATATCCAAATACGGTATCAACGCCCTGCTCAAGCAAACATTCAATAACTATCTGTGCTCCATTTAATTGCATATATATTCCCCTCGCTTATCTATATTCTTAATAATTCAAGAATTATGAGTAATTATCTGTTAATTTCAAGAATTGCTCCTCTATTGGCAGATGTTACAAGCTCTCTGTATCTTGCAAGATAACCTGTAACATTTCCTGTCTCCTTAGGCTGCCATCCGGCCTTTCTTCTTTCAAGTTCATCATCAGAAACCTTAAGTTCAATTGTATTAGCAGGTATATCAATCCTGATTGTATCTCCTTCTTCTACAAATGCAATAGGTCCGCCAACTGCTGCTTCAGGAGAAACATGACCGATTGATGCCCCTCTTGATGCACCTGAAAATCTTCCATCTGTAATAAGTGCTACTGATGAACCAAGTCCCATTCCTGCAATTGCAGAAGTAGGATTAAGCATCTCTCTCATTCCCGGGCCACCCTTAGGTCCTTCATATCTGATAACAACTACATCTCCAGCAACAATCTTTCCGCCCTTAATAGCAGCAATAGCATCTTCCTCACAGTCAAATACCCTAGCAGGTCCTTCATGAACCATCATCTCAGGAACTACTGCAGAACGCTTAACAACACATGAATCCGGTGCAAGATTACCCTTAAGTACTGCTATTCCTCCT
>JAQXNX010000022.1 GCA_029098225.1 Spirochaetales bacterium | reverse complement strand
AGTCTTGAGATTCCTGATTTAAAATTTTTCCGTGGTATATTGTGGCATTTTCTTTTTCAAACTGATTTTTTTTCAATCGATTTTCTTCGTCTGGAAAAAAATTAAAAGTCAGAGAGAAAATAAAAAAAATCAAAAGTCCTCTTTTCATTGATTATTACTATAATAGAAAGAATAAGAAAAAAAAATAAAAAAATCTGAAATTTTAGATTAAAAAACTTTAAGAATTCTTTAGTTTTCTTTTAATGAAACAATTTTTCGGTTTGTTTAAAACTTTTTTAAATTTTAAACAGACTACACTTTTATGCAAATTATATTTGTGGAGGTAAAAAAAGGCCCTGGTCAACTCTTGCAAAGCCTGACTTTGCAAGAGTTTTAAACTGATTAGAAACAGTTACTTTCGAGTAAGTGTCATTCTAGTCTTAACTGTCTCTTCACCAGAAGAATATTCTTGCACAACAACAAGTGTTTTTCCGTTATTAGAATAAGTAGCTTCCATTATTTTCGGATCTTGAAGAGCTTCTTCTCCTTCCATTAAAATTTTTATTATAACCTTTGAATTTGCTTCATCAACAGTATAAGTCCCACTTGACGAAGGCGTGTTGTTATCGCTCCATGTGCCATCTGCAGTTGTTGTAATTGTCATGGCAAACATTGCTGTGTATTCATTCCATTGGTTATCATCAAATTGTGTTTCCTGCTCAGCTTTTGCTTCATCATCTTGAGCAACACCATCAATATCGTATTTTGCCCAGTTGGATGAATAGCCATCTGCTGTTTTTGTAACAGTTGCATCCATTTCAATAACAGTTGTCGTTTCGCCGTCAATGACTTTTTGTGTACCATATTGTCGTAAACTTGTGCTCGTCGGCATTGTCATTGTAAACGATGCTTCACTTTTAGGATTTTTATAGATATCTTCAACTTTAGAAATACCATAAGTTCCAACAAGATTTAATTGTCCGTTATTTGAATTCTCATTACCATTGTTTGAAGTATTTCCATTTGCACAGGAAACAAAAGTAAGAGCCATTACCATAGAAACTACTACTGTAGTTAGTTTTAAGAATTTTTTCATAAATTCTCCCTTGTTTTTTTGTTGCGAAACGAGCGTAAAGCGAAGTTTCGCAACATAGGAATATTTCAATTCCTATGTTCAGTGTACACTGAACATTTTTTCGCAACGCGAAAATTTTTAGAGGAGAAAGATTTGTTGTTGGATTTTTTCTTGTAACACAAGCAGGCCAGTGGCGTGTCCGCCTAACAATTGCTTAAACGGTGGCGCGGCTTGACCGCGACATCCGCTTTGAAGCTTGTTATGTGTATTTTTACTTTTCAGATTGAGTATTATTTGTTGTGTTATTTATTATCTGTCTAGTTGGTGTAACATTATATTTACTTGGATCAATTTTCGGTAATTGATTATTATTTGAATTAAATGACCTTGTAAATGATTCTCCTAAACGATTTAATGATTGATTCCAAGAATCTCCAACATAAGAAAAGTTTTGATTTTCATCTTTGTTTTCCATTTTCTTCCTCCTTAGGCAAAACTTCTATAAGTTTAATTTTATTTGTATCAATTAAAATTTTTTTAGCTTGCAACTGAATAAATTTCTTTTTATCAAATACTAATGGATTGTAAAGGATAATATGATTTGATTGTTCGTTATCGGGAGAACCTACTATGTATCCCCAATATTTAACATTATCATCTAATGTTACGATAGCCATTTTATTTATTGATTCATGAAAAAATCTTAAGAATACACTCTGAAAATAGTCTCTTTTGGTTACACATTGAATAATAAAAGAGATTAATTTTGTTCTACGAATTAAAGAGTAAAGAACTGAAAAAACAAAGCTATACAGACATAAATAAATAATTCCAATGTATTTTATATTTTGTGAAATATTGGTAAATAAAACTTCTTTATCTTTTGATGAAATGAAATTTAATAAGAATTGTAAAATAAATTCTTTTTTTGCATTGAATGGTTGGTATGGTCATATAACAAAGAAAATTAAAAGACAAACACTTGCCAACAATCCTTGAATTGTAATTTCAAACTGAGTTTTCTCGCTTTTTAAAAGAAAATAATCCACAGTATGGATAAATATATACCCAGGAACATAACAGAGAATGAGTATAATTGTATTAAAACTAAACAAATCCATAATATTACAATATAAATATGCATAAAATATTGACAAACGGCAATGGATTATTTATATTTTCTTCATGGAAATAAATAAGCAGTACCTTTCTGTAGAAGATTTATCACTTAAGTTAAATTGTACTCCTCAATATACACGAAAACTTATTCGTGACGGAAAAATTCCAGCTGAACAGGTTGGAAAAACCTGGGTTATAAACCCAAATATTTTATCTGATAATGAAACAATGTTTAGACTAAGTAAAGATATTCCCGACCAAGTTCGGAAAGATTCAGTAATTCCCGATATTGTAGCATTAAGTTTCTTTTCTGGAGCAATGGGGCTGGATTATGGAATTGAAAAAGCTGGAATACATCCGCTTTTAACTTCTGAAATAGAACCGAATGCTCGAAAAACTATTTTGCTGAATCGCCCAAATATTGGACTTATTGGGGACATAAACAATTACTCTGCAAGTGAAATTAGAAAATTTGCAAATATTTCTGAAAATCAAGAAATAGATTTAGTTATTGGTGGACCGCCATGCCAGGCTTTTAGTACCGCAGGTCAAAGAAAAGGTTTCCAAGATAAACGTGGAAATGTATTTTTAACTTTTATTGACAGAATACTGGAACTCCGTCCCAAATTTGCAGTAATTGAAAATGTAAGAGGAATTTTATCTGCTCCTTTCGAATGTGAAGAAATGGAAAAACGTTTCGGTTTTGCACCTAAAACACCAGAAGAAAAAAAAGGCGGAGCTTTGCTTTATATTCTGCATAAACTGGAAGAAGGCGGTTATACAGTGACTTTTAATCTTTACAATGCTGCAAATTATGGTGCTCCGCAAAAACGAGAGCGTGTTGTATTTTTCTGTTCTCGTGATGGTCAAAAAGTTCCATATTTACCACCAACAAATGATGAATTTGGGAATTTTGGCTTACCAAAATGGCGAACAGTAAGAGAAGTTATTTCTGACTTAAAAGAAAATGAACAGAAAGCAATGAAATTTCCAGAAAAGCGTTTGAAGTATTTTAAAATGCTCAAAGCTGGACAATATTGGAAACATTTACCACAGGAAATTCAGTATGAAGCTATGGGGGAAAAACTCAAACTCGGTGGCGGAAAAACTGGATTTTTCCGCCGTGTAGGTTGGGATGAACCTTCTCCGACTCTTGTAACAGACCCAACAATGCCTGCTACAGATTTATGCCATCCAGAAAAAGACAGACCTCTTAGCATTCAAGAATATGCAAGGATTCAAGAGTTTCCAGATGATTGGAAATTTTTTGGAGAAATGAAGGATGTTTACAAGCAAATTGGTAATGCAGTTCCAATTAGCTTAGGTTGTGCAATAGGCAAGCAGATTGTAAAACTTGTTACAAATCAACCGTTAGATTTGCCACCTGTCGATTTTCCTTTTTCGCGTTATACATATACGGATGATATTTCCATTAGAAAACTTATGCAAAAACGTTTGCATAAAAATGAAACTCAGCCAGAATTAGAATTTGCATAAAATAAAAAGTCGTGAAAACTTGATTTTCACGACTTTTTATTCTAATTTCCTTTTCCAAGATTTATATTTTTCTTCAAATATTGTTCTACGAACTTTTTAAATCCTTCTTCTGAAAGATTCATTCCTTTCATAGGCTCTGGTACATTATTCCACATCGTTTCGCCAGTTTTTGCTTCTGTTCTATACCATTTATGAATTGAAGTGCCTTCTCTGATTTTACTACTTGAAGAATTTTCTGTATTACTTCTGTTTTTTATCTGTAATTCAAACCACACTCCATTGTCAAATTTTATAAAGTCGATAGCTTTTACAAAATTTCCACAACACCAAGCCCAACCTTTTTCTCTTAGAACAGAATCTAAATATCTTTCCAAAAGTGCTCCAACAGCATTTTCTGAAGCCATTGATTCCAAATGTGTTATTTTGATTTCTTCCGTTTCTTTCTTTGAATGATTGAAAACAATTTCCATTATAAAACTTACCATTTCATCCGGTACAGTTTGCGGAAGTTTCGGGACTGTAGGCGAATGGAATCCGTTAAAATATGAAACGGCTAATTGTTCTATTCCTTCTTTTGTTTTTACGTCAGGAATATTATTTTTTGAACGAACTGAAAGATTTTCTGGGAATTGATTTAAATATTTTATAACTGTGATAAAAGAATTCTTCAAAGACATTTCTATATCGTAGCAAGGGTTAAGCTCATCAAGAACTTCATTACATATTTTCTCTATATCCATTTTATACCTCATTTAAAAATCGGTATATTTTTATATTTCTTAACACAAGCGCCTCAAGTAGCGGGCGTCCACATAACTAAAAATTAAACAGCAACGACGAAAGTCGTTGTCGGCTTTGAATTTTATGTTATGTGCTATTTCCTTTTTCCAGCCAAATCGTAAACTTCGTTATCAGCCCTTGCAGAAATTACAAGAATATACATGTTATGCGTTTTTTCATCTTCCACAAGTTTATAAACAACCCTGATTCCAATGTCGCGGTATTTTATCTTTAACAGTCCTGATAAATCATTACCGGCTTTGTTCCCTAAAGGCTTCCCATAGCCACCTTCACTTTGGGGTTTTGGATTAGCAGAGACTTTAATAATTCCTTTTAAAACTATCTTACGGACAGAACCGTCAAGACGTGCAAGCTCTTCTTTTGCAAGCGGATGATACTTTATTTCCCAAGCCATCTCTTACTCCAGATTTACTTCCACATCGTCTAAGTCCGACTCCTCAAGACCAAATTCTTTCATAACAGCATCATGCGAAATATATTCACTGTTTTTTGCCAGACGTTTTTCAGCCTCAGCCGCAAGAATGGCGTTTTCATATTCTTCCATCATCTGCTGATAGCTTTGCGGACTCATCAGAATGCATTCAGGTGCATTGTTTTTTACAACAATACGAATTCCAAATTTCTTTACATCAGCAAAAATCTTGTTTGCCTGTCCCTTATTAAAAAGACTTATGGGAATTATAGAATCAAGCACGTTTAATGCGTTCATTGCTTTCATAATGCCACCTCCAGTAACTATTTGTATTATATATTACAATATATTTGTTGTCAAATTTATTGTTGTTACTTTTGGGAAAAATTCCCAAAAACTTTGAATTAAGGACTTCAAGACAAAAAAATTCTCGGGAGTGTAAAATCAAGTATCAAAACATATAGAAAAGGAGGCCTATAGATGGCTTATAAAACTTGTGATTGGTGTGGAAGAAGTTATAAACCGATGTTCTCAGCAGACCGTGATGCTGGAAATGCTTTTGCAGATGCAATGGGATTGGGTATTGGAGTAAAAGCTATCGGTGGTATTGCAAGGCTTGCAGGAAAACGAAATTTTTGTAGCAAGCAATGTAAATTGGCATACGAAAATTCTAAAAACGGAGGTAATTCTTCAAATACAGAAAGTTCAGGAGAAAACTCAACCGTACAAGAATCAAATGGTGGTACCATGGGAGGAATTGGCAAAATGTTTGGTGATGTTTTTTCTTCTACTGGTGAAGAAATGAAGTCAATGTTTAATGAAAAGAAAGAAAACAAGGCTAAAACTGAAAAAATTGTAAATCTTCAGTTTGCTACTGATAAGGAGGAACTGCAGAATCAGATTCAAAACCTATTTACTCAGATTTCTGCATTACCAAGATTTAAAACACCCGAGCAAAAAGCCTTATACAATGCAATTAAAGAAAAACTGGAATTTGGAATCATGAAACTGAATTCCAGTGGAGCCGCTGCTGAGGCAGATTTCTTCCAAAAGAAATATGACAAATTAAAATAATGGAGGGAATTGAATCTGAAAAAGATTTGGAAATCAGAATCAGAAATAATTTGAAAGATTTGTTCTCTGACTCTGATTTCATTCTCCTTGAAAATAAAGATGTCGTTGATATTGTAATCCTCAATGATAAAACTCAAAAACTCTTCTTTATCGAAGTTAAGTTTTTTAAGAAAACTCACTTACGCTCGGGAACTGGCTCAGAAGATGGAAAAGGTTTTCAAATCGAAATTTTAAAAGGAAAATTCGCATATTTTGAGTCAAATTTGCGATGGATATTAGCAACCGAAGACGATGATTATTACAGGTTTTGTACTAATGAACAAATAAGAGAAAATATCTGTAACGGTCTGGATGAAAAATACAACAGCATATCTAAAAAATTGTTTGAAAGCGATGAAATATCAAAACTAACTGAAGGCGAGTTGATTAAAAAAATCAACCACTGACTGAATCAGTAATATCCCAGCATTCTGGCTCCTTCAGCAAGATCTCCCATTCCGTGAAGCTCCATTTTTTCATAAACTGCCGTCCGTTGATTTTCTACGGTCTTTATGGATTTTCCAAGTTTTTGGGCAATTTCAGAGATGGAAAAACCTTGCGCAAGAAATTCAAAAATCTCTTTTTCCTTTGGAGAAAGTTTTTTGTAGCTTGCAAAAAGTCTTGTAGTTCGGTCAGGCGAATCAAGGAGTCCGCTTGCAATTTTTGAGGCGTTTACATTTGCCTTCATTACATTAAGGGCTTCCGTACAAAAATATTCTTTTCCGGAAGCAACCATTTTTACCGCAAGGGCAATTTCCAGAAGGTCAGATGTTTTTGTAATATAGCCCTGAACTTTAGCGCTGATTGCGTTTTCAACCGTCAACGGCTCAGAAAAAGCAGAGCAGACAAGTGTTTTAACTTCAGGTCTTACAGCCCTGAGCTCACTTAAAATAAAAAGTCCGTTTTCTATTCCACACTGCAGGTCTAAAACAATCATCCTGCAGTCATCATTTTTAACAAGAATCCCTTTTGCCTCGTCTCCTGTCGACGCCTGCAAAAAATCAAAACCAGGACATTCTTTTTTAAGGGCAAGGACAAGACTTTCCCGGAGCATGTTGTGGTCATCAATCAAAAGAACTTTCATCAAAAAACTCCTATCGGCAAAATCAGGCTTACATTCGTTCCGTCTTTACCAGATTTTATCGCAAGATGTCCGCCCAATTCAATTGCCCTCTCTTCCATGATTTTAAGGCCGGCATGTCCCGCTTTTTCACCAGGCTTTTCCACATCAAAACCAGAGCCATTGTCGCACACCGAAAGGATAAAATCATTCATCGTGTCAATCATTTTGATTTCAATTTTATCCGCCCCGCTGTGCTTCAAGGCATTTCGCAGGGCTTCCTGTAAAATCTTCAGGATTTGCACTTTTGCATCTGAAGAAAAATTTTGCGCCACATCGCTTGCCTCATAAAAAGCAATTTTTGTTTTATAGTTTTCCTCAAACACTTTCGCCGTTTCGCGCACAAGAGCAATCAAATCAGAAGACAAATCAATCCGCAAAAAAGCCAGAAGTTCCCGTGCCTGAGTGATTGCGTCCTCGGTAAGTTTTTTTGCCCTTTCATTCTTACTATCCGAAAGACAAATCTTAAGCGCCGCGAGAGTCTGAATTGCCCCGTCGTGCAAATCCCGGGAAAATGCCCTCTGCGTTTCTTCCCTGGCTTTCTGAATCCTGATTTTGTTTTTCTCCTCGCCCAATCGCACCTGCATTATTAAAATCGAAATGGCCGCAAGAATGAAAGTCGTGTACAAAACCGAGTCAAAGCCCTTGTTGATGAATTCTTCCTCCGAACGTTTTTCTTCAAGCGCGTCAAACTGCGAGCTTTCTATTATATTTTCGTAGTCTTCGCTGAATTTTCTGTCTGCCGTTTTCTTGAATCCAATTGCCATTGCAAAAGTGAGGAATGCGATTATCAAAAAAATGTATTCAGGTTTTATTTTTAATGAGGGCGAAACCGCCGGCAAGCGGCGGTCGGGCGTTCCGCAACTCACTAACGCTCGGCCGCTTCCCTCGTCATTCTCTTTCGTTCGCTCCTCAGTCCAGTGGCTTGCTTTGCAACTGCTCCATGCCCTTTCGCATTTTTTCAGAATCAGAAGATACATTCCGTAAGCAATAAAAGCCGCAAAAGCCTTGTCCAAAAGATTCAGCAGAAACCCACCAATAAGATTTGCCGCAATCACATTGTTCGTTACAAATAAAATTCCCTGCTCAATAGCCGTAAGGTTGTAATGGTAAAATGCCGCAAATAGCGAGCCGAAAATGCCGTTTGTAAAGGCACTTAAAAATCCTGCCATCATAAAAGAATCAAGACTTATCTTTTCCTCACCATTTTTCTTTGCAAGGGAAAAAATAAAAGAAGAGCCAAGAGCCGTCATCATCTGGCACAAAATAAAAATCAGCTTGAGCCTTCCAAGCAAAAACAAAGTACCGTTTGTAAGAATCGCAACTATAATAGACGGAACAAATCCACCCATTGAGGCAATGGCAATCGTTGCAAAACTGTCCATATAAAGAGGAATGGATGTTTCACCTGCCAGAATCGAGACTGCAATATTCAGCACCGAAGAAAAAAGTATAAGCAGAGGAAAATAGATATTTTTTTGCCTGTAGTTCATAAGTGTAGTATATCACAAAATGCGCCTCAAGTAGCGGGCGTCCACATAACAATTGCTTAAACCGCAGGCGGCTTTGAAGCTTTGTTATGTGATTATTATTTTACTTCTGAACATGATAAGAAATAACTATATTTATCAAATTCAAAATCAGTATCTATAAATTTTTTATAAAATTCAACATCGTCTTTTTTTATTTCATATTCATAATATAATAAAGGATCTGTATTTAATTCTTCTCTATATTTTTTCTTTAAAAGACTTAAATCTAGCATAATAACAATTTCCTTAATTAACAATTCAGTTTTATTGTCAAAAACTGATATATAACGTTCTATCTTTCATATTCTCCATTTCTTTTATAAGTTCAATATTTTTTCGCTCTACTTCATTAAAAACAGATTCAGAAAAATTTGGATTTATTTTATAGTTTGAATTGCTGACATTCTTAAATATATTATTAAAATAAACGTATAAATCTTTATCCTTAAAAGGATATCCATGCATTGCATAAAAAGCATTTCGTAATAAACGCAAATGATTACTTGAAAGATAAAATAAATCTTTTAAACTCAGTTCTTTTTCATCTAATTTTTCTGACAAATAATAAAGAGAAAAATTTAAATTATATTCCATTATACTAAAATAACTCTCTGAGAGAAAATCAAACTTTTCAACATAACATTCAATAATATTCTCATCATAAGCATTAAATTTTGTATTCCATTTATTACCCTCTCTATAAAAATTTAAATTATTATTGTTATCGGTCAAATATAAATTTGATGATTCATTATTAAAAGAAATTGCATAAGAAATAATTTGATTAGATTTGTTCTGTGCCAGGCATAACTTGTACATAAAGGAAGTACCAGAAATATTTACACCGGAATTACAAAGCCCCTTGTATTTTACAGAAAAAGTTTCAGTACTTCGTTTTTTTATGGTTGATACAAATCTAACTTCACTATTGCCAGAATATGATACAGATGAAGTTTCTTCATAATATAGTTTTTTTTCTATTTTCTTATTCTCGTAATAAACATCGAATGAAATCGGCATATTCTCTTTTAGAATTTGAAAATCAAATGGAATTACAATATCATTTACAATTTTACTGTCTGCTACAATTTCGCAAATGATTTTGATTGGTAAAATTATATCATTGTCGGATTGATTATTTATGACATAATCAATAAAAATATCTTCATCTTTCAAAGAAATATTTTGTTCAATAAAATAAATATTATCATTATCAAAAATTAAAGGAGATACCGAAAATGGATTTTCAAGAATTTTTTCTAAAGGAACATCAGAAAAACCATAAAAGCAGATAAATAAAAATATGAATGGTAATAAATAATTTTTTTTTAATACCATAAATACAATCTCCTTGCTGAAGTACTATTAGAAGATACTCCAGCATGACTATAATAACCTTGTATAGTTTTACAGAAAACTCCATCCGAAAATGAACTATTATTCAAAAGAGTTATTGAGTATCCGCAAATTGAATTTACGTTTACATAATTATACCACAATTTAAATCCATTCTCCACGAATCTTATATGGAGTAATTTCAATATTCCAGGGGAGAAGTTTTTCCCACTCATTTTCAGTTTCAGCGAATCCACGACGGGCATGAACCTTCTGAATGTATTCCTCAACAATTTTTTGACGTTCTTCACGACTGTAATTTAATCTCATAATTTCTATCACCTTGGGTAGAAGTTTAGAGCAAAGATTTATTTTTGGAAAATACATGAGAATTGACGGTTACTTCGAATCCTGTTATTCCTAACGTAAATTGTTTTAAAATAAAAAAAACCTACTCCCCTTTGAGAGTAGGTTTTACAGCTGGGCCGACAGGATTCGCCGCGCCGGTCCAAAACCTCCTGTTTTCTCCCTCTGCGGCGCCTCCGCTCGCTAACTTTGCCCTCCTGGCAAAGTTTCTATAAAATTGCTCCGCACTGCTCGCAATTTTATAGACCGCTCTCTCCGTTTCGAATCCTTATTCTACTCAATTGAAATATTCTTTAAAAAAAAAATCCGACTCTGCCCTAAGAGAGTAGGATTTTCATCTGGGCCGACAGGATTCGGGGGTCTGTCGCGAACTTCCTGTTCGCTCCGCCACCCCCGTCTCCGCTCGCTGTCGGCGACATCCCTGTCGCCTTTTCCTAAAATTGCTCCAAGCCTTCGCAATTTTAGGCGCTCGCTCCGCTTCGAATCCTGTTATTCCTAACGTCAATTGTTTTAAAATAAAAAAACCTACTCCCTTTTAGAAAGTAGGTTTAAACACTGGGCCGACAGGATTCGAACCTGTGGAATGCGGGCACCAAAAGCCCGTGTCTTACCGCTTGACGACGGCCCAATTTATATCATCAGAAACCGATTTAGTCTTCTGCTCCACCAGTTTCAATATGACCAGCATTGTATTCAGAAAGAATTTTGTTCTGCATTTCGTTTCTGAATTCCGGACTAATCGGATGAGCTACATCTTTATACTCACCGTTTGCCGTTTTTCGACTAGGCATGGCAATGAACAATCCTGTTTTGCCTTCAATAATTTTTACATTATGAACGACAAAGCAGTCGTCAAAAGTAACCGTTACATACGCACGGAGTTTGCCTTCATCTTCAACCTTGCGAATTCTCAATTCTGTAATTTGCATAGAATCACCTCAGCACTCAATCTGCTCAAACTATACAGTTTGCACTAGTTTACAATTACAAGCTTCAGCTGGCAAATTATTCTGTACGCACATAGCTTGTTGTTCCAATTCAAAAACACCATACACCGTTGAACCAGAACCTGACATCTGCACATACGTACAACCAAGGTTTTCAAGGTATTGCATTGCATTAAACACTATTTTATATTTTTTTGCAATACACGGAGTAAAACTGTTTTCAAAAAACCATTCTTTCACAGGAAGTCTGTAAGTTTTTTCAAACTCCTTAAAAGCCGGGCCTCCAATTCCATTTCCACTGGCATAAAATTCATCTACGAGAGCATAGGCTTCTGCAGTAGAAGAATGAACCTCCGGAAACATCAACAACAAAAATAAATCTTTTCTTGGCTTAATAAAACTTAGTTTTTCACCACGTCCACTAACAAGTGCACAACCTTTTCCATCTTTACAATGAATAAAGAAAAAAACATCACTTCCTGTTTTTGAAGCAATAAAATTTTTTTGTTCTCTTGTTAATGAAATGTTACTAAGCTTTTCTAAGCCTCTAACGAGAGCGGCTGCATCAGCAGAACCTCCGCCTAATCCGCCACCAGAAGGAATTCTTTTTTTTAACTCTACGTTTACACCAAAAGATTTCACTTTGGTAATTTCGATAAAGGCATTAAAAGCCAAAACAAGAGTATTATTTTCAGGCAAATTCATAGAATCACATTGAACATAACATCCACCCTTATTGCAAACAGTAATGTTCAATTCATCATATAAATTAATAGTCTGAAAAATACTCTCTATGTTGTGAAATCCATCCTCCCTCTTAGGAAGAACCTTTAACCCAAAGTTTACTTTGGCATAAGCTTTTTCAACTACGCTACACAACATCGAATACTTTAAATATATACCCACAATTAAGAAGTTGTCAATCTTTAAATTTTTTTTAAAATTTTTTATGTTTCTATTGACAGAAACATAAACTTACTGTATATTATAAACACATTGTTACTACAAATAGTAACACAAAAAAAAAGCCGTCAACAAAACTTCGCTATCAAGTGAAACTTTGCTGATGAGCCTGTTCAGGAGAATATTATGGAAAATACAACTGAAAAAAGAGAATTGGTTCAGGAAGAAAAAAAATCAGGACTCACTATTGCTGATTTATTATTAACAGCTATTTTACTTGCCGCCGGAGCAGTATTAAAATTCTTTGTAGGTTCATTCATTAACATTGGTGGAATGAAGCCTAATTTTATTATTGCTATGTATTGTATGATAATCGTTCTTATCAGGCCAAATATTATTTATGCTGCAATTATTGGACTTTTAGCCGGTGCTATCTGTCAGTTCTTCCCTGGAACTCCTTATTTGAACTTTGCGTCTGAACTTGCAGGTGCAATTGCTATGTGCCTTCTTATTAAGATACCATTAAAGTTTGGCAAATATGACCCTATTCCAGCTCTTGCTACATTCTTAAGCACAGTCGTTTCTGGAGGACTTTATACAGTATTATTGCTTACAGCAATGCACGCCGATAAAGCAACTCTTGCGGCTTATGTTCCAATCGTTTTATGTACAGCACTTTTCAATGCAGTTATTGTACAGATTTTGTACATTCCATTAAAACTTGCTTTAAAGAAATAACAGGGCTCTTCTATGATTGAGATAAGAAATCTGACATTCAAATATCAGGATGCAAAACAGAACGCATTAAATAACATTTCAATGAAAATCGAAGATGGTGATTTTATTGGAATAATCGGGGAATCAGGAGCGGGAAAAACAACCCTATGTAATTCCATAAACGCACTTATTCCACACCATTTTCATGGAGATTATTACGGAAATGTTTTAATAAATGAAAAAGACACTTTTGAAACACCTCCAGGAAAGTTAGCTCTTAATGTAGGTTCTGTTTTTCAGGATATAGACAGCCAGATGATCAGCACAATCGTAGAAGATGAAATTCTTTTTGGTTTGGAAAATTTTGGAATTCCAAAAGATGAGATAGAAAAAAGAGTAGCATCAACACTCGAAGAAGTTGGTATTACAGAATTAAGATACAGAGATATTTCTTCTTTGAGTGGTGGACAAAAACAAAAGGTTGCAATAGCTTCCATTCTTGCCCTTCAACCTCAAATCTTAGTTTTAGATGAACCAACAGGTGAGCTTGATCCTGCTTCCAGTCTTCAAATTTTTGGTTTACTTAAAAAAATCAATCAGGAAAAAGGAATTACTATTATTGTTGTTGAACAGAAAATTATGCTGCTTTGTGAATTTGCAAAAAAGCTTGCAGTTCTTGAAAAAGGAAGCTTATTTGCCTTTGATAAAGTTCGTAATGTATTAAAAAAATCCGAAGAACTCGAAAAAATGGGAATAAATATTCCCCGGGTTGTTACCTTAATAAACAGACTTAAGCACAAAAAATTATTAAAAAATGATGAAGACTTTGAGTTACCTTTGAATGCGTACGAAGCTGGTGAAATAATAAAAAAAGAAATCATAAAAGACAAAAATTTAACCTTGGAAGTTAAATCAAATATAGTAGAAGACGACTCAAATAAAAATGCTCCAGAAATCTTAAAATTTGATCATGTTCATTTTTCTTACAAAAACGAAGCTGGACTTACAGATATAAATGTCTCTATTAATAAAGGAGATTTTGTAGCAATTGTAGGTTCAAATGGCGCAGGAAAATCAACTTTTTCAAAACTTTGCAATGGACTTTTAAAACCTGCAAAAGGTGATGTTACAATCCTCAATCACAATACAAAGAAAGTAAAGACAAGTAAACTTGCAAAAAATATAGGATTTTTATTTCAAAATCCGGACCGTCAGATTTGCTGCAAAACGGTTCGGGAAGAAATTCAATTCAGCCTTAAAAATATAGGACTTCCACAGGAAGAAATTGAAAATCGCACAGAAAAGATTATAAAAGAATTTGAATTTGATGAATCAAAAAATCCATTTGATTTAAGCCGTGGACAAAGACAAAAACTTTGCCTTGCATGTCTTATAGCATTACAAAGCGAAATTCTTATTCTTGATGAACCGACAACCGGCCTTGATTACAAAGAATGTATGGAACTAATGGGAAAAATCAAAGAACTGAACAGGCAGGGAACTACCGTAATTATGGTTTGCCATGATATGGAAGTTATCCTTGATTTTGCAACACGTCTTTTAGTTATGACGAACGGAAGACTCCTTGCACAGGGAATAACAAAACATATTCTTTCGGATAATGAACTTTTAAAATATGCAAGACTCACAAAACCTCAGATTGCAGAAACCTGTGATTACCTTGGCGAAAATTTTTATAACACTTTTGCCACAGAAGAACTTATTGAAAAACTGGAGAAAATAGTATGAAAGGCTTTTTAGATTATATAGACGGAAATTCCTTATTACATAAAATGCATCCTCTTGCAAAATTCATTCTTGCAGTGGCAATTTGTATTTCAGCTTTTTCAACTTCTTCATATTTAGTTCTTATTGTCTGTATATTATTTAATTTAATTTTAGCTTTAATTGCCGGAATTTTTGGCCGTGCCTTCAGACTCCTTAAAGGATTAATTAAAATTTCATTATTTCTTTTTATTCTTCAGGTGCTCATTATTCGTAGCGGCGAAGCTGCTTTTTTAATCGGAAATTTTCCAATAACTACAAATGGATTAATCAACGGAAGCTATCTTGTTTTAAGATTAATTAGTGCTACTCTCCCGCTTTCTATTATGATAAGCGTTACAAAACTTTCAGATCTTTCTAATGTGCTTGTAAATAACCTTCATATTCCATATAAATATGCCTTTACTTTTACTACAGCAATTAGATTCATTCCTTTATTTGGAACCGAAATGAACTACATAATGGAAGCACAAAACTCACGCGGTGTAGATTTTGAAACAAAAAATCCTTTTAAAAAGATCTCTCTTGTTTTGCCGCTTTGTGTGCCTCTTCTGCTTTCTTCTGTTAAAAAAATTGATTCAACAGCAATTTCTACAGAATTAAGAGGGTTTCATTTAAGAAAAAAAGGTCAGAGTGTAAAAGTTTATAAATACAAATTTTATGATTTTATTTCGCTTTTATTGTCAGCATCAATAATAGCAGTTGGATTTATCCTATAAAAGTATAGCCAGCTTTTTTTATAGCCTTTTCAAGAGCAGAATCTTTTACTGCTTTTGAAAGCTCAAGTTCAACTTCTCCTTTTTTATGATCAGCAGAAGCACTTTCTATTCCTTTTATGCTTTCCAGAGCGTCTTTAACATGAGCTTCACAATGTTCACACATCATACCATCTACTTTAATTATTCTCTTAATATTTTCAGCCATTACAGCCTCCTTGTAATTTGAAATTTTATCATCCTTTATTTTTAATAAATTCAACCTAAGAGCATTTGTAACAACACAAAAACTCGAAAGACTCATTGCAGCAGCTCCAAACATAGGATTCATCTGCAACCCCCACAATTTGTAATAAACTCCTGCAGCAATCGGGATAAGAATAATATTATAAAAAAATGCCCAGAATAAATTTTCATAAATATTTTTTAATGTATGTCTTCCCAGTTTTATTAACGCAGGAACATCAGAAAGCCGGCTTTTTACAACCACAACTTCAGCGGAATCTATAGCAATATCAGAGCCCGAACCAATTGCAACACCAAGATCAGCAGAAACAAGCGCAGGAGAATCGTTTATACCATCTCCGACCATACATACTTTTCCTTTAGAAGAAAACTGCCTTACAACTTTCTCCTTTTCATCTGGTAAAACTTCTGCAATAATCTGATTAACCCCAACTTTTTTTCCAATTACTCCGGCAGTTTTTTTGTTATCACCGGTGAGCATTACAACCTTAATTCCCATATTTTTTAAACTGCTTATAGCATTTACAGAATCTTCTTTTATCTCATCACAAACAGCTATAACTCCAATCACGCTGTCTTCCACAGAAAACAACAAAGGTGTTTTTCCGTTATTAGAAAGCTCCTCAAGTTTTTGTTCAATCGCGCTTTCAAATTTTTGCAAAGTTTGTTTCGTGTTCTGTTGTAAAATAAAATCTTTTTTTCCGGCGCAAACAGTCTTTCCATTAATTGAACATTTTAAGCCATTTCCGGCAAATTCTTTAAAATCGCTTATTTCACTCTGCTCTGCTTCCTGTAAAAATTCACTGCCAAAGCTTTCGTCGCATTTTCTAATAACAGCTTTTGCAAGAGGATGAGAACTTTTTGCTTCAATTCTTCCTGCAATTTTTAATAAATCAACTTCAGTATAATCTTTTGCAAAAGGTATTATATCTGTTACAGAAGGTTCCCCCTTTGTTATAGTTCCTGTCTTATCCAGAATAACAGTATTTATTTTTCCGGCAGTTTCCAATGCAGCTGAAGTTTTAAATAATATTCCATTTTTTGCACCTACGCCATTGCCGACCATAATTGCAACAGGTGTAGCAAGCCCCAGCGCACACGGACAGCTTACAACCAATACTGATATTGCCCGTTCAAGGCTCCAGGAAAATTCAGCTCCGGTAATAATCCAGATTAAAAAAGTAATTAACGATATTCCAAGAATAACGGGAACAAAAACGCCCGAAACCTTATCTGCAACTTTTGCAATAGGTGCCTTTGTAGTAGATGAATCACTAACAAGCTGAATTATTTTTGCAAGCATTGTGTCCTGACCTACTTTTTCTGCCCGACACTTAATAAAGCCCGAAAGATTCGTAGTAGCAGCAGAAACTGAATCACCTTCTTTTTTATCTGCAGGAATTGATTCGCCGGTTAAAGCAGCCTCATTAATACTGGCTGAACCTTCAATAATAATTCCATCAGCAGGAATATTTTCTCCTGCGCGAACAATAAACAAATCATCTTTCTTTATCTGCGAAATTGGAATAATGGCTTCCTTTCCATCTTTAATAATACATGCAGTCTGCGGAGAAAGCTTTATTAATGATTTTAATGCACTGGTTGTTTTACCTTTAGAAACAGCTTCCAGAAGTTTTCCAACCGTAATTAATGTTAAAATCATTGCTGAACTTTCAAAGTATAAATTATTCATATAATACATACTTTTTTCAGAATCACCAGATGCAGAAGTCATTAAAAAAAGAACAAATAAACTGTAAACAAATGAAATTCCAGAACCCAAAGCAACCAGAGTATCCATATTCGGTGCAAAATGGATTAAACTTTTAAAACCGCTTATAAAAAATTTTTTGTTAATAATCATAATGATTATACAAAGAACTGACTGAAGAAGTGCAATTCCAATATGATTACCAATAAAAAAAGATGGTATCGGGAATTTCCACATCATGTGGCCCATAGAAAAATACATTAAAACAAGAAGAAACAAAACAGAAGAAATCAGGCGATTTCTTAAAATTGAAATTTCATTTTTGCTGTTTGAATCAAAATCTGCATTTATAGAAGAGTCTGTTTTATTAGAAGAATTTGTATTATCTGAGAAATTATCATTTAATGTGCTGCTTGAATTTTTTAAGCTGGCATCGTATCCGGCTTTTTGAACAGCAGCAATTATATCTTTGCTGGAAGCAGTGCCTTCCACACCCATAGAGTTTGTAAGAAGACTTACAGAACAAGACTGAACACCTTTAACTTTAGATACAGCTTTTTCTACCCTTGCAACACAAGCGGCACAACTCATACCATTTACATTGTACTTTTCCATAACCGATTTAAATATAATTATTTTCGCATTCAAAGGTCAAGGTGTTAGTTGAATATAACAAATAAAAAAAAGCAAAAAAAAACTTTCTGACTTATTTGCCAGAAAGTTTTTTACAAGTATATTTTTCTATAAACCGCGAATGAATGCCATGAGTGTCCCTTGACAACAATCGCAGAAAAGAAAAATTAACCTTTTACAGAACCCATTGCAACACCAGCAACAATATATCTAGAAAGGAACAGATATATTACAATAAGTGGTAATGCAGTAAGAGTAAGTCCAAGATAAACGCTACCGTATTCTGTCTTATAAATATCACCACGAAGGAGAGATACCATAATAGGTAACGTAAACTTAGATTGCTTTGTAAGCAATACAAGAGGTCTGAACAATTCATTCCAGCTTGTTACGAATGTAAAAATTGCCTGTGTAGCAATAGCCGGTTTCATAATTGGAAGTACAATAGCATTAAATGTTAAGAACTCCGGAGAACCGTCAATACGTGCAGATTCAACCAGTGAAGGCGGAACAGCAGGCTTCATATACTGTCGCATAAAGAATACGAGCTGTGGAGAAGCAATTGCAGGCAAAATAAGCATAATCAATTTGTTAGCAAGATGAACCTTATAAACCATCTGGTAGAAACCAATGATTGTAATAGTAGCAGGAATCATCATGATAGCCATAATAAAGCTGAAGAAAGCATTCTTAAGCTTCCACTCATACATTACGATTGCATAAGCTGTTAATGTAGAGAAGTACAAGGCACAGATTGAAACACCACTTGATACAAGAACAGAGTTTAAGAATCCAATTAATGGATGGAAACTCTTACCTGTAAGGATTTTAAGGTTCTTGAACAAATATGTAGATGGAAGGAAAGAAACTGCGTGAGCCTGAATCTGAACAGTAGAACGAGTTGAGTTTACAATCATGATAATAAATGGCATTAAGCTCAAAATTGCAAGAATAATACAGATAAACAAAACAAAGAACTTAAAGATAGACATTGACTTACTTTTGTTACTCATTAGTTGCCTCCTTTAGCAAGCTTCAAAGCCTGTTTTTTTGCTTTTGCTTCTCTGCGCTTTAATTTCTTTAATGCAACTTCGTCTTTATCACGCATTAAGTAGAACATAATAGCAGAAGCAATAACTATAATTATAAACATAATCATAGACATTGCAGAAGCTCTGTTATACAAATATCCTCCACTAAATGCCTGCTTATAAATAAGTACACTTGTAGTAAGTGTAGCGTTATCCGGTCCACTGTTTACAACAAGAAGATTTGGAATATCGAACATATTCAAACCACCAATAAGAGATGTAATGAGTGTGAACAAAAGAATAGTCTTAATACTTGGAATAGTAATCTTCCAGAATACCTGCCATCCGTTTGCACCATCAATATCAGCAGCTTCGAAAATTTCCGGATCAATACCAAGAACACCAGAAATAAGAATAATCATTGTATATCCATACCACTGCCAGGTCTGTATAAACATTACAATACCCTGAGCGGCACCTTTAGATTCCAAGAAGAAAAATGGTTCCTGAATAATATGCCATCTGATTAACAGGTCATTAACTGGTCCCATAGGAGCACCAAAAAGAGAAGCAAACAAAACTGCTACAGTAGAAGCAGTAATAATATTTGGCATATAGAAAAGAACTTTGAATGCACCTTCTCCAGGAATTTTTGTACGGCGATTAGTAAACCAAGCCGAAAGAAGAAGTGCAAGCAATAACTGTGGAATAAAGTTGCAAACCCATAATTTTACAGTATTTAACAATGCTTTATGGAAAGTAGGCATTTTTAATACAGTTTTATAATTTGCAAATAAATTAGATAAATCTAGAAAACGCCATGATGTGTTATTAACACCTTTTAAGTTTGTAAAACCAATAATGGCTGTATATAGTGTTGGGTATAAAGAAAAAATTAAATACGCAACTACAAAAGGAATACTAAATATATATCCATATTTAGCATAACTTATACTTCCTTTTTTTTTCATGGTGGACACCCCAAAAAATTTGATAATAATAAACTTTTTTATTATTTTTGTACAAAATAGGGCTGTCCATAAGACAGCCCTATTTTATTAAAGCGTTCAGCTATTAGTCGATATCAATACCGTACTTGTCAGATACACTCTGCTTGAAGTCTTTGATAGCGTCTGCACGGCTCTTCTTTCCTGCAGCATACTGACGAACCTGATCACGCCATTCTGAGTTGATTGATTCATCATAAGCTGTAAGGTTCTTACCGTTAGCATAAGCTCCAGCTGGAACGAAGTAGTCGAACATGTTCTGTCCACCGAGGAATGGAAGTTCTCCGTTAGACTTAGACATTACAACACCTGAAGATACAGCGTCTTTTGTATTTACAGTTGGATCAGCACCTTTTCCTGCTTTCCACTGATATGTACCGTTTGCCCACTGATAGAGGAGACCGTCGTTAGAAGAATCAAGAGTGATCCATTCAATGATCTTTCTAACAGCTTCTTTCTTAGCCTTGTCTTTAGCAGCATACTTAGAAGCAGCAATCCATGTACCACCCCAGAAGAATCCGATTGGAGAGTTACAAACTGCCCAGTCACCGTATGTACCTTCACCTACTTTTGTACCACCACAGTTCTGTGCGATTGTGTAGTTGATAAGCCAAGCTGGTCCGAAGAATCCGAGTACAGGTTTTGCACCAACTCCTTTCATATCAGCGAACCAAGCATCCTGCCAGTCCTGAGTTCTGTTAGACCAACCTTTGTCTGTAAGGTTCTTAGAAATGTCAAGGAAAGCTTCGCGTTTTGGATCGATGTAAAGCTTATTCTTTACGATCCAACCTTTGTCTGAAGAGTTTTCAACAGCGTGCCAGATGTCTCCGTCACCAGAAACGATAGCTACACCATTTTCAGCACACTTTTCAGCTGCCTTCCAGAATGTATCCCAAGATCCAGATCCACCACCAATAGCTTTCTGAACTTCTTTTGGATCATCAGTTCCGAAAACTTTCTTAGCTACAGAACGACGATAGATGAAACATCCACCAGTAGCCTGATAACCAAGAGCGTTAACCTGTCCCTTAGAGTTAGATCCGATATCTACTGTATAAGAAGCGATATCAGCATCTTTAATTGCCTTGTCGATGTCGATTCCAAGATTCTTGTATGGAGTTGCATAGCTTGACATATCGCCTTTTGTATATTTCAATACGAAAGCTGATTCAAGACCATAGATATCTGGAGCATCTTTGCCACCATTCTGAAGAGCCTGGTCCAAAGCTGGCTGATAAGCACCTTCTGTAGTAGCAATAATTGTAGAATTTACTGTAAATCCACAATCTGGATGAGTAGCAATGTATTTTTCTACCATTCCAGGAATTTCATCTGTAAACGACCAAAGATTGATTGTTACAGGTCCACTTGTTTTTGCTTTTGCAGCGAACAATGATGTAGCTACTGCAAGACCGCAAATAACTGAAAGAATTTTTTTCATTTTTCCTTTCCTCTTTGTTTAGATTTTTTTAACTTAAGGAAACTCCTTAACTTTCTTAAGTATAATCCATAAGTTTTAAATTAACAAGAAAAAAAAAGAAAATTATTCAAAAAAATGTGAATTATTTTAAAGTTAAACGTTTAACTTAATTTGCTTACAATTTCTTTTTCACCCATAAGAGAAATCCCTTATGTTCTGGCAATAATTAAATCATTTTTTACACAAAAAACACAGTTTTTATACAGTTAATTACTATAGACCAGTACAAAATATGCAGATATAATTAAGCAATTCACTATTATTCATTAAGCAGAGCTGTAAACAGCATAGTTTGATGAATGCATTTTGCTTTGCAAAAAGTGTACAAAACATCTGCGTCCGCACAAGCGTTCGCACACAGGAGTTTTTAATATGACATCACAGACAATCGCAATGATTATTGCCTTTGTGCTTTACCTTGGCATGATGGTTTTCGTTGGCCTTCGTAATGCAAAAAACAACAATTCAGCATCTGACTTTTTCCTTGGCGGAAGAAAAGTTGGACCCTGGATAACTGCCCTCTCTGCAGAAGCATCAGACTCTTCTGCCTGGCTTTTAATGGGACTTCCAGGCTTATGTTACCTTGGTGGTTTTAAAGAAACCTTCTGGACAGCCATTGGCCTTGTTGCCGGAACTTATCTTGCATGGCTCTTTATTGCTAAACCTTTGCGCAAGTGTTCAATTACCTATAAAGACTCCATCACAATTCCAGAATTCCTTTCTAACCGTTTTAACGATAAAACACACATTCTTTCTATTATCTCAGTTTTCTTCATAGTTGTTTTCTTTACAATCTATACAGCTTCTGGTTTCGTAGCCTGTGCAAAGCTCTTTAATTCAGTATTCGGACTCAGCTGGAATACAGGTCTTTTAATCGGATTTGTAATTATTCTTTCTTATACAATTCTTGGTGGTTACCGCGCAGTTTGTACAACAGACTTTATTCAGGGAAGTTTAATTTTCATCGCATTTGTAATTTCCGGAGTAGTTATTATTGCAAGCCTCGGCGGCTTTAATAATGCAATTGATCAGGTTCAGAACTTTACAGAACGAGCCACAAACGGAGAATTTGGAGCAGCTATGCTTAAGGCATTTACGGGAAATAAAACATTTGGAACAATGTCTGCTGTTTCTGCATTTTCATGGTGCCTCGGTTATTTTGGAATGCCACATATAATCATCCGCTTTATGGGCTGCCGTTCAAACAAAGAAATTACAACAGCACGTAGAGTCGGAATTATCTGGATGATTATTTCTTACATAGGCGCAATTCTTATTGGTACACTTGGAACAGCCTATCTTTTAAATAAGGGAATTATCCTTGGTGCAGATCCGGCAGAAGTTACAACAGCCGGCTTAAATGTTCTTGGAACAGGAACTCAGGAAGCTGTATTCAGCCATACTATGCAAAAGATGTTCCCAGCCTTTCTTGCAGGTCTCTTCCTTTGTGGTATTCTTGCAGCAGCGATGTCTACAGCAGACTCTCAGCTTCTTTCTGCTTCATCTGCTATAGGGCAGGATATTTACAAAGGACTTATTAAAAAAGATGCAAGCGACAAAAATGTTTTACTTGTAAGCCGTATCAGTGTATTTGTAATTGCCGTTCTCGGACTTTTACTTGCCCTTAATCCGGAAAGCTCAATCTTTGGTCTTGTATCATTTGCATGGTCGGGCTTCGGTGGAACCTTTGGTCCACTTATCCTCCTTGCTCTTTACTGGAAGCGCACAACAGCCCCAGGAGCAATTGCAGGTCTCATCTGCGGCGGTATTACCGATGTAGCCTGGCATTACCTGCACGGCGGAATCTTCGACGTTTACGAAATTCTCCCGGCCTTCATCGTTTGTTTAATTGTAACAGTTGCAGTTTCCCTCTGCACAAAACAGGACGCAGAAGTTGCAGCAAAGTTCGAAGAATATAAGAACTTAGCAGACTAACCGGCTCATAGAAAAAAAAATCCTATGTGCTCCCGTGAAAGATGCCCCTCGCCAACGGGAATAATGGTAAAGCTGAAAATTGCTTTCGCAATTTTCTTAACGCTTTGCTATTAAACACCGGCCACCAGCGGCCTCACACATGTTGTCGAGTGTCATTTTTCACTCCGCACATAGGATTTTTTTTTGTTTAAAACCTATTGCTAAGTTCTTATATTCTTCTATACACGCTCTATAGGGAACGGTTTAGCATCCTTACCCATGTAAGCAACAATCTTACTTCCATCATGGAGCTGGCTTACAGGAATAACAGCTGAATCAAGACGCTTACCGTCTACTTCGAGGTATTCAATACCCTTGCAAACGTGCTGAGGGTTCTTTACTTCGATGTGGAGGTTCATCTTTCTCCAGCGGCGCTCTACAGTGTAGCCGTCCCAGTCGTGTTTGATACACGGATCAATCAAAAGACCGTCGTACTGTGGCTTAATACCAAGCATATACTGAGTAATAGCATAGTAAGACCAGGTGCCGGCTCCAGAAAGCCATGAAGTTCTTGTGTTTCCAGGGCGCTTACTGAATGTTGAGTAAGTTGTCTGACCAACTACATAAGGCTCACTCTGGCGGATTTCAGCCTTGTCATTATATGCAGCCGGAATAGATGCCTTGCAGTACTCGTAAGCACGGTCACCGTTTCCAAGCATAGTTTCCGCAATTACACCCCAGCCCTGAGTATGATTGAAGATACCTGCATTTTCCTTAATACCAGGAAGGAATACTACAGAAGACATAATGTCGCTTCTTGTCTTTACAAATGGAGGCGCACAGAGCATAAGTCCGTAAGGAGTTGCAAGCTTTTCCTTTACAGATTCCATACAAATGCGAGCCTGCTCTGCAGTTGCAGCAGAAGACATAACAGCCCAAACCTGTGTATTAAAGTAAATCTGTCCTTCTTCAATTGTCTGAGTTCCGTAAACAGTTCCATCCTCGCCTACAGCCCAGATAAACCACTTGCCGTCCCAGCACTTCTTCTGAATATTAGCATCGAGTGTATCACGCTCCTTCAGAGCCCAGGCAGCCTCGTCTTTCTTTCCAAGTCTCTCACTTATGTCAGCATAAGTTGTAAGACCAAGGCGAAGCTGGAAGGCTACGAACAATGATTCACCATGGTAGCCGAGTTTAAGACAGTCGTTCCAGTCAGCCAAAAGTCCGCAAGGAAGACCGTCTTTACCCATACGCTCCAGGTTGAATTCAAGGGCACGCTTAAGGTGTCCGTAAACAGTAGCTTCTCCACCATCAGCATAAGGAACTACTTTATTATAGAAATCAAAATTACCGGATTCTGCTACATAACAAGGAACAGCATTAAAGAACCATTCACAGTCGTCGCTGCGGAACTCTTCAGGCTTTGGAGCCTTTTCATGTCCTGCATTAAAGTCCTTAGAAATTACAGGAATTGCACCACCATTCTGGCACTGGCCAGAAATCATGCGAACAAGACGCTCTTCTGCTTCTTCTGTAATTGCAGCAGAAACACCAAGAATATCCTGAACAGAGTCGCGGTAACCAAGACCATCACGCTCTCCATTGTAAACAAGACTGGCAGCACGGCTCCATGCAAAGGTAATCAGACAGTTATAAAGTCCCCATACATTTACAGTATGATTAATATCTTCATCCGGAGTAATAGCCTTATAAGAACCGAGTTTTGCATGCCAGTTAGCTACAAGCTTATCAAACTCTTCATCGGCACGCTTAAAGTTACCAAACTCATTTACAATCTTCTGGCCGACAGCACGGGCATCATCAATACCAAGCATAAGCATGATTTCTTTTGTCTCGCCAGGATTCAACTCAAGGTCTCCCTGAACTGTACCGCAGGAGTTATCTCCAAAAGCTTCACTGTTTGTACAAGCGCCATCTACTACAACCTTAGGATGCTCATAGGAACCATAAGTTCCGATAAATGCTTCACGGCTTGTATCAAAACCAGTCATAGGCGTACCAACAAGTGCAACCCACTGGCTCATATAAGCCCCGCCTACTTCAGAATCCGGATGCTGAATGTAAAGATTATCCTGAATTGAATAGCGCAAAAGATTATCACCTACTTTTTCGCCTTTTACAATAAACAGCGAATACTGAAGGTTTACCTGATCCTGAGTTGTATTCCACTGGTTTGTAAATTCACAATATGAAAATACACGGATCTTACGCTTTTTGTCAGATGTATTTGTTACCTTAAGGCGCCAGTATTCAAAGTTCTGTCCAAGAGGAACATAATACTTTGTCTCGCTCTTGATTCCCTTATATTCAGAAGTAATTATTGTATAGGCGGTACCATGGCGGCATTCGCTCTTATACTGATCTAAAGGCTTTCCTACAGGCTGCCATGAAGCAGACCAGAAATCTCCATCCTCCTGATCACGTAAATAGAAATATCGTCCCGGCTGATCCATAGGAATGGAATTAAAGCGAAGCCGCATAAATCTTCCCTGCGCACCAGACTTATAAAAACCGTAACCGCCCGCATTATTAGTAATTACAGCACCATAGACTGTAGAACCAAGATAGTTACTCCAGCTGGTTGGAGTATCAGGACGGGTAATTACATATTCCGCCTTATCATCATCAAAATAACCGTATTTCATATATCCTCACAAAAACCGGGGAAAAGCCCGATAACATTTTCTATTCAGTGTAAATTATGCATTGTTATAAGTCAATGAAGAAAATCATCTAAAAAATTGTACGAATCTATTATTCTGTTTATAGCCCCATTAACAAAACTAAAAGGAATCTGCTATAATATAAAAACGAGGTTTTTATGAGTTCTAATTTTCCACTTTCCGCATCACAACTTTCAAATTTAATAAAGGATTTTCCAACCCCATTTTATCTTTATGATGAAAAAGCAATCAGAGAAAATATGAGACGCTTTACAAAAGCATTTTCAATTTTTCCGTTCTTTCGTGAACACTTTGCTGTAAAGGCCTGCCCTAATCCTTATATATTAAAAATTCTTGAAGAAGAAGGCTGTGGAGCAGACTGTTCATCTTTGCCGGAATTAATGCTTAGCGAAATGGCAGGAATGGATGGAGAAAAAGTAATCTTTACTTCCAACGAAACCCCGGCTGCTGAATATCGTTATGCCTGGGAAAGAGGAAATATTATAAACCTTGATGATATTACTCACATTGAATATCTGAAAAATGCTCTCGGTGGAGAATTCCCGGAAACTATCTGCTTCCGATATAATCCTGGAAACGAAAAACAGGGCTGTAACTCTATTATCGGAAACCCAGAAGAAGCAAAATATGGCCTTACAAGGGAGCAGATTATAGAAGCTTATAAAATCTGTAAAGAATATGGAGTAAAGCGATTCGGACTTCATACAATGGTTGCATCCAATGAGCTTAATCCAAATTTCTTTGTCGATACAGCAAAACTTGTTTTTGAACTTTGTGTTGAAATTCAGGAAAAAACTGGTGTTAGAATTGAATTTGTAGATTTAGGTGGAGGAATTGGAATTCCTTACAGGCCAGATCAGAAAGCTGTTGATTATGACGAAATTGCAAAAGGAATCCGTGCTGAATATGACAGAGTTATTGTTCCAGCAAATCTTGATCCACTTGAAATTCATTGGGAATGCGGTCGTCCAATTACTGGTCCATACGGCTGGCTTATTACAACTGCAATACATAAAAAGCATATTTACAGGGAATACATTGGTGTAGATTCCTGCATGGCAGATTTAATGAGGCCTGGAATGTATGGCGCTTATCACGAAGTTACTGTAAGCGGAAAAGAAAACGCACCTAAAACAAAAATTTATGATGTTGTAGGAAGCCTGTGTGAAAACTGCGATAAGTTTGCTGTTCAGCGTCCACTGCCGGAAATTGAAACAGGAGATATTTTAATTATTCACGATGCCGGTGCACACGGACGGGCTATGGGCTTTAACTATAATGGTAAACTCCGTTGCGGAGAAATTCTCATGCGTGATAACGGTTCATTTAAAGAAATCCGCAGAAAAGAAACTATTGAAGATCTTTTTGCAACTATCGATTTGGACGGTATGAAAAACTTTAAATAGTTTTATTCATTCAATAATTTGTTCATCGAAAAAAAATCAGTTACTCATGCTTCTTTTGCAGGATAAATTTATTTACAGCAGAAAAAATAAAATAACCGTGCATTTTTGCAAAAATTTATTAAATTTGTTTTATTTCAAATCATATTGTAAACTATAATAAATGCAAAAACGTATAAGTCCAAACGCAGCAAAATTTCTAACGTCTCTTTCCGTAGGCATTGTAATAACAATATTCGTGCTTATCCTTTCTAATATTGTTATGAATAATGCTCTGCAGATTTCTGAAAAAAGATATTTAGACAGCTGCGAGCAGATTTTAAAAGGCTACTCAAATTCCATTCAGTTATATATAGAAAATTATCACACATCCTTAAATTCTATCAACAATAAAAAAATATTTACAACAGGTACAAAAGACGAAATTCAGGAATGGCTGGCAGAAATAGAGTTATCAGATCATAAAGATTTCGCTGCCATTTATTTTGTTGATTCAGATGGAATGGCATATTTTTCCAGTGGCGAAACAGCAGATTTATCAGACAGAACCTATCTTGCAAAAACAACAGATGCTTCAACCTCTTATTATATTTCCGATATTTTTAATACACCATTCACAAATGAACCGATTATTATTATTAAGGAAACAATTTTTTCTGAAAGTAAAACCTATAGCGGAACCTTATGCGCTGTCATAGAAGTAAATAAATTTCAAAAAATTACAGACAAAATCAAAATTGGTAAAAATTGCAAAGTTTATCTTCAGGATAGAAATGGAAATTTTGTTGTTCATCCGGCCAGTAAATATATAGGAAAATCTTATGCTCCCAAAGAAGAAAAATATTCACATATTTCTTCACAAGCCATCTCTAATTCTGCTTCTGGATTTGTTGAAACTTTAGACAATGAAAATGAAATAGTAGATTTGTTTTATTCAAAAATTCCTGAATGTGGATGGACTATGGCAATCAGTTTTCCAAAAACTGAATTGGAATCAATTTTTCATCAGCAGAGAAAAACATGGATTCTTATTGTAATTTCATGTTTTTTAGCACTTATCATTTTGCTGTTAATAGAAAATACTATATTAGATTATTTTTACAAAAGACAGCTTATAAACACAGATTACGATTCACTTACAAAACTCTGGACTCGACAAAGATTTGAATTAGAAGCAACAAAATTATTACGCCGCTATCCAAAAAATAAATTCATGCTTGTTGAATCTGATATCCGCGGATTTAAATTTATTAATCAGAATTATGGCGAAGAAGCTGCCGATAAACTGATATATTTTTATTCTGTTCTTTTAAATGAAATAACAAATGATTTCCACGGAATTATTGGACGAGGCTATGCTGATCATTTTTATACTTTTGTAAAAATTTCTGAAGTAAGAAAGGCAATGTCTGTTTTTAAAAAGGCCATGGAAAAAGTTACCGAAGAAGTAAAAAAATATGATATTCAGTTTTTCCCTAAATTTGGAATTGCCTTTTTAATGCCAGACAATACTAATAGAGATGTAACAATTCAAGGCTTAATAGGTCAGGCATCTTTTGCTAAAAGCACTATAAAGGATAATTTATTAACTCAATATTCTATTTATAATTCCAGACTTCTTGAGCAGATTAACAGAGAACATTTTATAGAAAACAGTATGGAAGCTGCCATAGAAAAAAATGAATTCTTTGTAATGTATCAGCCAAAAATAAGGCTTTCAGATGATAAGATTGTAGGAGCGGAAGCTCTGGTCAGATGGCGCACAACAGACATGGGCCTCTTAACGCCAGATAAATTTATTCCTCTTTTTGAAAGAAATGGTTTTATAACTAAACTTGATTTTTATGTTTATGAGCAGGTCTTTAAATTCATAAATAATCAGATTAAAGAAAAAAATCATATTGTTCCAATTTCTGTAAATATGAGCCGCAATCATTCCAAGCCGGATAAGTTTATTCATGACTTTATGGAAATTTTTAATAAATACGAAATTCCACCGCATCTGATTCAAGTTGAAATTCTTGAACGTTCATTTATGGACAGCGAAACCCTGAAGGAAATTACAAACCAGCTGCACCGCGAAGGTTTTTCTGTTGCTATGGATGATTTTGGAAGCGGAGAAAGTTCATTAAATATGCTTACAAAAATTCCTGTAGATGTATTAAAATTCGACAGAGACTTTCTGCTTTCTTCAACTACAGAAACTGGAATGCTTGAATCTAAAGCGGCAAAATTTATTGAAATCTTAATTAATCTGAGTAAACATCTGGATAAACAGACTGTTTTTGAAGGTGTAGAAACTCAAGCCCAGAGAGATTTTCTGCGCTCAATTGAATGCGATCAGGCTCAGGGATATTTCTATTCAAAGCCACTGGCAGAACAGGATTTTATTCAGTTTATTAAAATGCATTCGTAAAGCTAGAGTGCAGCCAGATGCTTATTAAGAAGCTCTGTAGCCTGCTTAGGGTTAGCCTTTCCGTGAGACTGTTTCATAACCTGCCCCATCAGCCAGCCGACAACGTTTGTTTTTCCACCCTTGTAGTCTTCAATAGCCTTAGGGTTTGCGGCAATTACATCCTGAACAATCTTATCAATTTCGCCGGCGTCACTTACAACTTCCATGCCCTTCTCTTTTATGATTACTGAAGGCATTTTATTTGTTTCCAGCATTTCGGCAAATACTTCCTTACCCTGCTTACTGGTGATTTTACCGTCCTCGAGGGCATCGGCAAGTTCTGCAATGTGAGCCGGTGTAAGACTTACATCTGTAATGGCAATTTTCTTTTCATTGAGAACTGCAAGAAGCTCTGCAAGAATAAGGTTTACTGCGCGTTTCGGGTTCTTTGATTTAGTTGCGGCGTCTTCGAAGAAGAGGGCCAGGTCACGTGTAGAAGTAATTGTTTCTACATCAAAATCCGTCATGCCGTACTGAGCCTTGTAGCGCTGGCGTTTTGCTTCAGGAAGCTCGCCTACCTTTTCTTTTGCATTTGCAATGAGTTCTTCGCTTACAGTGAAAGGCTTGATATCTGGTTCAGTTGTAAAGCGGTAGTCTACAAATGAGTTCTTTGTACGCTGAACTACAGTCTGTCCTTTTTCTTCGTCCCAGCCCATAGTAACTTTGAAGCCAGGGTTGAATTCCTGACGGTCTTCCTGGAACTCTTTGAGCTGGCGCTGTGCTTCGTATGTACAAGCCTCGCGGATTGCCTTGAATGAGTTCAGGTTTTTGATTTCGGAAATTGGAGTGTGCCAGAGTTTTCCATCTTCCCAAACGTTAAGGTTGATGTTGGCGTCGCAACGCATGTTACCTTCTTCGAGGTTACCATTTGTTACCTTTACGTAGCGGAGGATTTCCTGAACAGTCTGCATAAAGAGAGCTGCTTCTTCAGGAGAAGTCATATCCGGTTTTGTTACGATTTCGATAAGTGGAGTTCCACAGCGGTTGTAGTCGATGTATGAGTGAGCACCCTGAAGGTGAAGTGACTTACCTACGTCTTCCTCAAGGTGAATGCGTTCTACACGGACACGGCGGTATTTTCCATCCCCTACGATACAATCCTGTCCGATAAAGTTCTTTTCGCGGCATTTTGCTCCGCCCGGCTGTTCATCTTTTGGATAGCTTCTGAAAGGAAGATCTACATAACCGTCTGTACAAAGAGGAATATCATACTGGGTAATCTGATAGCCTTTTGCAAGGTCAGGGTAAAAGTAATGCTTGCGGTCAAACTTTGTAAAACGTGCAATATTGCAGTTGAGTGCCTGACCAGCAACGGCTCCCAGCTCTACATAACCTTTTGAAATACGTGGCATAGCGCCCGGAAGGCCGAGACATACAGGGCACACGCGGGTGTCTGGCATTCCGCCGTAGCGGTTTTCGCAGGCACAGAAGGCCTTGGTTTTAGTTAGAAGCTGAGTATGAATTTCGCAACCGATTACAATTTCCCACTTATCTATCATATTATCCTCAAATTAAAATCAAAATAATGTATGCAATTATATAGAAAAAAAAGAGTTATCTCAATATGCACTATTTTCCAGATAATAAATTAAAAATGTATCCAATTCATATCCCATCGACCTAAGTTTACTAAGTGCAGTAATTGCGCGGGAAGCATAAATATCGCGTTCAATAATGGATTCGCATTTTAAAGACTTCAAATAATTTGCATAGCCATAAAAATAATAAAAGTCTTCATTTATTTTTAATTCCTGTGGCAGCGAATCATAAAGTTCCAGAATTTTTTCGCATTTATTAATATTCAGCAGATCATGAAAATAATCCTTTAAAAAATAATCACGGTCTTCATTATCAATAGAATTTATATAGTCTGCTTTAGATTCAATAAATGCAACTCTTTCGGCAGCAGAAGAAAATTTGCGCATTAAACTATAATGAAAATAAAAAGTAATACCAGATATTTCGGGATATTTTTCTTCTTCTATTATTAGTTTTTTTAATGTAGATTCATCAGCATTATTATTTGAATAATCCCAGTAAAGCTTATTTATAGTCATATACTGTGCGGCTTTATCAGAGATTTTATAAATTCCATCCTGAACTGTCATTTTATAATTTTTGTCTGCATTTTTACCTGAAAAATTTAATTCTTCAAAAGGAATATAAGCACGTGCATCTTCTATCGCATCAAGAATTCCTTTGCACCAGTTTTTTGAATTCGAATTAATAATATTATCATAACAATAGCCGGCAACCCAGTGTCCCATAAAATCATCAAACGACTGGTAATTATTTTGTATTTTTTCTGCGATTAATTTTATAACTTTTATTCCATCTTTATAAGAAATATATCCGGCACCAATTCCCAACCTTAAAAGAGTAATTATTTTTGCTTCTACCCAGGCTTCCAGACAATGACTTCCTAATTTATCTTTTAACTGGAGGGCTAAATAAAAACGTGAAAGTCCAAAAATGTTATATTGTTCTTTTTCGCAAATTTCTATTTCGGTTAAGTCAGGATTATTATTGTATAAATCAAGAATTTTTCGAAAAGCAGAATCCTGTTCATCATCTGCCAGATTCTTTATGGCAGATAAAAATTCTTCATTAGCATTAATTCCCCAGCTTTCGTTTAAAACTTTTCTGGCATTTTTTGTACTTGAATCAAAACAAAGTTCATTTGCTATATCAAGATGAAACTGAGAGTTTAATTCGAAAAATACAAAAGAACATGCTATTGCTATTTTTTCATATTCTTCAAGACTATTCCATATGTCACGGTAATTCTCTTCAAAAAATTCTACACGAGTTTTTATTGATTTTTTATCATACTTCGCAGGCTTCAAAAGACTAAGCTTCTCTTTAATAAACTTTAAGTCTCCATACTGTTCATAACATTTATGAATTACCTGAAGCGGTAAAATATCCTGAGAAAAATTTAATTTTAAATATTCAACAAAAGGTTTATTTTCTTCTGAAGGTCTATAAACTGCATCTTCCAGCTTCATTGAATAAATATCTGAATTTTTTCCATTGAATTTTATTTCATCAGCAGGTAATTCAATTAAAAGTTTTTTAAATTCATCAACATACGACAATTTATCCTGAGGATCATAATCCTTGCCTAGTAAACAATACATAGAAAAATACGTTCTAAAAAAATCAGCCAGAAAGTGAGCTGAATAGTCTTCCATATTTTTATAATCATTAAGCGCTTTTTCTACTAAAGGCGATGAAAAACTTATCATTTCTTTTTTAGTAATTAATCCGACAGAATAACATAATCGTATTACGAAAATACTTAAAGAAATTGAACCTGCTTCCACCCCGTGCTTCCCAAGTTTTGAATAATTTTCATAATAATAAAGTAAATCATTCGAATCATACTGATAAATATCATTTATACCTTCCAGAACCTGACTAAAACTTTTTCCGGAATTTGCTTTTATATATTCAAAAGTTTTATCCTTCTCTTCTTGTTTTTCTAAATATTCTATAAAAGTTTTCTTATCTGTAATTTCAAAATTATTTTTCAGAAATTCATTTACAGAAGAATATTTTTCGTTATTTAGATTTTTAATTTCAAAATCACAATAATCAAGTCCAAACTGTTTCATTTTTAAAGAAGACAGCAAAACAATTTTTTTCTCATTAAGCGAAAGTTTTTTCCACGCAGCATAAGAAAAATTAGATTCGCACCATAATGACAGACAGGAAAACAACAAAAAAATAATAAAAATATATAACTTTTTTTTCATAAAATAATTATAACATATAATAAGCTGAACAGAACAGTATTTTTTAATGTATTCTTTTCAGTATTCACATAACAAAAAATTATCTATATAATGGAAACTATCTATTTATTATAGAAAAACAATCAGTTTTTTTAGGTTCGACCACTAACGTGGTTTTTAAAAGGAGAAAATATATGAAAAAAAGTCCTGTCTTGTTTATGACACTCTTTCTTTTTTTGATTTCACTGGCTGCCTGTAAGTCTGGTAATCAAAAACCAGAAAAAGAAAAGAAATCTTCCGGCAAATCTGGCAAGGTAAAAGTTTCTTATTACCTTTCTGAACCATATACAGAGGAATACACAGAAACACCTTCTTCTCTTGTATTAAATTTTAATGGTTCTGCTGCAAAAATTGATGAAGTTGGAAAAGCTCCATCTGGTCAGATAAGTCTGGATCCTCCAATCGCAGGAGAATGGCATTGGGCTTCTGATACAGAGCTTGTGTTTGAACCTACAGAAGACTGGAAACTTAACACAAAATATAAAATTAATTACACATCTCAGGTTTTTGCAGATAATATAACTGTAAGCGGAGACCAGACTTTTATTACAGATAAATTTACTGCTTCTTTATATAACGCTGAATTTTATGTAGACCCGATTGATCCAAATAATAAGAGAGTAACCTGTACGCTTTCCACATCTCACCCGATGAAAAAAGAAGATGTAGATAATGCTTTTTCTATGACTCTTACAATTGGAGAAGGAAAAAAGGCTGTAACTCAGAATTATTCCTACACAACAAGCTTCAGCAAAGATGGAACCGAAGCTTATCTTGTAAGTGATAATATTCCAATGCCTCCAAAAACTTCCGTAATGGAAATAAAATTAAAATCTAATGCAGCTATTCACGCAGCAATGCAGGATACTACAGCTTCTTTTAATTATGATTCACGTTCTGTTGATATTCCTGGAATGAGCGATTATGTACGAATTAATGATATTTCTCATACGCTGGTAAAGAATGATTCGAATAATTACGATCAGGTGCTTCATATTTCTACAAAAGGACAGATTTCCAGCGAAGAATTAGCAAAACACCTGCAGATTTATTTACTTCCAAAAGACAGACCTGCTGAACAGGGCTGGCGTGCTGCCACAGATTATTCATGGTACAGCACAGACGAAGTTACAGACTTAGTTCTTTCTAAATCTTCAAAAATTGATTTTGAAATAATTCCAACAGAAGAAAATGTTTCTACATTAAATTCATTTAAGTTTAAGGCTCCTGCAGGAAAAGCTCTTTATGTAAAACTTACAGGAAACATTTTATTCCATGGCGGATATAAACTTACAGAAGACACCGAAACAGTTATTTATTCAAAACGCTATCCAAAAGAACTTGGAATCCTTTCTGAAGGTACAATTCTTTCACTTTCGGGTAGTAAGAAAATGGCAATGTATTCTCGCGGAGTAGAAACTGTTTACTACTCTCTTTCAAGAATTATGCCGAAGGACGTTAATCATCTTGTTTCTATGTCTAACGGAAATATGAAGAATTTCTCATTCGATTCATATCGCTTCTCAGAAAAGAATATTGCCGAAACAAAATACTACGAGCACGATATTGTAGATTATTCAGATGAGACTATTTCTTACTTTGCCTTTGATTTCTCTGATGACCTTAAAAATGTTCCTTCAAAAAATCTAAGCAACGGATTGTTCATTTTTAAAGTAAGCAATACAAACAACAGCAGTTCTTATTATTATGATGATGACGATCTTAGCGATAAAAGACTTATCCTTATTACAGATCTTGGTTTCTTTGTAAAGAGAAATTCAGATAACACAAAAGATGTTTTTGTTCAGTCTCTTTCTACAGGAAAACCTGTTGCAAATGCAGAAGTAAGCATTGTTGGTCTTAACGGCAATGCAATTGCCTCAACAAAAACAGACTCTAACGGACATGCAAAGCTTCCTGAAACAAGTTATAGTACTTATTCTAATGAACATAAGCCAACAGCTTTTGTAGTAAAAACAGCAAATGATCTTTCGTTCATGCCATATGAAGGAAACGGCCGTTATCTTGATTACTCTAACTATGACGTTGGTGGAGTTTATGGAAAATCAGATCCAGAGACTTTAACAGGATATATCTTCTCTGACCGGGGAATGTACAGACCAGGAGATTCTGTAAATCTTGGACTTATTGTTAAAGCAGGCGACTGGAATATCAATTTATCTAATATTACTCTTGAATGTAATGTTACAGATTCAAATTCTTCTACAGTTTATTCACAGCAGTTCCAGCTGGATTCCACAGGCTTTGCTGAAATTAATTTTGCAACTCAGGATTACTCTCCAACTGGAGTTTATAATATTGAAATTTCACGTGTCATTCAAAACAATGATTACACACGTAAAATTTATCTTACAGGAACAACTGTTAAAGTTGAAGAATTCCTTCCTGATACTCTTAAAATTTCAACAGGCTTTGATCCGCTTCCAAATACCGGCTGGCTTAATCCGGGAGACTTAAAGGGAACTGTTTCTCTTAAAAATCTCTTTGGTACACCAGCAAGCGGAAATGAAATAAAGGCTCAATTAACTCTTACTCCAGGCTTCCCAAGCTTAAGACGATATTCAGATTACTATTTCTCTGATCCTTTATATAAAGGTAATTCTTTTGAAGAATTCCTTGGAACAAAAGAAACCGATGAGAACGGAGAAACTTCATTTATTCTTAATACAGAAAAATTTGAAAAAGCAACTTACAGACTCGACTTCTATGCTGAAGGTTATGTAAAGGGAGGCGGAAGAAGTGTTTCTCAGGTTGCAAGAACTTATGTTTCTCCGCTTAAATATCTTATCGGATACAAAGCAGATGGAAAGCTTTCTTACATAAACAGAAACTCTGTAAGAAAAATCAATCTTATTGCAATAGATCAGAATCTTGAAAAGACTTCTGTAAATGATGTAACAATTGCAATTGAAGAAGTTAAATACGTTTCTACTCTTGTAAAACAATATGATGGACTTTATAAATATCAGTCTGTAAAGAAAACCTATCCTGTTTCTTCTAAGGCTTATACAATTCCAAAAGAAGGACTTGATTTTACCCTGCCAACTACTAACGGTGGTGAATACAAAGTTACAATTACAGATAATTCAGGTCTTGTTTTCAACACAATTTCTTACAGTGTAATGGGAACAGAAAATGTCACAAGAAGCCTTACAAGAACTGCAGAGCTCGAATTAAGTCTTGAATCTTCAGATTTGAAGGCTGGACAAAAAGCTAAAGTATTCATTAAGGCACCATATGCTGGAGCTGGTCTTATTACTGTTGAACGAGATAAGGTTTATACAAGCAAATGGTTCAAGACAGATTCTCTTTCTACAGAACAAACGATTGATATTCCTGCAGACATGGAAGGTAACGGTTACATTAATGTAATGTTTACTCGAGATGCTGCATCTGAAGAAATCTTTATGAGTCCATTCTGCTATGGAGCAGTTCCATTCTCAATTGATAAAGACAACAGAACAAATAAGATTACACTTAATGTTCCGGAAGAAATTAAATCTGGTAGCGATTTAACAATTGAATATTCTTCTTCAGACAGCGGAAAAATCATTATCTACGCTGTAGATGAAGGTATTTTACAGGTTGCAGGATATACAATGCCTAACCCACTTGCAGAATTCTTTAAGAAACGAGCTCTAGAAGTTTCTACAACTCAAATTCTTGATCTTGTTTTACCAGAATATGAAGTTCTTAAAAATATGTCTGCAATTGGTGGTGGTGCCGGAATGGATGAACTTGCAAGAAACCTCAATCCGTTCAAGAGAAAGCAGAATAAACCAGTTGCATTCTGGTCTGGCATTCTTGATACAGATTCAACAACCCGCAGCGTAACTTATCATATTCCGGATTACTTTAATGGAAACTTAAAGATTATGGCTATTGCGGTTTCTTCAAGAACTCTTGGAACAGCACAGAATTCTACTCTTGCAACTAATACATTCATTATTTCTCCAAATACACCGCTTGCTGCAGCTCCAGGAGATGAATTCGATGTTTCTGTAACTGTAACAAATAATCACAAAGGAAGCGGAAACAACGCAAAAATAACATTAAAAGCAAACACAAGCAGCAACCTCGAAATTTCAGGAGAAAAATCAGTTCCTCTTACAATTTCAGAAGGAAAAGATGCAACTGTAATGTTTAAGGTAAAAGCAAAAGATGGACTTGGAAATGCTGATCTTATATTTACAGCTTCTGATGCAACAGAAGAATCTAAATATGTAACAACAATGAGCGTTAGACCTTCTATGCCTTACCAGACCTGGATCAGATCTGGAAGCACAACTAAAAAAGAAGCTTCTATAGATGTAAAGAAAGATCTTTATGATGAATATTCTGAACGCGAAGTTACCGTTGCAAATGTGCCTGCTTCTTTTGAAAACGGACTCAAGAAATATCTTGCAGAATATCCATATGGTTGTTCAGAACAAATTACAAGTAAGGCTTATCCATATCTGTACAGCGACTTTGTAACAGCAAATGGAAAAACAAGAGCTGATGCAATTTCTATGGTTGCTTCTACGTTAAGTATTCTTCAGTCAAGAATGAAGAGTAACGGAAACATCGGATACTGGACAAACAAGAGTCCTGATGATCCATTTATAACTCTTTATGTAGCTGAATTCCTTACAGATGCACGATCAAACGGATTCTTTGTTTCTTCTGACTTCTATAATAAGGTTATGGGAGCTGTAAAATCTATTGCAAACTCTTCTGAAGATGACGGCTATTCAATTTACCTGCGTTCATTTGCAATCTATGTACTTACAAAGGGCGAAATAATAACAACAAGTTATATTGAAAAGCTTGAAGATTCTATTACAAGAAAGAATTTCAATACAACAGGATACGACGGCTTATACCTTGCTGCAAGTTATGCAATGATGAAGGAAGACAAAAAAGCAAATGCCCTTCTTGCTAAGATTGACCGAAAGAAGACACATGATTCTTCATGGGCATATCAGAATGATTTGCAGTACATTGCAACATACATTGATGTTATTGCAAGCTACTTCCCTTCAAGAATTAAGGATATTACAACAGACGATATTGAACTTTTGTGTGGTCGTCTTGAAAACCGCTACTACAATTCTTATTCTACATCTGCAGCTATAAGAGCATTCGAAAGCTGGACGGGTTCTGCTTCTACAGAAAACTATAGTGCTTATGAAGTAACAGGCAAAACAGAGACTAAGCTCGATATTTCTGGAAAGCCAGTTATGACTGCAAGCTTCTCTGATAAAGCAGAAAAGATTAAATTTGTTTCAAGCAAGACAATGCCAATGTACTATCAGACATATATAGCAGGATTCGACAAAGAGCTTCCTAAAAAAGATGTAAAGAATGGTATTGAAGTTTCCAGAGAATTCTGTAATCTCGAAGGAGGCTCATTAGGTTCTGTAAAAGTTGGCGATGATATTATGGTAAAAGTTTCATTCCGCTCAACTAAGGGAACTGTAAGAAATGTAGCTCTTGTAGATCTTCAGGTAGCTGGTCTTGAAGCAGATATTGAATCTGTAAGAAGCTTTAAAGATAACCGCTGGAGTCCTGATTATGTTGACATAAGAGAAGATCGTGTAGTTATTTATGCAACTGCAACCGAAAAGGTTCAGACATTCACATATACAGCTAAGGCAACAAATTCCGGAACATTCGTAGTTCCTCCAATGTTTGGTGAAAGCATGTATAATAAAGACATTTATGGAATGTCTGCATCTTCTACACTTAAGATTGAAGCTCAGAAAAAATGAAAAAATTAAATTTCCGGCCCGGAGTATTTTTCTCCCAACTGGCCGGAAAAATTAAAAAACCGCAGAAACTAAGAACAAAAATTCTTCTTAGTATTTCTGCGGTATTTTTTCTCATAATAATAATCTTCTCAATTCATATTCTATACATGCGTAAGTATGGAAACATTTATGATGGAATTGAATTTTCTTCAGCCTATTGCGACAGAAATGGAAAACTTCTTCAGATATTTTTAACAGAAGACGAACAATATAGAATTTTCAAACCAATAGAAGAATATCCTCCCGAATTTATTGAAGCGCTTCTCATGCAGGAGGACAGATATTTTTATTCACACTTTGGAATAAATCCCGTAGCAATTTTTAAAGCCGGCTGGGAAACTTATATAAAAAAATCCCGAAGAATGGGTGCTTCAACCATTACAATGCAGACTGCAAAATTAAAATATAATCTGTATACAAAATCTATTGGTGGAAAATTAAAGCAGATACGAAAAGCAATTTACCTTGAATTATGTTTTTCTAAGGACGAAATTCTTGAAGCCTATTTAAATCTTGCCCCTTGCGGAGGAAATATTCAGGGATTTGAAACTGCAAGCTGGTATTATTTTTCTAAAAGTATTGAAGACCTTAATCTTTCAGAAAATATAATGCTTTGTGTTCTTCCTCAGAATCCTATAAAAAGAAGCCCTACCCCGCAGAAAACTCCGAGTGAACTTATTAACGCAAGAAAAGTATTATTTTCTTCCTGGGTAGAAAAGCATCCCGAAGATACTGATAAAGAAATTTATATGGACATGCAGATTAGCGTTGAATGCAGATTTCCAGATTATGCACGTCACTTTACAGAAATGATTCTTTATGAAAAAGATCCTGCTTCAATCACTGTGCCGAATAAACAGAAAAATAATGGTCCTCTTCCAGCAAAAGCAACAACCTTGAATCTTGATACTCAATTAAAATGCGAAGAAATATTTAATGCATATATGAATAAAAACAAAAATTTCGGTATTAAAAATGGAGCTGTCCTTCTGGTAGACTGGAAATCTATGGAAATAATTGCAAACATAGGTTCCGCAGATTATTATAACGATGAAATAGAAGGAAAGGTAAATGCAACTACTTCCAAACGTTCTCCCGGCTCTACATTAAAACCATTTATTTACGCGATGGCTCTTGAGCAGGGACTGATTCATTACAGAACAATGCTAAAAGATTTACCATCAACCTTTAATGAATATACACCAGACAATTATGAAAGCATATTCAAAGGTCCTGTTCAGGCATGGTTTGCACTTGGTGACAGCAGAAACATTCCGGCAATTTATCTTGAACAGCATCTGGACAAATCCAGAAATCTATATACATTCATGCAGGATTCAGGTGTTACAGGTTTAAAAGAAAGCGATCACTACGGTCTTTCCATTGTATTGGGCACAGCCGATGTTTCTATGCTTGAACTTGCAAAAATGTACTGTACTATTGCAAACGGCGGAATTCAAAAAAATATTCTTTATGAAAAAAAATATGTTCAGAACAGCGGAAAACGAATGCTTACAGAAGAAAGTTCTTTTATAGTAAGAAAGATGCTGGAAGAAAATACTCCACCGTATCAGAACAAACCACAGCTAGCAAAAAATGTTCCTATTGCATATAAAACAGGAACTTCCATAGGCTTCAAAGACGCCTGGAGCGCAGCTATTTTTGACCGTTATGTAATCATAGTTTGGGTTGGAAATTTTAACGGAGAAGGTAACAATGCGTTCTTAGGAAGAAAAATGGCAGCTCCCCTTCTTTTTAATATTGCATACAGTATACTTTCAAATACTCCAGAAGCAGAATTATTACCAGAACCAGAAATGCCGGAAGGCGTAAGTCTGATAGATGTTTGTTCTGTTTCTGGTGCCATTCCGGGACCTGACTGCCCTCAAACAGAAAAAGCATATTTTATTCCGGGAGTATCGCCAATTGAAAAATGTAAAATCCACCGAAAAATCAATATAGATACAAGAACAGGATACAGAACTGATGAAACCAATAAGCCATATATCAGGACTGTTGTAAGGGAATTCTGGCCCAGCGATTTACGCGCGTTATTTGATCAAGCCGGACTTCCAAGAATTCTTCCGCCAGATTATCCTCCGAGTGACTCGAATTTTAAAAATACAGCGCAAGGATTTCCGCCGGAAATAAAATCTCTTCTTAGTGGAACAGATTATGTTTATAGACCAAAGTCTCCGGATAAAAATAAAATTTTACTTTATGCAGCAAGTGATGCAGATACGACAGAATTACTCTGGTTTGACGGAGAAAACTTTATAGGTAGAGCTAATCCTTCGCAAATTCTTGAATATCAGCTAAAGCCGGGAACTCATGAAATTACTGTAACAGACCAGAAAGGACGATCTGATGTAGTAGTTATAAATGTTGTAGAAACAGAATATTAAATTTTTCCACGCTCTTTTAGAATATTTTCTACATATTCAACCATTTCATAAACAAGGGCATCGCAATGAGGTTTTCGCTGACCGCCGGCTGCCGAGTTTGCACGAAGAAGCTCAGCACAGTCAATCATAGAAGAATGTCTTTCCTTAAAATCGCTGATGAGCTTCTGAGTAGTCGGCTGATCATCTACATCAAAAAGTCCGAGCACCATTAACCCTCCGGTAATTACACCGCATACAAGACCGCTTTTCATTCCGGCTCCAAAAGCAGTTGCAAGCTTAAAAGCAGTTTCATCATCAAGATTAAGAGATTGCGTAAAAGACATTAAAACTGACTGTGCACAATTATGATGTGGAGCAGCAATTGCACGTATTTCTTTTGCGCGGTCTAAATATTTTGACATTTAGTTTTCTCCTAGTTCAAAGTATGTCGGCAAGCACAGCTTACCTCTGTGCCATTCTTTCGATAATCCTAAAACGACCCTTTCGGCTCGTTTTTTAACGGATTTTCGATTATTGGCACCACTTAGTATAATTATCACACTCAAGGATTTTCTTTGCATTTGCAACACGTTCAAGAGTAGGACTTTCCAGATCTTTTAATGGATAATCAATTCCCAAATCCTTATATTTTATTGCTCCAAGCCCGTGATAAGGAAGAATTTCTACCCGCTCAACATTATGCAGAGTACGGATAAAATCGCGGGTTTGTGTAAGAAATTCATCATTATCGGTAATTCCAGGAACAAGCACATGGCGAATCCATATCGGCTTATTTATTTTATCAAGATAAGCAAACATTTCGCGAATATTTTTTCCAGATTTACCTGTAAGCTTTACATGTTCATCTTCGTTAATATGTTTTATATCCATTAAAAGAATATCTGTTACTTTCATAAGGCGGTTAAATTTTTCAAACCATATTTTATCTTCTTCTGTAGCATCTGAGGCTTCTCCATTACGGAATGGTGCACCGGAAGTGTCTATACAAGTATTAACTCCAAGTTCCTTAAAACGTGTAAAAAGTTCAATCAAAAAATCAATCTGAAAAAGAGGTTCGCCTCCGCTAACTGTAACACCACCCTTTTTACCCCAGTATTCTTTACAGCTCATAGCTTCATTTACAAGTTCTTCAACTGAATAAAGTTTTCCGTCTGTCATTTTCCATGTATCGGGATTATGGCAATAAAGACAACGTAACGGACAGCCAGAGAAAAAAATTATAAATCGGCTGCCAGGCCCGTCTGCACAACCAAAGCTTTCCAGTTGATGAATATATCCCTGCATAAAATCTCCTTAATCACCTGAACAGTAAACTCGCCAAATTATGCGAGAATGTCAATTGCAGGCTTTTCTCTTCAATATAAAACGTGAGCATTGTAGCATTTTAATAAAATCAAGTCATCTGTAAAATTTCTTTTTCTAACGAAGTTTGATGCCACATTTCTATATCAATAAAATCTATCGCATAAGATTCTGCCTGATTATCCTGTTTAACAATCTCTGGCACATAATTACTTGATGGATTTTTTACTAAAAACCATAATCGAAGAAATGAAAAATCTTCTGAAGGTAACTCAGATGTATATTCAGATTTATGACATAAAGGGCTGGCAATCAAAAGACTTTTTAAATGAGTTGTATGATCCGGCATTTTTTCCATAATCTCATTTATCTGACAAAAAAGATTATATGCCTTTATAAGATTTTCTTCATCCTCTTCTATTTCCTTAGTTACAGGTTCAAGATATTCTGCAAAACGAGCTTTCAGATAGTTAATTCTATCTTTTTCCTCTTCCCTGATTTTTTCCTGAAGATTTTTTATTGCTGAGGTATTTTCGCGGATATAAACTTCTGCACCCTTATTAAAAGCCATCATTTTTTTAGAGAATTCAGCTAAGGTCAAAGTAATATTTTTTCTTTCAAGCATAGATACCTCCCTGAATATTAAAAATTGAAATTTTAGTTTGAACTTATTTATCAGGTTTTAGCATACCTTTTTTTACAAACTCTATCCACTGCTCCGGCTCAGGAACTTCAAAACTCTTTTTTTCACCAGTGTAAGGATGAATGAACTCCAATGTACGTGCATGTAAGCAAAGACGATTAAAAGGATTTGTATATGAACGATGTTCTTTATCACCAGCTATCGGGTAGCCATGAGCAGCTAAATGAGCACGAATCTGATTTTTTTTACCGGTATCAAGAGACAGCTCAAAAAGGGCGTAATTACTTCCTTCCATTAGTTTTTTATAATGAGTTCTTGCAGGCATTTCGTGGTTGTTAAATTTTTTATCTGATAATTCCACATTATCAGATAATGTCTTTTTTCTGTTCTTTTTTACATAACCGATATTATAGGCGTTTAGAGAAATAGGATCATCTATAAGACCTTCAGCCATAAGCGGATTTTTTTTAGCTAAAGGAGATATTTCTGCCAGAGCATGATAAAGGCGTTCTGTTACCATTTTATGCCAGGAATTCATGATTTTCTTCTGAGCCTGCTCGCTAAGAGCAAACATCATAACACCACTTGTGCCGCGGTCCAGCCGATGTACAGGAAAAGGTTTGTGCTTTGAATTTACAATACCCTGCTTACGAAGAAGCTCTTCTAAAACAGACTGAGCCGTACGAGCTTTACTTCCCGGATATGGGACAGAAAGAAGACCAGCGGGTTTGTAAATTACGGCAATCCACTGGTCTAAATATAAAAGTTCCAGCTTTTCATGAACGAAAGATTTTTTATTATCATATTTAGAATATGAAGCTCTTTTATTCATATTAAAAACAAATTACAAAGTTCTGGCAGAAACAATTGCTCCAAATGAAATATCATGAAGCATTATTTTCTTTCCTTCTAAACAGCCTAACTGCAATCTATCATCATCATCTATAAAACCAATATATGCGTCATATTCTTTTTTTAACTCAAAAGATTTTTGTAACTTACAAACCTTTTCAGGAGAATCAAAATAATAAATATCAACTTCAGTTCCTTTTATAAAACCTACGAATCCTTCTGTTCCAGATTTATCAATTAATAATGAAGTATCATATTCTTTTTCTGAAGAAATAGAATAGTGTTCTTTCCATTTCAATCCTTCTGGAGTATTAGTTATGCTATAGAATGAAATTTTATCTTTTGTTTGAAGCATTATAAGATCTGCCTTAATCACTACAACCGATTTATATTTTTTTTCAGGTATATCAAATGGAACCCAGAATTTTTCATCATCAGGAATTAATCGACCAATCTCTTCTCCATCGTCACCATTTGAATATTCAGTTGTATAACGCGAAATTTTATTTTTTTCAATTACATAAGCATCATATCCATTAGTATAACAAATATTTTTTTCAGTTATATTTTTAGGAACAATTATAGGGTCATCTGAAATATAATAAGTTCCTTCTTCCAAGTCATATTCATATATTTTTCCATCTTTAAGAAATGATAAATCTGTACCATCAGCATAATAACCATTATTTGCATTAATATTGTATTTTGAACTTCCACAGGAAGCAAAAGTTAATGCTGTAATAGCTGATAAAAATAAAAAAGAAAAACAAGTAAGTAATTTTTTCATAAAAACCTCGATAGTTGTAAAAGATATAAATTCTATTATTACACTATAAAATTAAATAGTCAATGTTGATGCATTTTTATAAAGTAATTTAAAACGCGGAAATCAATTTTATAGAGAAAATGTAAAAAAAATCGAAAGGAGAATTCTGGAATTCAAAAACACTCTACAGTGCTGCCGCGTGAGCGGCAACGTATATAATTACAAGGCACTGTAGCGTGTAGCACGCTAGCGTGCGGTTTTGAAATTCAGAAGGCTCCTGAAAGATTTTTTTAAAAACTATTAAAGAATAAAATTGATTTCCGTGTTTTATGAATTTACTTTACTTAAAAATTGTCGGGTTCTTTCATTTTTAGGATTTACAAAAATATCTTCCGCTGTACCCTCTTCAACGATTGAACCTTTATCCATAAAAATAACATGATCAGATATTTTGCGGGCAAAAGACATTTCATGTGTAACAATAACCATTGTTATTCCTTCACGAGCAAGCTGATTAATTACATTTAGGACTTCAAGAGTAAGCTCTGGATCTAAAGCGGAAGTTGGTTCATCAAAAAGAATTACATCAGGCTCAACTGCAATAGCTCTTGCAATTCCAACACGCTGCTGCTGCCCGCCAGAAAGACTGGAAGGGTAAAAATCAGCGCGGTCTCTAAGGCCTACTTTTTCAAGTGCCCGAATTGCTCTATCTTTAGCTTCTGCCTTGGAAACTTTTCTTGCGGTTACGAGGCCTTCCATTACATTTTCAAGGGCTGACATATTTGCAAAAAGATTATAGTTTTGAAAAACAAAGGATGTTTTTCTTCGAAGCTCCAGCATTGTCTTTTTAGAAACTTTTTTTAAGTCTACATGAATACCGTTAAAATCAAGTTCTCCTGAATCTGCTTTTTCAAGAAAATTTATGCAGCGAAGTAAAGTCGTTTTTCCAGCACCCGAAGGTCCTATAATTGTAGTTACACTTCCTTTATCTACATTTAAAGAAATTCCTTTGAGAACCTCGACCTTACCAAAAGACTTATGAACGTTAGTTAGTTTTAACATTAATACACTCCTACAAAAGCCCGATGTTCCTTTATTCCCCTGTAAACAACTTTCTTTTCAATTTTACGAAAAGCATACTCTACAACAAGACATAGTACAATATATATCACAAAAATATCTATATAAGATTCTACATAATTGTAACCATAGGCTGCTTCAATTTTTGCAACTGCCGTTATTTCGCGAACAGTCATCATAAAAGCAAGAGATGTATTTTTAATAAGAATAACTGTGGTACTGCAAAGATTTGGCAAAGCAGAAACCATAGCCTGTGGAAAAACAACTCTTCTAAAGGCCTGCCAGTTTGTTTCTCCAATACTCAAAGCGGCTTCTAACTGTCCTCTGTCAACAGATGAAATAGCAGATCTGAAAACTTCACTCAAATTTGCAGTTGAATTAATTCCGAAAACTACAAAAGCATAAATTATAGGATTCACATCAAAAACATTCAAAGACCATTCCATGTTTTTTACAAGAGAATTTAAAAGGCTTGGCATTATGCTGTAAACAATCAGAATTTGCAGGACAATCGGAGTGCCACGAATAAATGAAACAAAAATTCTGCAAAGCTGTTCTACACCCTTAATGTGATGAATGCGCGCAAGAGAAATTAAAATTGCGGGAATAACTGCTATCAAAATAGAAACGACAGTAATTTCCAAAGTAACTGGAATAGCCTTAATACAAAGCCAGAAAGTTTTTATAAGGTAGGAAAAATCAAGCTGCATTCAGCGACCTCCTGCCCTTTGAATAATGTTTTTCAAGGCGCAAAAAAATCTGTTCTATAATAAGAGTTATTGTCCAGTATATTATGGCAAGAGCAATATAAGTTTCCAGTGAATAAGCACCATAATTACGGGCAATTATAAGATTTCCAGACCCCATCATATCAACAAGCCCGATTGTAAAAGCAAGACTTCCTTCTTTAAAAAGTGAAATAAGGGAATTACCCAAATTCGGCAGAGCAACAACAATTCCCTGCGGAATCATAATTCTACGAATAGCCTGCCAGGGTGTTAGCCCTATAGAAAGCGCAGCCTCGTATTGGGCTCTACCTAAAGCAAGATAAACAGATCGAATTATTTCTGCAAGTGTCGCTGAATAAATAAGAGCAAGTGAAATAATCACATAAATGATTTTTGAAGAAAAGTTAAGATTAAGACTAAACAGCTCAAGTGCAATTTTTGGAATTCCGTAATAAACAATAAAAAGAAGTACAATACTTGGTGTACAGCGAATTACGTTTATATAACCGACTGCAAGTGCACGAACAAAATGAAGTCTGCTCTGCTTCTGGCAGAACAGACCTATTGCAATCAGGAGCGCGAGGCAGACTGTCCCCAGAACAACTCCAAAAGTCACACCAAAATACGGAATGATTTTTACAAAACTTTTATATATCTGAACCGGCGAAAAAGGTCTGTTCATTCCGTATGATACTCCTATAATTAAAAAAATGAGTAATCCTAAAATGGTCAGCTTGCGCTGCCCATTTTATAACGGATTTTCAATTTTAATCTGTCACAAAATTAAATACATCCTCTCCAAAGTACTTTTGTGATAGCTTTGATATTGTACCATTTTCTTTTAATTGTTGCACGGCCTTATCGTAGGCTGCAGCAAGTTCAGTTTCCTTTTTATTGAATAATGGCCAGGTTGGAATTCCCTTGTAAGGAACATATGCAAGCTTATCTGCAAACTGATGATAAGGACCATTTTCTTTAAGAACATTTTTCTCATAAGAAAGCTTAAGTACAAAGTAAGCATCGTATCGGCCTTCCAAAACCCAGAGATAAGAATCAGCAATATCAAAAACATCAGAAGGTACAAGCTTTATCTGATTATCTTTATGCGCATCGTTATATTCCTGAATTACTGAATACTGTGCACTCTGAGGTGAAATTGGAATAAGCTTACCGGAAAAACGAGCAAAGCTTTCTAAATCTGTAATTTCATTTTTATTTTCTGAACGGAATGCAATTCCAATAACACTTGCAGCAAGAGGATTGTTTGGAATAAGGAACTTCTTTTTTCGTTCCTCAGTAATCCATGCGCCTTTTGTTCCAACCTGATATTTTCCAGATTCAGTTCCTATCAAAAGCTCTTCATCACTTACCCCATGAAATTTAAATTCATATTCAGGAAGAAGCTCATCCACAGCCTTAAGAACAGCAATTTCAAAACCGTCAGGATTGCCATTTTCATCAAGGAAGTCGTATGGAACATTAGTTACTGTATGAGCGACGTTGATTACACGAACACTATTCTTTGATTTTTTTGACTTTGTAGTTTTAGCAAAGCATGGTGAAGCAGCTAAAATAACAAAAGCTGCGGCCAAAATAATTTTTAATTCTCTTTTCATAAATCAACCTCCAGAAAAGCATTTTTAACTTTCAAATACCGCCCTGCGATATTTGTTGACTTAGATTAATGCTTATTACCTACTAAGTCAATAGGTTTTGTATATAATTTTTTTATAATTGCTATAACTATATGTTATAATGTAAGCATGCTTCAAGGCGCTGCAGATTCATTCTATTTTTATAAATCTCTGTTCTTTGACTCAAAAGAAAGTACGTTTAATATATTTAGTAAAGCTTAAATCTTTCGTAAACTGCTGCTGGCAAAAGCTGATTATTTCGCGCATCCATGCGCGCCCGCTCGCCGCGGAGGCTTTAAAGGAATTTGAAAAAAGTACTTCCCTGTACTTTTTTCTATAGCAGTTTTGCCGTCGGCAAAAGCTGATTATTTCGCGCCTCCGTGCGCGCCCGCTCGCCGCGGAGGCTTTAAAGGAGGAAATAATGAGACTGGGGACTTCTTCACCACTTAAACATAGCTCGCCCGAAGAATGGGCAGAAAATCAGCTTCAATTAGGATGTACAACAGTTGTTTTTCCTGTTCAAAGCAACGAAAGCGAAGAGAAAATAATTGCTTATAAAGAAGCCGCCGAAAAAGCCAGGCTTACAATTGCAGAAGTTGGAATATGGCGAAATGCACTTGCAGCAGATTCTGCTGAACGAAAAGCAAATATGGATTATTGTGTTAATCAGCTGCGTATGGCTGATTTTTTGAATGCACGCTGTGCCGTTAATGTTGCAGGAGCTTTTGGACCAAGATGGGACGGCGGTTATAAAGAGAACTTTTCTAAAGAAGCCTGGAAAAAGACAGTTTCTATGGTTCAGGAAATTATTGACCGCGCAAATGTAAAGAAGACTTATTTTACACTTGAACCTATGCCCTGGATGATTCCTGCAAGCCCACAGGAATATATCCGTCTTTTAGAGGATGTAGACCGCGACCGTTTTGCAGTTCATATGGATATAATCAATATGATTAATTCTGCAGAACGATATTTTAATGCGAAAGAATTTATTAACGAATGTGCAGAAGTTCTTGGCAATCGAATAAGAAGCTGTCATATAAAAGACGTACATTTAAATGAAAAATATACATTCCAGCTTGTAGAATGCGGACCTGGGGATGGAGAATTTCCACTGCAATATTATGTACAGAAGATGAATGAAATAGATTCTCAAATGCCTGTTATTCTTGAACATCTTGATTCTGATGAACAATATATAAAATATATGAATTACCTGAAAAAAACTTTGTAATTATTTAAACTGGAGGCAGTAATGAGTTATACACGATTATCTGATGCTAATGAAATTACAGAACGCTACATGGATTCTATTTTAATTGAAGAACGCCTTATTGATTCTGTAAAAGCAGAGCTTACAACAAGAATTCTTGGCGAAACTTTTTCAATGCCAATTCTTACACCGGCATTTTCGCACCTTAAAAATTATAATGGACGAAATCTTACCGGACTTGAAGAATATTCAATTGCAGCGAAAAACTGCAATATACTTAACTTTTGCGGTATGATGGAAAATGAGCAGTTTAAGAAAATTATTGATACTGGAGCCAAAACTATTCGAATAGTAAAACCTTATGCAGATAACGCAAAAATAAGAGACCAGTTTAAGTTTGCTGAAGATAATGGTGCATTTGGTATTGGAATGGACATTGATCATATTTTTGGCAACGGAGGATACGATGTAGTTGTTGGAGAAAAAATGGCCGCACAATCTGCAGAAATGCTCCAGTCATATATTGAATCTTCAAAGCTTCCCTTTGTAGTAAAAGGAGTCCTCAGCGTAACAGATGCAGTAAAATGTGCTGAAATAGGCGCAAAGGCAATTATTGTCAGTCATCATCACGGAAGGCTTCCTTATGCTGTACCTCCAATGCTGATACTTCCCGAAATAAAAAAAGCACTCAAAGGTTATGGAGTTCAGATATTTTTAGATTGCGGAATTTCAAGCGGAGCCGATGTGTACAAAGCACTTGCGCTTGGTGCCGATGCAGTTGCAGTTGGCCGTTCTATGCTGCCTCATCTGGAAAAAAACGGCATTGAAGGTGTAGAAAACTTTCTGAAAAATGCTGCCGATGAACTTTGCTTTATAATGAGTTCAACAGGATTTTCAAAAGTTAGTGAAATAAATGATTCGGCATTGCACCGTTTATAGAATAAAAAAACGCCTCCGTAGAGGCGTTTTTTTTTGAGGTGGTTTCGACAAGCTCAACCACCATTTGTATCATCTTACAATGATGCGTGGCAAGTACGAGCGATAACGTCGTCCTGCTGTTCCTTTGTAAGGTTGATGAAGCGTACTGCGTATCCAGAAACGCGAACTGTGAAGTTAGCATACTCTGGCTTTTCAGGGTGAGCCTGACAGTCCTTAAGTTTTTCAACGCCGAATACGTTTACGTTCAGGTGGTGAGCACCCTTAGAGAAGTATCCGTCAAGAACGTTTACAAGGTTAGAAACGCGTTCATTTTCATCGTGACCAAGAGCAGATGGGTTGATTGTCTGTGTGTTAGAGATACCATCAAGTGAGTACTTGTATGGAACCTTAGCAACAGAGTTCAAAGACTTGATAAGACCCTTTGTTTCTGCACCGTAAGATGGAGAAGCTCCTGGTGAGAATGGAGCGTGAGCAGGACGTCCGTTAGGAAGAGCACCTGTAGCCTTACCGTATACAACGTTAGAAGTAATAGTAAGGATAGATGTTGTAGGCTCAGCATTGCGGTATGTAGGATGCTTCTTAATCTTAGAAATGAATGTCTTAAGGAGCCATACAGCAATTTCGTCTGCTCTGTCATCATCCTGACCGTAGCGTGGGAAGTCTCCTTCTGGCTTGAAGTCGCATGCAAGACCGTGGTCATCGCGGATAACCTTAACCTTTGCATACTTGATAGCAGAGAGAGAATCTACTACGTGAGAGAAACCTGCAATACCAGTTGCGAATGTTCGGCGAACATCTGTATCGATGAGGGCCATTTCAGCAGCTTCGTAGTAGTATTTATCGTGCATGTAATGGATAGCGTTCAATGTGTTTACATAGAGGTCGCAGAGCCATTCAAGCATTACATCGTACTTGCGCATAACTTCGTCGTAGTCGAGGTACTCAGAAGTGATTGGCTGCAATTCAGGACCAACCTGAGCGTATGGTGTAAGTCCGGCACCTTCGTCTTTACCACCGTTGATAGCGTAAAGAAGAGCCTTAGCCAAGTTAGCGCGGGCACCGAAGAACTGCATTTCCTTACCAGTCTGTGTAGCAGATACACAGCAGCAGATTGAGTAGTCATCACCCCAGATTGGGCGCATGATGTCGTCGTTCTCGTACTGGATAGAAGATGTATCAATAGAAATCTTTGCAGCGTATTTGCGGAAGTTTTCTGGGAGTCTCTTTGAGTAAAGAACTGTGATGTTTGGCTCTGGAGAAGGTCCCATGTTTTCGAGTGTATGGAGGAAGCGGAAGTCGTTCTTTGTTACCTGTGAACGTCCGTCCTGTCCAAGACCTGCAACTTCAAGAGTAGCCCAGATTGGGTCACCAGAGAAGAGCTGGTTGTAAGATTCGATACGTGCGAAGCGTACCATACGGAACTTCATAACGATATGGTCAACGAGTTCCTGAGCTTTTTCCTCAGTAAGGATTCCCTTCTTGATATCACGCTCGATGTAACAATCCAGGAATGTAGAAATACGTCCTACAGACATTGCGGCACCGTTCTGTGTCTTGATGGCAGCAAGGTATCCGAAGTAGAGCCACTGGAATGCTTCCTTTGCTGTTGTAGCTGGCTTAGAAATATCATAACCGTAAAGGGCAGCCATAGCCTTCATACCCTTCAAAGCCTTAATCTGCTCAGCAAGCTCTTCGCGCTGGCGGATTACTTCTTCTGTCATTGTACCGTTTCCGCAGTTAGCCTTATCAGCTTCCTTCTGCTCGATGAGGTAGTCGATACCATAAAGAGCAACACGGCGGTAGTCACCTACGATACGTCCACGTCCGTATGTATCTGGCAAACCAGTAAGGATGTGTGCCTTACGAGCCTTGCGGATCTCTGGAGTGTATACATCAAATACAGCGTCTGAGTGAGTCTTGTGGTACTCAGTAAAGATCTTGTGAAGTTCTGCGTTTGGCTTGTAACCATACATTTCGCAAGACTGCTCTGCCATCTTGATTCCACCGAAAGGCATGAAAGCTCTCTTCAATGGTTTGTCTGTCTGGAGACCTACAACCTGCTCAAGCTCCTTTCCTTCCGGACAAATATATCCAGCCGGATGAGAAGTAAGGCCTGTTACAACGTCAGTATCCATATCAAGAACACCGTTGCGTTCTTTTCCGTCTAATCCAACAGATTTTTTTGTGTATTCTGCTTTCTGCAATTTCTGAAGTTCATCAAAAAGCTTTTCTGTTGCCTTTGTCGGGCCAGCTAAGAATGATGAATCTCCATCATACTGTGTGTAGTTAGCCTGAATGAAGTCGCGAACATTGATTTCGCTTGTCCATAAACCATCAGGATTGAATCCTTCCCATTCTGGTCTTAAAGTCATATAAAACCTCTTTCGCCTTGGGACTCCTTTATGATTCCCTCAGCCATGAATTTACCGATTTCCGAACAGGACTCCTTTATGATTCTTGCGCGGAATGGAAAAACTTTCCGTACCGGTCTTATTATATAATAATGCAATGATATTTAATTATCAAGCATTTTAAATCCAATTCACACTAGAATTCTAGAAAAACCACTATATCTAGTGTCAAAAAGACGCTTTTTAACAAAAAAAATACTATTTTAATACGTCGAATCAAGACTCGCTCACGCTTAATGGCTTGACTTCGCCGTTTTGAGGGGGTGTAATAAACTCTTAATTAAAAAAGGGGCAAAACTACAGTTTTTCCCCTTTCAATCCCCTTTTCTATCTTATTAGAATTTTAATGATAATCCAAATTTTGTCATTGGATAACCAAATTCCAAATTCACGCCTATAACATCATTAAAGAACCAGTTTGCTCCGAGTGCACCACCAGCATTAAAGCATTCAGAAGCATCCCAATAACGTGAAGTTATAAAAGGAATGGTTGCACCAAGTCTTGTAATTACATAAACATCAAGATGCTCTGGCGGAAGCTGAATATGATAAGCTGATTCTGCTCCAACGAACATTCCCCAGAAAGATGTAGAATGGTAAATTGGTGTATACTTACCATCTATCCATTCATGATGGTCAATATAGCTATATCCATATGAACGAAAACCTGCATATCCACCAAAAGTAAATGGAAGCTTCCAGATTGGCTGTGCAAACTGAACATCTACCATAACTGGCGGAATAAACCAGAAATCATTAAATTGTGAATATCCAAATACATCATACCAGATACCACCATCGACGTTAATTAAAAAATCATGCTTTTCAATTCCACCGCCATAATTACACCAGCACTCTGACCATTCAAATGCAGAAACAGAAGCTGGAACAGCAAAAGCTAATATAAAAGCAGCAAAAAATGCTTTTAATGATTTTCGCATAAATTTCTCCCTAAAAATTATTGTTCGTAGATTTTATCAATTGTATAAAAAAATTGCAAATATTAACATTCAGAAACAGCTTCTTTTATATCATCCATAATAATCTCTTCACGATTATTCTGTCTTGCACAAAGGGCAGCCCCGTTTAAAATGCTTTCAATTTTAGCACAGGAATAGCCGTTAAATAAACGTACAAGAGCTTCTGTTGAACAATCGGAAGAACGTTTTTTTCCGCGGGAATACATTTCTATAAGCTTAGCACGTGCAGCCTCATCAGGATACGGAACAGTTAATTTTGAATCAAAACGACCTGGTCTTATAAGCGCCGGATCCAGAGCTTTTATACTGTTTGTAGCAGCAATTACAAGCACACCATTCGAAGCTTCAAAACCATCAAGTTCATTTAAAAGTGCAGTAACAATGCGGGTATTTTCTGTTTCCAGAGCAGAGCCGCTGTAATTTCTTATTGTACCAATACCATCAAATTCATCTATAAATACAATACATGGAGCACGACGACGGGCTTTTCTAAAAAGAAGTTTTACCTTCATAGGACCGATTGCCATAAACATACTTTCAAAATCAGTTGCTTTTGCAGGAATAAAATTTATTCTGGCTTCTCCAGCAAGAGCCTTTGCAAAAAGAGTTTTTCCGTTACCAGGCTCACCTTCCAGAAGAATTCCCTTAGGCATGCGAATTCCTTTTTTTGCAAACTCTGCAGGATTCTTCATTATTTCCATAACCTGCACCATATCCCGCTTAAGTTTTTCCATACCGACAACATCATCAAACTTAACGCCAGTTTTATGAACAACCTTAAATGTATTCGGACTAATAAATTTTCTGAATGCAAAAATAATTACACCAAAGAAAAATACATAAAATATTACATCCAAAATAAGCGAAAATATTTCTGCACCATCTTTTACAACAGTTACTTCAATTCCACGCTTCATAAGTTCTTCTTCAAGAATCGGAGAATGAGGATTATCCGTTATAAAAGGCATTCCGGTAAGATTTGTTGTAAAATGAATTTTATCTCCATCAAATTTTACGGTGCTTACATCATTATATTCAACTGCTTTCCAGAAATCCGCATAAGAAACTTTTTCAATATCTATACGATATTTAAAAAAATCATACGCAAAATATGCTGCAACCCCAAAAAAAGCCAGCACCACAAAAATTACAGAAAAGCGAATTTTAATTTTCTTCATTTCTATTTACCTTATTTCGTCTGAATATTATAAATCCCCCGATGCTAAGAAGTAATGCGCAGATAAATGCTGCAATTACTTTTGTAACAGCTCCGGCAAAATTCATAGTTTCTGTCTGAGCTTCATTTTCTACAATATTTTGTACCAAAGCTGAACTTTGAACCTGAGCAGTCTCAATCTCTTGAACATCCAAAGCTATAGTTTTTGAAGAGCGCGAAGATTTGACCGATGCTTTTTTAACTGAAGGAGCAGAAGGCACAGCATAAGTTACAGCTTCAGTTTCTGCAGCAAGATCAACCGCAACAGGAGCTGATGTAACAGAACTTGCTGCTGATATATTTACCTCAACAGGAACTTCCATAATTTCAGCTTTTGCCGAAGCCACAGATGCTGACTTAGCTACAGAAGACAAAGGAACTGTTATTTCCCTTACTATATTATATACAGAGCTTGTAACAGGTTCTGTGTAAGTAACTGCAACTGAGCTTACTGTTGAAGCAGTTGTTCCAGCCGCTCCGACAAGAGAATTCCATGCACTTCCAAAAGCACCACCGGCCATTCTGCAGTCAATTGAAATGTCTGGAGTAACAAAAGAATCTCCTGTATTTACATCTCCTGCATAGTCAGCTTTTGTCCACCAGTTTTGAGCATAGCCTTCTGTACTATAGAAAACAAGATTGTGAACACAAATATTTCCAAGTTCATCCTTATACCATACAAATATAAAGGTATAGAGCTTAGAAAGCTTACTCATATCAAGAGAAATATTTGTAAGCTTTCCACCAGAAACATCCACTGGACCATTCCATTCAACATCAGATTCTTTTATAGAACCATAAGTAATTCCATAATACAAATTATTAGAAGGTAATGAAGATTTCTTTACCGGCAGAGTAAATTTTGTATTTGCATCAACCTGTCTTATAACATAATCAGTAACATCAGATGTATTAGAATTTGGAACGCCGTCATTATATGTAATTACCTTGATTTTACCCGATTTGAGTTCAACAGGTGTAGGACTAACCGAGTAGTCAGAATCGTTATTTGCAAAAGACTTTATCCAGTTAGATTTATTACCTGCACTATAAGTTCCAGGATAAGTTGGAACCTGAGCAAGTCCTGTATAACCAATCTTATCATTTTCTTTTTCTACTACAGGCGCAGAGCCATGTGCTTTAAATTCATATTTAATTAAGCGGGTCTCATTTCCGGCTGCATCCCTTACAAAAATTCTATATACCTTCTTAGTTGTCCAGTCAGAGCCAAGTACAATATCAAAAGCTGAAGAAGTTGAGTAAGTCTTTATATTGCTGCCATCCATTTCGTAATTACCATCAATTGTCATTACGATAGATGAACCAGAACCGCAATCCGTAATAGTTCCTGGTGTAATAGTAATTTTATTTACTTTAGCCGGATTATAAATAAATGAAACTGCCGTAATAACATTATTTGAATCTTGTGTTACGCTGGCAATATAATCTCCAGGCGCAGAATCGCTTACTTCAACTGCTGTAGCTGAATCTTTCTTAAGAACATAAGAATCTATAGAACCTGTTGGAGCAGCTCCCTTAAGAGTAAAGGTTGCAAGTACGGCAGAAGTATTTCCAATAGAATCTTTTGCGTAAATCTTATAGGTTGTCTCGTAAGATACTGATGAACCAGGACAAGGAAGTTCTGTTCCTGTCATAGGAACTAAAGCACCATCATCTATCTGATAATACAAAGCCGCATTATTTTCTTCTGCATCCTTTACTGTTGATGTCAGATTAATTTTTGCAACTGCATCTGAACCTGTAGACTTAAAATATATAATAGAAGAATCTGTGCCATCTATTGCAGTTCCAGCCTCTGCTGAATAAGTTACAGCTCCAGAAGGAAGTTTTCCGTTAAGAACATATTTTCTGAGAGTCTTCTTATTGCCAAGAGAATCTTCTGCATAAACTGTATAAGTTGCAGTATTATTCGTATCGCCTGCAGGGCAAGGCAGCTTTAAAGTTCCAGAAATATCAACTGGAGTTGCACTTCCCTTCTGATAGAAAATCTTAACCGCATTTTCTGTACTTGCATTTGTATTTCCACGGGAATCCTGAACACCACTTACTGCCAGCTGAACTTCGGTTATATTTGAAGCATTGTAATAAATTGTATCTGTATCTTCTGCAGTGCCGGCAGAAAGTTTTGTTCCTGTAATCTGTGTGAAAGAAACAGTTCCTGCAGGACCATTTCCATTTACAACATAAGTCTTTAATAGTTTAGAATTGCCAAGATTATCTTTTACATAAATCTTATAGGTTGCTTCCAAACCTTCTGAAAGACTTACAGGCAGATTATAAGAGCCTGTAAGAGCAGTTTCTGTTCCACCATCTATAGTATAATATACGCTGTTTAAACCAGAGCCGGAATCTGAAGGAGAAGAAACGCTGATTGTAACAGTAGTTAATCTGTCTGTTCCAGAGTTTCTAAAGTAAATTGTCTGTTTTTCTGCCCCGTCTTCTGTACCAGTTTTTATGTTGTAATGTGTGTTTTCTACAGGAGCTCCAGAAGAAGCCTTTGCAAGTGTGTGAGAAACTGTTCCCGTTGGAGCTGTTGTATCCTTCTGAAGTTTTAAAGCTGTTAAAGTTGTTGGATTTTCTGCCTTATCTATTGCACGGAAGGTTATTTTATATAGCTTTCCTTCTTCTAAGCCGTTAAGTGTATAAGTTTTATTTGTTTTATCAAATGAAGAAGTAATGTCTGTAAAATCTGGAGTTGAAGTATCGTCTTCTCTTTCTATTTTTGCTTCAAACTTAATAATATCAGTTGCAGAATAATCGAACGAAACCTTAACATTGTTACTGCTAAAGTAATATACATCAGTTGATGTATTTTGCCAGAGTTCACCGGTGCTTTCAACTTTTGTAACAGGATTAGAAGCAGCTAATGCAAAATCTGGAGCAGTTGCATCATATGTCCAGTTATTTGCACCAGAAGGTCCAAAAATACGATATGTCGTTGATTCAGTTTCTGTATACAGTTTTACCCAAAGTTCTTTACCAGAAATATTAGTTCCAAGTTTAGATAAATCAAGAGTATATTCATAACCATTCTTCTCCAAACCTGTAGAAGAATTTGTATAAGTCCACTTATCATTGCTATACTGGCCGCCAATCATTATATCGCATTTTGAAAGTGTATTATCGTTTGTTGTAAATTTAAATTTAGAGGTTGCCTTTAAGTAGTTAATCTTTTCATTACCATTTACATAAGAACCGACATTCGGATACGAAATTGAATCTGTTTTTATTGACGGAGAAACATTAGCTTCAAATCTTACAATAACAGGAGTTTTACAAATAAGTCCGGCTTTATTTACAGGATAGAAATAAGTTACTGGTGCAAAAGAATTCCATTCTGTATCATCAGTTTTTTCGAATAAATATTTATTATCAGATATACTTGTAATTTCGCTGCCAACAAGAGAAGCACTATAGAAAGACTTGAATTTGTCGGCAGGATTAGAAGCTGTATCAGAAAGAGGAGTTGTTCTTACAATCCAGCCAAGTAAATCTTTAGATTCCGAAGTTGTATAAGAGCTTGAATCATTTTCATGCCATTTTGCATTAAGTTTTACATACATCTTATAGCGATATTTAGTAGCTGTAATTTTGTAAGTTTTATCAGAAGCTGTATATGAACGGCTGATTCCCCAGTCATTCCAGTTATCCATACCAGAATTATGATCGCCAGCTTCTATTTTAGCAGTTAATTGAGAATTATTAAGGTTAGAAGTAGAAAGGTCCAGTTCAGGAACACTCTGCTTTAACCAGTTACTTACATTATTCTTTGTAAATCCCATAGATGAAGTATTACCAACAAAATCTTCAATACCAGAAATAGTTATCTTCATAGAAGAATCTGGAAGCCTTGATGAAATATCATATGAAGATTTTGTAATTTCCTGCTGACGCTCAGAATCTGAATAAGTTCTATCGCCGTCGTTGTAAATACCAGAACCTTCATCGGTAATCTTATAAGTTACCGTAGAGTTTGCACTATAATAGTTTATACCTGTCGGATTACCATTTGAATCTGCAGGCCCGTCAGATGTAATTGTATTAACATATTCACTTGAATTTACAGCAGAAACAGGGCCTTCGTTATCGTACATCCATTTTGTTGCAGTGCCGTCTGTAAGCTTTGTAATACTGCAGTTACCTACCGTATCTTCCATAATATACCACAATTCTGAAGCAGCAGTATTTGGAGAAGGTGCAGGAAGATTTAAATCTAACCTGAACGAAGATTGAGAAGTTGCTTTAATAGAAGTCCATGCTCCAGTATCTGCTTCAAAATCATTTTTCTCAGGACCTGTTGCACCGGCACCGGACCAGGAAATAAGCTTTGTTCTCAAGGTATATCCTGTATCTGAACTATTGAAGAGAGCAGAATCAGAATTATCAATAGAAAGAACTGGAGTTCCCTTGTAATAAAGAACACCATCAAATGTCTTCTTGGTAACTCCACTATAGCTCATAGACTTTGTGCCTTGCTGAACCTCGCCATCAATTATCCAGCCAACATGCTCATAATTTGCAAGACTAGACTTTCCCAGAACAGCAGCCAGGCCTGGTCTTATAAGAACATATCCTTCATTGCCACAACCGTCTTTAAGCCAGAGTGAAAGTGGAGGACAATTTCTGTTTGGAAGAGTAATTACAATATCTCCATTTGAATCTACAGCACTTGTTATATCTGTTCCATCAGGACTAGTTTCGCCAGTTTTATAATCAATCCAGGTAGCTTTTCCGTTACTTCCAGAACCAGGTGCCGCAGGTATAAATTCTCCTGTAAGATAAGAAGCTGTTAAATTTCCTGTTACACTATGATATGTACTGCTAAAGTTATCATACAAGTGAGTAACCGAGTATTTTTCTATTGGAGCAGAACTTGTTGTTTCTCCAGCTTTTCCATAACTTCCAGTACCGTTACCAAGCTTGATTCTTATCTTATATGGATTAGCATCAAACTTCTTAAGTACATAATCATAAGTACTTATATAAAATGGTTTTAAATCGTCTCTTACTGTATATTCATAACCATTATTCGTATTCTGAAGAGTAGAACTTCTTACAGGATTCTTATGCATATTAGAAGCTTCAAAACCGTCTGGTGCTTCAATTTCTATATAGCTGTTCAAATCTTCTGAATCGTTCTGCATAATCGAATCGATTATAATATGGAATGTAATTACATCTGACTTATTACCTGCTTTATCAACTACATAGGTATTAAATTTACAATTTGCACCGACAGCAGGTGTAAGACCGTGATATGCAAATGGACCTGAATTACTTGCAGAAGTTCCGACACCTTCATAAGTTGAGCCGGAAACATTTTCTATATAAATTGAATTTGAATTTCTGTTTAATTCTTCAACATCTGCTTCTATACGTATTGGAGCAGCATAAAATGCGCCATCTTGAGCTACATAGAAGTAAAGATCTCCAGCGGTATTTCCTTCTACTTCATCCTTTAAGCCGTAAGCTCTTTGCGAAGCTTCAACATCAGGAGCCTTTGGATGTGGCCATACATAATTCGGATTAACAGTAAATGAAGAAGTTGACTGAGTAGTTGTATAAAGTCCGTTTCCATTCCAGCGAGGTCTTAAAGAGTCGTAAGTAATCGTCTTTGTTGAAGAATTATTTACTGTACTTGTAATTCCACCAAGGCTTGTTGCAGTAAGTTTTACGGTCTTTAAACCATCTTCTACACTTACAGAAGGCGAAGCACCACTTTCCTGAAGAAGCTTAATATTGCAGACATTAACAGATATGTCAGAACCTACAATTATCTTATTGTTAAATCTTACTGTAGAAGTAGCTGAAGTAATATCTCCTGCATTAACAATTGTTACCCAACCGTTGAGGTAAGCCTGGATTGTTGTTGTTTCATCAAATACTGCACCGTCTAACGTAAGTGCAGTTACTCCGGAATAAGTTTCCTGGAGTTTAAAATCGGCATCAATATAAGTTTCGTTTGTAAAGCCGGAATCAGCAGCAACACTGTTTGCATCAGTTCCCCTATCCGCTATACTGTTTAAAGATATAGAAGGAGTTTCAGTATCATAGCTGAATTCTGTAAATGTAAGAGGAAGAGATGCGGCAGTAATATTACTTCCACTATTCATAGAAGTTACTTCTGCAGAAGCGTTTGTTGCTCTATCAGAAATTACAAGTTTAATTCCAGACTTTTCTGAAGAAGTAGAAGTAATTCGTGCAAGCTGAACATTTGTAATAATAACTGTTACTGAGCTTCCCTTTATTCGCATTATGTCATTATAAGAAGTAAGTGTAAGAACTTTTCCAGAAATAGTTCCTGCAAGTTCTTCACCATCAGGTTCAAAACCATCTCCTGCAGCATTTAGTTTTGCTTTATAAATCTTTGTAGCAGATGTAAGATTTATTGTTGAATCGGTAAAGTCAAATACATTTGCTCCAGAGTTAGTTTCGTTGAATGTAACATAAATATTTGTCTTTGGAATTGTAGAGCTTGTATCAAGCTTTGAATAATCTGCCCAGTAAGTATCTGTAGTTCCTCCGGCAATAATTCCTTTATTAATATTTGGAACAATAATCTTTTCTATAACAGGATTTGTAGAGTCATTGCTTAATTCAATTGGCTGAGCAGAAGTTGTTTCATTAAGAGCAGCGTCTTTTACAGTTACTCTTATTTTGTAATTACCTTCTGTTGCTGAATCTGCAATCTTAAGTCCCTTAATCTTGATTGTTTGCCAGTCTGTTGCCGGATTTGTAAATTTGAGGACTTTTGTGTTTTGAGTATCAATTGAATAATCTGAAGAAGAAAGCTGTTGTGTAGTTCCGTTTGTTTTTATTACAGTAACAGCAAAACTTCCTCCAAATGGAGAATCATAAGCCTGTTCTTCATTTCCTAAAGAATCAACATGCTTTACAGAAAGTTCTATTTTGTCGATTCCAGAAGTTTCTTCGCTTACTGGAATTACCAGAGTCTGATTATTAAGTACGTTTCCGGTTGTAACACCAATTGCAGAACCTTCATCAGCAATCCATTCAAGCGAACCAACAACAGGATCTGTACAGTCAAACTTAATTCTTTCCGGAAGAATATCGGCAGCAATATTGCCCATATCATCTTTAAGGGCATAAGCAAAACGCTGACCTTCAATATTGTCTTCTGAAGGAGCTGTAAAGTTCTGGAAGGTATTTGCAGAAACTGCTTCCTTCCATTCTGAATCAGCAGCAGATTCAAAGACTTCTCCTACATTTTCGGCTGTAACTGAATCGTCAATTGGTTTAACAATCCACCATACTTTTGCAGAACGGAGACGTGTATCGCCATAATCAGTAATGGCAGAACCAGAAACAGAAACCTTAAGCTTTTCATATTCAACTGCATTATAGAAATCATCAAGATCTATAACTGCAGGATTATCGGTACGAGTAAAGCTTACTCTTCCAGAACCAAGTTTTGCTGGAGGAGTTGTATCTTTAACAACGAATACAGAAGCCCATCCGTTTCCTAACTGCTCTGTATAATCTGTATATTCTGTGTAGCCGTTGTTAGAAATATTATCTATAGCTGCAACATCAATCTGAATTAAACCATCCGGAACATTAATAGAAGCCATATCATATACAAAAAGACATCCTACACCAGAAGCAGCATCATCAAAAGAATTGTCTCCGTTTGCTGTAAGTCTTGCCCTTTCATCCTGAACAAGTCTCTGATATGTCTTATTAACTGCTCTTCCAATTTCTGCAATATCACCCTGAGGAATATAAGCCATAGAAAGAGTATTGTCTGCAGAAGAAGCGGCTGCCGTTCCATCTGCATTGAAAAGAGCCTTAGATCGGATTGCTACCATGGCAACATCATTTTCAAGATGGTCGGTTGAATTTTCTCCGGTAAGGTCTTCGGCATAAACGCGGAGAGAAACCTTATCGCTTACACGGTTTTTAATAAACGCCTGGTAAATACCATTTGCAGAATTAAAGAAAGAATCAGAGAGAGGCTTTGATGCTGCATCATTAGATCCCATTGTAAGCTTAAACTTTGTTAAGGTATTGTTCAAATTCTGCATTACTAAATTTGAATTATACATTCCCTGGAACTGTCCAAATTCAAAGCCACGTCCAGCAGTCAGCTGTGTAATACGAGGAGCAATTGTGTCCATACCGCTTCCGGCTGTAAAACTGATTGTTTCATCATTAACCATAGAGAAGCCGTAAATATCTTTTACTTCCTTGGAAATTGAAATATTTACTGTAGATTTTGAATCGTAACCTACTCTTAATCCATCTGTCGTAAATTTTAAAGTAAGCATTTTTCCATTTCTGCTCAAAATCGGTTCTTCAAAAAGGTTAGAAATATCTTTACTGGCAATTTCCATTTCACCATCAATAATTGTAATGGAACCTTCTGTAATAGAAACAACTCCTTCTTCTCTGAATGAAGACGGATCCATTGGCTTTGTAAAGCTGATTCGTACAGACATATTGCGTACAACATCATTACTTCCGCGAGCAGGAATAGTAAGGTTTACTCTTGGCCGTTCTGTTACAATTGGAACAATAAAAACATCTCCTCTAGATTCGTTTACTGTTGCATTTGTATTTGGACTGCGCGGATTATCAAATAAAACTATAGAGCTTGAAAGTTCATGCGGAAGGAGTCTTGTATTATAATCATTCTCATCAACAAAAAGTTTATCGCTATTTTGATTACTTGTTGAAAGGAAACTTGTAGAAAAGGCTGCCCATTTTACAAAGCCGTATTCGGTTTCTGTTGTAGCAGATATTTCATGAGGAATTCCAACCTTAAAAGTTGTATAGCCTTCAGGATTAGTTTTTCCCTGTCTTGTCATTGCATAACGAACAAATACACTTATAGGCTCGGCATTAGCAATTTTTACATCTCTCTCTATGTCAGAATAAAAATCATCATCTTTCATCCATGTGTCGCATGAAAAAAAGAGGCTGGAAATCATTCCTAATAATACTATGGATAATAAACCTGTAAACAGCTTTTTCATTCAGATTACTCTCCTTCTTTTTTCTTTTTATAAATAATAATTCCTGCTGCAGTAGCTGCGATAATAAATGGTGCAGAAATAGCAGCAACAGTACCAGCAGAAACTCCTCCGGCTTTTGTAATGTCAGCAGTTACCGGCGCGCTATTTGCAGCCACTGCGCTATTTGCAAGAGCCTCGTGATTATTTACAGTTTCGTTCGATTTTACAGCAACAGTTTTATGAGTTACAGGATGTGTTGAATCATCCGAATCAAAAGAGAACAAATCTTCCAGTTCTTCATCTTCATCATCTTCAAGCTCTTCCTCGCGAATCCCTATTGGAACTATAGCATCGCCAACGCCTGCAAGAGCAAGAACTTCACGCAACGCAAGATCTGAAAATGGATTTTCTTCATTTAGCTCAAATTCAACAATCTTCTGCTCTTCCTGTTTTTCTGCAATTTTAACAGGACGGAATTGCAAAAGATTTCTTATTTCGCCAAAACTGTATTCTTCTATACTCATTGCAAAAGCATTAGTTATGTCTGTTTCTTCCGGCATACTGAATTTTGCAGCTGCGCCAGGAACACTTATTGGCGGATAGATTTTCCAGGAATCTTCCATTTTGTAAATAGCTGCTGTTCCCTGAGAATAAGCTCTTGTCCACTCTCTTGAACCATAACGATAGGCCTTATAAAAACCTTCATCGGTCATTGTAATTTCGAGAGGAACCCAAACTTCATCATCAATAACAATATAGTTATAAAGATATTTAAGTTTTTCATCAGCCTCTTGTTCATTCAAGCCAGAATCAAAGGCCATAAAAATATGACCAGGAACTGTAATAAATGCCGTACGAATTCCTACCGCTTCAAAAAGTGAACAGAAAAGAATAGAAAGGTCATCACAGTCACCGCCTTTATACATAAGTGTCTGATACGGGAACTGAAGAAAGTCAATTGAAGAGGTTCCGACATTGTCTTCGAATGCCGAAGAAGGGTCTACAACATAGTTAATACCAAACTGATTCAATGCTTCAAAAATTCCAAGCGCATATTGAATATTCATAGGAACTTCTGTTCTCTGATTTTCGCGGACAAGACTGGCTACATATTTTGCAAACTGCATTGCGGCAGGATCCTTAGAAGAAACAAAAACTGCAGCACGACGGTCATCATCCCAGGACATATTGTTACGTCCATAAACAGGTACATCCAGCATAAAGCTTTGAGTCCGCTTTCTTCCAAGACAGGAATAATTTACAATTACCAAACTGTTTGTATCTGTCCTTTCTGTAAGCTCAAGCATCTGCTCATCAAAGAATGCAAGCAGATCTGCTTCTATGGTTTCACCCTTATCAATTTTTTTTATTTTTACACATTCCTTTTCATGTGCCATATACTGAGGCTGAAAAAAAGAAATGGAAACATCGGTTATTGCGTATTCCTCGTTATTTGTAATCTGAACCTTTCCGAATGAATTATTTTCATACCATGAATAAAGAGCCGGGAATACTGGTGCAAGCTCAACAGAATTCATGGCAAGATTTGTTGAATTATTGAAGAGTTCTGAAATATTAAATGTAACTCCGGGAGCAATTCCCGCATTAACAACCATAAGCGGACGCGAAGCAGAAGCAAAATGCGTTCCCGAAGCACTAACCGTTGCAGAAACTACCGGATTAAATCTGTAAGAAAAAACAATCGAAACTCCACCGGAAAGTCCTGTTATGCTTCTTTCAGAAGCCTTTGCATTATAAAGTCCTAAATCAACATTACAGTCCAGGCCAATTCTATCAGAAAAATCAAAATGATAGCCCGCGCCAATAGAACCATTTAAAATAGCTATAGGATCAATTCCTGGCATTGCCATAGAAAGATATTCTCCCTGGGCAAAAACATTTATTACCTTTACAGGACGCCAGGTAAAATTTAAACCGCCGCCAATTCCATACTGAATCTGGTGAGCTTCGCCAAATGGTTTTGTAAATTTTGGATACAAGCTTAAAAGGAACTGTCCTTTAGATTTTTCTGATTTTTCTTGTGCACTTAATGGAATTGCAGAAAATAAAACAACCCCGGCACACAAAGCTATAATTCGCTTAGAACGCTTATTCAAAATGGAGAATTGTTTCTTTCTTAGTTTTCTGGCAACCTTTCCCGACACATTCTCTCCTAATAGTCCAGTTCAGTGGCTATTCTTTCCAAGTTTCTCAAAGCAGTCTCATTTGTTGGATCAATTGCAAGAACCTTTTCGTACCAGCTCTTAGCAGTTTTATATTTCTTCTGCAAGATGCAGATATTTCCAAGGTTATTCATTGCAGGAATTGAGCCAAGCTTTGCAGAAATTTCATAAACTGAAACAGCATTGTCATACATTCCTGCACGAACATAAAGCATACCAAGCTGATTATAAAGAGTAACAGAAGCTCCTTCAGATTTTATGCGAGCCTGAAGATTTGCAATCTGTGGACCATATTCCTGATTAATATACTGATTCAACACATTTTCGCCGGCAGCATAAAGATTTTTTTCTGCAGGAAGCTTTACATTTGTTTCATTCGAAGAAAAGCCTGCTGTAGGATAACTCATCCAGGCATCCGAAAGAATTATAAAATCAACATCTTCATCATTTTCAAGTAAATAATTAATTTCTCTTACAGCCTTTGCCCAGCTGGACATATATCCATTTTCAATTTCTGACATAGAAAGAGGAAGCCAGATTTTATTATCTACGCTAAGAATTCTTTCATCACCGTTAAACATATTTCTTAATGAATTTGAATCATCGCCAAGACAGGCCGCAACTATAAAATCATTTTCCAGAGGAATAAAAGCAGCCGGAATATCAACAGATTCAAGCATAGAAGAAAAAAGGATTCCTATATCATCTTTATCTCCTGAACGGTAAGAAAGTGTCTGATAAGGATACTGCAGATAATCCAAAACCTCTGGATTAATATGAAATGAATTATAAGGAGTATCTGAATTTTCTTCGCAGGTAATTCCTGCAAGACGCATAGCTTCAAACAAATACATAGAAAACTGAAGATTATTATTCAATCCGGAACGCGCATGGCTTCTTGCAATTCCTACAGAATATTTTGAAATTTCAAGCACTTCTTCTGATTTTGGATAAACAAAACTTGCAACCATCGCAGGATCAAACCAGCGTAATGTATTTCTTCCGTAAACAGAAATTGTTACAGGAACTACAGAAACACGCTTGTCTCCCAAAAGTGAATATTCAATTACAATTTCACCTGAAATTTTTCCCGATTCAGAAAAGCGGAGAATTTTATCATTAAAATCTGCACAAAGAGAAAGCTGTTCGCTGCGGTGCTTTCTTATCATATTTATTCTTCCGCATTCCATCTCTGAAGCTGTATAACCTTCGGCGCGGAATTTTACTATAACATTTCTTATATCACCAGTTTCGTCATTATTAATTGTAATTGCTCCAAAAGGTTCAGACTTGTAAAGTGTATAAAGAAGCGGGAAAACATTTTCTCCGTTTTCGATAGAAGCATTAACGTTTCCCGAAGATTTTTCTGTATCAATTTTAAATTTTAATACAATACCTGCCGTTATTCCTGCAGCACCAGGATTCCCTACCCAGGTTGTGTTCTGACAGTTAAACCATGAAACATCAAGTCCAAGAGAAACCTTTGTATTGATTTTAAAAGCAACATCAGCATAGACTCTATACCATGGCGCATAATGCCATTTTTTATCTGTAGTTGCTCCATAAGCTCCGAATGCTATTCCGCCACCTGCTTCTACACGCGAAAAAATATCATAAAAAGCACCAGCCTGAAGTCCTACAGGAATAAATGTAACCTGCTTATCAATTCCTTCTGCAAGTTGTTTTGAATTATTTTTTGGAAGAACTATAACTCCAAACTCTGGGCCAACATTTAAAAAACCAAAAAGATTTATTCCAGGATCTAAAAATGCTCCACCACCAGCTATATCATATTTCTTTGCTTCGCCAGATAGAAAAGGAAACATTACTGTCGGAGTTACTTTTATTGTAATTTCGGTCGCAAAAAGTCCTGCACTCACACAGAATGCAAGCATTGCGTATAACACTTTTTTCATAGATAAATCCCAAATCCGATATAATTATATAAGAAAACAATATTTTAGTCTATTAAAAATATGAATGACACATTTATAAAAAATCACTATAATCGAACAACTATGTTTAAACCAGAATTGATAAATTCATTTAAGTCTTATAATTCTAAAACCTTTTTAAGTGATTTAATTGCCGGCGTAATTGTCGGCATTGTTGCCCTTCCGCTTGCAATTGCGTTTGCCATTGCTTCGGGCGTAAATCCTGCAGCCGGACTTTTTACAGCTATCATTGCAGGCTTTTGTATTTCTGCCTTTGGCGGCAGCCGCGTTCAGATTGGTGGCCCGACAGGTGCCTTTGCGGTAATTGTATATGGCGTAGTTGCTCAGTACGGTTTGAGCGGACTTGCCACAGCAACCGTTATGGCCGGAATCATTTTGATTCTTCTTGGTGCATTTAAAATGGGCGGTCTGGTAAAGTTTATTCCTTACACAATTGTTACAGGTTTTACAGCGGGAATTGCAGTAACGATTGCTGCAGGACAGCTGGGAGACTTCTTTGGTCTCCGTCCTGATTTCTCTACTCCAATGATGATTCTTGGTGAAGAGTATTCAAAAATGCCTGGTGATTTCCTGCCGAAGATTATTGTTTACGTTCGTTCGGCTGCTACAATAAACTGGTACTCTTTTGCAATGGCTGCAATCTGCCTTGCTTTCATTTTTATATGGTCAAAATTTATTAAGAAAATTCCAGGAAGCTTTGTTGTTATTATTCTTGCAACAGTTGCAAGCATTATCCTTGAAAAAACTGCAGGGCTTCATACAGACACAATCGGAACTTTTGCAGACGGATCTCAGCACTTTGTAATTCCAAATACTTTGCCAAAACCTCAGCTCCCAGCTTTAAGTATAAAGACTATCACGACACTCTTCCCTACAGCAATTTCTATTGCAGTTCTTGCCGCTATTGAATCGCTTCTCAGCGCAGTTGTTGCAGACGGTATGATAGGAAGCAAGCACGATTCTAATACAGAGCTTATTGCGCAGGGAATTGCAAATATTGCATCGCCACTTTTTGGCGGAATTCCGGCAACAGGTGCAATTGCCAGAACTGCAACAAATATTAAAAATGGAGGACGTACTCCGGTTGCAGGAATTATTCATGCAATTACCCTTCTTATAATTTTACTATTCGCCGGAAAATATGCAGCTTATATTCCAATGGCTGCCCTTGCCGCTGTACTTATAAATGTAGCCTGGAATATGGCAGGCTTTCCTGCAATCCGCTCACTGCTCAAAGGACAAAAATCAGATATAACAGTTTTTGCAGTGACTTTCCTTATTACAGTTTTTGTTGACCTTACAGTAGCTATAGAAGTTGGTCTTGGCTTTGCAGCCTTCTTCTTTATAAAAAAGATGATTGATTTATCTGAAGTTCAAAACGAGCGCGAAATTCTTACTGGTGGAATTAAAAAAGATCAGCCGTCAGAAAATCTTGATATTCCGGCCGAAACCTTTATTTATGAAATTGAAGGTCCTCTGTTCTTTGGTACAGTCCGAAAATTTGAACTCGCTACAGAACGTGCTCAATCAGAATGTAAATATCTTGTTCTTAGAATGAGAAATACAATTTATCTTGATGCAGGTGGAATACGCGCGCTGGAACAATGTAAGGCAGCCTGTGACCGCAAAGGAATAACAATTGTAATAAGCGGAATTCACACACAACCTTACCTTTTATTGGAAAAATCTGGAATGGCAGACAAGCTTGGCCGCGAAAATATTTTTGAAAATATTAACGACGCTCTGAACCGCTGCCGCAAATCAAAATAGGTGCTCTAAAAAAAAGCGGTGAATGAAAATTCACCGCTTTCGCTTCACAGGCTATTTCTGCATTAACTTAAATACTCCATCTTCTGGATTATAGGCTACACCTATGTCATCCTGTTCTACAGGGTATTTTCCTTTTATAAAGAATTTTTCTGTAATCATTATATAATATGCAGCTACCTTATCATCCGGCTTTTCACCATAAAGCTGCTTAAACTGTTCCAAAGCTTTATCATATTGTCTGACTTCAAAATCTGCAAAGGCCTTTTCCCATCGCTCATAATAACTTACGGTTTCTGCAGAAGCTCCTTCACGCTCACATATAAGTTCATAAAGTCGGATAGGAGTATTTACGTTTACAACACGAACTCTATCAAGACTACGTACTATAAAACGATCGCCAATAAGCTCGCGTGTCGCCGCACTAATCATAATTCCGCCCGTACAATACTGTTTATTAACGCCTTCAAGTCGGGAAGCAAGGTTTACATTATTACCCATCATAGTGTAATTCTTTTTATTTTCTGAGCCCATATACCCTGCAATCATTTCTCCGGAATTTAAACCGATTCTTGTAAATAAGCGGCGGTCATTTTTAACCATAATCTTAAAGGCTTCATAAAGCTCTTCATCCATTCCGGCAGGCTTTTCTCCGGAAGCAATCTGTTCAATACCTTCATTCATAAGAACTTCTGCAGCCTTCATTTTTATTGCAGCTGCACAGGCTCTTTCTGCATGATCTTTCATCTGCACAGGAGCACCAACCAGGGCAATAATTGCGTCTCCTTCATACTTATCTACAGTTCCGCGTTCATCCATAATAATATCAGACATTTTAGTAAGATAATAATTTAAAAGAGCAACCAGCTGACCTGCCGTAAGTAATTCACTAAAGCCCGAAAATTTCTGAATATCTGTAAACATGGCTGTCATCTGAATACGCTGACCACCAAGCTTAAAGGAAGAAGGATTAGCAACAATTTCGTTTACAACTTCTTTTGAAAGGCACTGGCTGAATGCATTTGTAATAAATTTTTTATCATGATTTGCAGTAACAAAGCCTACAATTGTAGTTGCAACAAACGAAACAAAAACAGAAACTACAGGAACTACTGCTCCAATATAATGTCTTGTAATTATAAAGAATAAAAGCAGAACTCCAGCCGTTACAGCGACCGAAGCAATTCCTAGTACAATCTGAGTTCCTGTTCTCTTTATTTTTTTTGCAATAAAGCTGTATCCAAGACAAATAATAAGCGCAATTATAACAGAAATTATAAGCGGAGAATCGTCAACAAAATCGCGGGAAAGAATCATATTTGCAAGAGTATAATGCACGCCAGGATTTGCATAATGTTCATCATACTGATTCAAACCATAATCTGTAGTACTCGAAGCATTTGTTCCAATAATACAAATTGCATCCTTTACTTTTGCAGCACTTCGCTCATGAGATTCCATAAATTTTGTAAACGCTGTTTTTGTCTCTTTAAATAACTCGCGGACATAATCTTCATCTTCTTCATAAAGCGCACAGAAATAATCTTCTGTTTCGTCTGTAAGGAAAGCTCTGGAAGCATCGTAATACATATTTCTATATTTTAAATATTCATCATAAGAAATACCATCTTCTATAGATTCTCCATAGACAAGTTCTCCACGAATATATTCTGCAGTTTCATAAAGATCGTAAGGATTTTCATCCGGATCAAGATCTTCAAAGAAGCCGCTGTCATTCATAATGGAAAGATTTTGAATATAAGTATTTTCCATAGCAGAAAGAAAATAAATGTTTGCAAGAGAAATAGTATTTGTATAATCTTTGTATTTTTTCTTTGGATATTTAATTATTACAGAACCATCTTGAGCAAGCGGAATTTTAAGATCACCAGCTTTAATGTAATTCTTTGTAATTTCTACAGTAGGATTTCCAAGCAAATCAAGAATAGGACGGAACACAAGCTGTGCGTAATACTTTCCGTCATATTTTACAATAAGATAAAGCCGGCGAAGGTATCCATCAGAATCTGGATCAGCATTTACAAAGCCGGCAGATTTTGCCTGTGTAAGGAATTCATACAAAGCAGGCTGAACTCCAGTATACTCTTTTACCTTTGAATCATCTTTTACATCAACATTTTTTAAAGCAACGTAATTCTGCAAAAATTCTTTTTCTTCATCCGAAGGAGTTATATTTTTTTCAAAGGTAAGCGTAAGGAAAGCATTATTAAAATCTTTTAATGAGGAAGCCAGAACATCATCAGCTGATACAATTGCATGCGAAATTGCAGTATTCAGTTCAAGTTCATATTTCTTTGATTCAGAATCGAAATCTTCATAAACCTCATTAATATCTGAACTGCCGTCCGAAACAGATTCTAATGCCCAGGCAGCACTATCATTCAAAAGAGAAAAATAATTATTTACATATCCCGGCAAAGCTTCTCTAACATAATCTGCATCAACAGTTGCCTGACTTTTATCAAGAAAGCTTAAATCGAATACAGCCGCCCGGACACCAAGCTCCTTAAGATTTGTAAGCATCTGCGAATAAACAGTTCGAGAAAATGGCCAGGTACCAATCTGATCAACGGCATCATCATCAACATTAATCATAATAACCCGCGGACTTTCCTCTGTTGCTTTTAAAGGGCGCTGAAAAAAATCAGCTGTTTTTTTATCAAGAGAAGATAATAAAAGAAGTGAACACACTGCCACCGAAATAAATGGTATTAAAAGAGAAATAAGATTTTGTTTTTTCATATGATTGACTCTCAAAAATAAAAAAGGGGCTGCCTTCTGGCAGCCCCTGCTAAGCTCAAAATAAGCTTGCAAGGCTTTTAACGAATGTTACTCATCCCATGTATAATCTGCTTTTGCATCAGAAGCACGAGAAGAAGCAGTTGCAACACCTTCGCGTTTTCCATCAGCAGTATCTTCAGCATCTGCTTTTGTAATTACCTGTCTCTTAAGTCCACCTTTTGAAGGGTTTGCATTAATACAAAGTGATTCTACATTTCCTTTTTGCTTTGCCTTAATTGTGATAGATTTTCCATCGTAATTAATAACAACGCTTGAATTAAGTCCAGTATTCAAAACTGTAGAAGCTGAAAGTTCCTGTCCAACAGTTACCTTTTCAAATTGACCGGGAGCTTTTTCATAAGTAACATTACCAACAATAGACTCAACTACATAAGAACCTGTAGCCGCAAATAACATTGTTCCAGCGAACAAAACCATAATCAAAGCTATAAGTCGTTTCATAAATTAATCCTCCATCCAACTTGTAAATAATACGCTTTGCTTATAATTATTATCGATTTTTTTATTTAAATCAATAATATTTTTATAATAATAAAAAATTTTATTTTTCTACTTATTTTTTTTAGCATGCAAAAAATTATATTTTTATATCCTTATTTTTAACTCTTTAATAAATATAAAATACCTTTTATACTTTTATTATGAATGAAAAGAAAAATGTTTTGCAGCGAATAAAAACTGCGGTAAAAAATTTATTTATTTCTCTTAAAGAACAGCGTGTAATTTTTATATTCAGTATTCTCTCTTGTGTTTCCTGCTGTCTGTATATTTACGATTTAGAGGCTACTGTTTTTAATAATTATAGTTATTATAAATTTTTCTGGCACCTTTCGCTTGCCCTGCTGATGAGCTGTCTTTTTGCACTTCCTGCTTCTTACCTTACAAAATCAATGAAGGCATTAAAAAAATATCTTATTCAAACAGCAGCTGCAGCTGCCGGCGGAGTAACAGGATATTTTGCACAGCAGGGATTCGGAAATTCAATTTACGGAGACTTATACTTCTGGGGAATCTTCTTTGCACTTGTACTTTTTACAATTTTTATTTTTCTTCCAAAAGAAAATCAGAAGACTTATATTGCGGGACTTGTAAAGCATTTCTGTTTTTCTCTGCTGCTTGCTTCTATTTTGTTTGGAGGAGGAAGTCTATTAATTTACGCCTTCCAGAATCTTATTTATAATTTTTCTGATTATGGCGAGATTTATGAAACTTATGCTTCATTCTGTTATTTTGTATTCGCTTTAAATATTTTTGTATATTATCTTTTTTACAAACGGGAAGAAGCCTCTTCCGGAAAAGCATTTAAAATCATCATTCTCTATATTCTTCTTCCAGTATTCTTTATTCTTATCGGCCTTCTTTATGCTTATCTTATTAAAGCACTTGTATTATTTAAATTTCCAAAAGGCCAGATGAACTGGATTGTTTCATTTGCATCGTGCTTTTATTTTGTATTTTATTTTATCCTTAAAGAATATGAAGAACTTCCGGCAATAAAATTTTTCTATAAGTTTGGAGCCTTTGCTTTTATACCTTTAGTTTGTGTTCAGATTCCGGCTTATATTATCCGCCTGAATGCTTATGGATTTACAGGCTGGAGATATTCCAGTCTTATGTTCATTATATTTACCGTTTTGATGTTCACTCTTACATTCATCAAAAAAGGAAAATATATAAAATATTCTATTTTGATTCTTGCAGTAATAATTCTCATTGCCTCTGTTACTCCGCTGAACCTGATTAATATGGCGCATAAAAATCAGACAAACAGAATGATGAAGATTTTGAATAAATATGAAATGTTTGATAATCTGAATAACAGATTATTTGATTATGACGCAGATAAAATAAATGACCGGATGACTAAAGAAGATAAAGAGCAGCTTTATTCAAGTTACAGTTACTTAAAATACCCATGTGAAATTCCTTTACCAGACTGGGCTCTTACTATAGATGGTGATTATAAATCATTTTATGAATTATTTAAAATTATAGTTGATGAAACAGAAGATAACACAATTTATAAATACTGGTATTCCGCCACGAAAGATACATACGGAAATTATACGCCTGTTGATATTTCTGAATTTTCTAAAATGCAGAAATTATATATCAGCAAATCATCATGGGGAGAAGATGACGAAGGATACAATTACTATGCAATAAAACTGGATAAAGCGCTTATAGAAATTGATGGAAAATCATATGACATTACAGATTTTCTTTTCAATTACGAAACACAAGATCTCCATGAGCAATACCTGCGTTGTGATTTAGATGACAATATAGTCGTTTACATAACCGACTTTGATTATTACTGGAATACTGCTCTAAAACTGTTCTCATCTTATAATATTGGCGGGTATATTTTCTGGAAGAAATAAACTGCAATTAATTAAAATATCATAGCCGCGCGCAATTCGCATTTTATGCATTAATATAACATGCTTGCGCGCACTCCCTTTTTACTCTAAAATATTCTCATGGCAGACAAAAATAACAAAAACGAATTCAACGATAAAACAGTATATATCTTAGACAGCTACGGACTGATTTTCCGCTGCTACTTTGCTTTCATCAGTCGCCCACTTACAAACCAGCGGGGCGAGAACGTTTCGGCCCTCTTCGGCTTTTTCAGAAACTTCCATTATATACTTCAGCATTACAAGCCAGGCTACATCGTAGCCGCTATGGATAGTAAAACAAAAACCTTCCGCCACGAAATGTACGACCTCTACAAGGCCAACCGCCCTAAAACTCCGGAAGACCTGCATGCCCAGGTGCCATGGATCTGCGAAGTCCTCCAAGCCCTCGGCATCCCGGTTCTCCAGTGCGACGGTTACGAGGCAGATGACATCATCGCAACCGTTTCCCGCAAGTGCCGCGAATCTGGCCGCACCTGCCGCATCCTCAGCGGAGACAAGGACCTCATGCAGCTGGTAGACGAATCAACTCAAATCTTAAAACCGGTAACCGGTGGCGAAACCTGGAAGGTAACCGGGATCGAAGGCGTAGAAGCCGAATGGGGGGTAAAGCCTCCACAGCTCCTCGATCTTCTCGCCCTCTTCGGCGACTCAGCCGATAATATTCCCGGTGTTCGTGGCGTCGGTGTTAAAACCGCAGCCAAGCTCATAGGCGACTATTCCAACCTGGACGGCATTTACGCCCACATCGACGAAATCAAAGGGGCCATGCAGAAAAAACTCGCCGAGGGCAAAAAGGATGCCTACTTCAGCCGCGACCTTGTCCGCCTCTGCGACACCGTTCCCTGCTCGGACATAGACGCCGCCATCACCCGCGACCAGTACACCTTCAATTACGCCGCCGCTGCCGACCTCCTTATGAAGTATGGAGTTCCTGCAATTGCAAAGCAGTATGCAAGTCTTGGTGTAGAAAATGGACAAGGAGGGGGAAGCCTCCTTGACAATAAAATGAAAGCAGTTTTGCGAAGCGAAACTGCAGGCGCGGGTGCAACAGATGCTAATTTTACGATTAATTCAACGACCTGCGCCATCCCTTCTCCTAAGGGGGGCACCCCCTTAAAAAAACCCGGAGACTTCACCGAGGCGCCTCTTACACTAACTCAAAACGACACTTCAAACTACCGTGCCCTCACAACTCTGTCCGAGCTCACATCTTACATCGACTCCGCCCTCAAAGCTCCACAGGTAGCCTACGACAGCGAAACAGACGGCCTCGACACAATCACAGCAAATATCCTCGGTTTCTCACTCTGTTACGAAGAAGGCAAAGCCGTATACATACCAATTGCCCGAGACAGCGAAGACCTCTTTGCAGACAGCACCGGCATCCCCCTTAAAGATGCCCTTACCCAGCTGCTCCGCCTTTTCCAGGCAAAAGATGTAACTGTAATCATGCACAACGCAAAGTTCGACCTAAAAGTCCTCGCAACGAACATCAAAAAAGCAGGCTTCAAAAATACCGAGCTGGCAGACAAAATCTTAGAATCTTCTATTTATGATACAATGATTTACGCCTGGCTGCAGAATCCCGAGCGCACCGGCAAAAACAGCTACTCGCTGGAATCCCTTGGCGAGCAGCTTCTCGGCCTCAAAGGCATTGAGTTCAGCGACATAGTAGAAAAAGGTCAGACCTTTGCGGACGTACCGCTGGAAAAAGCCGCCCCTTACGGCGCCGAAGACGCAGACTTTACACTTAAGCTTGCTCAGGCCCAGCAAAAATCAGATGACGGCCACCTCAAAGACCTCTTCGCACTCGAAATGAAAGTCCTTCCAATTCTCACCCGTATGGAGCTGACAGGAATCCACCTGGATACTGCCACCCTCCACGCTTACAATAAGGAGCTTACAGAAGGCATCGCCGCAGCGGAGCAGGCCATCTACAAGGAAGTCGGCCACGAATTCAACATAGCCTCCCCAAAGCAGCTGCAGACAGTTCTCTTCGAAGAACGCGGCCTTAAAGCGGGCAAAAAGACCAAGACCGGTTACTCTACCGACACAAGCGTTCTCGAAGAGCTGGCCTTTGAAGATCCTGTTCCCCGCATGATTCTCGACTATCGCGAAATGGCAAAGCTTAAATCAACTTACGTAGAAACTCTGCCAAAGCTTACAGACGACCAGGGCCGCATCCACACAGATTTCGTGCAGACCGGAACTGCCACCGGCCGCCTCTCCTGCCGCGACCCGAACTTACAGAATATCCCTGTCCGAAACGAAGCAGGCCGCCGCATCCGCTCTGCCTTTACTGCGCCGGAAGGCAAAGTCCTCATCTCAGCAGACTATTCTCAGATTGAGCTTGTAGTGCTTGCCCACCTTTCGGCCGACAAAAATATGAGCCAGTCCTTTATAGACGGAACAGACGTACATAAGGCCACCGCCGCCCTAATCTACGGAGTTACACCAGATGCCGTCACACCTGACATGCGCCGCACCGCTAAAACAATCAACTTCGGAGTAATCTACGGAATGTCAGCCTTCCGCCTGGCCCGCGACCTCGGCATCAACCGCACCCAGGCAGCTCAGTTTATAGACAATTACTTTGCCCAATACTCAAACGTAGACGCCTTTATCAAAGACACAATCAAAAAGGCAGAAGAGACCGGCTGGGTAGAAACTCTCTTTGGCCGCCGCCGCCCGATTATGAACATCAACAGCCGTAACAAGCTGGAAAAGGCCGCCGCCGAACGCATAGCCGTAAACACACCGGTTCAGGGCTCAGCCGCAGACATAGTAAAAAAGGCCATGCTTTCAGTAAGCGAAGCCCTTGCAAAGACAAAATCTCCTGCCCGCCTCCTCCTCCAGGTTCACGATGAACTTATTTTTGAGTGCCCTGACGACCAGAAAACAATCGACGCCACAATCGCCCTTATCAAAGATAAAATGGAAAACGCAGTAAAGCTTAATGTACCGCTGCGTGTAAGCATTGAATACGGTAAAAACTGGGGAGAGTTCCACTAATTATGGGAAAGATTAAAGATTCTTTTTACAAAAAACATAACTTCAATCTTTCCCACGAGTTTTCTGGCGAAAACTCGTCTAAAAAATCTATCGTGGCCGTAACCGGCCCCATGGCAGCCGGCAAAAACTACATCTGCGAAAAACTCAAAGAAGAAGGATGGGCTGCAATAGACGCAGACCTCCTGGTACACGAAGCAATTGAACTTGCAAAAGATCGCATTTTAGAAACCTTCGAACCCTACGCAAAAGAAGAAAACCTGCAGATTCAAAGGGAAGACGGATCTATCAACCGCAAGGCTCTTGGCCAGCTGCTTTTTTCAAATCCGGAGTTTTTAAAAAAACAGGAATCAATTGTCTACCCGATAATTACAGAGAAAATTGAAGCTTTCATCAGCTCTCACCATAAAACCATCATCAATGCAACCGTACTATATAAAACGCCCGAGCTCCTGGCCCGCTGCGAAAAAATCATCTTTGTAGCTGCACCTTTTTTCACAAGACTGCGTCGTGCCCGCCACCGCGATCATCTGCCAGTTACACAAATTCTCCGACGCTTTCACGCACAACGCAATCTGCTCCGCGAATATCAGAAATCAGGAATACCTGTAGTAATCATAAACAATAAATAAGAATGGCAAAAAAAAGCATCTTTAATTGAAAATATTATTCAATCAAAGATGCTTTTCCGTAAATTTAATTTTTCAAACTATTTGTTTATTATTTTGCAGCTGCTTTTTTAGCTGTTGTCTTTTTTGCTGCAGGAGTCTTGTCTGCTGTTTTTTTAGCTGCAGGCTTTTTTGCAGCAGGCTTTTTGTCTTTATTTTTTGTTACAGCTTTTGATGTAGGCTTCTTAGAAACTTTTGGAGCCTTTGGAACAGTTGTATCCAAAACTGAATTATCATCATTTGCAATTTCAGAACGAACATATTTATCTGCTTTCCAATCGTTAATCCAAACATTTCCATCAAGCACATAACGGAACTGAAATTCCTTATTTGTTTCAAACTGCTTTTTTAATGTAAATGAACCATCAGGTCCCTTTTTCATAGGATTTGCAGTAGTATTCCAACTATTAAAATCACCAACAAGATGAACCTTTGTAGCTCCGCTTGCTGCCTGAGGATTCACTGTAAATACAACTGTACATTTCTTACCATCACTAGAAAATGTTTTATTCAATGACATATAATACCTCGCTTCTTAATTTTTTTGGTGTTTTTAAAATATTAACCCTATATCAAAAGAAAATCAATAGATATTAATTATGGTACAAAAAGCGCGACGGCGAATCCATTTGCATGTGAATCCATTTGCACGGGAATCTATTCGCCCATTGTATAAAATTCATAAATACGATAAATTATCCGGATACACGGCAGTTCGAAGTCCTTCCTGCCGGCAGCAACACAACAAGCCTGCTGCAAATCAAAACCAGGTCAATTCTTTTTTATGAGGTCATTTTAAATGAATGAACTTTTACTCGCTATTACACTTTTAGTGTCGTTCGGGGGAACCTTGCTTTTCCTGAAAGTTTTTGGAAAAGGCGGTCTTTTCGCCTGGATTGGTATCTGTACAGTTCTTGCTAACATTGAAGTTACAATTCTCGTACACGCCTTTGGTATGGATCAGACATTGGGCAATACGCTTTTTGCGGCAACCTTTCTTGCAACTGATATTCTCAGCGAACTCTATGGAAAGAAAGAAGCAAACAAGGGAGTTCTTGCAGGAGTTTTCACAAGCCTCAGCTTTATTCTTTTAAGCTTTATGTGGGTTCACTACATTCCTGCAGAAGGCGACTGGGCAAGCGGATATGTACACGGACTTTTCACAAACACTCCAAGAATGCTGCTTTCCAGCCTGATTGCTTATGTAATTTCTGAATTCGTTGACGTTTCACTTTATCACGCCTGGTGGAATCTCACAGAAAAGAAAACCGGCAGCCACACAAAAATGCTCTGGTTCCGCAACAACTTTTCTACACTGATTTCTCAGTTTGTGAACATTGTAATTTTTAACTTTGGAGCTTTCCTTGGAATCTATACTTTCCGCGAGCTTCTTGCAATAACCGGCAGCTGCTATGTAATTTATATAGCAACAAGTTTGCTGGACACTCCTTTTGTTTACCTTGCACGCAAAATTGCAGGAAACAAGATAGCTGAATAATCAGTTTTTGCATACAAACGGCCCGGAAATCTCCGGGCCGTTACTTACGTAAATTGAATCATCAAAAAAGAATCATAACTCAACTCTTTTTTACATTATTGACTATCATCCTTAATTTTAACATCAAGCTGATTAAATGGAATTGAGATTCCGGCTTCATCAAGGACTTTTTTTATTGCAATATATAAATCGTTTTTTGTCTGCAAAAAGTCGCTGGATTTAAACCATGCAGCTACAGTTAAATTTATTCCACTTGCTGCAAAGCCATCATACCAGACTGCAGGCGCAGGATCTTCAACAACTGTAGGACAAAGCCCTGGAGCTTTTTTTAGAGCTTCTAATGCAGTCTGCATATCTGTAGAATAATCAATTGAAACACTGATTGTAATTCTTCTTTTTGCATGATAACTGATATTTGTAAGATTTGAATTAATAATAGTAGAATTAGGAATTCTTACCATCTGGTTGTCATATGTATGAATCCTTACAGAAAGAAGATTAATTTCATCAACTATTCCTGTAATTCCATCTACGGTAACTGCATCTCCTATTTTAATTGAGCCTTCTGTTAAAACAAATAATCCACTGATTAAATTACTTACAGAAGTTTGTGCAGCAAAACCAATTGCAACTCCGGCAATACCGGCTGCCCCAAGAAGTGCCGAAAGTTTAATTCCAAAAAGACTTAAAACTTCCAGAACAATGATAACGTAAAAAACATATTTTACAAAACGGATAAGCATCTGCTGCTTATGAACATTCATTTTTTCTGATTTTGTTTTTTTGATTCCTCTCAAAATCAGTCTATAAGCAATCCATAAAACTACAACAAATAATATTCCGCCAATTAATTTAAATAAATTATTCCAGGTTATAAAGCTTTTTATCCATGCTATAAAGGTTTCTGTTTTAGAAAGAAGATTTTCGCTTGCATGTGTAAATTCAGATTCATTCATATTCGACCTCAATTATATTTCATAATTATAAAAAAACTAATTAATTTTTCAAGTTATAAGTTTTCCCCATAAAAAAATTTCGTTTGTTACTAAACATCCTCAACTGCAAAAAGTCTTCACAATTACTGCTAATTATTTCTCACAAATTGCATTACTCCACGCCTGTGTTAGTTACCACTAATTCTATTACTTGTTTTTATTTTTCTATTACTATAGAATATAATTAATTCAAAATCAATTTTGAAAATATTAAATTACTGGAGGAATCCATGAAATCATATTTTGATTTAACAGGTCAGGTTGCTGTAGTAACAGGATGTTCAACAGGACTTGGTGTTCAGATGGCAAAGGCACTTGCTAATCAGGGAGCAAAAATTGTTGCCGTTGCACGCAGAAAAGAACTTATAGAAGCAGTTGCAAAAGAAATTGCAGATACTTATAAAGTAGAAACACTCGCAATTCAGTGTGATATTACAGATACAAACCGCGTAAATTCTGCAGTCGATGAAATTATGGCAAAATTTGGCCGAATCGACATTCTTATTAACAATGCAGGAACCGGTGCAGTTGCTCCTGCAGAAGATATTACAGACGATCAGTTTATGGGAGAAATGAATGTTGACCTTTTTGGTACATTTAAATTTGCCCGTGCTGCTGCCAAAAAAGCAATGATTCCTGCAAAATATGGTCGTGTAATTAATATTGCTTCAATGTATGGTCTTGTAGGAAACAAAATTTGTGGTTCCGCACCTTATCACGCAGCAAAAGGTGGTGTAGTTAATCTTACACGCGCCCTCGCCGCAGAATGGGGCAAATATAATATAACAGTAAATTCAATCTGCCCTGGATATTTTTACACTCCGCTTACAAAAGAAACTCTGGATTCAGATTTCTTCCAGCAGAATGCAAAAACAATGATTCCGCTTGAACGCTATGGAAACGAAGGTGAACTAGACAGCGCAGCAATTTTCCTTGCCAGTCCGGCTTCTACTTACGTTACAGGTGTAAACCTTCCTGTAGACGGCGGATATACCTGCATGTAAAAAAGTTATGAAAAATCACTCCTTAAAAGGTTCATATTTTTCTCCGCAATTTTATTTGCCCTGCAAAATACGAACCTTTTTTTTATTTCTTTTAATTTTCTTTATTCCATTAAAGCTTTTTGCACAAAATCCTTCCTTTTACCCGGGTGTATCAGGTCAGACTTTTCCACAGGATTATTTTTCAACCTGCCCGGAAAAGCTTACCGCAGATGAATTATTTCAATTATCGCTCATTCTTTCGGAATGCCCGCCTGAATCAGAAGAAGGCAAAGAATGTCTTATTATATTTGAAAAAATAAAATCCGAAGTAACTTCAGAAGAATACAATAAAATGCAGACTGAAGAAAAAGGAAAAGCAGTTTTAAAGCTTTTATATAGGGATTATTTAAAAAAATATAATTATGCACAGACAAAAATCAATACAGCTTTAAAAGAAGGAACTTATAATTGTGTTTCTTCTGCAATTTTATATATGGCAGCTGCAAAGGCAGCAGGGCTGGAAGTTTACGGACAAAAAACTACAGAACATGCCTTCTGTACAGTATATATAGATAAAAAAACTATAGATGTAGAAACTACAAATCCTTATGGCTTTAATCCGGGAAGCAAAGAAGCAATAGAAAATGAAGATAGAATTAAAGGCTATTATATAGTTCCAAAAAAGAATTACGTAAACCGGCATCAGGCTACAGATAAGGTTATGTGCGGCTTAATTTCTGCAAATCTGGCATCATATTATTCAAATAAAAATAATTTTTTTGATTCAATTCCACTGGAAGCGTTGCGATACGAAATCATAAAAAATGAAAAATCAGCAGATTCTGATGAAGCCAGAAAAGACTTAGATACGCTTGTCGGAAACTATATGAACCTTAAAAATGAATCAAACCAGATGTTCATGGAAAAATTAAACTGGCTCTGTGATTATATTAATTACTGGGGAATGGCTCCTTACGTTCAAAAAGTTGCAGATACTCACAGTTATAATTATATCCTGCTGTGTTATAATTCCGGAGATATTATAAACGCGCTGGATTGCTATAATAAATTTAAAAACATGATAAGCGCTTCGCAAATCAGTTCAACTGCAGATTTACTTACCGAGCTTGAACTGCAAACTCTTACAAAAGACATGCAGCCGGAAGAAAAAATTAATTTTTTATATGAACTGCTGAAAAATGAAACTGGTGAATCGGAAAATTCGTCAGAAATTCCACAAAATTACATAATGATTCCTCAAAAAAAACTGGCTGCTGCACTTGAAAACGCGTGGGCAGGAAAACTGAATGCCCTTATGCGCGAAAACTCCTTTGAAAAAGGCTATGAAGAAGCAGAAATTGCAATCTCTCAGCTTCCTCAGAGCGCAAATTTAAAACAAATGAAAAATGCATTTTATAATAATTCAATTACAATAATTCATAATAATTTTGCAAGAGAATATAATAAAAAGAATTATGAAGAAGCTAGAAAAATAATAGAAGAAGGCTTAAAAAAATTTCCTGCCGATAAAAAACTCAATTCTGACTTAAAAACTGTTACTCAGGCTATGTAAAGATTTCCTCTTAGTAAAAAAGTATAATTTAAACTTTATTTTTTAATATTCCGATGTTATAATTAACGTAATTTATAAAAAAATTCTACTATTAGAAGAGGATTCGTAATGGCTGAAAAAATCTTATTCTTTCGTCGTCAGACCGTAAAAATTAGTACGATTATTTTAATTGCATTAATTATATTGTTTGCTGCTATGCTTTCAATAATTCTTGGAACAGTAAAATCTCAAAATATTAAGACAAACAATAACATGTCAGAGAATATTGTTCAGGGACGTGCAGACGAAATTCAAAACTGGTTTGATATTTATAAAAACGACCTGAGAATTTATTCAGATGCTGATATAAATCTTACTGGAGATGATCAGCAGGTAATTACCTGGCTTCAGGCTCATGAAAACCTTAGAAACAAAGATTATGATTATATGTTCTTCTGTGATAAAGAAGGTACATCTGTACGAGATACTGGTTTAGTTGGTTCAAAAGGCGCATTAACAACCCGCGATTATTATGTTGCCATGATGAATCAAAATAAGAATGAATTCATTGGAAAAATGATTCTTTCTAAAACAAGCGGTCAGTATGTAGTTCCAGTTGCTCGTCCGGCAAGAGACAAAAATGGAAAAACCTTTGGATTTTGGGTTGGAATGGTAGGTTTTAAAACCCTTTCCGATAAAATCTCTTCTTTTAAAGTTGGAGATACAGGTATATTCTTCCTTTTGGACAGCGAAGGAATGATAGTAGCCCATCCTGATGAGAATCTCTTTATGCAGGATGGAAAAGCTAATCCGGCAATTGCAGAACTTTTAAAAGCTACTACTGCCAGCATGACTAGAACCGAAAATATTGATGGAGTTCCTCAATATTTATATTCTTCTCCAGTTGGCAACAGCGGATTCACATTAATTCTCCAGATAGATGAATCAGAAGTTCTTGCATCCATTTCATATATCCGTCAGATTACAATTATATTCGGTATTATAATTGGTATTGTAACATTTATTCTCTTCTTTGTTTGCCTGTTAAGAATATTCAAGAGAATCGGAAAAGTTAGTGACCTTATAGAAGAAATGTCTACTGGAGAAGCAGACCTTACAATTCAACTCGAAATCAAGAAGCATGATGAAATTGATAACCTTCTTATTTCAGTTAATAAGCTTCTTGCAAAATTCAGAGGAATTATTACAACAATTAAGAATTCAACAAATGACTTAACCAGGGCAGGAGACACACTCACTCAGGAAATTTCTGCAACTACCTCGACAATTGGCCAGATGTCTGGAAACATTAAATCTGTAAATGGTCAGGTAAAAGAACAGGGAAATATGATTGAAAGTACCTCTGCTAGTGTAACCGAGATTTCTAAAAACATTGAATCTCTTGATGCAATGATTCAGGATCAGTCATCTTGTGTAGTACAGGCATCTGCTGCTGTAGAACAAATGCTTGGAAACATTAATGCTGTAGATAAATCAGTTCAGTCTATGTCCGGCGAATTTAAAATCCTTGAAGAAGATACAAAAACAGGTATTGACCAGAACTCTATGGTTGCTTCCCTCCTCCAGAAAATTGCAGACCAGTCTTCTTCTATGGTTGATGCCAACCTTACAATTCAAAACATTGCAGAACAGACAAACCTTCTTGCTATGAACGCCGCAATCGAAGCTGCTCATGCAGGAGAAAGTGGAAAAGGCTTCTCTGTTGTTGCTGATGAAATTCGTAAGCTTGCAGAAACCTCTGCTGAACAGTCAACAAAGATTGGTCAGGAATTGAATAATATTCAGGGTGGTATTGAACAGGTTGTTAATGCTTCAACAGAATCTGAAAAATCATTCTCTGCAGTATCTAACAGAATTGCTTCTACAGGTGAATTAATTACACAGATTAAAGCCGCAATGGAAGAACAGCAGTCTGGTTCTAAGCAGATTCTTGATGCCTTGCAGCAGATGAATAACAGTACAACAGAAGTAAAGGGTGCTGCTCAGGAAATGACAAAGGGCGGAGAAATGATGATGAGAGACATTACCAATATGAACTCTTCCATGCAGGAAGTTACTTCTGCCGTAGACGAGATTAATACAGGTACAGATTATGTAAACAACACAACCTCTAGTCTTAAAGAAATTGCTTCTACCCTTGAAAATTCAATTACACAGATTAAGAACGACGTTGATTTGTTCAAGGTATAAGTAAATTTAAGTGTTATAAAACCAGGCTGTCAGTTTCGACAGCCTGTTTTTTTTATCTATGATTTGTACCGCAAAGGAGCGAAGCGAGTTTGTCGGCACGAAATTAGTTTGAAACGCAAAAGGGGAAGCCAGAGGCTTCCCCTTTTGTCGTTATCATAGCAGTTTAGACTGCACCACAGGTGTCAGCCTAAGCTTTATTCAAGCGAGATTCCAAATCATCCAAGATAGCTGTAAGTTCTTTTGGAAGATGTTTTCCAAATTTTGGATAATGGTTCTCGCGAATATCCTTAACCTCTTTCTTCCATCCTTCAACATCAACCTTGAGGATTTCTGGGAGAGTCTTCTTGTAGTAGTCAGCAAGACCGTCTGTGTTCAAAGCACCATCTTTTGGCATAAGTCCGATTGGTGTATCAACAGCATTGTCTACGCCGTCGCAGCGGTCGAAAATCCATGCGAGAACGCGTGAGTTATCGCCGTATCCTGGCCACATGAATCCACCTGGGAGATCCTTGTTGTTTTCGTCCTTGCGGAACCAGTTAACGTAGAAGATCTTAGGAAGCTTGTCCTGATCAGCCTTGGCACCTACGTCAATCCAGTGCTGGAAGTAGTCACCCATGTTATATCCACAGAATGGGAGAATAGCAAATGGGTCACGGCGGATCTTACCAACCTGGCTTGCATCGATAGTAGAAGCAGCAGTAATTTCTGAACCTACTATAGATCCAAGGAATACACCGTGGTTCCAAGAACGAGCCTGGTGTACGAGAGGTACAGTTGAAGGGCGGCGTCCACCAAAGAGGATAGCAGAAATAGGTACACCTTCTGGATTTTCCCATTCATCTGCGATACATGGACACTGCTTAGCAGGAGCTGTAAAGCGAGCGTTTGGATGAGCGAATTCTTCACCCTTAGGAGACTTGTCCTTAGGAAGAGCATCACGAGTCTGTCCTTTCCAGTCAACAAGTTTACCTTTAGCAGGATATCCAATTCCTTCCCACCATACATCACCGTCTTCTGTAAGAGCACAGTTAGTATAGATAGTATTCTTTTCAGCAGAAATAAGAGCGTTCTTGTTAGATTCAGCAGAAGTTCCTGGAGCAACTCCGAAGAAACCTGCTTCTGGGTTGATAGCGTAGAGACGTCCGTCTTTTCCGAACTTCATCCATGCAATATCATCACCTACAGTTTCAACCTTCCATCCAGGGATAGTAGGAATCAACATAGCGAGGTTTGTTTTACCACAAGCACTTGGGAAAGCACCTGTTACATATTTTACTTCACCCTTAGGGTTTGTGAGCTTAAGAATAAGCATGTGTTCTGCAAGCCATCCCTCTTCACGAGCGATAACAGTTGCAATACGAAGAGCGAAACACTTCTTACCAAGAAGAGCGTTTCCGCCGTATCCAGAACCGTAAGACCAAACAAGGTGCTCTTCCGGGAACTGAGAAATGTATTTGTGCTCAACATCAGCACAAGGCCAGATTCCGTTGTCTGTTTCGCCATTGTTGAGTGGCTTACCTACAGAGTGGAGACATGGAACCCAGTCACCGTCAGTACCGAGGTACTGCCATACCTTTTCACCGGCACGAGTCATGATGTCCATGTTCAATACAACGTATTCAGAGTCTGTAAGTTCAATACCGTACTTAGCAATTGGAGAACCGAGTGGACCCATGCAGAATGGAATTACATACATTGTACGACCGTGCATACAACCTGTGTAAAGTCCCTTCATTGTAGCCTTCAATTCAACCGGGTCAATCCAGTGGTTAGTAGGACCAGCATCTTCTTCCTTCTTAGAAGAAATGAATGTACGTGATTCAACGCGAGCAACGTCGCTTGGAAGAGAACGGAAAAGGAAGCAGTTCTCTTTTGCCTTCAAAGGAGTAGCGAGACCAGCGTCTACACACTTCTTCATAAGGCGGTCATATTCAGCTGTAGAACCGTCAACAACAACAACATTGTCTGGTTCACACATCTTAACACATTCTTCAACCCATGCTTTAATTCCAGCATGTTTAATATCAGAAACGTTCATTAAAAACTCCTGTCAGCCCGGCCAAACCGGACCATTTTCTGTATGCACTAAAGCCTCTCCAAGAGACCCTCGTACACCAACATATAATTTAACGATTTTTGCTTCTGAATTCAAGGGCGTTTTACGCTATGTCCGCATTTCGCTAACGCTCACCGTCCTCGCTCGCTTAGCTCGCTGCGGTCGGCTGCTACGCAGATGCTCCCAGCGCTAACGCTTAAAAAATGTAATAATAGCCCTGTTTTGTAAGGCCTGCAAAGCCATCAGAAAGTGGCTCATCTATTTGTAATGTTTTAGAATAGTGACAAAGGAAAATTTTCTTTTTTAATTCAAGAGGAAGTGTACACAACTGGTCATAAGTAGCATGGACTCCGCCAGACCAGCCCTGAATATCGCAATCATGGAAAATTGTTTCAATATTATATTTATTAATTAAGAATTCAAGCTGAGCTTGATTGAACTGAGTATCACCTGTAAAAAGAACCCTGTCATCAAAAATCAGACCATAAGAAATTTGCGAATGTCTTAAACTGTTAGGCTTAGAAGTTACATGTCTTGTTCTAAAAAGCTTAATATTAACATCTCCAAAATTACATTCATAAATTGCAAACGGTTTTTTTTGAATAAGCTTAGGTTTTACCTGATCAAAATAATCTTCAAAATGCATTTTACCGTTTTCGCTATATTGAATACCGCCTTTTAAAGATTCGTTCCAGAGCTTTTTCTTAAATTCATCAGAAATAATAATAGCAGGCTTTGCTTTAGTAATATACATTCCCGAAAGAGCAAATTCTTCCAGGCTTCCTATGTGATCTGCATGTGGATGTGTAATCAAAAGATTTTTTATTGATTTTAGAGGAGTTTTGTATTCATTTACAATTGCATAAGAACACAAAGTTCCGCAATCAATAAGAATATGAGTATTTCCTTTTATTACAAGCAAATTTGTCTGATAATCACTTTTAGTAAAAGCAGTTCCTGTTCCTACAAAAAACAAGGACAATTCTCCACTATTCGTTAGTTCAATCTGCTTTTCCCACTTCTTTGTTTTCATATTCATTACTATTATAACACAAATGGCTCGAAATGTCATATACATCTTCAACACCATTTACAAGAATTCCACCCATTCCCATTTGAAGAGGCAAAGCTATATCCATATCATATCTGTCGCCGATTGCAAGACATTTTTCGGGTGAAATATGCAAAAGCTCGCAGGCTTTTTTGAACGGTTCTAAAGCCGGCTTTGATTTAAAACAGGTATCAAGCCCTACTATCTCTGGAAAAAAGTCAGAAATTCCAATTGCTTCAAGAGTTTTTCTTGCAGGAAGTATTGGATTATTTGTAACGCAGATTAATGAATATTTTTTTGAAAGAACTTTTAATTCTTCTATAAGCTTTTTATCTTCAGAAAGAAAATCAGCCGGCTCAAGTAACTTTTTCCGCCATTCAACACTCTGCTCTATAGGAACGCCAAAAGAAAGAAGTGTATTTCCAAGGCTTATTTTTTTTCCGTTATTTTCATTTGCAAATTTTTTACGATATTCAGAAACCATTTTTCTTGCTTCATCGGCTGTAATTCCCCGTTCGCGGGCAAATTCCCGTACCTGACAATCCACCTGTTCAAATGCATAAGCTGAATTCGTATAGAGGGTAGAATCTATATCAAAAATAATTGCTTTTATTTCTAAAGGTATTTTATAAATTTTCATAATGTAAAGCTCTTTTCGTGAACAATTTTTTCGGCCGCTTCCTGTAAACTTTTATATTTTCCCAGCGCATAAAATGCAACGCATGCATCGCCAAGCAATTCTGCATCGTCACAATTTGCAATACTCAAATCCATTCCCAATTCATTACGTTTTCTTTTCATGTATCCGGTATTTCTTGTCTGTCCGCCAGTCACAAAAAGTCTTTCCGGGAAAATAAATCCATATTGCTTTGCAATAGCTCTAAGAGTACGCACGGCATCTTTTACAGCATAAATTCTCTTGTTTTCGTTGAGTTTTCCGCTTCTTGGAATTAAAACAGAAACATTCCATAACCCGGGAATTACAGAAGGTAAAGAACGAATTCCATAATAACGGACACAAACCGGAACGCAGTAATTTAAACCTTCTGAAGAGCCTGAACGATCGCAAATGCGGCCTGGCTTTAAAGTATTTGTTCCAATCAACGCAGCAATAAAATCTGGACCTGCTCCAAAAACATTAAGCTTATTGGGAATTGAAATTTCAATTTTTTTGCCGGAATTTGATTTGCAGGCCTTGCTCTCCGCAGAAGAAAATGCACCGTTATCTGCACATACATTCATGCCGTACTTTTCGCCGTTATCTGCACATTCTTTCACGGTAAAACATTTAGAAATATTTTTTTTCAGATGCTCCAGATATTCAGATTTTAACTTACCGTAAGACTGCGAATATTTATAATAAGGCGGCATTTTTTCTACAGGAATTTTACAGGCTTTAAGAATATCGTCATTCCAGTATGCCGAAACGAATCTTTCTTCGGGCAATATTGTTACTGCATTTCCTGTAAGCTCATAAATTAAATATTCCGGACCGGAGAAAATATATTCTGCCGAAGAAAAATCAGAAGGAAATTTGCTTTTTAATGTAAGTATTTTAGGAATAAATAAAGAGTGTGAAGGAATATTTGCAGCTTCAGTCAACTGCTGCATTAAATTCTGCCCCTGCGAATGATCTTCATTCCAGAGTTCTGTACGGCCATTTTGAGTAACAACTGTAGGACCATTTCCAGAAATACTTAATGCACAAAGATTAATAATTTCGTCATGTAAGTCTTTACTAAAGGAAGAAATTCCAGCAAAAACCTTTTTTACTGCACAATTAAATGCAGCCATCCATTTATTAGCTATAAAGCTTTTTTCTTCATCGTTTGCAAGTATTTTTGCAGAAGCAACAGAAACGACTTCACCCTCTTCTGTTATAAGCCCAGCTTTAAGTGAAGTCGTTCCAATATCAACACAAAGAACAGCGTTAATCATTATTTACAGTCTGTTTAACAACCTTTTCAATAATACTTCGGTTATCGAGCAATTCACTCAACGACTGATTATAATGAATACGGGTAATTACATTTGCAAAAAGACCACTTACATCTGTACTAATATACCATTCGCGCTTTAAAAGCTCTTCCTGATAAACTGCATTAGTACCAATAATTCTGTAGAACAGTCCCTTTTCATAAGCTTCATCAAAGTTCTTTACAGCATCACCTGTAAAGAATGGAAGAGAAATTGCACAGATAACTTTTGTAGCACCCTGCTCTTTTAAAAATTCCATGGCTTTAAGTAATGTTCCACCAGTTCCAAGCATATCATCAGCAAGGAAGGCAACTTTACCTTTTACATCACCAAGTAATTTTACAGACTTAATATTTGTTGAATGAGCATCCTGAGTTACAATTGAATAATCACGCTCTTTATAAATCATAGCCAGAGGAAGATGTAATCCTGAAGCATAAAATTTATTTCTATCAATAGCACCGGTATCCGGAGATACAATAACCATATCTTCAGTTTTTCCGGTTAAATCAACAATTTTAGCAAGCTCGCGGATAATCTGATAACTTGCATGCAGATTATCAAGATTAGCAGACGAAAATGCATTTACAATTTCGCGGGAATGTAAATCAAGAGTAATGATTCTTTCTACACCCTGCATTTCGTAAATATGACCTAAAAGACTTGCTGTTAAACTTTCGCGGCCCTTTCGCTTATGCTGTCTTGCATAAGGATAAGCTGGAACAACAAGAGTAATTTTTTCTGCACCGGCAATTCTTACTGTATCAATTGCAGTAAGAAGAGTCATAACATGATCGTTTACGGTAAGTACTTTTTTATTTGCTCCACCATTAAGACTTAGCAACTCATGATTTTCTACATCCTGAAAGATAAAAACATCTTTTCCACGGATAGTATCCAACAGCTCCGTCTTAACTTCACCGTTAGCAAAATAAGTGAATCGCGAGTTAACTTTAAAAACAGGCGGTCTATACTTATCAGTTGAACCTCTTATACAAAGTTCAGATGTCTGCAAATCATTTTGCAGATTGATTCTCTGTACAAGCTCTTCTTTAGTCAGCTCATAACGCTTAGATATAACATCGTTCTTCAAAGTGAAGCGGTGCTTATACATATGTTTAAGGTGCGTTATGACTTCATTGGCGAAAGCTTCGCCACCAGGACAGGCAACAATCGCAAGACTTGTTGGCTCGGTATAAGGCATAGTAGACCTCTTTTATAGTGGGATTTGTTAGCACACTATAGCATATTTAGTGTTGTTTAGGAAGATACCCCGCAAGCCTTTTTTTCGTCAAACTCTTTTTTATTGGCATAAAATATGTTAAAATATCTTCATGGCTAAAAAGCGCAAACCCGATTTTTCTAAACCAAAAGAAGTTTCACAAAAAGATGATTTTTTAAACGGCAATGATTCACAGGAAATTGAACAGCCAGATTTTATTAATCCCCAATTCAATCAAAAATCTGCAAATTCAGAATATGTAACAGAACCAGTTTTGCTTTCGGATGGAACAATTAAAGTTCCATATGGATTAGATGCCGAAGATCTTGAATACGAAGGTCTCCCTGTTGTCGTAATTGCAGGCAGACCAAATGTTGGAAAGTCTACACTTTTTAACCGCTTCATTCATCATAGAGTAGCTATTGTAAATGATCAGCCTGGAGTAACAAGAGACCCTGTAGAAGCAACTGCAGTAATTAACGGAAAACCTGTTCATCTTATAGATACCGGCGGTTACAAGCTTACAAGAGATATTGGAACAAAAGAAGCTGAGCTTGATAATTATGTAGTAGAACGTTCTCTTGAAATGATTAAAAAAGCAGATGTTGTAATTCTGCTGCTTGAAGCCGGAATGATTACCGGAGAAGATGAAGAATTTATTCTTCAGATGCGGCCTTACTGGAATAAATTAATTGCAGCAGTAAACAAAACCGAAGGCGGAAAAAATCAAAGCGAGGCCTGGAATTATGCAAAATATGGTTTTGAAAATTTATTTTTGATTTCTGCTTCTCACGGAGACAACATAACAGAATTTGCTCAGGAAATAACTTCTCATTGTGATTTTTCTAAAGCAAAAATTGTGTCTACCGAACGCCCGATTAAAATTGCAATTCTTGGAAAACCAAATACAGGAAAATCAACCTTAAGTAACCGGCTTACACATTCAGAAAATTCTATTGTATGCGATTATGCAGGAACTACCAGAGATGTTGTAGAAGGCGATTTTACTTATGGCGGAAGAAACTTTAAAGTTCTGGATACTGCAGGAATCCGCAGAAAGGCACGGGTTCATGATGATGTTGAATATTATTCTGTAAACCGTGCAATAAAAACTCTGGACGAATGCGATGTTGTATTTTTAATGATAGATGCAGTTGAAGGCCTTGCAGAGCAGGATAAAAAAATCTGTTCGCTTGCATACGAAAAAGGCAGAGGAATAATTTTCGTAATGAACAAATGGGATTTACGGGAAGAACAAAGCCAGAAGGCCGTAAAAGAAGTTCGCAACTGGATGAACATTATGTTTGCTCATATGGACTACGCACCTATTCTTCCACTTTCCGCACTTGAAGGAAAAGGAATAAAAGATTTATTAAATACAGCCATTACACTTTACGAACAGCTTACAAGGAAAATTGAAACCTCGGCATTAAACAATGCTTTGCAGGACTGGCTTGAACGTTACCCTCCTCCTGCAAGTAAAACAGCGCATTTTAAAATCCGCTATATGACACAGACAAGTACAAATCCTGTAAACTTTATGATTTTTGCAACAAGGCCTGAAGTCGTACCAGAAACATATATTACCTATCTTAAAAACAGAATTCGTGAAGACCTTGGCTTTGATCAGATTCCGGTTCAACTGGAAATGAAGGGCAGCCGCCAGAAATGGGAGCAGCGTGGAAAATGACATATACAATAGGGCAAATTGAAGACTTAACAGGTGTAAAAGCTCATGTTCTTCGCTACTGGGAAGAAGTTGTTCCCGGCTTTACTCCACGCAAAGATATGTCTGGCAGAAGGCTATATTCCCAGCGCGAAGTAGATTTAATTCTCCGGCTTAAATATCTGATTAACGAAAAAAAATTTACAGCAGAAGGAGCAGGCCGTCAGATTATAGAAGAGGCACAAACAGCCCAGAACAATTCTGAATTAATAAATCAAATTCGGGAAGCACGCCAGCTGCTTACAGAAATGTATCTTATTGTAAAAAAGAATGAAAGCAGTGCAGAAGCTGAAGCTTCAGAAAACTAAAATTTATGCCACATATGAATACAAGAAATAATTCAAATAACAAAAAAGAATCCTCTAAAAAAATTACAACAAAAAAACAGACTGAAAAATTAATAAAGACAAAAGATTCTAAAAGTAATTCTTCGTTTAATTCAAATTTATTTGACACAAGAAATCTTAATCACGCAACAATAAAAATTCTGAACAGCTTTGATGAAATAATTCAAAATGTTCGCCCATTAAACAGCCGCCAGCTTCAGCAGCTGCCGGAAAATATCCGTAAGCTTTCTCATCAGCTTACAGACGATAGAGCCAGTAGACGACTTGGTTATATGAACGATAACATTCAGCTTTCATCTTATGTACGCTACTACACCTGGTGGAACCTTGTCCGGCTTACAAGACTATTTGCAAATCTGCCGTCATCAGTTTTTCCTTCTTCGGACTGCACATGTATTGATCTTGGAAGCGGGCCTCTTACAGTAGTTACTGCTTTATGGCTCGCAAGGCCGGAGCTTCGTAAGCTTAAACTAACATGGTATTGTCTTGATGTTTCTGCAAATTCTCTAACTCTTGGCGAAGACATTTTTCTTAGCATTGCAGCAAAAACTTCAGAGGATCCCTGGAACATAATACGCATAAAAGGAAATTTTGGAACACAGATAAAGCAGAAGGCCGGCTTTCTAACTTGTGCAAATATGCTGAATGAACTGGATCAGGCAAGTGATATGCCGCCAGAATTCCAGACAAAAAATTATTATGAACATTTTGAACGCTACTGTGAAAAAGGAGCCGGAATAATTCTTGTAGAACCGGGCGTTCCTAAGGCTGCAAGAACACTCAGCCTTCTGCGTGCACGTTATATAAAAGATGGCCGTAAAGTTACAGCGCCATGTACACATGAATGCGACTGTCCTATGAGTGGCTTTAAAGCTTATACAGGAAGTAAAAATAAATGGTGCAATTTTGCCTTTACAACAGAAGATGCTCCATTAAAACTTCAGAAGCTTTCAGATTTAGCTAAACTTCCAAAAGAACGTGCAACACTTAGTTTTATTGCAGTTGAAGATGCAAGAGTAAAGCATGGGCAGACAGCTTTAGAGGATAAAACATTTATACGCATTACTTCGGATAAACTTCGTCTGCCAAACTATATGTGTGGTTTTTACGGATGCTCACAGTATGGTCTTGTACTTATTACCCTGCCCGACGAAAATAACACACGACTGCCAAAACCCCGCTTCCGGCCAAAATCAGGCGATTTAATTAGTGTTAAAATAAAAACACCGGATTCCCTTCCTGTGGACGAAAAATCCGGTGCGTTAATTATAGAATTGTAAATCCGGCTATTTCTGCAAAGCGCCGATAATGCCAAGAACAATTCCTGCAACTACCATATATAAACCGATTAAAGCATTCTTTAAAAAGTGCTTACCAATTGCCTTATATATTCCACCACTTGTCATAAATCCAATTACAAGAACAATAGCTCCAGCAAGAGCAACAAGAGCAAAAATTAATTTAAGACCTTTAAGCTGCGGAACAAAAAATGCAAGAATACCTGCAACTGCACCTGCAAAAATCAAGATAGAACCGATACAAACGAATCCACCTTCTTTTGCATTGCGAATAAAATCAAAACCATTGGCAGAAGAACCGAAAATTCCTTTTACCATAGGACAACAGAAACCAACAGCAACAAGTGCCATACCAACAAGATACAGATAGCTCATCAGGCTAACTTTTTTTCCCATAAAAATCACTCCTTTTATTGGGTTTTAGTTTTTTCTCTCTCTTAAAAACTTTTACCAATAATTATATTTTAGCACACCTTTTGGAAAAAACAAGAAACAAATCTCCTGATAAAATATTATCCATTAATTCTCTAGTAACAGCAGCATTCCCATTTTGATAGGTTATAGAAAATAAAGCTGTTTGTATATTTCCATTTAAAATTCGCACGTTTTCGCCAGATTTATACTGAAATTCAGGCAAAATCTGTGTATTTTTTGCTATCCTCCTGCAAATTATTATTTGTGGGGTCTATGCCTTCTTCATCTTCCTTTACTGCTTCTATTGCAGCTTCTAGACAAGCTTCGTAAATATAACTTTCTACTTCAGGAACTTTAGCTTCTTTTGCTGCAGTTTTTGCATATGTAGATCTTTTTTCTTTCCATTTTTTATCAGCATTAATTATAGAATGGGCTACTTCTTTTCTAGCCTGTTTTATCTTTTCTCCACTTAAAGAACGTGTTTCATTAAACAAAATAGCAGCTAATTCTTTTGCCGTCAAAGTACCACCAGGTATAGTTCGATTTTCTTCCCAGGATTTTATAGCTTTATCTCGATATTGCTCTGGTACATTTTTCATTATCCATTCGATTTTTTTATCTTCGCTTCCGTTAGGACCAATATATCTCGCAGGATTATTCCCTGCGTAGTCATACAAATCGCTATTTGAATGCCCAAATCCCGATTTATCGAGATGTTTGGAGATCCGACAACAAATCCTAAACATTGGAATACAAAAGCGATAACAGAATTATGTGAAAATATAATGGGCGGTGGTACTCCTTCTAAATCTAAACCAGAATATTTTGAAGGTACAATTCCATGGGTATCTCCAAAAGATATGAAATCTTTATTTATTCTTGATAGCCAAGATCATATTACTGAAGATGCTGTAAACAATAGCTCTGCAAAGAAAATAAAAAGTGATTCCATCTTAATGGTAATAAGAAGTGGTATTTTAAAGCATACTTTACCTGTAGCTATGAATAAAGTTGAAGTTACTATAAATCAGGATATGAAAGTTTTTATACCTTCTTCTGAAATAAATCCATATTATTTATTATTTTATTTTACGGGTATTGAAAGAGATGTATTATCTGGGGTCCGTGCTGTAACTGCAGATAATATTGATTTTAATCAGTTTAAGAAAAGACATGTAATTTTACCACCAAAACAAATGCAAGATGATTTTGCCTCTTTCGTCCAACAAATCGACAAATCAAAATTTGCCGTGCAGAAGTCACTCGAAAAGACAGAAATACTTTATAAAAGCCTCATGCAAACTTATTTCGGGTAAGCGCGAGTTTTCGGAACGAAAACTCGGTAAGCAAGTCGCGAAGCGGATTGCGACAAACTTTGTACAAAAGCCTCATGCAGCGATATTTTGCGTAGCAAAATTCGCTAAGCAGTCCTGGCTGTGACGAGTATTTTGGTTAAATTATATGCAAAAACTTAAATTATTATGCTATAATAAAACCGAGGTAAGAATATGCCTGAACTAAAACGATTTGATGGAATTGTTATTTATATGATGTTCAATGATATAAAACATCATAATAAGCCTCATGTACATGTTTTTTACGGAGAATTCAGGGCATCTGTTGCAATAGACGGTACACTTTTAGCTGGGGAATTGCCGGCAAAGCAGTTAAAGGCCGTTCAGGATTGGTTAAAAAACAATGAAGAAAAAGCGTATGCCGCATGGAATCTTGCAGTTCAGAATAAGCACTTTGATAAGATTGATTCATAGGAGGTAAATGTATGCATGAAGAAAATGGAATTGTATATTCAGATAATCCAGAGCCCATGTTGACTGTTCTAGAAGTCAGGCACATGTACAGTGGTGTTTACCTGTTAAAGTTTTCGAACGGAGTTATAAAACTTTTTGATACAACAATTCTTGATGGAGAAGTTTTTGCCCCCTTAAAGAATCCCGAAATTTACGAAAACCCAAAAATAG
>JAQXNX010000021.1 GCA_029098225.1 Spirochaetales bacterium | reverse complement strand
TTCATTTCCTTCCCTTGTCATGTCAAAGAAGCACCGTGCTGTGTTGCGACGGTGAGGAATAATATATACTTCTCTCATAAAACTGTCAATACCAATTTTCCTTTTTTTTAAACTTTTTTTCTTTTTTTTGTATCTTATTATATCCTTCTCAGGTTTTATTTATATTTTTAATATAATATAGTAATTAATATTGAGGATGAAAAAACTGTATATCTTGCGCATCCGTGCGCAATCAGTTTAAGGAGTATGAAAAAAATACCTCCCTGTATTTTTTTCATCGACAGTTTTTTCTTTGAAAAAACTGTATATTTTGCGCATCCGTGCGCAATCAGTTTAAGGAGAGTATAAAAAGTTCATTGCTGCACTTTTTTAATAACTGATATGTATAACAAAAAGAATTATAATATTAAACACAAAACCTGGTTCATTTTTTGTTCCCTGATGTTTCTTTTAGGAGAACATACATTTATTTTAAAAGACAAAATTCCAGATATTTTTCGTTTCATTTTATTATCAATTTTTTATATCTTTATTTTTTTAATAAACATACATCCAGATATAATTAATAAAATCAAAAACAGAAAACTTCATCACTGTGCCGGAGGAGTTTTTTTATTAAAGCTTTTTCTTGTAACAACTGCTTCTTCAATTCTTATAGTGTTTTTTTATCCTCACTATTCTTTTAAAGCTCTCCTCTGGATTTTTATAATTGAATTTATTACTTTCTGGAATGGAATAATCAGGACTTATCTTTTTTCTACACAAATGGGAATAAAGCTCAGAATAATTGGAGCTCTTTGCGGAATGATCCCTATTGCACACCTTATTGTTCTGTTTAAAATTATAAAAACTGTAGATTACGAAATCGAACTGGAAACTAAAAAAGAAGAAATCAATGAATTACGCAAAAATGAACAGATCTGCAGAACAAAATATCCGATTGTTATGATTCATGGAGTGTTTTTCCGCGACTCAAAAAAATTTAACTATTGGGGAAGGATTCCTGAGGAACTTGAAAAAAACGGGGCTCAAATTTTTTATGGAAATCATGAGTCTGCAAATTCTGTTGCAAAATCTGCAGAACAACTCACTCAAAGAATAAAAGAAATTTTAGCAGAAACTGGAGCTGAAAAAGTAAATATTATTGCACATTCTAAGGGAGGACTTGACAGCCGTTATATGATAAGCAAATGCCACATGGAAGATTATATTGCAAGCCTTACAACAATTAATACTCCACATCGCGGCTGTGAATTCGCAGAATATTTATTAAACGAAAAATTCCCGGAAAAAACAAAAAAAGCCATTGCCTTTACATACAATAACACCCTCAAAATACTTGGAGACAAAGAACCAGATTTTCTTTCGGCTGTTACAGACCTGACAAAAACTGTATGCGATAAATTCAATGAAGAAATAAAAGACAGCAATAAAGTATATTACCAGAGCGTGGGTTCTATTTTAGAGACTAATAAAGGTGGTCGTTTTCCGCTTAATTACTCCTATCATATTGTTAAAGAATTCGATGGACCAAACGATGGCCTTGTCGGAGAAAAATCTTTTGAGTGGGGAGAAAAATTTACACTTCTTAAACCAAAAGGAAAAAGAGGAATCTCTCACGGTGATATGATTGATTTAAACCGCGAAAACATACCTGATTTTGACGTACGCGAATTTTATGTTCAGCTAACAGCAGATTTAAAGAAAAAAGGATTTTAAATACCGCTGATTTTACTATATAATAAATATATACGATTCACGGACGATAAAGGGCTAACTACTTTAAATACCTTTAATCAGCCGTTTATCGTTTTTTTTAGGAGGTTATAACCAATATGAAAACAGCAGCTGTATTTTTTGCAGATGGATTTGAAGATATTGAAGCTCTCTCACCTGTAGATTATTTAAGACGGGCAGGAATTGAACTGACCACAGTCGGAGTAAAGGGAACTCCGTTTAACAGTACTCTTATAGTAACAAGTTCTCACAAAGTCCCGATAATCACAGACACTACTCTGGAAGATTTTCTTTCAAAAAAAATAATGCCGGATTGTGTAATATGTCCTGGTGGAGGGAAAGGTGCAGAAAATCTTTCAGAGAATTCAAAATTACTTTCTTTCCTGGAAAATGCATATGATAGCGGAAAATTAATTGGAGCTATCTGTGCTTCTCCAGCAGTCGTGTTAGGTAAAACTAAAATTCTGGAAAACAAAAAATGGACATGTTATCCAGACATGCAGGGAAATGCAAAATCTGAATATTTAGATGGATATAAAGATGAAGTTTTTGTAACAGACAAAAATGTAGTAACTTCCCGCGGAGCCGGAGCAAGCGAACAGTTTGCAATGGAAATTATCCGCCTGCTATGCGGTGAAGAAACTGCAGAAAAAATAAGAAAAGGAACCTGCCAGAGATAAGCTATTTAAGTTCACTTTCTTTTTCTGAGATTTTTGAAGATAATTCAATAATTTCCTGCTGTAAACCGTTCACAATTTCTAAATCGGAATTATCTTCAAAATCTAATTTCAAGCCCTTCAATAACAATTCTGAAATCTTTAATCCTAATTCTTCAAACTTACAGTCACGCTTATTTTCTAACTGACGAATTTCAATTTTTAATACGCTTTTATCTGTAAAATTCTGAATCTTATTTCCGGCTTTTTCAAAAGCCTCTTTGGATGCCTTTGCTCCTTTAGAAATTGCATCTTTTACTTTTGTTTCCAGTTCTGCACTTTTCATTTTTTCCTCCAAAACTCCGCGTTTAGCGGTCGCGCATGGATGCGCGAGATAGCAGATTTTAAAAACGACAAAATCTGCATTTGTAAAAAAGTACAGGGACGTACTTTTTTACAACTTCCTCCAGAATTCATTACAGCATTTTAATTGCAAGAAGAGTTAAGTCATCGGATTGTTCATCTTCCTGAACTAAATCATAATCAATATAGTTCTGATTATTCTGAACCTCTGTTTTTTTAGCTGAATACTTATCATACATATTAAAATACTTGTTTAAGAATTCGTCAATCTTTTTATCAATCTGCACATAACTATTTTCCGAAGCATTTTCGTTAATATATAATCTGAAAACTTTTTCTGCAGAGGCAAGCGCAAGAATTGAATCTTCAATAGAACCTTCGCATTTTGTAAAATCAAATTCCAAAACTTCATTCTTTGACGGATTATTTTCTTTTTTTAAAGTATATTTCTTTTGAGTGAATACGCTTTCTATAATATTTTTTATTCGCTCATAACCGAATTCTTCTTTTGCATCTTCCTGTTTAAGTTCGATTTCTTCTTCGTGAGTTTTTGGATTAACTTTGCGTACCTCAACATCCTCAAGAATTACATTATAATTTTCATCTCGAAGACGTCTTGTAGCTTCTTCAATACCGTCAGTATACAAAAACAAAACATCGCCTTTTTTAAGAATTGTTTTTTCCACTGCAAAACCGCCTCTCATATGAACAAGATCCGAAGTAAAAACTCCTGCAGTTGGAGCAGACTTTAAGGTGATTGTATTTAACTGCTTTGTCTGGGAATCATAAACATGAACAAGATTATCGCCTGCATTACACATATATAATTCGCCGGTTTTTGAATTCAATAGACAGATAATTAATGTTGCAAATTTACCTTTAAGGCCAAGATTTTCAATAAAGTCGTTTATCTGTTCAACAAGAATATTCAGTTTAGTTCCGTTTTTCTCATATTTCCAGTCATTAAAGTAGCGGCGGAAAATTGTTGCAACGACTGTCATAATAATTGCCGCAGGAATTCCATGACCGGAAGCATCACATTTTATAATTCCGTACCATTTATCATCAAGTTTTTTGTAATCAAAATAATCGCCGGAAACTCCAGACTCACCTTCATAATAACCATAACATTGAATTTTTGAATCGTTATACTCAGCAACAGTCTGCTTAGAATTATAATTTGCATCCAGCAAAGGAAGAAATGCTTTTTGTACAGCTTTACCGTCCATAATTAATTCTTCTTCTTCTGCATTTGCAACAAGCTCACGGGTCATTTCATTTACCGCATTACATAATCTTCCAACTTCATCTTTTGATTTAACTTTTATATCTTTTCCTTTTAGCAAAACCTTATTTTTTGTATGACCAACAAGAAGAACATGCTTTTCTAATTTTTTTAATGGTCTAACAATAAGACTTGCAAAAATATACGCGAAAAGAATTCCTAAATGAAGAGCAATAACAGCAACTACAATTGAAAAAATTAAAATCTTGCGGAATTCTTTATCCATACTTTCCAAAAGAGTTTTTGTAGATAGTTCCAGATAAACAAGTCCATGAATATAATTATCTGAGGTTCCTTTTCTATAAATTACAGGCTTATAAAAAATATAATCTGAATTTTCTTTATCGAGGCTTTCTGTATTAAAAGGTGGCCATGAACCGACTTCACTGTCGCTAAAAGTTCTCAATTCTGTATCAAGACGATTACGAAGTTCAATAAGAACTTCAGAAAGCTGTTCAGCCATCTGCTCATCTTCTTTAAGACCTGTCTGATACAAGCTTTCAGCCTGCTTAGTCAGCGAATCAATATTATCAGAATTTTCCTTTTCAGCTTCTGCTATCTTTTTATCCAGGGCCTCGTATTTTTGAATTATGGAAAGAATAGTTTCGTCTGTTAGTTTAGACTCACCATAAGAAAGTGTATATGAATCGGTTTTAGAAGAAATATCATCATCATTAGTTGCCCATACATAAGACAGATTTTTTACATCAGAGGAATCCTGACTCTGACCAATTATTGTTACATATTTAACTTCGCTCATTGCATCTTTTTGAGAAGGAAGTGCTGTTAATTCCAGAATATTATTAGAAGGAAAGAAATTTTTAACGCCTGAACATAAACTTTCAAGAAGAACCTCTGCACGATTTTGTAGGGAAGCTGCCATTGTCTGCGATTGAAGCTGAATTACTTTTGAACCATTTTCATAAGTAACAGCAGCTACAACTGCAACTATGAGTACATAAATATAACTCATAAGTTTTATCTTTAGCGTAGGCTGGATTTTGAATTTCTTATTTTTATTTTTCAAAGGCATAGCATCTCCTTTCCAAAAGGCGTTTATTTCTCGTAATGTGATTTTATTTTCCCGATGATTAAAAAACAGATTATGCATGTAAAAGACAATTATCACTCCAGATAAAATAATCAGAAGGATAATAATCAGAACATTAAGTTTTCGGCTCTCAATAGAAATTAAATGAACTTTCTTTTGTGGAACATAATCTGATTCAATTTTTAAATTTCCGTTGCGTTCAATTTTTATTGCAGTATTTGTAAAATATAATCCGCGGTCTGTATGAAAAACTCCAATGCGATAATTTCCTTCATCAAGATTGTTTCCTATATTTATTGAAGATATTTTTGTATCTGAATTTACTTTAAAATCACCATTTTCCTTTTTAAGAACAAGATCGTAAGGAGCTGCTCCATCCTGATCTATATAAATTTCAGAAATAGTTCCATCATAAGTAAATCCTGAACCAGAGATAGAAAGAACAGTTGATGAATCCCCTTTTGTTTTTTCAATTGAAGAAATAACAGTTGCCGGCTGATATTTATTTAAAATCAAAAGTACGGAATTTGCATCTCCAATATTTCCGCATTCATCAACTGCAGCTACAGAAAATATATAAACACCATTCTGTAGATTTGCATAATTTCTTGAATTCAAACGGTTTGTAGAACTTGCAGTTCCATTACGAACCTGACTTTCTAAATTCACGGCTTTTGCAAGAGTTTTTTCATATTTCTGTTCAAGACCTTCTTTTATTGCAATAACCTGAGAAGTTCCGAGAGCCATCGGATGATTTTTTGAAACGCAGATATTTTTTGGAACACTTCCCGTATACTCAAGTTTATAATAATAACTTACTGCATCTTCAGAAACAGAAGGTTCCCACAACATGTTAAAATTATTTGATTTAACAAATCCGTAAGAATCCAGATTATTTAATGTAATTTGCGGAGGTTCTGGCGGAGTTAAATCCAGATTATAAACTTCACTTACACTTTCCGACCAGTTGCCTGCATAATCCTGAACCCTTACAGAAAAATAATATTCTCCACCCTCTTCTGCTTTTACAGAAATTTTATCTGTACTTGTAAAATTCTGCAAAAGCTTTTGCGGCTCAGAAGCTCTGGACTTTTCCCAGGTATAAGAATAGCCTGCAATATTAGAAGAATCGTTTGGGAACTGAATTTGATAACGCACATTTTTTGCGGCCGAACTTTTTCCCTTTTTATAGGAAAGCGGAATTATTTTTGGCGGTAAAACAGTTTTATCCGGCGAAAGGAAAGATATTGAATTTTTATTATTTGGAGTAGTCTGCTGATAGGCAAAAGTCAGAACCTTAGAATTGTTTTCAAAGCTTTCTCCTGCTTTTTCTTGCAGAATCAGCGGATAAGGAAACATATTTGAATTATTATTTACGGCAAGTGCAGACTCCTGCCAGTAAGCCCCCTTCTGGCTGGCAAAATAAACACTTTCTTTACCGCGCCTTGTATCAAACCAGGTAACACACAGTGCAGAATTATATTCAAAAGGAATTGCACGGCTGGAATTTCCGTTCTCTGCAACAATTGAAATATTTGCAGAAGAAAGTCCCGAGGCAAAAAAATCTGCAGCTGAAGAAATTGAATTTTCTTCACTTGAAATTAAAGAATTAATAAAACCGGTTACATCTGCAAGATAAATTGAAGCATTGGTAGATTCCGTTCTTTCCCATAAAAGGTAAACACTGGAATCTTTTTTATATAAATATGGTCTTTGATTCTGATATTCGTAAAATTCTTTTGTTCCCTTAGAAATTAAACTTTTAGAATCGGTTACCATTACCGGAGTTTTCCATTTCCCGTTTTTTTCTTTTAAAGTTATATAAATCTGATAAGAAAGGCGATTTGTAATATTCGAAGTGTATTGAGACTGAAAAGCAACAATATCTATATTTTCAAAAGAAACAAGTGAAGGTACAAAAGGATTTCTGAAATTCTGAGAAGGTGTAAATTGAGAAAATTTTGACCAGGAAATGCCATCACCAGACTGCGAATAATAAATTGTAAAAGAATCTTCTTTTCCAAAAGATGTGAACATCATGAATTTATTATCACTTGCGGGAAAAACTCTAGGCGCAATAATTTCGTTTGCTGTCTGCAATGTAGATTTTGTAAATGAAGCTCCGTCGTTATCTGAATATAAAGCTTCAATTCGCGAGGGCCCGGCCATTACAGCAATACATATCTGACCTTTTTCATTGCTGCAGGCAGTAAAAGATTCAGGAACTTCATCGGAAGAATAAGAATATGGACCTGCAAAACGAAGATTATCAGAAAAAGAGTTGAGGGAATTATAAATTCTGCAGGAAAGATAAAACTGCTTTTTTGTTGTATCTACTTCTTCCCAAATTATAAGAGAAGAATTCTTTCCCGTAACTACAACAGGAAAACGAGAATCAGAAGTTGTTATAGAAACAGGACTTTCCCAATAAAAATCTTCGCAGAAAGCAGCCAGGGAGAAAATTAGAAATGAGGCAAAAAGAAATATAAATCTTTTTATTTTTTTAACTTCTTGCATCTATCTTGTTTTTTAACTCCTTAATTTTCTGAGAAGAAGCATTCTGAGGTTTTCTAAGAAGCTGCTCTACAATCATATTTGCACCAACAATATTATTACTCTGTAAACGCTGAATTGCAAGACGATAAAGCTTTTCATCTTCTGTAGAAAGTACGGAAGATGTTGTTCCACCAATTCGTGTTGTAATTTCGTCCTTTAAATTTACTGCAGTTGTATCATCTGGAAGAATAGCAAGAGCCTGATTTATATAAGATAAAGCTTCATTCAAGCTTTTTTCATCTGCATTTTTTTTGTTTACAATGTTCTGAGCAAGTTTTATATAATTTTTTGCTGTATTCTGCCGGGTATTATCTGCAGGCTTTTGTCTAATTCCTATATCAATTTCAACCTGATAAATAATATCTTTTAAGCCTTTGTAATTCGGCTCTATTTCATAATAATCCAAAAGGTTTGAATAACCTTCCTGTCTTGTAGATGAATTCTTAACCATCTCGCGCGCAGTTTGAATTTTCTGAGAAAATTCTTCTTCAAACTTTTGAGGATTTAATAGTCTGTTAATTTTTAAAGTAAGCAAAGATGCCTGCTGATTCAATGGATATACATACTGAACCTTTTGAATACTTTCCAAAGCAAGCGTAAACTTTTCCTCGGCTTCAGTTTTCTTTCCGCTGTTTAACAGATTGCTTCCCTCATTAAAATATGAATAAGCTATATCAATCAACTGAGACATTTCGGGATACTGCGGAGCTGAAGGGAGTATATCACGGCCAGTCTTCATAGAAATTGCGGTATTTACAAAGTTTAACAGATTTGAAATTTCTTCATCTTCTGTAACATTTGTAACAGCCCATCGTATTTTTGCCTGATTAAGATATTTTTCTGCATCTTCAAAACGACCATTAAAATAAGCATCTTTTGCAAGAGTTTTTAACTGCCGGACTTCTTTTACAACAATAAGATTTTCATTTTTAGTAATTAAATTACCAAGCTCCATAAGCTTTTCATCCCATTGTTCTCTAAGTTTTTCATCATTCTGATTTGAAAGAGACTCGTCATATTTAGTGAGTGCAGCTTCCAGTTTTTTTCTTGCAGTATCAAAATCATCTTTATTAAGTGCAGTCTGAGCTTCTTTAAATCTTATATCTGCTTCGTTTTTTGCAAGAATTGAATTTGTAATTTTTTGATTTGCCTGAGCCATATAATCATTTATTCTAAGATTCTGGGCTGCAAGCTTCTGCTTCTGTGCTTGAATAATATCCTGTATCTGCTGTTCAGTTTCATTTACAAAAGCATCAGTTTTCCAGATTTCGCATAAATTATATTCCTGCACAGAAAGCTCAGAATAAGAATTAAAAGTATTAAGAGTACCTGTAATTTCATTGTTAACTGTTTTACATAAAAGAACTGCAAGATCCGGATAAGAATAAGAAACATCAAGAAGTTCATCCGCGCCAGAAACTCCAGAAACTCCAGTTCCGGCAGCAAAATTAATTTCTTTTAAATAATAAGCATCTTTTTTTACTGCAGCAATTTCCTGTTCGGTAAGTTTTCTTGGAATTCCTTCAATTAGTACGGAGGCTAACCGATTATATTCTTCGAATTTATTCAAAGAAGTATCTGTTTTTTGCTGATAATCTGCTTTTGCAAGATTCCAGGCATTTTCATTAGATTTATTCTGTAAATCAAAAGCCCTTTCTACACTCGCTTTATAACGCTCTTCAAGTTCAGTCCAGTTTTTGCAATAATAATACCATAAAGTATTCTGCAGCAATAAATCTTCTTTAACTCCGAGAAGAACAGAATTTTCGGCAGCCTTTTGCAAAACAGCATGAACATCAAGCTCATTAAAACTTGTATTTTCTAAAACAGAAATAATATTATTCAAATCATAATAATTCCTGCAAAGTTCGCCTGCATAAGCACAGATTTTATTATATGTAAAAAAATTATTTTCGTAAGGAACAATTTCTTTTGAGGAATCAAGATATGAATATAAATCCATAACATCATTTTCAAGTTTTACAAAATTCTGAACAGCAAGCAGAGATTGAGATGTCTGATTATTTAAAAAATTTTCATAAGAAGTCTGAACTCTTGAAAAGACATAATCGTTTAACTGATTAATTGAATCGTTCCATAAAAAATCGATAGAACCAAGCAGGGCTGAATTTTTAATTGAATCAAGACCAAAAATATAACGGATCATAAACGGAAGATAAGACGCATCTGTTGTATCGCTGTCTATAGCAGAAACTTCCTCAAAAAGACTTCGAAACTCTTCCCCAACAGTACATACATCCAAACGAAGTCTTGCAATATTTTTCATCTGATTTTTTACTTCAGAAAATCTTTGAATTGAAGTTTCGTATTGAACATCATTTCCTTTACTGAAGCTTGCAATTGAATCATTTATTTTTGAATGGAAGCCTCTTTCTTCATATTCATTCATTAATCTTTCCAGTCGAGTTACCGCATTATTTGTCCGCAAAATTAAATCTGAATTTGAATTCCACTTTTCATAATAATTATCACGATAAAGCCAGAAGCCTTCCCTAAGCTTTGAAGACGAGCCTGAATAATTTTTTTGTATTGTAAGCTGTGCAGAAGCCTGCAGAATTTCCAGAAAAACTGCCCTGAAATAATTGAACTCAGCAGATTTTTTTAAATCGGCAATAAACTGAAGATTCTGATCCGATGGATTTTTTTCAAACTGTTCAAGCCGGCTTGTTATTTCATAAATCTCTTTATCGTTTCCCGGATCTGTCTGAATTAAATCTATTAATTTATTTGCAAGTGTAGCATAATCTTTTCTGGCATTTAATATTTTTTTAATACGTTTCTGCGCACTGTCAAAATCATCTGGTTTTTCAATTATGTACTGATTAAGCAGAATAAGAGCCTGGTCATAATTTGTATCGTTTATAAGTGCATCAATTTCTGCAAGAGATTGAGAAAAAGCACATGGCGAAAAAGCGAAAAATATAACTGAAAAAAATATAAAAAATTTCTTCACCAGACTTCCTTTATTCTATCAAATTTTCGGAATAAAATCAGTTAAACTTTCTAAAATTTACTATTTAATGCAAAAATGTTTAAAAAGATATAAAATATACTCCGAAAAGAATATGATGAGGAAAATTATTCTTAAATTTACATTTTGTTCTCTTTTGCTATGCTTTTCTTACAAAGCAAATGCAGTTTCCTTGTCTACTCTTGAAGAATCACTTTCTGAATCTTTTTACGGAACAGAAGATGCTGATGAAGGTCTTACAGTTTTCCGATCTTTATTAATTCCTTTTGGAGGAAGAACCGAAAGTCTCGGACTTGCATATACAGGCCTCTGCGATGATATAAGCTATCTTCAGTTTAATCCTGCAGCTGCAAGCATTCAGAAAGAAACTCAATTTTCTCTTTTTCATAATTCGCCTGTTGCAGATGCAAAAATGGAAACTCTGGCTTTTACTACAAGACTCAAAAAACTTCCTGATTTGGGCTGGGGAGCCTATGCAAGCTGTTTTTATGTACCATTCAGCGAATACAATATGTTTGGAGAAAAAACCGCCAGTTCTTATTATTCAGAAACAACAGGCTGCTTTAACTTTTCATATAATTTTCTTTCCGGATATGATTTTAAAGGTCTTTGTATTGGTGCAAATTTAAAAGCAGGCTGGCGTTCAGTCCCGGATTATGCAGATGACGATACAAACAAAATAATTGAAGGTTCCGGATTAGAGCAAAGCGGACTTGCTTTAATGGCAGACATGGGAATTCTTCTTCAGTTTAATGTATTAAAATATTTTGCTTCCAGAGAACCAAATCTTAGAATAGGCATAAGTGTAAAAAATGTCGGGCTTTCCTATACAGGCTTTGGAAATGAAGTTATTAAAGACGATTCTCTTCCCTCTTCAATAAACGGCGGAATTTCTGTTCGACCTATAAAACCTCTGATTATTTCTTTAGAATATTCGCAGCCTGTAAATTTTTATGATCTGAGTACTTTTCATACTCCATATATAGGCAGCGGAATTGGTTTTCAATTTACAAAATCAATTTCTTTACTTGGTGGCTTTGCAATGAAAGGCGGAAATCCAAGAATTTCCTGTGGTTTTGAATTTGAATATCAGAAATTACAGATGAATATGAATTACACACTGGATTTTACAACCTCTGCAGCTCCATTAAATAAAATAAGCATTTCTGCAAAGATTCTTCTTGGCGATAAAGGCCGTGCTTCTGTTGAAAAACAGATAGATGAATATTACAGTCAGGGACTTATTTATTATTCAGAAGGCGAATGGCAAAAAGCTATTGAAATGTGGCAGGAAGCACTAAAATTAAATAAAAGATATGATCCGGCAATTCTTGGAATAAAAACTGCCAGATTACAGACCGAAATGTTTGAAAATATTCAGAAAAGTTTAATGTTTGAATAAGCATTAAATGGCGTAAATTATTTTTTTACGGCAAAAATTCTATAATTCATCCATGAGAAAATATTATCCTTTACTTCGGTTTTTGTCAGCCATTCGGTGCTTACTACGTTAGAGCCTAAAGAATCAAAAACTTCGGTAAAAGCTTCAATTGATTCGGTAAATCTTTTTTTAGCAAATTCAGGAAAAACATTAGAATCAATCATTTTAGCAAGATTTGCACTCTGCGCAATCATCAATTCCTTTGCTCCCAGATTTAACAGTCTGGTTTTTAAGCCGGTATCATTAGGAAAGCGATCTACAAGATCTACCATACGTTCACTTGCTTTTCTGACATATCTGATCATCCAGCAATTTCGGCTGGAAATTAAATTTTCTCCATAACCAGCCCCAATTCCGGCAGAATAATATGGATAGGCTTTTTCCAATTCATAAGGTTTTTCAAAAAGATTTGAACAGAATTCAATATCACATGCTTTTTTATCTGCTAAACGAATTAAAGAATCAAAGAAAGAAAATCCTTCGTGCCAGTTTCCAAGCATCTGTCTTGCATCAAATGTACACAAAATAGAAATTGAATTCTTTCCGTTCAGATGCTTTTGTGCACCTGATAGACGTTCTATTCTCTTATCAAGGAATTCTTCTGCTGCTTTTTGAACCAGTCCTTCTGCTTCTTCACTATTATAAACACAGTTCTTTTCATCATTAAACTTTCTGTTCCAGTATTTATAACCGGTTGCAAATCTGCTCTGGCTTTTATCAAGGACAACTTCAAGCTTATCATTTGGAAGATCAAAACCTATATCTCTTTTTTCGTTTCTAAAGCAATCTGAATAAACAATTCCATTTTCTCCGTAAAGTTCTTCATCAACTTCTCCATCATCTGCAAAAAGAGCAAGTGAATTAGATGCACGAACCGGACAGAAAATTCCAGAAGATGGAACCTTGCTGGAAAGCATAAAGCTTCTTGAATCTAATACTGTATAGGTATAACCATAAGGCTTTATAAAACGCTCAAGGCCTTCGCAATAACCTTTTTCAGGGAGCCAGAAGCCTTCCGGTATCTGACCAAAATATTTTCTGTAAGAATAAAGTCCACTTTCTATCTGAGCAGAAACAACAGCTCCCAAATCTGCATAATGTGGTAAGAAAATGTCTGTTCCACAGGTACCAAGAATTTCAATCATTCCTTTGCGCATAAAATTTAAAAATGCAGGAATAAGTTTTCTTGAATACTTTTCTTCGTAATCATGTTTTATCTGTTTATAGTTTTCTAGAATTTCTGTTACATTCTTTTTTACATTCTTGTCGCTTGAATTTCTTTTTAATTCCAGTTCACCAAGAGCAATGCATTTATCAAGATACTGTAAATACATTTCCTGAAGAGTTTTGCTGGAAAGCATACTGCATAAAACGGGAGGAAAAACAAGCCCTATTTTGCAGGGAATATTATCCTTTTCAAATTTTTCAAGCATCCATAAAAAAGGAATGTATATATTTGAAATTGAATTAAAAAAATCGTTTAAAATCGGAATATTTGACTGAATTTCTTCTTCTGAATATCTAATATAATCCTGAGTAAATTTAAATATAAAGCTCAAACACTTCTTCATTTTATACTCCAGCAATCTTAAGAAAAAGAATGACGATGATTCTTAAAATGATCTTTTATCAAAATTTCTTTACCAGAAAGAGTCTCAATCGGCGAAAGTGATAAATCTTTACCAGGTTCGTAATCAAAAATTTCATCACATCCCTGAGGAACTTTTATAATTTCAGAGAAAGCTAAAACTTCTTTTTGAGTTAAAGATGAATAAACTAATTCAACTTTTAAGAATTCTATATTACCAGGTAAAAGAATATACTGTTCCTGTGTTTTTGAGGCTAACTGAACTTCAAAAGAATCAAGAGGAACCGGATTTTCTTCATCTTCCATTGAACATACTCTAACCTTAAGAACACATCCAGGAATTTTTGAAATTTTCAACTTATCCTGTTCATTTAAATTCCAGTAAACAAAAACCCAGGCGGGATTTCTCAAAATCATGCAGATTTGAGTTTCATTATAATTTCCACTGAAAACCGATTTCTTCTCTTCATCAGATTCCGAAGAAATTGTCATTTCATCATCTTCATCATGATCTTCGTTCACAAGCTCTAAAATTTCTGCAATTAAAAAGCGGTGATCCAGATCTTCTGGAACATCTACACCATATTCATCTGCAATGGCAACAAGCTCGCTAAATGACAATGTTTCAAGATAATTTCTAGTAATATTACTATCAGCCATATTTCAAACATAATCTAGCAAAAACAAATATCTGTCAATAACTGTAATTAATAAAAATTTTAGTTTTTAAACAAAAAAACACTAAAGTAGATTCAAGTATTATCGATAATATAATTAAGCTGCTTGCAAACTGTGTGAGGTTTTGCAAAAGCTGGTTATAATTTTCGGGTGGAAAGTTGACATCCAGCCACCTGAGCATTAATACCATGTTTACTATATAGAAAAACCGGAAAGATTGTGAGACTTTTCGGTTTTTTTTTCTCAAAAATCCATATATTTTTAATTTCCACTGTTTTTTTTCATATTTTATGCCGATATATTATAGGTAGAATTGTAATTTTTTTTATTTTACAGCCTTTTTAATATGTAAAATATAAGAAATCAGGAGAATAACTTGAATACGCTGGAATTATCCGCATTAAAAGAAGGTATGTCCTTTACTGGCGATTTATACATCGACAGTACTTTTTTATTTCTTCCTAAAAATGCAGATTTAAATGAAGACATGATTAAAGCCATAGAAAAATGGCAGTTCTCCAGTGTACTTTGTGACGGTGATGTAGATTTAGGCGGCGAAATTGCTTCTTCCGTAGATTTAAGTGCAACAGAAAATACATCTCTTTCCGAAATTAATAAAGAAGATTCTGATTCAAAAATTAATGATTCTATTAAGAAAGCCATTGAAAATTCTAAGAAAACTGTTATAGGAAACAGTGATAAAGACAGAATGGAAATGGTAGAAAAAGTTTATTTTGAATATTTAAATTATATTGAATCTGTCTTTACACATTATGCAACTCATAAAAAAATAAATCAGGAAGATCTTGAAGAAAGCATTCAGGAACTTTGTATTTTTATTAAAGACCACAGACGTTATATCCTTAGAGTAAATCCTTCGGTTGAAGAAACTGGAAAAAACTTTCTTATTGTTCATACGATGAGAACTACTGTTCTTGCCCTTGCAATTGGACTTCAGTTACACTCTCCTCTTTCAAAAATGGTTGAACTGGGCGTTACCTGTATTATTCACGAAATAGGAATGTTAAAGCTTCCTCCTCAGCTTTATATGGCAAACAGACCATTAACATCTGGAGAAAAGGCACAGATATCTAAACATACAGTTTTAGGTTATACAATTGCTAAGGAATTAAATTTTCCACTTTCAATGCAATTAGGCGTTCTGGAACACCACGAAAAAGAAAACGGAATGGGTTATCCGCGAAAATTAACCGGCGATCAGATTTCTTCAATGGGAAAAATTATAAGCGTTGCATGCTCTTATGAAGCAATGACTTCTTCCAGAAGCTACAGAAGCGCAAAAGATACTTTTGACAGCATTATGGAGCTTATTCAGAATAAGAATCACAGCTATGATATGACTGTTATTAAAGCATTGCTGTATGCGGTTTCACTCTACCCTATAGGAAGTTATGTTTATCTTTCTAACAGAAAAATTGCGGAAGTAATTGATTCTAATCCGGAAGATCCAAAAAATCCAATAGTTCAGATGCTTACAGAATTTGAATCAGACGGTTCTTTGAAGGTTGTTCAAACAGGAAAAGATGGAATTTCAATTCTTAGAGTTCTATCCCCTCATGAAAAACAGGATATGCTGAAAGCCGTTGAAGAAAAATATAAGTCTATAAAAGAAGCACAAGCAGAACAGGAAGCTTCTGAAGCAGCTTCTGCAAATAATACTTCTCCGGTTCAAACAGAACAAAAACAACCGGAAACTAAAGCCCCGGAACAGCCTGCCCCTTCACCATCAGCTGAAACAACTGGTTCTGAACATACTGTATTCAACGCAGATAATCCGGAAGGAACAGAAGCTGTAGATTTAAGTTTCTTCGGCTGATAATTTATTCAGACAAAAATTATTCAAAAAAATAAATTTAATTAAAGAATGATCTGATTTTTTCCGCATCCTCTTTAAATTTTTCGTCTACAACCGGAGGATGATCGTTAAAATAAAGAATTTGTTCCATTTCCTGCATTGTTTTTACACCCCAGATTGGAATTACATTCTCATATTGACGCATAAATCCAAATGCAAGCGGGATATTTTCTATAACTCCGCCACATAATGGCTGCATAGCTATAAAACCAACATCATTTTCTTCACAAATCTTTACAAGCTCCAGAACTGAATCAGAGGAAAGCATATTAAATGGGAATTGAATTGTTTCGTAATAACCGCTTTCTACAGCACGAATTGCAACCTCAAGATTAGTTGTAACAATTCCAAAATGCGCAATTTTTCCAGATTCTTTTAAAGAAACTAAGGTTTCATAAATTTTATCTTCTCCACCAGGAAGTGGAAGAAATTTTTCTGTTTCGAATTGATATAAATCAACCTTATCCGTATGCAAAATCATAAGGCTGTTTTCTAAATCATTAATAATATCATCAGGTAATTTTGAATCTGTTGTTGTAGAAAGAATAATATTTTTACGGATATCATAAAGTGCGTCGCCAAGGAGTTTTTCGCTTTCAGGAGTTTTTCGTGATGTATCAAAAAAATTAATTCCCTCTTCATAAGCTTTACGAACTAGTGAAGCAGCATCTTCTTCTCCACCGGCCTCAGTCAGCTTCATAGCGCCAAAAGCAACGCGGGAGATTAATAAATCTGTTTTACCAAGTCGGACGTATTCCATTCGTTATCCTTATTATAAAGATGTCGGATAAAAAAAACAATTTGTGGGACGCAGGCAAGAAAGGGGAAAGGGGGGCCCCGGGTCGAGAAACAAGCGAGCGTAGCGAGATTGTTTCTCGGGGGCACCTGGGGGGATTCCTATTCCCCTTTTTGCCGTCGCTGGGACCCGCAAATTGTTTTTTTTATTTTGTCACCGGCTTGTAATTCTTAATAGCCTTCTGGATAAAGAATACGAGGTCATCGAGAGCAACTCGTTCCTGCTCCATAGAGTCGCGATAACGTACTGTTACAGTATTGTAAAGCTCGTTTGCAGAACCGTCTTCTTTCTTTTCCTGAATTGTATCGTAGTCTACAGTTACACAGAATGGAGTACCAACTTCATCCTGGCGGCGGTAGCGCTTACCAACAGTTCCTGAAGTATCGTAGTCAGTTACAAAGTCTTCCTTGAGCATGTGCTGGATTTCCTTAGCCTTTTCAGCAAGTCCGTCCTTCTTCATCAAAGGCAAAACTGCAACTGTGATAGGTGCAAGACGTGGGTCAAGGTGAAGTACAGTTCTGTAGTCTTCTGGCTCACCCTCTTTTGCAACATTCTGCTCTTCATATGCTTCACAAAGGAACATAAGGAAGTTACGGTTCAAACCTGCAGAAGTTTCAATTACATAAGGAATGTATTTCTTGTTTCCATCTTCCTGGTCGATATAAGACATATCCTTCTTTGAGTATGTCTGATGCTGTGAAAGGTCAAAGTCTGTACGGCTGTGAATACCTTCGATTTCTTCAAATCCAATCGGGAAGTTGTAAGTAATATCGTAAGCATCCTTAGCGTAGTGGGCAAGCTTGTCGTGGTGGTGCCACTTAAGCTGCTTTTCCGGAATACCGTACTTTAAGTAGAACTGCCAGCGGTCCTTTCTCCAGCGGTCAAAAGTTTCATCCTCTGTACCAGGCTTACAGAAATATTCCATTTCCATCTGCTCAAATTCGCAGGTACGGAAAATAAAGTTCTTAAAGATGATTTCGTTACGGAAAGATTTACCAACCTGAGCGACACCGAAAGGTACCTTCATACGGTTAGACTGAACAATGTTCTTGAAGTCTGTAAAGATACCCTGACAGGTTTCAGGACGGAGATAAATCAAATGGCTGTCGTCTGCGATTGGTCCCTGATATGTTTTGAACATAAGGTTGAATTCGCGAACGGCTGTATACTTGCGGTTTTTGCTTCCACAAGTCGGACAGTTGATGTTTGCATCGATGAAAGCTTTCATTTCATCGTGTGTCATTGTATCAACTGGTTTTCCAGGATTTACATCAGGATTTGCTGCAACAAAGTCTTCGATCAATTTATCTGCGCGGTGACGTGCATTACATTCAATACAGTCAACCATAGGGTCAGAGAAGTGGTCAACGTGACCAGAAGCCTTCCATGTTGTATGATGCTGGAAGATAGCAGAATCAAGACCAACTACATCATCATGGAGCTGAGTCATGTAATGCCACCATTCATTCTGAATATTTCTTTTGAATTCTACACCGAGAGGACCGTAGTCCCATGCACCTGCCTGGCCACCATAGATTTCTGAAGCCTGATAAACAAAGCCTCGTCTCTTACACAAGCTGATGATTTTGTCCAGTGTACATGCGTGTGTGTCTTTTTCGTTATTTGCCATATTTATTACCTCACTTTACGACCCTGGCGTGGGCCATTTTTGATTTTCTGCAGTGTCAGTTCACATGGAATGTGCCTTTCCCCGCATTTTTTAGTTGTAGCTGTGAGATTATCATAAAAAGAAAATGTATGCAATTCAAAATTCTTCTGTTATAATAGATAACATGAAGAAAAAAATTGCTGTTCTAGCCTGTGCCTGGAGTACATATTTTCTCAAAGATTTTATTCAGGGAATGCAAAAAGCTGCAGAAGGAAAAAATACAGATATTTATCTGTTTAATTTTTATAATTTTATAGAACATTCCGGCTTCCCAAATTTTACAGGCGCTTCAATTTTTAATCTTATTAATTATGATGATTTTGATGGAATTGTTATTCTTGCAGATTTAATCGGGAATCCTCGAATTATAGAACGAGAACGCCTTAGAATTATTAAATCTGGTAAACCGGCCATTTCCATTAATAAAAAAATGGACGGTTTGTGCTGTCTTAAACTGGATAATTATACAGGCATGTATGACGCAGTTTCTCATTTAATTAAAATGCATAATATAAAAGATATTGCTTACATCTCTGGAAAAGAAACTTCAATAGATATAGCAGACCGTCAAAAAGCTTATGTAGAAGCTCTTAAGGATAATGGAATAAAAATAGACATAAATAAAATTTATACTATCGAATTCAGTGATTATCATTGTGCCTACCGTTTCTTTGATGAATTTATAAAAAATGGAAATCCATTACCTCAGGCTTTTGTTTGCGCAAACGATTTAATTGAATTAGCAATTCTAAAAGTTTGTTTAGAAAATAAAATAAAAGTTCCTGAACATTTAAAACTGATTGGTTTTGATAATATTCCAGAAACAATGTGCGCATCTCCTTCTTTAACTACAGTTTATAACAATGCAAAACAAATGGGAGCAGAAGTTATAAGCAGACTTGAATTCGGAGTTAATTCTTCTCAAATATTAAAAATGCAAAGTACACCGGTTTTCAGACAATCCTGCGGATGTGCTTTTGCTCACACAAATCAGCAAAATAGAGACATGCTGAATATTATTGATGAATCTTACAAAAAAGAAGAATTTGATACACAGATAGAAGTTATTACAGAAATCTTTACCGAAGCAGTTGATGTATTTACCCTTCTAACCAATATAGAAAACTATTTTACAAAAAATCATAGTTTTGAAGGAACAGATTTTTGTATATTCATGAAGTCAGACTGGACTTCGGTACTCATAAATTCTGCTGAAAATCTTCCGCAAAATTTAAGTTACGGAACTCAAGTTCAGGCTATTTGTTCTGTTCAGGATAATAAAAAATATTTACGGGAAATGATAAACACCTGCGATCTTATTCCTGCAAAAATGAAAAGTGAAGAAAGTTCAACCTTTTTATTTCTGCCTATTTTCCACCATTCTTATGTTCACGGATACTTTGTAACAAAAAACAATCTTTCTATGATTGACAACCGTTACGGCTATATCTGGACAAGAAATTTGGGAACAAGTATTGAACACTTTAGAAAGAAAAATATGTACAAGCAGATGAGCCAGCAATATTTAAAACTATCTACAAAAGATGCTCTTTCTGGAATGCTCAACCGGCAGGGACTTGATAAACTTGCAAAGCCATTTTATGCGCAAAACAAAAAAAATGGGCTTACTACTGTGCTGTTCTTTGTTGATATTAATAAAATGAAGCACATAAACGACGATTTTGGTCATCTTCATGGAGACCTTGCAGTTAAAACTGTTGCAGCTGCTGTACTTGAAACAGTGCCACATAACTGGCTGTGCATACGCTATGGTGGAGATGAATTTCTGGTAGTCGGAAACAGTAAAAATTACAATGGCGAAGATTATTGCAAACAGATAAAAGACAGACTTTATTCAAAAACTTCTGTAATGCATCTTCCATATACACTTTCTGCAAGTGTAGGAACTTATTCAGTTCCGGCAAATTCAGATCTTACTCTTGAACAGGCTGTAGAAACTGTTGATAACATTATGTACGAACAGAAAGAAGCCTTCCATAAAGAAGATGATAAAAAACAACAGGAATCTGAAAAAACTAAAAGCTGATTTTTAGCCTGAGTAAAGCTTCTTATATCTCGTCAGAAACTTCAGGATTGTCATAAGAAGTTCCTGTCATTTTTGTATTTTCTGCACTATTATTAGAATCTTCTTTTTTATCATCTTCTATATATTCAGGCAAATCCTTTACGTCTTTATCAGAATTCTCTGCATTCTCTCCGGAAGATTCAGAAGGTGCAGGATTATCCTGAGAATCTTTCTTTGAAAATTTAGGATTTCTGTTTGAATAATCATCCATATCTGGAGGAAGCGAAAATACAGAAGATTCAAATCTATTCTGAAGCTGTTCAAAAATAAAATTCTTAATTATTTTTCTATCGTCTTCACCAACCTGCTTTACAAATAATAAAACAGAAAACAGTCGGTCTTCATCGTACGGCCTTGTATCAAAAACTATTGAAGGAGTTACAATTGAACGTCTTCCTAAAGTAACTGAAAAACTAGGCACATATGAATTTTTAACTAAGGCTTCACCATATGTTTTAGGATAAAAACAGGCAAATCCTACCGAAGAAATATTTACGATTGTAACCTGATAAAGCTGACTTTTATTTGCAAAATAACCATTTATAGAAACATCATTTTCACAATCAAGTCGTATATATTTTCTTCTTCCCTTAGCTCCATTAAAATCAAGTATTCCGACAATCTTTTCTATAAGCTTTGAACCTTTACATTCATTGAGCATTATAAATCCGCCGGGAAGAGAAAGATTCAGCATGAATTTTTCTTTTACCTGTGCCGGAATTACGGCAGACATTAATCCAATAAAAATTGTTTTTAAAACATTATCAAACTGAAAGGATTTTACAAAATTAAACCATTCATCAAAGCTAAGCCCGTCATCAATAAAAATAAAGCACAGTGCGTCAGGAAAATTTCTAAGCGCATCTTTTGTATAACGGTAATCAGGAATTATATAAACTTCATATTCATGCTGCTTTAATTCAAGATGCAGATAATTTTCTACATACAATGGAGGATTTACAAAAAAAACTTTTCTTCCTGATACTGGATGCTCTTGTCGTGGTGGCTGAGAAATTTGACTTTCTGTATTATCTGAATTATCTTCAGGCAGAACATTTTCGCTCATCAATTAATTATCGACGAAATTATAAAAAAAATTAAGCAGCTGGCTGTTAATTTGTATCAGTCTTAAATTCCAGATTTTTTATTATTTCATCAGGGCACTCTTCAAAAAAATTATTAATCTGCAGCTTTAATTCATCAATTCCCTTCTCTGCTGCATTAATAAATTTTGTCTGTGCATAATGTGAAAACTTAAAATTCATGCAGAAATATGTAAAAAATCTCTGAAGCCGTGTTTTATAAAATTCCTCCGGCTGATATTTTTCTATATCACTTATATAATCATAACAAATCTGTTTCATATCTATAGAAAGAGCCGGAACTTTTTCTCCGGAATTAATTTCTCTGAAAATCCAGGGTCTTTGAACGGCCGCACGAGAAATCATAATTCCATTTATATCCGGACACTGTTCATATGCATACTTTGCAGAAGCTGCATCTTTAACATTTCCATTAAGATATATTTCTACACCGGATTTTTTATATCTTTCACAAAGCCTCTGACAATAATAATAACGAGGAGGTCGTGAAAGCTTTTCTTTTTTTGTACGCGGATGAAGAGTTAAAAGTTCAACTCCATTTTTAACAAGCATATCACAGAATGAATAAAAACCTTCATCTGTAAAATTCTCATCTCCAAGACGAAGCTTTACAGAAAAACGTTTTTTATTTTCAGGATTTTCCTGATTATAAGCAGCAACAATTTTTCCAACTTCAAGCATCATGGAATTTGTTTCTTCTATAGGGCGAAGCATCCAGCCAATTCCAGCCCCTGTTTTATAAACATCTGGTGCAGAACAGCCCATATTTATATCAATTCCAATTCCGGGAAGCGCAAGCAATTTTTGTGCCGCACGAACCATTCTTTCGCAATCATGACCAGTAAGCTGCCATACCATTTTCTCTGGAACAGGAGTCGGGTCGATATAAAATTTTTCAAAAGGACCATCATTTAAAAGAGAACCTGCATTTATCATTTCATTAAAATATTCATCGCAGCCACCGAATTTTTCCACAAGAATTCTGAAAGCCGGATGAGAAATTGTAGCCATTGGACCGCAAATAAGCTTCATAAGCAGAGTGTAGCATAAAATTAAAAAAAGTATTAGCATTACTAAAAAGATTATCAGGAGCTTTTATGTACTTTGACCGAAGAAAATATAAACAGTTTTCATTAAAGCAGTTACAAGGGCGGTGGGGATACGCAATCTTAATTTCATTTATTATTACACTTGTTTCATCAATTTTTGATATTCCTCAATTAATTAGAATTTATTCAGAAACCTTTAGAATCACGGCAGAAACATATTCACAGGCACTTCAAACTACAGAAAGCTTACAGGATTTATATTATGAGCTTTATAACCGATTAAACGAAATAAGAAATACTTATGGAAGTTTTTTTGAGCAATTATTAAGAGGAGCAATTGACGCTGTTCTTATAGTTGCTGCCTTGAACTTTTTTATAAAAATGTCTAAAACTCCAGAAAAAATTTCTCTTTCAGCTTTTTTAGAAGGCTTTGCTGACTGGTGGAGAGCATTACTCGCTTTCCTCTGGAAATATCTCTGGATACATATCTGGATGCTCCTTTTTATTATTCCTGGAATTGTAAAAATATTTGCTTATTCTCAGACAGAATATTTGCTTGCTGAATATAAAAATCTTTCTCCAACAAAGGCTGTAAAAATAAGCAATATAATTACGAGAGGCTATAAATGGGAAATTTTTGTAATGGCACTGAGTTTTTTGGGATGGGAAATTTTATGTGCTTTTTCTTTTGGAATAGGATATATTTTCCTTCTGCCATATAGAAAAATGACATACATTAATGCCTATCATGCAATGCTAAAAGATGCAGTTGAATGTGGAAAAATTTCTATGGAGGATTTATACGAATGAACAAGAACTCAAGAAATGGACTGATTACCTTTATTGTAATTATTTTTATTGCCCTTGGAGTTTGTACTTATAAAGTTGTACAAAATAAGAAATCAACTTCAAATACATACAATGGTGGAACTATAACTACATATTCTAATTATTCAAAATCCTATTCAAAGATTTATAAAAATGACTATGTAGCAGCATTATATATAGAAGGAACAATTGAAGAATACAATTATGATTATGACCAGAAATGGCTTCTTTCAACAGTAGACAGCCTGAAGTATGATTATAATAATAAAGGACTTGCTATCTTTATAAATTCTCCCGGTGGAGCAGTTTATCAGGCAGATGAGCTTTATCTTGCACTTAAAGATTATAAAGATGCAGGAAAACCAATTTATGTTTATCAAGGCTCAATGGCAGCAAGCGGAGGCTATTATATTTCCTGCGCTGCAGATAAAATTTATGCAAACAGAAATACGTTAACCGGCTGCATTGGAGTAATTTTTGGAAGCTCATATGATTTAACAGGTCTTTTTGAAAAAATAGGAATAAAAAGCGAAACAATTCATTCAGGAAGCAATAAAAACATGTTCAATTATAATGAGCCTGTAACAGATGAGCAGCGCAAAATTATGCAGCAAATAAGTGATGAATGCTATGAGCAGTTTGTCTCAATCGTAGCTGATTCAAGAAATATGACATACAAACAAGCCGAAGCCTTATCTGACGGAAGACTTTATACAGCTGCTCAGGCCTTGAACAATGGTCTGATTGACAAAATAGGAACCTGGGATAACATGCTGAACGATTTATGTGATGAAGAAATTAATAAGCCGGGAATAAGAATTGTTGAATTCCATAAATCAAAAAAAATTACATTTATGGATTATCTGATGAACAGTGTAACCGAATTTTCAAATGCGCAGACAGCTGCTACTCTTGGATTACCAAAAAGCGTAATTGAAGATATGAACGGATTTAATTCCTACCCTGCTTATTTATACAAACCAGACTGATAAAAAAAATCAGCGGATAAATTCATAAACACCAGCCTTCTTACCATTCACAAGCGTATGAAGGCTGTTTTTTATTTTAAATCCATTTTCTGCAGCAGTCAGTTCAAGTTCTTCCTTACGTGCAGAAAGAATAACAGCTCTTCCATTATCTGTAAGAACACGATTCAAAGACCTGAACATTTTTTTATAAAATTCATTTATATCGCCAATATCTTCATAATATCCCCACGGAGGATCTGTAATTACAAGGCTGATAGATTTATCTTCAATATGAGAAAGTTGAAAAGCATCTTCTTTGCGACAGTCAATTAAACCTTCCTGTGCCATAGACAGCTGCTTACGTGAAGAAGTCTGTATAACCCGATCTTCTTCAATATCACTTACATAAAGCTTTTTAAACCTGAATTTTTTTGCAAGCTGAACAGGAATTGAACCGTAACCGCAGAAAGGTTCAAGTATTGTATCATCCTTCTGAATATTTGCAAAACAGCATATGAGATAAGCAATTTCTGGGCGAAGTTCTCCTTTGTTCAGATTTTTTTCTGTAAATTCGCGCTTAGAAATAAGTTCACCGCAAAAAGCAAAGTTCTCACGTCTTATAGAAAACCAAACTTCATTAGTTGGTGAAAGACGGTCAAGCTTTAATTTTGAATTTCGAATAATATATTCTTCTGCACGACGAGTCAGATTTTTATCTACCTTTGTAAATTGATTTTCATTTTGAAAACGAACTCGAAAACTTCCCTTATTCACAAGAAAATAATTTTTAGAAGAACAAACAGTACCGATAAGAGAATTAAAATTCAGCCCTTTTCCTTTCAGGGTTTTAAGTACAAAAAAAGTATTATTAAAATAAATTATTTTTTCTAATTCACGGGAATCATCGTCGAAGCGGTAATGAACAAGCCCGTCGTAAAGGTTAATTATTTTTAATTTTGGAAAGCGTTTTTCCAAGTCATATTTTACAACATCTTGAAAACCTGTGATAAATGAAGAGACAAATTCCGCCATATATAGAATTATATTGAAATTTCAGGTATTTTTATAGTAGGTACAATGCTCCGGTTACTGGATTTCAGGGGTTTCAGGGGGTAAGCAGCTTGCTGCGTCCCACCAGGCGAAGGGGTAGGACGCAACGAAAGTGCGGCCGAGGGGAAGGCTTTCCCCTTCATCAGACTAAAAATTAAAACCATGAACCTGCCCCCTAAACTGACTAGACACAGAGTATAAAAATCCATATAATAAAAAGATACACGCTATATGTAAAAATGTGTTTTACAAATTATGCAAGTGTGAAAACATTGCAAATGTTTAACACCAGGAGGAAAATTGGCATACGTGAATAACAATAACAACAACAAAAACGGTCAGAGAATCAACGAAATGATTCGTGTACGCGAAGTACGTCTTATCGATGATGAGGGAAATCAGTTAGGCATTGTTCAAACTCAGGAAGCCCTCAAAATGGCTAAAGACAGAGACTTGGATCTTGTTGAAGTTTCACCAAATGCTAACCCACCGGTTTGTAAAATACTTGATTATGGCAAATACAAGTTCGAACAGGAAAAAAAGCTCCGTGATTCCAAGAAGAACCAGAAAGTATTAAAGTTGAAGGAAATCCGCATGCAGCCAAAAATCGGCTCAGGAGATCTTGATACTAAGGCCAAGCATATACAGGAATTTCTTGACGAGGGTGACAAGGTTAAGGTTACAATCCGTTTCCGCGGTCGTGAGCTTGCCCACACTGAACTCGGCTATGATGTTCTGAATGAGGTGTTAAAGCGACTTACCTCGGCGTACAACATCGATAAGCCTGCCGCTATGGACGGAAGAAACATGTCGATGACAATCTCAGCAAAAGCCGCAAAATAAGGGGTTTAGAAATGCCTAAAATGAAGACAAAGAAGTCAGCTGCTAAGAGATACTCTCTTACAGGAACTGGCAAAGTTAAGCACAAGAAGCAGAACCTTCGTCATATTTTGACAAAACGTTCTCCTAAAAGAAAGAGAAACTTGCGTGCTGCAGGTTATGTAGATGAAGCAGATGCAAAGAGAATCAGAAAGCAGATGCTTCCATACGGTTAATAGGAGTAGAATATGTCAAGAGCAATAGACGGAACAAAAAGAAAGAATCGCCGTATTAAGATTTTAAAACTTGCTAAGGGTTTTAAAGGCGACAGAAAGTCAAATTATAAACCAGCAAAAGATGCAGTTACAAAAGCTTTAAATCATGCTTACGTTGACCGCAGAGACCGCAAAGGTGAATTCCGCACATTGTGGATTTCTCGTATTAACGCTGCTGTTAGAGAAGAAGGTCTTACTTACTCACGCTTTATTGACGGAGTTAACAAGGCTGGAATTAAATTAAACCGCAAAGCTCTTTCAAATATGGCTATTGAAGACCCGGTTGCCTTCAAAGCTGTAGTTGAAGCTGCTAAAAAGGCACTTAACGCCTAAGGATAGGTTATGATTTCTCTTGATCAGGTAATGCGTCTTGAAGAAAAAGTTGAAAGTGCTGTAAAAAAAATACAACAGCTGCAAGAAGAAAATGCTGCTCTTCGCACAAAGTGTGACGAGCTCACAAATGCACTTTCTCTCAAGTCGGAGCAACTTTCTAATTTTACTTCGGACCAGAATCAGATTGAGATAGGAATCAAAAATGCACTTGAACGACTGGATTCCATTGAGAACACAGTTTTAAAAAATGGAGAACATCCAGTTGCTCAAGCTGCATCAGCTACCACAATGAACTTTAACGCTATGCAGGAAGTTCAAAAAGAAGAAAAAACTGTGGAAGTGCCAGAAAATCAGGAAGACACTACTTCTGATGTTTCTGATTCAACAGAAAACGAAGAAAAAAATCAAAAAGAATATCAGGAGCAGGTTGCATTACAAAATTCATTCAATGCTTCTGAAACATCAATTCAAGAACAAACTTCTTCATCATCAATTGTTACTTATAATACTCCTATAACAAATGAAGATACTGATGATAATCAGCCTTTAGACAGCATTCAGGAAGAATATGAAGAAGACTCAGCAGAAGAAGATCAAGACGGTCTGGGATTTGATATTTTCTAAATGGGAAAACTAAGAATTCAAGCATTAGGAACAGCTTTCACAATTCAATCTGAAGAAGATGAAGAATATTTAAATAAGCTTTTTGGTTACTATAAAAAAATAACCGATGAAGTATCTCAAATCAGTTCTATTAAAACTCCTCTGCAGATTGCAATTCTTTCAGGAATGATGATTTGTGATGAGTTATATAAAGAAAAACAGAACAAGGTTGCTCTAGAAAATGGAACAGTTTCTTTGCAAGCAGATACAGATAATCAGACAGATTTTTTTGATGCAGAAGAAATTGAGCAGAGAACCTTAGATATGATTTCTAAAATTGATCAGGTTTTATAATGACAATATGGATAGATGCAGACTCCTGCCCTTCTGCTGTAAGAAATCATGCATCCAAAATTGCAAATAATAATAACATAGAAATAAATTTTGTTGCCAACAAAGAAATATCTGTTAGTGAAGGCTTACACAGAAACATGATTATCTGCGAACAGGTAAAAGATTCCGCTGATAACTATATTCTGGAACACACTCAAAAATACGATTTAGTAATTACAAAAGACATTATTTTTGCACAAAAACTTGTTGAAAAAGGGATATGCACAATTAATGACCGAGGAACAAAATTCACAGACGATTCAATAAAAAAATTAAATTCAAAAAGCAGTTTAGACATGCAGCTGGAAGCAATTGGTCTTGTAAAACATTACAATGAAGGTTACGACAGAAAAAAATTTGCATTATTTGCAAACTGCTTTGATAGAGAACTACAGAAACTTTTGAAAGAAGAAAAAACTACTCTGCTTCGTCAGGAATAGCAAGCTGAATAGAACAGATACGTTCTCTTATCTGCATAAACGCAAGAACAACTTCAGGGTCAAAATGAGTACCTGAATTATTCTGAATTTCCTGAAAAGCATCATCAATTGACCACGCCTCTTTATAGCAACGTTTATGGCTTAATGCATCAAATACATCGGCAACTGCAACTATACGGGCAGCAAGAGGAATATCTTTTCCAGACAAAGGCTTAAAAGCTGGAACAACGCCAGTTTTAATAGAAAAGTCATTTATATTTACATCTCCAGGATAACCGGATTCTCCACCATCCCATCTGTCGTGATGATGAAGAGCAATATCCTGAGACATAACATCAAGTGCAGACTCTGGAGGTTCAAAAAGCTGAGCACCAATAATAGTATGACCTTTCATTATATTTCTTTCTTCGTCTGTAAAACGAGGGAATGTTTTCTTAAGAATTACATCAGAAATTCCGACCTTTCCAACATCATGGAATTTTGCAGCAATCTTTAAATTATCTCGATAGCGATGGAATTCTTCCATTGGAACATTATGATTAAAAGCCCAGCGGTCATAAATTTCAAGAGAATATGATGAAACTCGTTCTACATGAGGATATGTTTCTTTTGGATCGCGGAACTCAGCCATGCGAAGCATTCGCATAACCATGTTAGATGTAAGATATGCATGCTGTAATGCCTGAACAGCACTGGAAGCGAAATGTTCAATTAAAAGCTCATCTTCGTCAGAAAAGTTTACAATATGTTCGCTTTCGTCTTTTCTGTTAATTATTTGAAGAACACCAAGAAGGTTTCCATTTGCCATTTTTAATGGCAAGGTATACATAGATTTTGTACGATATCCTGTAGCTAAGTCGGTATTCTTATTGAACTTATAAGGCTTTGCATCACTAATGCGATAACAATCTTTAATATTTAAAGGTTTTCCTGTAAGAGCTACATAACCACAAATCTGTTTTTCATTAATTGGAAAAGAAAAATATGTATAAGGAAGCTTTTCTCCAGGAGCAAGTTCCTTTAAATGAGTATCATTCTGACCATACTTAATTTTCAGAGAATTACCATCCCGAACATAAATTGATCCGGCATCGGCATTTACAATTTTTCGAGTTTCAGTAAGGATACATTCCAAGAGGACATCAACGTCCTGAATTTCACCAAGTCGTCTCTCTACATCGATAATCTGCTGTAATTTATCTTCACTTGTTCCAATATTCATACGTATCTATTGTATCAAAAAATGGTATATATAATCAAGCAAAAAAATTTTGAAAGTTTTGTTATGTTTTTAGAGTTTTTACTATCTATAATCATACAAATACTAAAATAATATAAATTTTTTTTTTAAGCATTCTCCTGCTTCAAAAAATATATTATTCACATTTTTTAATTATAGAAAAATAAATTGGTCCGGCTCCATTATTTACATCTGGCAGAACCTGATATCCGAAGTCAGTTTTTTCATAAGAAGGAATAACAAATTCCGATTTAATATAATTCTTTATTTCAGAAAAAATAACTTCAGGCTTGCAAAGCTCAAGCGGTATAGACTTTGTAAATTTTTCTATTAACCTGCTGATAATTCCGTCGTTTTCCTGAGGACAAAGTGCACAGGTTGAATAAACCATATATCCACCTTTTTTTAAAAGACGATATGCACTGGAAAGCAGAGCCCATTGCATTGTAGTAACCTGTTTTATCCGCGAAGTTGTCCATAAATCAAGATATTTTTTATCGTTATAAACATGGCGTTCAGAAGAACATGGTGCATCTAATAAAATTCTGTCATAACATTCAGACTGTTTTTTACACCATACAGCTCCATCACTACAGGATACTTTTATTCTTGATGAAATGGAAGGAGGAATACATTCCTCTACAGTTATGCATAATCTTTTTTTTCTGTCACTGGAGCGCTCATTAGAGAATAGTTGAGTTTCAGAAGACATTCTTGAAGAAAGAACAACAGTTTTTCCTCCGGGCGCTGCACATAAATCCAGAATTGTTTCTACAGAATCATCTAATGGAAGAGCAAGAGCTGCAAGTATAGAAGCAGAATCCAGAAAATATGATTTTTGAGCCCCGGGAATAAAAAATTCTGTAAGACAATTTTCCTGCGAAAAGGTCTGCTTTAATTTTTCCCAGCGTTCTCCATATATCTCAGAATAAAATTTTTCAAAAGCATCTTTACCACTTAGTTTTTCATTTTTCTCTTTTTTTCCCATTCGTTACTCCAAAATTCCGCTTTTCATTTTATACAAAATAATTCGCTGACAGGCTTTATCCACAAGCACAGAAAATTCTTCGTCTTCAAGACATTTGTTATATAAAATATTTGCACTCGAAGCAAAACGTTTTTCAGAAATCATAATACAATCAACTCCGGCTTCTATAGCCATTACAACAGCCTTTTCAGGGGGATATCCATTTTTTTCCAAAGCAGCCATAAAAATATCATCAGAAATTATAAGTCCTTCAAATCCAAGTTCTTCGCGCAAAACTTCCGTAACCCATTTTTTAGATAAGCAGGATGGCGTCTGCGGATCAAAACAGGAAACTCTGGCATGAGACATTAAAACAGCAGTCGGCTGATTCTTTATAACTCTTTTAAAAGCAGCCAGAGATATATCTAATTCTTCAGCAGTCAAAGAAATCTCAGGTAAGCCAGAATGAGGATCTGTATTTGTATTTCCCGGAAAATGTTTAACAACCGTTGCAATTCCATTTTTTTCGTATGCCTTTACACAGGCATTTGCATAAAGCAAAACATCGTAAGGTTCTCCAAAACTTCTGTCTTCTATGAATTCTTTATTATCTTCTGAAAGAGTTTCAACAACAGGTGCAATATTCATATCAAAACCTAGATCCTTCATTTCCTTTGCTTGAATTGTATAAAGTTCAAAGGCTTCTCCAACAGAATAATTTTGAGAAACATATAAATTTGAAGGCAGCTTTGAATTTAATTTTCTTAATCTATTTACAGAACCACCTTCCTGATCTACAGAAAGATAAGGTTGAATTAAATTATTAATTTTACAATAATCTCTTATAGTTTTTATATAATTTTTCATTTCTTCTCTTGTTGGAGGAATATTATAAGAAAAGAAAATGTAACCGCCGGCAACTAAAGGTGTTGAATCATCTTTACCAGTCATTTCGCCAACCGACTCATAACTTTTAAAACTTACAGAACCTTCAAGATTTTCCATAAAAAGCTGGCTGATTTTCTGTTCAAGGGTTAAATGCGAAACATAATCTGCAGCACGTTTTTTTAATTCTTCAAGAGCCAAAATTTCTTCATTCAGGATGTCTTCAGCTTTTGAATTTAATTCTTCATTTTTTAGAATTTCCGAGTCTGAAAGTTTTTTTTCATCAGAATTTTCAGAATATTTATTGTCTTCACCAGAAAAATGATTTTCATCAGATTTATTTTTATTGCATGAAATCAAAAAAATTGAAAAAACGAAAAATATAAAAAGCGGCCAATAACATACGTATTTTTTTTTCATGCAGATATTATAAAGGAATGAACTGATTGATTTCAAGAACATAAAAGATATATACTGATTATATGAAGGATATTGCCATTATTACAGGTGCCAGCTCGGGCATTGGAAAAGAATTTACATTTCAGGTTGCTCAAAAATACAATTTTGATGAAATTATTATAATTGCCCGCAGAGAAGAAAAATTAAACGAAATTGCAGGCGAAATAAATTCTAAAGCTGGAAAAAATCTCATCAGGCCAGTTCCTATGGATATAACCGGTAAAGAAGGTGCGGAACGATTTAAAACATTTATTGAAAAAGAGAAAGATTTTTATATAGGACTTTTAATTAACAATGCAGGCTTTGGTACCTATGGCCCATTTGCAGAAACTTCAATTAACAGACAAATGGAAATGATAGATTTAAACTGTATTTCATTAACAGGAATTTGTGGTGCTTCACTCCCCTATCTTAAAAAAAATTCTGTCATAATTAATACTGCATCACTGGCAGCTTTTTTACCACTCGGGAATTTTGCTGTTTATGCAGCTTCAAAAGCTTATGTTTTAAGTTTTTCTATCGCACTTGCTGCAGAATTAAAAGACAAAGGAATTAAAGTCTGCGCTTTATGTCCGGGCTCTGTTAGTTCTGAATTTGCAAACGTTGCTTCTAATGGAGCAAGAAAAGAAGTTAAGGGAGGCTTTCCTCCACAAAAGGTTGTAGCTCAATGTTTAAAACGAGCATTTAAAGGAAAGAAGGTCAGCCTTTACAGGACAAAATGGAATATAACTGCTTTTATGAGTCATTTTATTGGCAGATATATTTGTGCAAGATATACTTATAAATATAATAAACGCCCGCATAATCCTGATTAATTAAACAACAATCTTGATTTCAGAAATTATGCAAAATTCTGCTTCCTGACTAATTCCAGAAATTCAGAAGCAGGAACCGGCTTTGAAAAATAGAAGCCCTGAAGATAAGTGCATCCCATATTCTGTAATGCATCTGCCATATCTTTTGTTTCTACTCCTTCAGCAGTAACAGAAAGACCTCTTTCTTTAAAAATACCAACAATACTTGGAAGAATATTGTCAGGCTGTTTAAAATGTTCCCAGACAATTCCCATATCAAGCTTAATATTATTGAAAGGAAAACGCTTTACACGAACAATATTTGAAAAACCACTTCCATAATCATCAAGAGAAATATCATAGCCATAAGAAATTAAATTCTTCATCTGACGGCTGAGAATATGCACATCTATCATAGATTCTTCAGTAACTTCAAGATGAATATGATTTGCAGAAACAGAATAACGTTTTGCAATTGCAGAAATACGTTCAGGCAGATCACTGTTCTGGCACTGAACTGGAGACAAATTTACATTTATCCATTGTAAGCCAAGTTTTTGAATATCATTATTTGTAATAAACTCACAGGTTTTCTGCAGAATCTGTTCTCCAAGAGCTTCAATATTTCCATTTTTTTCTGCAAGATCAATAAAATCAACAGGAGGTATAACTCCAAGTTCTTCATCATAAAGACGCGAAAGAGCTTCTGCAGCAATTATCTTTCTGGACTTAGAATCAATTATAGGCTGAAGATACAGCTGAATCCCGTTATTCTGCAAAGCGGAATCAAGGACTTTTCGCACTTTTGAACGTCGTCCCATTTCATCAAATATTGCCTGATTAATATAAAGCACTTCACCATCTGCCAGAGCTTCGGCATCTGCAAATGCAATTCTCAAGCCATCTAAAAGTGTATCTGAAGATTTAATTGAAATTTCAGGCACAAGTTCAATCATAGAAATATTTAAATAAAGCTTGGCAGACTCACTCTTCCATATAAAAGAAAATCTGTCTTTTAGAAATTTCTTGATGATATCTGCGTCTTTATTATCTTTGCACACAACTATGAAATGACCATCTCTAAGATAAAACCATTTATGATGAGGAAAATGATTTTTTAAACATTTTCCAATTTCGGTCAATCCCTGATCCATCTGAACTTCGCCATAAATCATTCTTTTTTCTATATAGTTTTTAATTACAAAACCTACATAATATGATTCACGGTTTAATCTTCGATTTTCTCTTATATATGTATGAAAGGCCTGTCGTATAAAAAAGCCGGTTCTTGCATCAATGTGATTATCAGGGTTTTCAAATGACAAAAATAAAATAATTATCACAAAAAGCCAGACAAGATTTATAGGAATATAATTATCAAATATACCAGAAAAAATTTCTGCTGTAATTAATGTTATAATACATAAAGCACTGCTTACAAGCCCTCTTGCACCTACAGCTTTATTCTTTTTTAAAACAAAAAATAAACTGTGAACATAAAACAAACATGGAATAAGTGTAAAAATTATAATTACAGAAAATGGATATATGTCATAATAATTTAAAACAAAACAAACAGAAGATGCAATAATCAGAAGCACAAAACTAATATTTGTTACTATAAGTAGTTTTTTTCTTAATGGAGTGATTTTTACTTCGCATAATGAAATAAAAAAATAAAAAAGAAAGAATGAACGTGCAAGAAACATTGCAGCAAAAACACATTCTAAAATAATAAATATTGTATTGGAATATGAAACTAAAGAATAATTACCACCCTGAGTTATTAACTGAAGAAGAGTTGTAAAAATTTCTGAAAACAAAAGAAGTACAAAAGTAATATTTGTTCGGGTTGAAAGCTTTGGCTTAAGAAAATAAAACAACAGAAAAATTATGAGTATAAAAAGAAACGACACCATATAGTCGAAATTGAAAAGCACGCATCCTCCATGAAATCACAAGATCACATCCTGTATTCTACACTTTTAATATCTTTTTAAACTCTTTCTATATTTATTATACTACAATTTTAAAAATAAACAAATGAATAATTCTTTTATTTTTTTTTTCTAATTTTTTATGTTTTGTAAAATGATTTATACCTTTGAAATTATAATTATCGAAAACGATTTTTTTTAAATTACGCATTTTTTTGATCAGTAAAAAAAAGTTCTCATAAAAAAAGCGTCAAAAATCATTTGATTTTTGACGCTTTTTTTTTATTCAGCTTTAGCTGTATTTTGTTCTGCCTTTAATTTTTCGTAATAATTTACCAGTGTCGCATCAACATATGGCTGAACATAAATATATGCAAGTCCTAAAGTAATTGCGCCAAGAACATACCACCAGAAGAAACTTAAAAGGAGAACAAATAATTCCCATTTGTGTCCAATCATCATTTCCTTGGATTTTTTTATTGCATCATATCCGCTTAATTCAGGATTATCTGCAAGAATATAAAATGTCATTGAATATCTGAGGGCAGCAATTATTCCTGGAATATAAAAAAGCAAAGTCCAAAGACAAATAAAAATGCTCATTAACAGGCCGGCAATAAAAGAAGATCCAAAGTAATTAAAACCTTTAAATCCAGTTCCGAATTCACCCTCACCTTTTCTTACAACCTGCATCATAAAAAGTACAAGTCCTAACTGAAGAGGTCCTGCAAGAATAATAGGACCAATAAAACTAACTGCAGAAGCTGAAAGAATAAGTCCAAGAACAATATTTAAACCAAAGTAGGTAGCAATATTTCCTGAAATCTGTTGCTTAGCAGCTGCTTTTAATTCCTTACGATCGATAGCCATTAATTTTCCTCCTTTTATATATTCCTCGATAGTAAATTAATTACTCCATTCCAGCTGTTCCTGCATTCATGCTTGCAAGGAACGCTTCATTTGTCTTACTCTTCTTCATTCTGTCTAGAATAAGTTCTGTAATTTCTACATCTTCCATTGGATTCAATACCTTGCGTAAAATCCATATTTTCTGCAATTCACTTTCTGTAAGAAGAAGCTCTTCCTTACGTGTTCCAGATTTTTTAATATTAATTGCAGGGAAGAGACGACGTTCAGCAAGCTTGCGGTCAAGATCAATTTCGCTGTTACCGGTTCCCTTGAACTCTTCAAAGATAACTTCATCCATGCGTGAACCAGTTTCAATCAAAGCTGTAGAAATAATTGTAAGAGAACCACCCTCTTCTACATTACGTGCGGCACCAAAGAATCTCTTTGGCTTGAACAAAGCGTTAGAGTCAACACCACCAGAAAGAACCTTTCCTGAAGTCTGAACTGTCTGGTTGTATGCGCGTGCAAGACGGGTAATTGAATCAAGTAAAATTACAACATCACGTTTGTGCTCAACAAGACGTTTTGCCTTTTCAAGAACCATTTCTGCAACCTGAACGTGGCGTGTAGCCTGCTCATCAAAAGTTGAAGAAATAACTTCTCCTTTAATTGCACGCTCCATTTCTGTAACTTCCTCAGGACGTTCATCAATCAAAAGAACGATAAGGTAAACTTCAGGATTATTTGTTGTAATTGCATTTGCAATTTTCTGCATAAGGATTGTTTTACCAGCTTTTGGAGGAGCAACAATTAATAAACGCTGACCTTTTCCGATTGGAGCAAACAGATCAACAATACGTGTAGAAACTTCTGTAGATACTGTTTCAAGGCGTAATTTTTCATCCGGATAAAGTGGCGTAAGGTTTTCAAAAGGAACACGAGTCTGAGCAACACGAGGCTCATCAAAGTTTACGCTTTCAATACGAAGCAATGCAAAAAATCGTTCACCTTCTTTTGGAGAACGAGTCTGTCCGTAAACTGTATCACCGGTTTTTAGATTAAACAGACGAATCTGACTAGGAGAAATATAAATATCATCCGGACCAGGAAGATAGCTATTCTGAGGAGAACGTAAAAATCCATAACCGTCTGGTAAAATTTCCAGAGCTCCTGAAGCAAAAATAATTCCACCATGCTCTGTGTGAGCCTTAAGAATTACAAAAATCAAGTCCTGCTTTTTCATTGGAGCAAGATCATCTTCTGTAAAACCATACTGCTTTGCAAGCTCACGAAGTTCCGGCATACTCTTTAAAGTTAAATCATTTATTAAAAGTCTTGGTCTGTTTGAAATATCTTCAGAAGAAGCAGCATCTGCAGCAGCAATACTTTCTGCAACCTCTCCACTTGGAGAAGGATAAGTAGGTCGTGAACCATAATTTCTTCTTGGCTGAGGTGCTCTGTTATTATATCTGCCTTGTTTTTGATTTCTGTGTGCAAAGGCTGTGTCACCAGCACCTTCTGAATTTTCTTCTGTTTTTTTAACTATCTTTTTTCTCTTTACTACAACTTTTCCTGATTCTGACTGATTTTCTGTTTCGTCTTCTGATTTTTCTTCGTTGAGTTCAGAATCATTTTTTTCTTCTACATTTTCAGCAGATTGTTCAGTTTGATTTTCATTTGAATCAAAATCAAAAACAGCCTGATTTTCTTCTGCAGGCATTGCATCAGAATTTTGAGTTTCTTCACTTCGTCTTCTTAATGCTGACATTAAATTTACTCCATATTTATGATTTTATTGTTTTTGAGATTTCCCCGAAAAAACATATATTAAACTAATTTTGATTTTCTTTTTGAAAGGAAGGTGTTCAGTAATAATTGCCCTTTATTTCTTTTTAATATTTTTTTTCATTTCTGTCAAGCAAAATAATTTTTTAAAAACTATTTTATTACATCAGAATGAATTATCATTGCCTTTTTATATTCAGAAGAAGCTACAGAAAATAAATCTACATCCGGTTCTGAATCCAGCATGCTTACTTCTCCACTAAATTCTACGTTATTGGCAATTCTGATTCGTGCTGTTGTAATATCGCTTTCTACTACACTGCCCGCACAAATTTCAACACGCTCAGCAGCATATAATTTTCCTTTTACATTTCCGGAAACAACAATAGAATTCGCATCAATAGATTCAACTGTACATTCAGCATTTTTAGCAATTGTAAGATCTCCTTTAGGTGCAATTATTTTTCCATTAAATTTACCAGTAATAACCAGTCTGTCGCTGAATTCAAGGACTCCGTCAAATTCTGTTTCGTCACCTAAAATTGTAATGTTTTTCTTTTCTATTTCTTTTTTTTCAGCCATTTAAGAATCTTACCTTTTATCTGCCTTTTTGCTTTTTATTTTTTAACTGATTTATTATAGCAGTTATTAACCTGATTATCAACAATGCAGAAAAACAAATTATTATCAGACAGGAAAATAAATCTCCATACAATGTGTAAAATGTCATAGGATTCTTTTCCAGGACAGGAATTTCACATATAAGATAATCACTGCTAAATGGAGCAAGCTCATTTACAACTTTTCCTATGCCGCTAATATAAGCAGTCTGGCCGCTTGTCGTACTTCTTGCAGAGGGAATATTATTTTCTGCACTTCTAAAAACTGCCATGCTTAAATGCTGCTTCTGACAAACAAGACTTTCGGACCAGGAATCGTTTGAAAGATTAATAAATGCTGCTCCATAATTTTTTACGTTCTGAGCATCATTCATATATTTCTGATTTTTTAAATCATAAATCATTTTACGGCAATCATTTCCAAAGGTATCCTCAAAACATACTGGAGTTACAAAATATAAATTCTTATAGGCAAAGATTACATTTTCTTTACCGGCTTCCCAAAAATCAGGCGAACCATTTTTTAAAATTTCTGCAAATTTTGGAAATATATTTTCCAAAGGAAAACATTCAGAAAGAGGAACAAGATGCTGCTTTGAATAAATTTCAGGCTCTGGTGGAAAAATATTTTTTTCCGGAATAAAATGAAGCACGCTATTATAATTCAATTCCTTTCCATTTTCTTTTACAATTTTATTAACATTTCCTATAACAAAATCTGCATCAGCAGAAAGCATAAAATTTATTATTTTATTTGCAAGTACAAATCTGGGAGAATTATCCATTTTATAAAAATGATAAAGAATTGAAGGAGCAACAGAAGTCTCGGGCCAGACAATTAATTCAGCATTTTTTTCTTTTATGGCTTTTTTAGAAAGCTCAATAAGATTACTCACATTTTTATTATGTGCTTCTATTCCATTTTCCCATGGATGTTCATTATTCTGAATTAAAGCCACCGTAATCTTATCTGATTGTTTTTCAATCCGCTCATATTTTTTTATGCAGATTGAGCCATATAATAATGCAAAAATAAATAATCCTGCCCATACGCTTCCGGTCAATAAAACTGGCCACATAATTGAATGCGCTTTATTTTTTGATTTTTTTAATTCAATAATTTTTGCAATTAAAAAGCCGGGAATTATAACAAGAAAATTCAAGCCTGAAATTCCTGTTATGTTGCTGAACTGAATCAGCGGTAAAAATTTCCATTGTGTATAGCCTGGTTGTCCGTATGGAAAGCCCAAAAATCCAAGAGTCCTTAAATATTCAAAAATACATACACAAAGGATTTGAATTATAAAATAATAATTTGAAAATATTTTTTCCAGAAGCTTTAGTACAAAAAATAAAATTCCATACAATATAAAAAAATAAATCGAAATAAAAAACAATGCTATCGGATGAAAATTTCTTAGCCAGAATAAAAATAAAATATAACTTAAGCTTCCGTAAAATCCGCCGTAAAAAAATGTATTTTTAATATTTGAATTTTTTAGCAAAAGACAAAATGGAAGATAAATGATAAAGCCTAAAACACCAAGCCCGTTCTTAAAAATATAATTTGGATGTGCCAGGAAAAAAATAAAAGCTCCGGAGAAAATTAAAAATAAATTAAATAAAAGGCTATTTCTTTTCACATTCTGTCCGAGTTTATTCTCTATCTGCTTTTAAATCCTTTGAATGAAGATTTTTCAAATTTTCCTTTAATTCTTTTCCAGGTCTAAAGAAAACTGTACTTCTATCTTCAAAGCTAACTTCTTCACCGGTTTTTGGATTTCTGGCATTTTTCCTTCCCTTGCGTTCCCTAACTTCAAAGACTCCTAAACCACGCCATTCTATATTAATACCCAGTTCAAAAGTTTTTTTCATTTCTTCCTGAAGCAGATTGACAACAGTTTCTACGTCTTTTAGTTCAATTGAAGATTTTTCATATATGCTTCTTATTAGATTATTTTTTGCAATTTTTTTTATTTTCTTTTCCATGGCTGAACATAATTTACAATTCAACAAGTCAAGTAACTCTTACGTTTAAAGACTTGAGTTTGCTGATTTTAGGATTAAATGCATTTTTGTCTTACAAAAATGCTCAAAAAAAAACCAGTTGAACCGTATTCAACTGGTTTTACTAATACGGCTGAATATTTAACAGACGTATTTTCACTTACGAAAAGTGACACAGGATTCAGAAATCTTATTTTGCATTAAATGTAGCATTAAAAAGATTCATCATTCTTGACTTCTTTCTTGAAACAGCGTTTCTCTTCAAAACACCCTTGCTTCTTGCACTGTCAAGTTCTTTCTGAAGCTGTTTATATTTTTCTTCAGCAAGTTTCTGATCCTTTGCCTGAACAGCTTCTACAAACTGTTTTGCGTAAGTTCTGCATGTGCTTTTAATTGCCTTATTATGAAGTCTTCTTACTTCACTCTGAGCATGTCTTTTTTCTGCAGAAGATTGTTTGCTAGCCAATTGGAGTCCTCCAAAAATTTATTTAGTTAACTTAAAAGATATTATCAGATTAGAAATAAACTGTCAATTGACGTTATTGAAGAATTTGTAAAAATCCAAGTTTTCAGCAATTGACACTTAATAAATTTATTATTATTATATATGACGAATATTCCTTTGGAGGCATACAATGGCAGGAGCAAGTAAAAACTCTCGTACAACAGTTGCAACACAAAAGTTCATTTGCCCAGATTGCGGTGGCGAAATCATAATGAAGACAATGATTGAAAACGGCAGACTTAAGAATCAGGCCGAATGTCAGAAATGCAAACGCGTTGAAAGAAGACCTAAAGACTTCAAATAATAAAAATTATTTGCTATTAGTCAAAAAAAAACTGCCAGCTAGCGGCAGTTTTTTTTATTCTTCAGAGGGTTTTAATACAGACCATTGTTCCAGCTGATTCTGAATTATATTTTTTGAATCCTCCAGAATAAATACACAATCCTCTTTAGTTTTTGGCGGATCATAAACCTTTAATGCTTTTATTCTATAACAGCCTTTCTCAAGTCTTGTAAAAATCTTTCTTAAATCTCTTAATTGATATCCTCCGTCTATTGCAAATACAACAACGGGAAGATTTGTTGCTTCGGTCAATTTTCTGAAGCCTGCAGAATAAAAAGTTCCTACCCTTCCATTTTTAGTTCTTGAACCTTCAGGAAAAAGCACCGGAATCTGATTGTTTTCTATAACTCGTTTTCCAAATTTTTCTACATAACGCATAGCTTCCATAGGTTTAGCTTTTCGTGGAATTAAACAATGCTTTTCGGCTCTTAGCATTTCTGAAACGAGAGGAACATGTCTGCCAAGAGTATCTTTTGCAATAAAACGAATTTCTTTATCTCTAAGAAGATTCATAAATACAGGAATATCTAAAAGGCTCTGATGATTAGAAATTGCAATAAACTGCTTTGGTAAAGCTTTAAGTTCCTGCTTATATCCCCAAAAGTGAAATCTTTTATAGGCATAAAGAATTGCAAAAAGACGACGCGCAAGAACTTTAGAAATATATCCGGAAATTTTACAGCTGATTTTCTTTGAAACAGGATAAGCAAAGATGTTCCCAATAGCAGCAGGAATTACCATAGAAACCAGACATATTAAAGTTAATGCACTAAACATTAAAATCTCCCAAAGAATTTACTGCATTCAGTATAACGGATTATTATTAAAAAATAAAGGATTTTATTTCATCAACTATATCTTCCAGAGGACTGTACATTTTTTTACAATCCGGAATGTTTGCTATAAAATTTGAACCATAACGTTTTTCAACTATTCTTTTGTCCAGAACAACAACTACACCTTTATCATCACTTCTGCGAATTAATCGCCCGATTCCCTGCCGGAATTTTATTACAGCTTCTGGAACACTCAAATCCATAAAGGAATTTCCGCCCTTTTTTGTAATATCTTCTGCACGCGCTACAAATACAGGATCGTTAGGAACCGTAAAAGGAAGTTTAACAATTATTACCTGCGACAACGACTCTCCAGGAACATCAACTCCCTGCCAGAATGAATCTGTAGCAAAAAGAACGCTTTCATTTTCCTGCTTAAATGCTTCAAGGAGTCTTGCATTATCGTCATCCCCCTGTTTCATAATTCTTCCATCAAAATCACGCAAAAGTGAACTTACAGCATTATGTGCATTTTTCAGGCTGTCATAAGAGGTAAAAAGCACAAGAGTTCGTCCGTTTGATGCACGGATTAATCGCGAAATAGCCATTTGAATATACTGCTGAAAATCAGGGCTTTCTGGAAAAGGAGCATCTTTTGGAACAGCAAAAAGCATATTTTTATTATATGGGAATGGAGAATCAAATTCGCCAACAGAAATTCTTTCTTTTTCGCATAAGTTAATTCCACATCTTCCCATCCAGTAATCAAAAGTTCTTCCAGTTTTTAAAGTAGCAGAAGTACATACAACAGTTTTCATCTGTTCATAAATTCCACCATTCATCATTTTTGAAATTTCAAGAGGAGTTTGAGTAAAAACTACATATTCTCCATCGCCACCTTCTTTTTGCATGGCTCCTGATAATCTCTTTCTTTGAAGCCAGAAAACACTTTCCCGCTTTTCATCCCATTTAGGAAAATTATTAATAAGAATAACTATTGCATCTAAACGTCTTAACAGACTCTTTGCTTCCCAGAAAGCTGGTATTTCTTTATCATCTGGAGAAACGCCTTCCATTACAATTCTAACTATGTCTGCAAAAGCAGCGAGATTTCTGGAAAGCTCCCCCAAGGCAACAAATACAGGGCCAAAATTCCTTGCAGTCGAATCACATAATCTTAATGTATATTCATTCTGCAAAAGATCTTTTCCTGCAATTTCTATATTTACTATACTATTTTTAATTTTATCAATTAATGAAGAAGCTTCATCTGCTTTTTCTTCGTTTGAAGAAAGAAGTGCTATTGTACATAAAAATCCACTATAAGAATTTTTTTTCTTTCTATATAATTGCCCTAATATACGGTTAATTGAAAACCTTGTAAAACTTTCACTAAAAAAACTTGTTGCAGCATTTTCTATTCCATGAGCTTCGTCAAAAATTATATGACGATATGGAGGTAAAACAACTGCATCTGAATATCCGGCACCGCTATACCTTGATTCTATATCTGCAAATAACAGATGATGATTTACAACAATAAGATTTGCGCCACTAGCCTCGCGTCTTACCTTCATAACAAAACAATCACTGTGATAAGGACATCTTGCTCCCATGCATACATCACTGTCTGAATTTACCTTTGTCCAGGAGCTTTCTGAAGGTTGAAAAGTTAATTCACTTTTGCTTCCTGTAGCAGAAGAATCAGCCCATTCTTTTATATGAGTTATTTCATTTTTTTCATCTTCAAATAAATCTAAAACAGCCTGAGCATCATTAAGGCGCCGCTTACAAATATAATTCTGACGGCCTTTCATCAATACATATTTAATTTTCTGGCCAAGAATTTTTTCTACAAACGGAATATCCTTCTGGCAAAGCTGTTGTTGAAGATTGATAGTTCCTGTGGAAATTACAACCTTATCATTATTGGTTAATGCCCAGATACTTGCCGGAATCAAATATGCAAATGATTTTCCAACTCCGGTTCCAGCTTCAAATACTCCGATTTTTTCTTCGTTAAAAGTTTCTACAATCTGCTTAATTAATTCAACCTGAGTCGGACGCTCTTCAAAGGTCTCTGAAAGCTTAGAAAGTTCTCCGCCTTCACTTATAATTAATCCAGTTTTTTCTGAATCAATTTTTGTTATTTTTCTTGGAAGTACACATTCAACGACAATATAAACTTCAGATGCTTCATTATTAATTATATAAAAGCCTTTTCCATATTCGCTGGAATGACTTGCAACATTTAAATCTGCATCTGAAGGTAATAAATTTCCGCTGGGATGATTATGAATTAAGACAGCACAATCCCTTTCATCATTAAAATTTACGGGAACTGTATTTTCATTTCCTCTGGAACCAACTTTGATTGAATTTACAATACCATTTTCATCTATTGTGCCGGTAAAAAAAACTTCGTTCCCGCCGGCATCTTTTATAGCCGATTTTATTTTTTTCCTTACTTCTTCAGATAAATAATTTGATATTTCCACGCCAATCCCCACCTGATTAGTATTTAAGGAAAATAATAACCGCCAGATTCATTATTTGCAAAAACTACTCAAAAACAAAAAAAGCTCACCTCAGGTGAGCTTATAATTTTTATCCATCTCCTAGCAGAATTGAACTGCTGTTGTCGGGATGAAAACCCGATGTCCTAACCACTAGACGAAGGAGACATATGTCAAAACTGACTTTGAATAAGTTATCATAAATTATATTTTACGTCAATAGTAAAAAATACTATTTAAGTGATTTTTTTAAATTTATATATTGTAATCAGTCAAATTTTATTATAAAAATCTACATATTCATATGGAACTTCTTTACAAGTTTATCCTGCAAAGGTTTACATTCAGCAGCATTCATTCCAAGTTTTAGCGCAACGTCAAGATCATTCATAGATTTTTCATATTCGCCAAGTTCATAATAAGCCATTGCCCGGCGGAAGTTTGTATGAGCCTGAAATTCATTTAATTCAAGCGATTTAGAATAACAGTCTACAGCTTCCTGATACTTTTTCTGAATTGAATATACAATTCCTTTGTAATAATAAGAACGGAAAGCTTTTGGATCTGCTTCAATACTTTTCTGAAAATCTTCTATTGCAGCCTCAAGATTATTCATTGCAAAAAATGCCATTCCGCGGTGCTTTCGAATTACAGAAATAATATTTTTTTCACTGTCTGGAACTGCTTCAATAATTCTTGTATAAATATCAACGGCTTCAGAAAGATGTCCCTGATTATGTGCTTCAATTGCACGCAGTAAAAGTTCATCAATTGTACCCTGAACATATGGAGACACTCTTGAAATATCTTCGCTTCCTTCTTCAGCAGGTTTTTCATTAAGTAAACCGTCAGCCATGTTATAAAATGAACGGCGCCTTTCATCCAATTCCTTTTGAAGCTTATTCTGATAGTCTCGAATTTCCTGAAATGTAATATCGGCCAAAGTTAATGAAGCATTTATAGATGCAAGCTTTCGTCTTAACGGAATATCAAAAGGATTAAATTCAGTTTTGTAAATTAATTCGTGTTCAACTTCAGCCCAGGCATCTTGAAGAATTGTTCTTATCTGTATTTCGCATACAAGATCATCATCAAGATTATCGAGTCCCTTGAATTTTTTTTCAACTTTTAATTTTATTTCATTTGGAATTTTAATCAGCACATGAACAGATTCATAACCAAATTCCTTAAAATTATTATTCGAGCCTTTTATTTCAACTTCTTTAATATCAAAAATTTTCTTTAATTGTTCAACAGCAATATTTATGTCTTCAAGAAAGGCACAAATCATTCTTATACCCATCATATCTGTAAGACAAATTAATTTTTTTTCTTCCTGAACAGTTTCGGGCTTTAAGCGTAAAATTTTCTTATAATAACTGTCAAAACTTTTTACACGGCTTTTATAAGTTGGTTGAGCCATTAAAGAAACTTTAGATTGTAAAATTTTTACAATCTCAGACATAATATAATTGAAGTAAGGATTATAAGCTTCGTACTTTTCTCTAAGAGTTTTTTTTGATATAAGATTTGCGGTATTCATGATGGCCTCTTATTTTAGGGCATAAAAAAACGCTTTGGAATTATTTATCTTTCCAAAGCGTTTTTAGCGGTTGCTAAACTAAATTAGTTAGCAGCCTGTCCTTCATTTTTCTGTGCTGCACCAGAACCTTCTGTGTTAAGGCTTGATGTAAATTCGTCTTCAGCAGCAAGCTTTGCTTTTTCAAGATAGCGATTAACCTGCTTGTTTCCGAATTTCTGCATTTCAGCAGCCTGGCGAGCATCTTCTTTCTTGCCAATGATTCCCCAAAGATCTTCATCTGCAATATCACGATCGCTTGTAAGAAGAGCCTTGTCGTAAATAATCTTTACGTCTTTGAAGTATCCGATGAAATCTCCACCAATGTGAGCTGCATCGCGTGTAATCTGGAATCCCTGGAACTTAACAAAAGGAAGTCCACGTGGATAGATTGGATATACACGAATTTCACGGTTTCTGATTTCACTAATATACTGTGGGTTGTTCCAGCGGAGTTCTTTCCATCCGTCGAATCCAAGATAACCCATGAAATAGCGGTGTTCAACGCCATCGTTATCTGACAAAAGAACATACAATCCATGAGGATAGTTCATACCCATTGTTGTTACAGCAATTGATTTTACTGTTCCAACATTTTTTACAACACCATATCCGTCTTCGAAAAGTGTTTTTCCACTTGCTTTTTCTTCATCAGTTGGTTCCTGACGGTTACCATTTTCATCTGCAGATGCGAGTGGTTCGTAAGCAGGAATATCAAATGGAGGTTCAATTCTTGCATTTGCGTTTGAATTCCATGTAGGGAATACAATACGAACACCCATAATGTTGCTACCAGCAAATGGCTGATCAGCCTCTGCCTTTACAGGAGCAGCAACTACCTTAGAGTCTGCTAAACTTGCTACTGTCTTTGCAGAAGAATTAAGTTTAACTTCCCACTCTGGAAGTGCTAAAGAAGTTTTCATAAGATCTTTCTGATCTTCGGTGAAAGTTGCTCCTGCACTCACAGAATAATCCATAACTGTATGACTGTTCTGAGTGAGATTTCCATTACCGTCTTCAACACAGTCAGCATCCAAAAGAGTGAAATCGATGAGCACTGCTTCCTCTGCGAATGCAACGCCACCAACAAGCAGCATAGCAGCTGCAAATAATCCAAAAGTCTTCTTCATCTTGAAGCTCCTTTTTATACTAATTCGATGTAGCCTTGTATAAAATAATTATCTAATAACAAGTCGTTTTTGTCAAGAATAACATTAACACTTTTAAAGATTTTGAGATTCAAAAGCATATTTCCCGCCAATAAATAATTCAATTGAATCAATTCGGGGAAAATTTCTTTTTACATTATCTTCCAGTAATTTAACGCCATCTTTTATATCTACAACTCCATTACCTATTTCTAAAAGTTTATCTGAAAGGTTCAAATACAGTACACCTTTTCTCTCAAAACAGGATTCTACAGCTGTTCCTGCAGTAAAAAGCATTTTTGTTCTTTCCAGAGAAGAACCTAAAAGAAGTTCATCAATAAAATATTCAATATCGCCCTGAACTGCATTTTTTGAAAGATTTCTGTATTCAATTACATATTTTCCTTCATCTGCAGAAGGAAAAATAAAAGTTCTGCGAAGTCCGCTTCTATTACTTTCGTAGCAAATAAGGGAAAATAAAAAACTGAATAAAACAAATGCAAGCAATACACCTGATAATATAATCTCTTTACTTAAATTTCTTAATTTCATTTTATTGTAGTAAATCCTTGCGAATGTTCAAAATGAGTTATGAACGCTGCAATTCCATTATATATTCCCAGGGTTGCCTTTTTCAAGTATTTTTCATCATTTAAAAGTAATGCTTCTTTTTCGTTTGAAACGAATCCAAGTTCTACAAGAACGCTCGGCATATTTGAATTTTTTACAACAAACCACTCTTCTGCCTTTATTCCGCGTGCCTGAGATTCTTTTCCAATCTGAGCCTGCAGACCGTCCATAATAAACTGAGCAATCATTATACTTTCTGTTGTATATTCTTCTTCAAGCATTGCATTCAAAATTGAATAGACAGAATTATCTACTTCAACAGAGGATTTGTCTAAAACTGTACGCCTGTAGCCCGGAGAAAGGTACCATACTTCATATCCAGAAGAAGTTTTATTTAATGAAGAATTTACATGAATTGAAACAAACAGTACAGCTTCGTTTTCGCCAACCTTTACATTATTTGCTATATCAGTTCGTTCACTTAAGGTTAAATATACATCTTTATCGCGGGTAAGAATAATTTGCTTTGAAGGATAAGCAGCATGAAGCCTTTCATAAAGCATTTTTGCAACAGTAAGGTTAATATCTTTTTCGCGAATTGTTACATCTTTTCCTTTAATTTTATATGTCTTTGAAGCACCCGGATCTTTTCCTCCATGTCCGGCATCAATTAAAATAGCTCCGACTTTAAAAGGAAGCTCAGATTTTCTGCTGAAAAATTCTTCTGAATCTGAAAGAAATTTATTTGAAACAAAAATCTGATTATTTTTAATTTCAGGAGCGTCTGTAATCATCATCTGAAGACTATCTAAAAGAACTATCTGTTCTCCCATACGAAATGTAAGCTGATGTCCGTTTTTTTCTATTATTCCGCTTTGAGAAAGTGAATCATAATAAATTGTCATTCCGTTTGTTTTTGATTTTTCCATTAAAGAAATATCATTAGCAGCATGAACTGCAAAAAAAGGAATAAAAAGTAAGTAAAAAAATATTTTCAGTTTATTATTTTTCATTTGCATTCACCTTAATTTCTACACTGTCACTATAATATACAGCACCTTGAAGCCCGCCTCGTAATACAGCCTTAAAAAATTCAAGACTATTTAATTCCGGATGATTTTTGCGCAGAATATCAAATTTTTTCAGCGTTGTTCCTATGGTATTATATGACCAGTCCTTTATCATTTTATAATCGGATTTTTTCAAAAGTTCTGGAATAAAATCATATGTTTTTTGATTTTTACCTATAAATCCACCAGTCAAAGATAATTCTTCAGCAAGTTCTTTTTCCTGCTCAGACGAAAGCTTGAAAAAAGCATATGGAGGAAAAGCTTCTTCATCTGATTTTGAATTTCCATTTAAAAATTCATCTGTTACTGGATTACATGGCTCAAGAGTTATAAAGATATTCGAAACAGCATTTTCTCCTGCTTCTATTGCAATTTCTCTTTTATTACTTACAGAAATAATATTTCCACATTTTTCTACATTATTTCTTGGAAAGGTTACTGAAGCTCCTATTCCAGCGCCAGCTCTGGGGAGAACATCAGTAATAGCTTTATCTGTAAAATCTTCAATATCTTCTATATTCTTTATAACTCCGGGAATACTCATCCATGCCCGTTCTGCACAGGTTCTAATTGAAGGAACCTCATAAAGTTCATAAGGCTTTTCCAGATTCTTACATATTTGCGAAGGACAATAATCTACAGGAATTCTTTTTTTAAGAAGCTCATCGGGTTCTTTTCCTGCAGCAACTAAAAGAGCCTGTTTTGTAAGATTTAAATCCGAAGAATATGGATAAGTCCAGCCCGACATATATCCACCGGAAAGTCGCCCGGCAATTTCACCAATCATCGGACCTTTTTCTGTATATTTAATATCTGCTTTTGCTACTCCGCATGTAAGCCCAAGAGCTTTTGCTCCAAGTGCAAAAACAGAAATAAGTTCATCATGAATTTTCTTATCCAGGACAGCCGGCATTGTATGCCCTACTTCAATAAAATATGGCGGATACTTAATGTGACGAATTGCAAAACCTGTAATTGTGAAAGTTCCGTTATACACAATTGCATCTATAGAATATTCAGGTCCTTCCATATATTCTTCTATAATTGCATTTTTTGTTCGTGAACAGGAAACTGCCGCTTTTAAAGAAGCTTCAAATTCATTTTCTGAACGAACCATTCTGCAGCCTCTGGCTCCCATATTATCTACAGGTTTAATTACAAACGGATAATTCATTACAGAAAGAACTTTTTTTAATACATCTTCTGTCTTATCATCTATTGAAGCATTAATAAATTCTGGAGACGGAACTTCTGCGTCTTTAAAACACTGGCGCATTTGTGTTTTTATGCTTGCATTCAATGCAACATTATATGAGTGAGCCGGAAGCCTAAGTTGTTCACAGACATAACTTACACTTGCAGAAAAATCTGTTCCAGCGGTAAATACAGCAGCAAGCCCTCCATTTTCGCTTTTAGAAAGCTTTTGAGCATATTTAAGAATTCCATCTTTATCTTTTAAATCTATCTGGCAGAATTCATCTGCATAAGGAATTGCAACTGCATTTTTATCTGCATCTACAACACAAGTTTTAAATCCCGCTTCCTTTGCACTCAAAATTGCAGGCTTTTGCATGAGCCCTGCACCCAAAATAAGACAATTCATTTATAAAACCTTCCTGCAGTAAATTTCCATAGTATCACCGAGTTTTAATAATCTGCTCTTTTTTTCTGTCATAATCCATTTTAAACTTCCAGGTTTTGCTCCACATTTTTGAATATAAGGAAAGCGTTCCGGATGATGTCCTGTAGAAATAATTTTTTCTATTCTGAAACCAAACTTTTTTAATATGGCTTCAGCACGTGATGGTTCCCAGATTGTATAATGATCTGCAGGGCTGTTTTTATAAAATGCATCTTTATCAGATTTTGCAGAAATTCCTTCACCACTTGGAGTAGAAAACGCGAAAATTCCATCTAATTTAACAAGCGAATAAACTTTATTAAGAACTTCTTCCAGATTTTTAAAATGTTCAATTACATACCACATGGAAACAAAATCAAACTGTTCAAGCCCAAATTCTTCCATAGTGTTTATATCAGGAAATGTTGAACAGGCAGCAGGAATTTTTAATTCATTCTGAACATAATCTACTGCATCAGAAGAAATATCTGTTCCAAAGCAGGAAAGTCCAGAATCGTTCGCTGCACTTAAAAATGGTCCATAAGCACAACCAATATCAAGAAGAGTTTTATCAGAAAAATCGCCTTTAAGATTCTTTATAACAGAAAGACGTCTTTTTCCCTGAGCCTTTATAGATTCAAAATCTTCTTTATATGTTTTTCCATACTGATTTTTATATTCTTCAAAGAAATAAGCCTTATGATAATCTCTTCCACCATCAATTGAAAAAGACATATAAGCTATTCCACAATTCTGACAGCGTCTGTAAGTTCTTGTCTCATTACGCGATATAACTTCGTCTGGAAAATTCTGTTTTTTCCCGCAAACCGGGCATAATATCTTTTCACCTTTTGTAAGCGTTTTAAGAAATTCTTCAAGAATAACAGGATTCTCTTTATTTTCATTAAAGAATGATTTTTTATCAAATTCTTTCTGCTCAAAATCAAGTGCTTTTTTTAATGAATCTTCATTAACTGATTTTTCTATAAAAGGAAATGAATATTTTTTTGCCAGTTCTACATGAAGTTTAGAAGTTGGTAATAGAATTACTGAACAGCCGGCATACATTGCTTCAAAGGCTGTAAGACCGTAATGAGTAAGGACAAGATCATATTCAAAGACCTTTTCTCTAAGATTTTCAATTTCTTCTACGAATTCTATTTTTTCTCCACCCGAATAAGAAACATAGGATTTATCTGAATTATTATAAACAGCGGTAATCATTGCTTCGGGGTAACAGCTTGAAACAGCTTTTACAGCTGGAATAGTCAGTTTTGCAGGATCTTCTCCGCCAAGACAAACGAGTATTTTTTCATAATTATTTTTTCCGTTTTGATTTTCACGGACATTCAAAGGCTTTGTAATAAAATCAGGTTCAATTTTGTTTACAATTCTTTTCTTGATAGAAGGAATAATATCTAAAAGATAATCGCAGTAATCTGAATAATCTGAACCTTCATCTATAGAAATTAAAGAATTACAGTTAGAAAAACTTTCAATCTGATTTTTTGTAAGCTCAAAGGTATCGGTAATAATTACAGGAGAAAGAGTTTCGTCTGGAAGTTTATCTATAACATTTGTTTCATCAACTCCGTTACTTATAGCATCAGAAACAAGTTTTACAGTTCCTTCAAGACTTGCATCCTGTGGGATATATATAAAATAATTATTTTCTCTTGCAATAGAAAGGCAGCGGCGAAGATGACCTGTTCCCCTTCCTTTTATTACAGAAGGAACAAGTATTACAGGATGCTTTACACACGAAGAATCTGCTGCTTCGAGTATCTGCTGACAGGTATAAGGTTCGTCATTATTCAAGCCAAGATATTTTACGATTGAAATTGCGCGCAAATAATCTGAATATGTATCTATTGTTGTTCTGCAATTGCAAATTTTTGCTTTATAACGTCTGGGAGCATCCTCAAATATGCACTTATATTTTTCCTGGTGATTATAAAGTGCGGGGCCTACATGCTCCAGATCATACGGATCAGAGGTTTCTTTGGCAGCCTGTATAAGCGATTGAGCAGAAAAAACTTCTATTCCGCTTCCATGTGGCAGGCCTTTAAAAGTAAAATAATCACATTTTTGAGTTTTATTAATTTTTTCAAATTCTTCTACACTTTCTATTGCAGCTTCATAAAACAAAAAAGGATTATCTGCTGTTGCCCGTATAACTGTTTTTGAATCCAAAGTCTGCAAAAGAGAAGTAAAACGATTTAAAACATTATCCAGACTTCCGGCATAACATTCAAAGCCATTTTCGTGACAAACCGGAGCAAGTTTTTCAAAAGAATCCATATCGGTTGCCACAAAATAATGTTCTGCAGGAACTTTATGCATGGCTCTTAGCGTCCACGCAAGCACAGATTTTTCGCCAAGCTTTAATAAGGCTTTTTCAGGAAGTCTTGTGGAAGATAGACGACATTGAACAATTACAACTCTTTTACTTTTCATAAGTTACCCCCCACTCAGATAAAAGAAGAGTTAAATCCTTTTTAAAACGATATTTATTTTTCTGAACCCACTTTCTTGCCTCGTTAAACTGACGTTTTGCTTCCATAATTCCACAGGAAGAATGATTCAAAAATACAAAAAACGAAGATTTTTTTATAATTCCAGTTTCCATTTTAAGTTTAGGAAGTTCGTTTTTTAAATAATACCGGATGTAATCAAGATTCACAGTTTTGTCTGGTACAGAAAAATCTGAGAGATAAGTAAACTGAAGCGTTGTAGAAAATAAAGTTTCTTCTCCCCAAAGCCATGAACGGATTGCAAGATCAAGATTCTGCCAGTAAGGAGATTTTATAGTCCAGTCATAACCGCCAAGAGAAATAAATTTTTCGCGGTTATATAAAGCAATAAAATCTGGAGGATAAATTGTCTTCATTCCATCAGTTACAGTTGAAGATTCATTAATCGCAAATTTTTTCCCATCATTTCCGGGCGTAAAAATTCCATATGCAGGATTTTTGCCTGAATCTAACAGGCGTGGAACAATACAATAAGCATTTGATTTTATTAATCGTTCAGCAAGATTCGAAGGTAAAAGATTTTTAGAAAACTGAATTGTATCCCTTAAAACCAGAACATAAGTAGAATCTACTTCACTCATGGCTAAATTTATAAGCTGCCCTTCAGAAGATTCTTCCAGAGGAATTAAAAATTTAATCAGCGGATATTTTTTTGCTAAATCCTCAATATTTGCATTTTCTCTATTATGCTCTATAGAAACTATTGAACGAAAATTACATTGAATAAGACTGTCAAAAATCTGAGGTTTAAGAAGATCCGACATAGAATTTAAGAGAATTACCGAAACATCCAGTGTGGAACTATCGTTATTTACAAGCCCACCGAGAATATTCATTTTTATCTGATGTTCATTAAAAGTTAAAGGTATAGTATTCATCGCAATTCCTGCACTTTTGACAATAATTTCCGTTTATATGCTGAACGACAAAATCATCCAGCTTTTTCCAGACAGAATCCAGAGAATTTTCAAAAACATTTCCTACACAATCAGAAAAAATACAGCTGTGACACACAGGAACATCGCCGTTAATTAAAACAGTCATATCTCGTCTGATATGCCAGCAGACATTTCTTTCTAGAGGAGACAAGTCGGCAACTTTATACTGAGGAAGCAGACCCGCATAGTCGTCATATTTCTGGATAATCAATTTTCCGCTGTTATTTTCATTCCAGTAACGGAAGAATTTTTCAAGTTCTTCTTCATTTTGCTGCATTCTTACAAATTGAGGATAAACACAACCTGGCAAAGCATTTTTTAAAAGATTAATTGCAGTAACCGCGGTTTCAAAATCAGTTTCACAGCTTTCCGGATGAATTATGTTATAAGTTTCCTTTGAAAAGCTGTCGAGTTTTACAGCAATCATGATTTTTTCAAAGAAATTTTTCTGTGAAGGATATTTTTTATAAAGTTCAGCAAGTTTTTCTGCAATTTCCTGATTTATTAACAGTCCATTTGTTTCTATAAAAACGCATAGCCCTTTATATTTTATAATTTCTTCAATAATTTCTATTATCTGCGGATGACAAAAAGCTTCGCCGAAAGCACTCAGACTAACAACGGCATTTTCGCTTAATTCCGAAATTTCTTTTATTAATTTTTTTATTGCTTCAAATTTCATAAAAGAACATTTTTCTTTTGAAGGATTTTCTGAATATTTATTCTTATATTCATTATAATATGGAGAATAAATTGATTTTTCTTCATATGAACAGATCTGAAGATTATAAAAACCAGGAACTGTCTTCAAAATGGAAGGTAACATCGAAGCTTTTTCTACTATTTTGTCTGCTGTAAGCTCATTTTCTGATTTTGAAATTATTTTTTCATATAATTCTTTGCAGGCTATAAAATTTTCTTTTTTTTCTGTGCAAAAACTGAATCTAAACAGTCTCCAATCTGACTCAGAAAGAACAGTCTCTACTTCAAAAGAATTTATATCTTTTTTGATTAACTCATATAAGAAATTTCTTGCAAGCGGAGAATTATTTTCTTTGTTTTCTCCTTGATTTTTAAGCATGCCGATAAGAATCTTTAATGTTCCTTTATCAATAATTTCCGGAGTAAAACCATAAGGATAACCATCAGAAAAAGTATATTCAGCCTTATATTCAATATGATTTTCTATTAATTTCTTTGTAACACTCAAATTTGTAAATGGAACATCGTTAAAAGAAATAACAGCGTAATTTGCAGCGTTTTTTTCACAAATATCAAACATTTCTTCTAAAGCTGATAAAACTGAAAGTTTTTCAGAAATTGTACAAATATCCATTTCCAGTTTTTTTGCCCATTCATAAGACAAATCTACAGCAGATTTTCCATCAAAAGCTTTTTGAGATGCATAAATTGAATCTGATTCTATAAAAATAATTATCCCTTTCATCATTTTCTTTATCGGCAATCCATTGAATAAGTTAATAAAATAAAGTAAGTTTTAGTGGAAGCTTTCGACTCTCGCAAAGTTTCTGGTGGGAAAATGAATCCGAACGCTCTTTTTGCAAATAATGTTTTTTCTGTAACTCAAATTACAAATTATATAAAAGAAATTTTAGAAACTTCGTTCAGCACAATAAAAATCGAAGGTGAAATTTCTAACTGGCGGCCAAGCGCTGCAGGACACATCTATTTTACGCTTAAAGATTCAAATGCGCAGATTAAAGCAGTTATTTTCCGTGGCGCTGCCAGTAAACTTTCATTTAAACCAAAAGACGGAGATAAAGTCTGCTGTACTGGAAGCCTTTCTGTTTATGCGCCTCAGGGAAATTACCAGATAATTGTTACCAGCATGGAAAATACAGGAAGCGGCAACATACTTCAAATGCTTGAAGAAAGAAAAAAGAAGCTTGCCGCAGAAGGTTTATTCGATTCAGACAAAAAAAAGCAGCTTCCGGCTTTTCCAAAAACAATTGGCGTTGTTACCAGTCCAACTGGTGCTGCAATCCGAGATATTTTAAACGTTACAAAAAGAAGAAATAAAAATATAAACGTAATTGTTCTTCCTGCAATTGTTCAGGGTGAAGGCGCAGATAAAACTATTGTAAAAATGATTGAAACAGCAAATTTCTATCATTTATGCGACATTCTGATTGTTGGACGAGGCGGTGGATCACTGGAAGATTTACTTCCGTTCAGCGAAGAAAGTGTTGTACGGGCTGTAGCAAATTCTAAAATTCCAACAATTTCTGCAGTCGGTCATGAAATAGACTGGGCATTATGCGATTATTCAGCTGATTTCAGAGCCCCTACTCCTTCTGCAGCTGCAGAAATGGCAGTTCCGCTTTTAGCAGATATTCAGAATACAATCAGCCTTTACAAACAGACTATTTATGAAGCTGTAAAACAAAAAACCGAACAGAAAAGACTCTTAATCAGGAATTTTAATCCGGAAAATTTTGAAGTCCGATTCAGAAATATTCAGCAGCCTCTTTTAAATCGTTTTGAAACCTGTTATGAAAACCTGCGTAATAATTTAAATGATAGAATTAAAGATTACAGACAGACGATTAAAAATGCAGTTACAATTCTGGAAAACGCCAGTCCGCAGACAATTTTTAATCGCGGATACTCAATGGTTACCGATGAAAACGGAAATGTAATACGCGATGCAAATATTGTAAAAGCCGGTCAAAAAATAAAAATAAAACCTGCTGCAGGAGAATTTTCTGCAAAGGTAGAATAACTTTAAAATGGAGGAAATATGAATAATTTTGAAGCAAATCTTGAAAAACTGGAAAAGCTTTCAAATGATATTAAAAGACAGGATATTTCTCTTGAAGATGCCTTAAAAGATTTTGAAGAAGGAATCAAGCTTGCACATGGAATGGAAAAACAGCTTGATGAAATAGAAGGAAAAATTCAGATTTTAATGAATGAACCAAATCCTTTGGATAAGGACAATCCGCCTCAAATGGAACTTTTTGAAGACAGAGGCGAAGTTCAAGGAACCAGACAATGAGTTTACAAAATCCTGTCCGTGCTCTTAATGCAGAAGTTGCAAGAAAAATTGCAGCTGGAGAAGTTATTGACCGCCCGAATGCTATTATCCGGGAACTTATGGACAATGCGATAGATTCTGGTGCTCAGGATATTACGGTCGAAATTTGTGGCGGAGGAATAGACAGGATTAGGATTGTTGATAATGGCTGCGGAATGACAAAAGAAGATTTGCAGAATTGTGCAAGGCCGCATGCAACCAGTAAAATTTCTACAGAAGAAGATTTATTAAAACTTTCAACACTTGGCTTTAGAGGAGAAGCACTTGCTTCCATTGCTGCTGTTTCAAGACTTTCAATTATAAGCGGAAGCTGGCAGATGAAAGCAAGCATTACAGAAGATCATATTTTAACGCCATGCACTGAACGTGAAGGGACTATTGTTCAGGTGGAAGGCGTTTTTGAGAATTTTCCTGCACGCAGACAGTTTTTAAAAAGGCCTGCAACAGAAGCCTTAATGTGCAAAAATACATTTATAGAAAAAGCACTTGCAAATCCGGAAATTGCTTTTAAATTCATTCAGGATGGAGAAACAAAATTAAATCTTCAAAAAAATCAGAGCATTAAAGAAAGATTTATAAGCGCAACCTCATCTGAACTCCAATCAGATTTATTTTATACTATTGTTCGAACAGAAAGCGCTTCAAATCCTGAATGGAAAATTAATATAGTTATTGGAGAACCAGCAGTTTCCAGAACAAATAAAAAAGACATTCAAATTTTTGTAAATAAACGAAAAATTCAGGAATACTCACTTGTTCAAGCTGTTGAATATGGAGGACAAGGCTTTTTTCCAAACGGGACATATCCTGTATGTGCAGTTTTTGCAGATGTAAGGCCAGATTTAGTAGATTTTAACATTCATCCTGCAAAAAAAGAAGCAAGATTTTCGGATATTTCTGCACTTCATCATGCAATCAGTTCTTCTATAAAAGATTTCTTCTTACGTTACACACAACAGAATTTTGCCGAAGGAAAAACTACAGATGAAGTTCGCCCGGATTTTTCTTCAATGCGCCCGACAAATTCTGCAGGAATAAAATCAACCGCAGCTTATGCAGAAGCAGCATTGTCCGATTCGCCATATAAAAAACATATTTCCTATAAAAACACAACAGACTGGAATAGTTCATCTTCTTCAAAAATGAGCGACTTCAGGGCAAAATATTTTTCGCAGCAAAATAATTATTCTTCACAAAAAAATTATTACTCTCAAAATGATTTTTCATCTCAGGAAAATTATGAAGCTCAGCCTTCTCTTGAGCTGCAAATTGAAAAACAGGAAAATGAAGAACTTAAAATTACAAAGGCTTCTTTTCAGCAGAAAAATGTCTCTCCAACGCAAATTCGATTTATTGGCTTTTGTCTCGGAACATTTCTTCTTGCAGAAAAAAACAATAGTCTTTATATAATTGACCAGCATGCTGTTCATGAAAGAATTCTTTTTGATAATCTTATGAACTCTCAGGAAGATGCAAAAACTCAGGAACTTTTAATTCCATACAAAATTACTACAGAATCTAAAAAACAGGACGAACAGATGGAAAAATTAAAGCCGCGCCTTGATAAAATCGGTTTTAAAACAGAATTTGTTGAAGACGGGCTTTGGGAAATTTCTGCAGTTCCGGAAAGATGGACAGGAACAGAATTTGAATTAAAAGCACTTCTTTTTGAAAAACAAGTCGAAGTTGAACAGATTATACGTTCTATTGCAGCTATGACTGCATGTAAGGCTGCAATTAAAGACGGATATATGATAGATTCACAGACAGCCGAAGAACTTGTAAAAGCAGCCTTTACACTCGAAGATCCGCATTGTCCGCATGGAAGACCAGTATACACAGTTTTCTCACGCGAAAAATTATTTGAGCTTGTAAAACGAACCTGACGCCTTAAAGCTAATACTGCAGTACAGCAATTAAACTATCAATTTCAGTTTTTCGATATTCAGGATTTTTCTGCTTAACAATCAAAAGATTCTTTAACGCGTCTTTATTATTTTTTGCCTGCATAAGCATTTTAGAATATTCTATATATGCATCAAGATAATCAGTATTTTGTAAGATAATGGCTTCATAAATATTTTTACTTTCTTCAAAATTTCCAAGCTTTGTATTTGCAAGTGCCATTGCCATTTTACAGTCTTTGTTTTCTGGAGAAAGTAACAGCGCATTATTTAAATATTCCAAAGCAGATTCATATTTTTCTGTTGCAATATAAGCATTTCCAAGGTTGTAATTTACTTCAAAACTTTTTGGATTTTGCGCATAAGACTGTTTTAACAGCGGAATAACAACTTCGTAATTACAATTTTCTTCCTGCATATACAAGCCTGCAAGATTAGCCTTTGCCTTGTAATGAGAATCATTAAGCATAATTGCAACTGAATAAAGCTGTTTTGCTTTTTCAAGTTTTCCATTTTTCTCACAGACAAAACCATAATTGTAAACAATGTTTGCTTTTGAAGCATTATTATTCAATGTATCTTTTTCTTCATAAGACTGAAGCGCATAATTTTCTGCATCGCCAAGTCTGTTCTGTTCCAATAGAACTGCAGAAAGATTATACATTGTAAGAGTCCTTATTTCGGATTTGTCCATTTTAGACAAAGCCTGTCGAAAATAAATTTCTGATTCTTCTAAATTTCCACTTTCGTGACACAAGGAAGCAAGCTCAACTAATGCGTTTACATTATCGCTTTCCAGCTCTATTACTTTTTTATAAGCAGCAGCACCTGCGTCATAATTTCCTAATTTTTCATTAACTCTCGCAAGTTCCAGATATGCTTTTTTATAAAACGGATTTATTTCTACAGCTTTTTCAAATGAAGTACGGGCTTCATTAAATTTTGAAAGCTTATTGTAGGATAAACCAAGATTATAGCGGCTCTGGGCAAATAACTCGTTTAAACCACAGGCCGTAAGAAAAAAATCTGCAGCTTTATTAAAATCTTTTGTAATATAAGAAATTTTTCCAAGATCGTAAAAATACAGATAATTTGTTCTGTTTTTCGCAATTGCAAATTCAAGTTCATTTTTAGCAGTTTCGTAATCTTTTTTATTTAAAGCTTCCTGAGCCAGAATATAATGAGCAGCATCATTTTCAGGGTCTTTTTCAAGAATTGATTTTGCAAGTTCAAGAGAACGTTCAAGATTTTTATCTTTTTCTTCAGCAGATTCCAGATTTTCGTATGCTTCCATAAGAGAATAAAGTTCATTAAGTTTTTTCTGATTTTCAGAATCTTCCTTATGTTCTTCTGCACTTATATTTTCTGATTTGTCCTCTGATTCATTTTTAATATCTGAAGAGTTTTTATCAGATTTAGATTTTTTAGTTTTATCACTATTTTCTATAGTAGAATTATTATCTTTAGAGGATTTTTTATCTTTAGAAGAATTTTTATCCTCATCAGACGATTTTTTATCAGATGATTTTTTTTCCGCACCGGAAACCTCTTCTCTTTCTAAAAGATTTTCTTCAACAGAAGATTTTTTCCCTTCAGTAAAAAGTTCTTCGCTGTCAGGAAAATTTTCTCTGTCTGATAATTCTTCAACCACGTCAGAATTTTTTTCTGCGCTGGAATTTTCTGCGCCGGAAGAATTTTTATCTTTGCTGGAATTATCTGCGCCGGATGATTTTTTATCTGCACTTGAAGATTTTTTTTCTGCAGAATCTGATGAATTTTTATCTTCAGAAATTTCTGTGAGATTTTTTGAAGAACCTGTTTTGCAGGAACATCTGAAAATACACAGCAAAAATAGAAGAATAATAATACATCCCGGAATTATTATTTTTATTGTATTTTTATTTTTTTTAAGATCAGATAATTTTATCATAATTAATCAAGCTCAGATTCAAAATCATAATCTATAAGAGAATCAGCATCAGAACTCATGCTTGAAGCATCATTTGACTGAAGGGAATTAGTTACATCTTCCAGAAGCTTTTGACGACTTTCGTTTTGAGAAGTCTGTAAATCTTCTAAAATTTGTTTGCGGAAAGCTTCTTTTTCTTCTTCTGTCATTCCGCGTTCTGATTTTTCAGTCTTTTGATTTTTTGCAGCAAGTTCTTCAAGTTCCTTCTTGCGTTTTTCATATTCAGATTTAGAATCTTTATCTATATCTTCCTGTTCTTTTTTCCACTGTTCATCAAGTTCTTCCCACTCGTCGTTTTCAAAAACTTCTTCTTCAGTAATTACAGAAAGCGTATTATCTGAGATTACTTCCCAGTTATCTCCAGAATCCTGAATTTCTGTATTCTGATTTTGTGCTTCCAGTTTTTCTGAAATTTTTGAGTCAGCAATTTCTTCCCAGCTCTTTTCAGAAAGATTGTCAGAAACTTCTTCTTTTTTATCGCTAAGACTTGCAAGCTCGGCTTCATCTATAGAAGAATCTACAAGCTCCCAATCATCTTCTGTATTTTCATTTTTTTCTTCAATTGAAGCATCTACTGCTTCCCACAAAGCTTTATTTCGTTCGCGTTCTTCTTCTTCACGTCTGGCAATTTCTTCATCCAATGCGGCAATAATTAAAGTAATTTTTTCTCGCTGAACATCATCCGGATTTTTTTTAAGATATTCAGAATAAGTTTCCCTTGCATTTTTCAGCTTATCATCCATTAAAAGAGAATTCGCTTTATTTAAAAGAACAACGGAAAAATCTGGATCTGCAATTAAAGCCTGGGTAAAACATTCAGCAGCAGCATTATAATCCTGAAGGGCATAATATGAATTTCCCTGATTAAAAAATAAAATACGCGCATTTTCTGGCTGAGCTTTTATTCCGCGGGAAAAAGCTTCTACAGATTTTTCAAACTCTCCAGTCTGATAATAAGAAAGTCCAAGAAAATTATAGGTATTTTCGGTAATATTTTTCTTTTGAATTTCGCTTTCAAGTACCTGGGCAGCATCAACAGGATTATTTTCTTTAAATAATTTTTCTCCCTGAGTCTGAGAATAAACTGCTGCAGAAAGAGAAAAAAGAATAAATAAAATGAATAAATATCTGTTTTTCATCTATTTCCCTCAAAATTATAAAGAAAGTTTTGAAAAAATCAATAATCAGTAATTATACAGTGCTGCCGCGAGAGCGGCAAAGTATATAATTACAAGGCACTGTAGCGTGTAGCACGCTAGCGTGCGGTTTAGAAATCCGAAAATTTCTGAAAGTTTTTTTTCTTACATATGTGTGGTTATAAAAATCAGTTTGACACTTTAGCATAAATTCAATAATCTTATTATCGAAGTTCTGTTTACTTTCTTAACCAACTTTATTATTGGAGTTCTGCAGGAATGGGAATTATAATTGTTATTGCACTGCTTGTTGGTGTAATCGGAATATTAGCGTTCTTTGTTATAAAAAATATTATTTCTCCGCAAAAAATTGATGCCATTCCAAAACTCATAAAACAGGGCAAAACACAAAATGCTGTTAAAATAGCAAAACAGATTGTTGCTAAAGATCCAAAAAATTATATAGCTCATTATTATCTTGGAAAAGCTTACCTTAAAGAGAACAGAAAAGAACTTGCAATTCTTGAATACAAATCTGTAGATGAAAATGCGGTTTTTGGAGAAGGAATTGATGAAATTGATTTTAGAAAAGAATATGCTTACCTGCTTTTAGATTATAAACAGCAGAATGACGCATTAAAGAATTTTCTTCTTCTTACAAAAATGGAACCAACAAATGCAGATAATTTTTTCCAGGCAGGAAAAATTTATGAATTGCAAAACAGATACGACATTGCCTTAGGTTTTATGCAGAAAACAGCAATGATTGATAAAAAGCATGCAAAAGCTCATGCCGAAATTGGAATGATGTATTATAGAACAAAACAATTCAATGAGGCTAAAAAAGAGATTGCTACAGCATTAAAGCTTAGTCCAGATACATATTCAAGCTATTATTATCTTGGAAAAATATTCAAAGACGAAAAAGATTTACAGGGAGCATTAAAGGCCTTTGAAAAAGCTCAGAGAGATCCTGATGTAAAACAGAAAGCAATTATTGAACATGGTTCCTGCTATATGATTGCCAGCCGCTATGATAATGCGATGGTAGATTTTCAGCGTGCAATTGAATTAGATAAAAACAACAGTTCTTCAGAAACACTTTTTGCACGATATTTTCTTGGTCTCTGCTATGAAAAAATCCGTAAAATTGATAAAGCCCTTGAACAGTGGGAAGCTATTTATAAAATTAATAAAGGCTTTAGAGATGTTTCAGCAAAACTTTCTGAATATAAAGATTTACAGGCTAACGACTATCTTAAGGATTATTTGACCAGCAGTAATGATGAATTTGCCGAAATCTGTAAAAATGCAGCTGCAAAAGGACTTGGTCTGCAGGTTTTAAGCTGTGATTCAAAAAAATGGGGAGCTCAATTAACAGGAGTTTCAAAAGGTGATGATTCCTGGATGAATGTAAGAAAACAGGTTCTTCTTATAAGATTTTACAGAAATCCGGAGCCTGTAGAAGAACAGGAAGTTCATGATGCTCTTGATACAATGAAATCAATAAACAGTATAAAAACATTCCTGTTTTCAAGTTCAGGCTATAATAATCAGGCAAGACGTTTTGCAGAAAACAGACCTATTGAACTTATTGATAAACAAAAACTCGAAGCTGTGCTTTCAAAGGCAGGAAGTTAAACAGGATGTATAATTAAAAAATGAAAATTTTGTGCGTTTCGGATTATGTAGATCCTATGATTTACAATCAGAATGTAAAAGAAGCTTTTCCGGATATAGATTTAATATTATGTGCCGGAGATTTACCTCTTGATTATGTTGATTTTATAGTTACTGTTTTTAACAAACCGACATATTTTGTATTTGGAAACCATAATCTGGAAGAATTTCATTATTATCATCCGACAACAGCTGTAAGCAGCGAAAAATTTGCAGAACAATACGCAGATACTTCTCACGGACACGGAGCCATGTATTTAGGTTTTAAAAGTTATGAAGACTGGCGTTTTCCTGTAATTAATGAAAAAGGAAAATCTACTCCCCTTTTAATTGCCGGAATGTCTGGTTCAAGAAAATATAATAAAGGATTATGCCAGTATACGGATTTTCAGATGAAGTTAAAGCTTTTAAAACTGATTCCGCGGCTAATCTGCAATAAAATAAAATATGGACGTTATCTAGATATCCTTATGACTCATGCATCTCCACGTCATATTCATGATAAAGAAGACCCATGTCATGTAGGATTTGAATGTTACAACTGGTTTCTTGAAAAATACAAGCCGACATACATGATTCACGGTCATATCCATCTTTATGATATGCGCGAAGAACGTATAGGAAAATATTATGAAACAATCGTTGTAAACGCCTATGCACATTGTGTAATTGAGTTTCCAGTAAAACCAGAAGATTCACAACAATCGCAGACTAATCAAAGATCATAATTCTGGGAGGTTTATTTATGAGTATGGTATCTGCACAATCAGAAGAAGATTTTAATAGAGCACGAAATAAAGCATTTGTAAATTCCATTCAACATCTGCTTTCTCCAGAAGAAGTTTCTCTCATTTCTTTAAATGATGTAAAGCAAATGATAAAGCCGATGAATGAAACTTACGTAGGAATGAAAGTAATTCCAATTGCAAAAGTTGTTGGAAGCGAAGGACGTTATAATGATTTTGATAACCGCTTCTTCCCTAAAAGCTCACATTTAAAGGCAAGATGGGAGCATGTAGACGAAGCTGCCCTCAGATCAATAGATTTACCACCTATAAAAGTATACGAAATTTCGGGATTGTACTTTGTAAGAGACGGAAATCACAGGGTTTCTGTAGCAAAAGCAAGAGGAACTGAGTTTATAGATGCAGAAGTTGTTTCCCTTCAAAGCGAAATTATATTAAAACAGCCTGATAATATTAAAGATATTGTTAATCAGATTATAAACTACGAAAAACGAGTTTTTTATTCAGAAACAGGTTTTGGAGATATAACTGATTACTGGTGTCTTGATTTTTCACGTACAGGCCGTTATGACGTAATTTATAATCATATTTTGACTCATAAATACTTTATGAATCAGAATAAAGAAGAAGAAATAAGCCTTGCAGAAGCTATTGATTCCTGGTATAAGAACGTTTATTTTCCTCTGGCATCAACAATTATTAAAAACAAAATGCTTCGTTCTTTTCCACACAGAACAGTTGCAGATTTATATGTATGGCTTGTGCGATACTGGGATGATTTAAAGAAAAAGTTTGGAGATGATATTTCTATTGATGAAGTTGCTAAGAATTTTGAAAAAATATACAGAATTCCATTGCACAGAAGGATTGTGAACAGAATAAAAAGCATTATTCTTAGAAAAGCAATAGAAAACAGCTCTACAGAAACACTTGACAAAGAAACCGACGCCGAAGTAAAAGAAACAAAAAATCATCTGGAGTAAAGAGACAGCTTTAAAGAAAAAAAGATGTATGCAAAAAAATGTTGACGACTAAAAATTTCAATGTTAGAATGAAAATATAGATATTTTTTGTTAAAAAATTTAAAAATGCGTTAATTCGCTTAAATGGGAGTTACTCTTGCCAACTATTGATTCATTTATAGGATTTCCTTTGCTGCTTTGTGCGGGTGTAGCAGTTATACTCATTGCACTCATGGCGATTATAAAAATCAAAAATACAGCAAAGATTAGTTTTATCTTTTTTGTTGTAACAGCATTGATGATTGCAGGTTCAATTTACTGTTATTATAAAGCTTATTACATCTATTTTGTATTTACAGCAATTCTCTGCGAGCTTGCATTAATACCAATTATGGTAATCAAAATTTTTGATACTCCAAAGCGCCGCGAAGAAAAACTTGCAGAAAAAAATGCAAAGCTTGCAACCAGCCAGGATTCAGACACAGTTACTAAAGAAGTTGTTGCTAAACTTGAAGAAAAGCACCAGAGATTACTTGATGTAAACAAGGATCTTATTTCAAAGCTTTCAACATTCTTCTCAAGTGATAACAGTATGGAAAACTTTCTGGAATATTGTAATGATATTCTTATGGAAAAAGTTAAAGCCGATGGTTGTGTAATTCTTATAGCAGATGATTATGACAATACTCTTGCTGTTAAATCATTTAAAGGTTCATTCCCACCTCCATATAAATTACCGGAAGATCTTCCTCATAAGCCGATTCGTGTAGAAACTAACTTCAAATTTGCACAGTTCCAGCTTGAAGGCAATATTTTTGGTGATATTTATACAAATGGAGAACCTGCATACATTCCAGATTCTGTAAAAGACGGACGAATTTATCAGAATGGACCTGAAGACTTCTTAAGATGTGGAAGCTATATTTTTGTTCCTATCAAACAGGCAGAAGGAGTTCTTGGAGTAATTGCACTTTCAAGAAATCCAGAAAGCGAAAAGTTCTCTAACGAAGATTACAATGAAGCTCTTATTCTTGGTGATGCAATTTCTTCAACAATGAAGCCACTTTACAGCTTCCTTGCTTATGCAGAGCATACTGAATTGAACAAAGGCGGAAGTATTGCATCAAAATATCAGAAAGATATGCTTCCTGCTAAGCTTCCTGTTATTCCAGGATTATCAATAGGATGTTTCTCTAACGCTGCAGAAAATGTCTGTGGTGACTATTATGATATTATAGTTGCAAGAAAAGATAAAGTTTCATTCATTATGGCAGACGTTGCAGGAAAAGGAATGAACTCACTTATCGTTATGATAATGATTCGTGCAATTCTTCGTCTTGCAGTAAACACAAATCAGTCTGCTTCAACTATTATGTCATGGACAAACAGAGGAATTTGTCTTGAAAGCTCAAAGATTGACCACTTTGCCAGTGTAGCCTTAATAAACTATAATGCGACAACAAAAGAAGCTGAAATTTCTACATGTGGTAATAATCCTGTATTCCTTTATTCTGCAGAAACAAAAGAGTTCAAACAACTCTCTTCAATAAGCGAACCACTCGGTGTTACAAAAGACACAGAATATTCAAATCAGATAATTAAATTAAATTCTGGTGATATTCTTGCAACTTGTACCGATGGTTTACTTGAATCTCTTAGTGAAAATGGTGTACAATATTCAACCGATAACTTTAAAAAAGTAATTGTAAAAAATTGCGGTGCGAGTGCAAAGGATATTTCAAACCGTGTAAAAGACGATTTGAAAAAGTATTGTGGTATTGCGCAGCAATATGATGACCAAAGCCTTCTGGTTATTAAAATACAATAGAAAGGAGCTTCTATATGGAACTTAAAATACGAAAGAACGGCGATGTTTATATTATTGACGTAACCGGAGAAATGGATCTTTACAACTCCTATAAACTGAAGGAGCTTGTAATGAAAATGTTGGAGAAAAATGTAAAGAATTTTGTTATCAATCTGGAGCAGGTAGATTATATCGACTCATCTGGAATTGGTGCACTTATTTACATTTGTTCAACAATTAAAAAGATGAATTTAAATCTAGCTATTGCAAATATTCATGGTTCGGTTAAGAAGGTAATTGAACTTACAAAACTCATGGGCTACTTCCCTATTGCGAACAGTATTGAAGAAGCTCTTTTAATGGTAAAAGAATAATTGCGAGAGTTAGGAGGATTATATGATTCAGGAATTTAAAGAACTTCGCTCGGATGAGAATGATCCATTATTTGATAAGACAAATATGCTTAAGAAGGAGTTTCCATCAGACTTCAGACAGATCAGATATTTTACACTTCTGATTGTTCAGTCTGCACCAACAGAAATAAAAGAGTTGAACCTTCTTGAACAGCAGATTAGTGAAGTAATTAAAAATGCTGTAAAACATGGAAATCACTGTGATATAAATAAAAAGGTAACTGTTTGGTACTCATTTAGCCCTACACATGCACATATTATTGTTCAGGATGAAGGCGAAGGCTTCCAGGATCTGGAAAAATGGAATGACTTTAACAGAAAGAGAATTGAATGTTTACACAAGAATGATTTCTTACAGCTTGCAGACTACGTTTCATTCCGTACAAAAGAATCTGACAGTCAGGATGGAGGTAATGCTCTTTTTGCTGCCCTTGAATACTGGAATGGAGGATTTGTTTATAACGGAAAACGCAATGCTGTAGCAATGCTTAAGAAATATCAGACAAAGTTCCACAACGGAATGGATGGCGAATAATCACCACTATTTTGAATAAAGCTCGAAAACAAAAAAAATAAGGGAGTCAGATTTTCTGACTCCCTTATTTTTTTTTGTTGAAGATGGGGGGAATTGAACCTACTCTTATTCGAAGCTGCAGTGCAGCTTCATCCTTTTAGCGGGGGGGGTGTTGGGGGCGGCGATGAGCCCCCAACAGAAACATTCTTGTGGAGATGGGGGGAATTGAACCCCCGTCCGAAAAAGTAAACCAGGTACATCTACAAGTTTAGTTATGCGAGGTAGTTGTCGGGAGCCGGTAGCAGCATAACAAGCGTCGCCTCCGTATTCTGATTAAAAGTCCCTTCTAAAGACCAGAAACATTAGAAAGCAAGTCCCGATAGGTAAAAGAACATCAATCAACGCGGAACAGAGCTGAAAGAGTTCCTGCACACTGCTTACGCAGCAAGTGCTTCTGCTTCGAAAGAAGCTTCATCAGCTTCTTCTTCTTTTCTTGCGAAAATTGCAGTTATTTTTTTGTCAGTTTAGAGGACCTTCACCCTCACCTGCAGTACAAGATTTCCCAATTCCGTCGAAACCGGGACATCCCCAAAGCGAAATCCATTATGAAATATCAAAACAGAATTGTCAAGCCTAACAAACTAATGTAGTAAACGACATGAATTTGTTCTGATATATATATCCCCTTCGCGCAGGGGCGCTCGGCATTTTCGGCGATTGCTGCGTCACTCGCAACCTTTTTCCGAAAATGTCTGAGAAGTATAGCTGTTTTCATTATCATACCATGCGGCGATGGTTAACAGAGCCGCACGGAGCGATTTTGCATAGCAAAATTGCGACAGTTGGATAAAATGATAATGAAAACAGTTACATAAAAAAAGGGGCTTCAAAGAAGCCCCTTTAATTAAATACTATCTAACTATAATTAGCAGTTTTCTGAGAAGTATTTAATAGTTCTAACCCCTTCGCGCAGGGGCGCTCGGCATTTTCGGCGGTTGCTGCGTCACTCGCAACCTTTTTTCCGAAAATGTCTGAGAAGTATAGCTGTTTTCATTATCATACCATGCGGCGATGGTTAACAGAGCCGCACGGAGCGATTTTGCATAGCAAAATTGCGACAGTTGGATAAAAGATAACGAAAATAGTTACATAAAAAAGGGGCTTCAAAGAAGCCCCTTTAATTAAATACTATCTAACTATAATTAGCAGTTTTCTGAGAAGTATTTAATAGTTCTAACCATCTGTGATGTGTAACTATTTTCGTTATCATACCATGATACAACCTGAACTTCGAAAAGTCCGTCAGCAATCTTAGTAACCATTGTCTGAGTTGCATCGAAGAGTGAGCCGAAGCGCATTCCGATTACGTCAGAAGAAACGATTTCATCTTCGTTGTATCCGAATGTTTCTGGATCAGAAGCCTTCTTCATAGCAGCGTTGATTGCTTCCTTAGTTACATCGTTACCCTTTACTACAGCAGTAAGGATAGTTGTAGATCCTGTTGGAACTGGAACACGCTGAGCAGAACCAATCAATTTTCCGTTCAATTCAGGAATTACAAGACCGATAGCCTTTGCAGCACCTGTTGAGTTTGGAACGATGTTCTGAGCACCTGCGCGTGAACGGCGGAGGTCACCCTTGCGCTGTGGACCATCAAGAATCATCTGATCTCCAGTGTAAGCGTGGATTGTAGACATGATACCAGACTGGATTGGGAATGCATCATTAAGAGCCTTAGCCATAGGAGCAAGACAGTTAGTTGTACAAGAAGCTGCAGAAATGATATTGTCACCCTTCTTCAAAGTCTTGTGGTTTACATTGTAAACGATTGTTGGGAGGTCGTTTCCAGCAGGAGCAGAAATTACAACCTTCTTAGCACCAGCTGTGATATGAGCCTGGCTCTTTTCCTTTGATACGTAGAAACCTGTACACTCGAGAACTACGTCTACACCAATCTTTCCCCATGGAAGATCAGCAGCGTTAGGCATCTTGTAGATTACGATTTTCTTTCCATCTACTACGATGTAGTTATCTTCGCCTTCACCATCGTGAGCTTCAACAGTGTGTTTTCCTTCACCAATGCGTCCAGCGTATCCACCCTGTGCTGTATCATACTTCAAAAGGTGAGCAAGCATTTTTGGGCTTGTCAAATCGTTGATAGCAACTACTTCATAACCTTTAGCGTCAAACATCTGACGGAAAGCCAAACGACCAATACGGCCGAAACCATTAATAGCAACTCTTACATCTGCCATTGTATATCTCCTCTAAAAATAGATTAAATTTTACTTCTTATAAAATACTGAATTTATGGAAAATAGTCTATAGAGTGTGTGTTTTAAAAGATTTTTCACAATTCATTCACTACTATTCATTCAGCAATCGCATATATTACATTAAAAAAAATACTATCAATATTAAAAAGATAATGGTATAATTAACAATAAGATTAAAATGTTTATAAGGGAATTTTATGATTAAAAAAATTGTTGCGTTTTTCAAAATATTAAATTCAAATTCTAAAGCTTCAGAAGTTGCAAATGCAGTATGCCTTGGTGTAATGCTGGGATTCATTCCAAAAAATAATCTTTTATGGTATATACTTTTTGTGTTCTTTCTTTTTGTACGAATTAATAAAAGTGCATACTTTGTTACTACCCTTTTAATGTCTTTTGCAGCACCTCTAGCAGATAATCTTTTTGATTCCCTTGGATATAAAATCTTAACCAGCGAAAAGCTTTCTGGATTTTTTGCAAAAATTATAGAAATTCCATTCGTAGGATTTACAAAAATAAATAATACAATGGTTTGCGGCTCACTTGCCTTCAGTCTGATTGTTTATATTCCGGTTTTTGTATTTTTTATACTTTTTATCCGATTATGGCGTACAAAAGTTGCATCTGCCTGGAATAACAGTAAAATTGCAAAATTCTTTTACAAAATACCGCTTGTTTCAAAATTTAAGGCAGCCTCACTAGAGCTTATTTAAAAATGTAAACGGAGTAATTTATGGATAATAACGAAAATAAAAATATAACAGAAAAGAAAAAACAGAAAAAGATTAAACTTGTAAAAGCAAAAAAAATTCCAGGATTATTTAAGAAAAAATATACTCCAAAAAAACTAGAATCAAAAATTCTTAAAAAAATTTATATTCCTGCTGATAAAGATTTAATTAAAAGTTTATTCAAGGAAGATTCTGTAAAGCCGGGATTTCTTTCTATAGATAAAACCGGAACAATTGAAAAAAAGCAGCTCATTCGTTTAAAGAAAATTTCAAAAGATATTAAAAAAAGGAAAGCAGGATTCAAATTTATACCTTTTGCCATTACAGCAGGTTTTCTTGCAGCCCTATTTATTGTAGTTGTTACTTTTAAGGATATCATTGTAAAAAAAGGAATAACTTCTGCAATGCAGGGAATTTTTCAGGCAAAAACAGACATAGATTATCTTCATGTAGAATTCTTAAATTCAAAATTAAAAATCAAAAATCTTCAGCAGGCTAATCCCGATGAAGAAATGAAAAATTTATTCCAGATAGGGGAAATAACGCTTGATTTTAATTTAACTGAACTTTTAAAAGGAAAATTTGATATTCAAAATATTACTGTTGCAGAAATCCTTGTTAATACAGAAAGAACTAAATCTGGAAAACTTATAAAAAAAGAAAAGAAACCAAAAGAAAAAGATCAAAAAGAATCAAAACAGCCAAATCCAAAGCTGCAGATTGCCAGAGACGATCTTCTTAAAAAAACACAGAACACACTTGACGGAATGTTTGCCGACTATAATCCACAGAATATAATTGAAGGCATGCAGGCAAATCTCAAGTCTCCACAAGTTGCAGAGAAGGCACAAAAAACAGCAGAAGAACTGATTGAAAAATGGAAGAATGAACCGGAAAAAATTGAGAAATCTGTTAAAGATGTTCAGGCAATTTATGAAAAAGCAACTTCAATTGATTATCAAAATTTGAATGATCCAATAAAAATAAAAGAACTGATTGATCTTGTTACAAATGGAATTAATACCGGAAATGCTATTGCAGAACAAACAAAATCTACAGTAGAAAAAGTTCAGGTAGACGCAAATACAATAGCCGCCTTGTCTAAAGATATTTCTAATGCTATTCAGGCAGATAAGAAACTGATTGATGAACAGATTGGAAAATTTACAGTTCTAAAAGACAAAGGTTTGAAATCTGTATTTAATGATTTAATTACAGCCTTTGTTTATGGAATGGCAGACCAATATTCGCCTTATGCACGTCAGGTTCTTGATAAGGCTATGGAAATTAAAGCAAACAACGCTTCTGACTCAAAAGCTAAAGCAGAAAAAAAGAAAAAAGAAAAGAAAGTTGCACAGAGAGCCCCTGGACGAACTATTTACTACAAAAATGACAATGTTCCAAAATTCCTTCTGGAAAATGCATATGGTTCAGGAAGCAACTGGAATTTTTCTGCAAAGGAATTTTCAAGTGATGCAGACAAAAGAAACAAACAGTCTGAACTTTCAGCTAACCTTGAAGTTCTTGGAACACAGAATAAATTAAATGCAATTATAGACGCGCGAACACAGACAACAGCGCCATTTATTGATGCAATTTATGATGGAAACAATATTCCATTTAATGTTACATTCGATTCATACGGGCTTAATTCAAATTCTGCAATTCAATGTAATTTTGATGCAGACAAAAATGGAAGCGTAAAAGGCACTGGAACTTTAAACTTATCTGAAGTTCAGATTCTTACTCCGGCTTTTGAACCTAAAATTGTTTATGATATATACAGTGACGCTATAAATTCTGTAAAAACGATGAAGATTCAATTAGGCTATACATATTCTCAAACAGACGGGCTTGTTCTTACAATAGATACAAATGCTGCAGAATTGTTTCAGACTATGTTTACGACAGCTTTTAATAAGGCGATTTCTTCTATTGCAGATGAAGCTCAGGAAAGAGTCACAAAACTTCTTTCGGATAAAACTGGACTTGCCACCGAAAAAATTGAACAGTTTACAGATATAAAAGGCCTGATTACAGATTCAGATGCAGCTGTAAAGAAAATACAGAAAGAGCTGGAAAAACTTATGAAAGAATTAACAGATCAATTAAAAGCTCAGGCTGAAAATGAAATTAAAAAGCAGGCTGAAGAACAATTGAAGAATATTCCGATAGATGAAAATCTGAAAAAAGGTATGGGATTTTTTGGATTATAATTTGTAATCTGTGGTTAGCCATTACTTTCTTTTATACGGGTATCAAAATATCCGCCGTCTTCAAGATAGCGTCGGCGGGTCATAATAAGGCTTATAAGCTCCTGGTACATATTAAAATCTACTTCCAGAGCCATAGGCAAAAGGAAAAATTCAGTTTCGTCGCAATAACGTTCAATAAACTTTGGATCTGTAACATAACCAAGAGAAATCATATTACTGATTCTGTCTGCACATTTTAAAATTTTTGCCTTCTGACTGCCATAATCAAGGATGCGGTGCAAAAACTGACGTTTATCTTCATTTTCGCGTCGAGTGACTTCCATAACAATTTCAAGGACATCGGGTCCATCTTCATCTGCATTAATAATTAAATTTTTATCAAAATCTGGAATGTCTTCTACAGTATCATGAACAATGGAAGCCTTTAACAAAGGAGAATCTATATAACCGTAATCAATTAGAATTGCAAGTGTATCCATCTGGTGACGAAACATATTTCCACCAGCATGCCGTGATTTTCCAATAAGACCAGTTGCCAGCTGAATATATGGAGCAAAATTTATAGTTGAAAGTCTTTGCATTTCCTGTGCTTCCATTTTTTGAGAACGCTCAACTTTCATCTGATATTTTTGCTTTGCCATATATTCTCTCCTGCCCTGCTGTTATTTTACTTTGACAAAATCCTCTAATGCATTACCAAACATATCTTTTGAATCTGCGTAAAAGAAATTTTTTGGACGAATCAAACGAAGATGGTATCTTCCGTTTTTTTCTGTATCATCATCTGGAATTCCGACTGAATACAGATATTCTCCGGCATAGAATTTTATCATTTGTCCGGCGGTATAGTTTCCTACAACCTCACCCTTTTCATATCGGATACATTCTGTAAAATTAAAATATAATTTTTTAGAATTTATCTTATAAGTTCCCTGCCAGACAATAATATTTGTAGAATCGGCATATGAAACACGCAGCATAACCTTATGATCAGGCGACAATATTAAATGATGGTAATAAAGCTGATTTTGATCATCAACATTCTGCATTATCCATTCACTGTCATAAAACGGAGTGTTTTTTTCAGAAAAACATCCACTCAGCGAAAAAGATAATACGAGAAATAAAATACAAATCTTAAAACCTTTTTTTAACATAAGTCTCCTTATAAAGTCCGCATTAGCGGTGCTGCATTCTTTACTACATCAGCTCCTTAATATAACTTTCAAGAGTTGCTATTTTTTTCTGACTTTCTGCCAGTCTGTCGCGCTCTTCCTGAACTAATTCTGCAGGGGCATGCTTTGCAAAGTTTCCGTTAAGTTTATTTTCGCTCATTCTCGCATAGCCTTGTTCTTTTTCCATTGTCTTCTGGAAACGTGAAAGCAGCTGTTCCTTATTGATATTTTCATCTACAAGAACAAAGGCTTCAAAACCGTTTCCAACAGCACCAATTGAAGAAGCAGGCTTTGCCTCTACAAATTCAACCTTAGCTACACCGCCAAGCAACTGAATCATTTCGATTTTTTCGCGGGCAACTTCTGCTGCACTTCCCTTTTCAATTTTAATAGCAATATTAATCTTAATTGCAGGGTCAATTCCACAGTCAACTTTTGTTGCACGTACTTTTCCAATTAAATCTTTAAGAGCTTCGAATCGTTCTGCAATTTGTGCATTATCTCGTGCATCAACAGCTTTTGGATAAGGAGCATTTATAAGCATTCCAACATAATCACTGTTGTCTGCAATTTTCTGTTCGCCGGCCTTTTTTCTGTTTTCTGCAATTTCTGAAAGAGGGAGCTTTGAATATATTTCTTCTGTAACAAATGGAAGATAAGGATGTAATAGACGAAGATTTTCTTCAAGAATATTCATTAATACAGAAGCCTGACGATCTTTTTCTTTATCATCTCCATTTTTAAAGTTAATTTTTGTAGCCTCTACGTACCAGTCACAGAATTCATTCCAGAAATATTCCATAAGAGCTGAAGCAGCATCATTATAACGGTAAGTATCAAGAGCTTCGCGTGCAGTTTTTGCAGCATAGTTCAAGCGGCTGTAAATCCATTTATCAAGTTCTGTAAGATCTGCATCGGTTACAGGAACAAGATTTCGACCTTCAAGATTTCCTAAAAGATAGCGGCTGGCATTCCAAACCTTGTTACAGAAACGTGAACCAAGCTTAAAGCTGTCTTTATCTATAAGAATATCCTGTCCCTGTGCACACATAAATCCAAGGGTGAACTTAAGTGCATCGGCACCATACATATCAATAATCTCAAGAGGATCCATTCCGTTTCCAAGAGACTTAGACATTTTGCGGCCCTGCTTGTCGCGTACAAGACCATGAATGTAAATATCGTGGAAAGGAGCCTTTCCTGTAAATTCAAGACCGGCCATAATCATACGGCTAACCCAGAAAAAGATAATATCGTAAGCAGTAACCAGCGCTGTTGTTGGATAAAATTTTTCCAAATCAACTGTTTTTTCCGGCCAGCCTAAAGTACTGAACGGCCAGAGCCAGGAGCTGAACCATGTATCAAGGACATCTTCATCCTGTTTTAAATCTTCCGCGCCACAACCACACTTAGGACATTTAGAAGGATCTTCACGGCTAACAATAACTTCACCACATTTCTGGCAGTACCATACCGGAATTCTATGTCCCCACCAGATCTGACGGCTAACACACCAGTCGCGTATATTTGTAAGCCAGTTTTCATATGTATTTTCCCATTTACGTGGGAAGAATTGAATTTCTCCAGCTTTCCAGGCAGCAAGAGCCTTATCTGCAAGAGGCTTCATTTTTACAAACCACTGGTCACTTAAATAAGGTTCAACTACAGTTTTACAGCGATAACAGTGGCCTACCGAATGAACCATCTTTTCTTCACCTTTAAAAAGTCCACAGGCTTCAAGATCTTCAATTACAAGCTTGCGAGCTTCTTCTGGTTTTAATCCACGATATTTTTCAGGAACATTTTCGTTAAGACGGCCATCTGGAGTTAAAAGATTAACAACTTCAAGATTATGTCTTTTACCAACTTCCCAGTCATTTGGATCATGAGCAGGTGTAATTTTTACCATACCGGTTCCAAATTCCTTATCTACATAATCATCTGCAATGATTGGAATCTCTTTTCCTGTAAGCGGCAATTTTAATTTTTTTCCAACAAGGGCTGTATAACGTTCATCAGTTGGATTAACGGCAACAGCAGTATCTCCAAAGAAAGTTTCCGGACGAGTTGTAGCAACTTCAATCTTTCCGCTTCCATCAGCATATTCATAATAAAGGTGATACATTGCACCCTGTGTATCTTCATGGTCTACTTCATCATCAGCCAAAGCAGTTCCACAACGCGGGCACCAGTTTACAAGACGCTTACCGCGGTACATAAGCCCACGCTCATACAAAGTAACAAAAACATCGCGTACAGCCTTGCTTAAACCTTCGTCCATTGTAAAACGTTCACGCTCCCAGTCTGTAGAGTTTCCAAGTTTTCTCTGCTGTTTTACAATCGTATTATGATGATCTTCCTTTACAGTCCATGTGCGCTCAATAAATTTTTCGCGGCCAAGATCGTTACGGGTTTTACCTTCTTTTTTAAGCTGACGTTCAACTACGTTCTGAGTTGCAATTCCGGCATGATCTGTTCCAGTTACCCAGAGAGTATTATCACCCTTCATTCTGTGATAGCGTACAACAATATCCTGAAGAGTATTGTTAAGACCATGTCCCATATGAAGGACTCCGGTTACGTTTGGAGGAGGAATGACGACAGAATAAATATTTGTTTTTTTGTTGCAGTCTGCACACTGGCAGTGAACAGGATTAGCCTCATCAGAAACCGGCTTAAAATATCCTTTACTTTCCCATTCGTTGTAAATTCTGTCTTCAAAAGATTTAGGCTCATAGGCCTTTTCTAGTTCAATTGCTTGCATTTTGTTTATTCCTCGTTATATACGTCTGGTCAAGGCACGCTTCGCTTAAAGCCTTGACTCAGCCGTTTTGCAGATTGATAAAAAAATTATCAATCTGCAATAAAAATATTCTCAAAATTATAATGCATTTGCAAATAATTGTCATTACATGCGCAATATTCTAGCGGAATCTTTCTATAAGCTCTTCTCTATTCTTTACGCCGATTTTTGCATATAAGCGGCTGGTATAATTTTCTACAGTGCGGGTAGAAATAAAAAATTCATCACAAATCTGTTTATTTGTTTTTTCCTGAAGAATTGCTTCAAAAATATTTCGTTCCTGTTTTGAAAGTATGGAAACAATTGTATCAACCTTATTTTGAGCTTCCAGCATATATTGTTCAAGATATGTTCCACCATTCTGCACAACATCAAGACAGTGAGCAAGTTCTTCTTCCTTGGCAACTTTAGAAATATAGCCTTTAGCGCCAGAATCTTTTGCCTGCAGAACAAAGCCAGAAGTATCAAACATTGAATACATGACGCATTTTATCTGCGGATATTTTTCAGAAATTTCTTTTACAAGAGAAAAACCGGTTTCATTTATAAGCTGAACATCGACAATAATTATTTCAGGAAAAGCTGTTTCTACATTTAAAGAGTTATCAAGACAATTTAAACAGTCTATACATTCCTTAGAAGATGCAAAATCTTTTGGTACACGCCACTTAGTATGTTTTTCCAGCCAGGCTTTAAGTCCGATACGAACCATATTATGATCATCTACAATATATACTATATTTTTCATCAGGCATTCTCCAAAGGTAATCTTATTTTAATTTCCATTCCCTCATTCTGTGAAGTAAAGAATTCTATGGAACCGCCAATTAACTCCATTCTGTCTAACATAGAACGTAAACCAAGATGTTCCTTGCTTTTAATTTTTTTATCAAGTTCATCCGGGTTACATGATGCTACAATAAAAGTAGACACTGAGGGGCTAAAAAATTTGTTTAAGATGATATAATAAACGAAGAAGAGCCCCGTGGAGGTGTCACATGGGAAAGCAGTTAAATCCGCTTGAAAAGGAATTCCTAATCAGGACTTACA
>JAQXNX010000020.1 GCA_029098225.1 Spirochaetales bacterium | reverse complement strand
TTTGGAGCAGGGCTTCCGCGTTATACTAAGAGTTCAAGATTTATTGAAACAGATAAGATTCCTTATGATGACAAAACCCATAATGTGTTTTATAATTGCAGTGGATATAAGAACGAAAATGATATTGAAGTGCAGAATGTTTTGCGCTTCATTTATGAACTTAAGGCAGAATCAGATTTAACTAGAAAGATGGAAGATGCTGCCGAAACTGCAAAAATCAATTCTGATTACAGGGTGGAATATATGTATGTTCAGGATGTAATAGAAGAAGAAAAGGAAATTGCAAGAGAAACTGGTCTCGCCGAAGGTCTTGCTGAAGGACGCGAAAAAGGTCTCGCCGAAGGTCGAGCTGAAGGATTGTCCGAAGGCGTTCAACAAAAGGCAGTTGAAGATGCCAGAAATTTTTATAAGAATGGTGTTTCTATTGAAATAATTGCAAAATCATTAGAAATGAGTGAAAAACATGTAAAGGAACTTGTTTTAACAGATTAGTGATAAATCCTGAAAGACTAACTCAGAAATTAAATTAATAGTAAGAACAAAACAAAAAATCCTTACCGTAAATTACTTTACAGTAAGGATTTTTAAATTTTTGCACCAGAGAGTTTTCGAAATCTATATTTCTACTTCTTTTGTGCAGTTTCTATATTGTACTGACTTGATGATGGAACGACAACATAACCTAAAACTGCATTGTTTGTACCGTTACCATAACAAATACCTTGAGAATTTCCTGCATATGAACTTGCATGACTATTAGTTCCATTCAGTAAACCACGGTTAGTACCAGTAGTGGAATATGCAAGATTTCCTGCAGAATTATTAGTTACAGAATTCTTCCATACACCAACGTTTATTGTATTCTTCTGTGGAGTACTTGTTGTAGCAACATATTCACAATTCCATATTCCTGTAAACTCACCAGTTTCTGTACAACCATTATATACGGCATCAGTTGTTGCATAGAATACTTCTGGTTTTGCAAGTGTTGCATATTTTGGCAATGCAGGGAAACTAGACCAGTAACTGATATGTGGTACCTGATAACTGCCATCTTTTGCTACATCAATAGTAAGGTTTTCTCCTACGCCGGAATACATATCTACAAGAGCTTCTTTTCTTGTACCAGGTGCAGTATAATTTGCAAGGTAAATGTAGCGAACTGCATTATTTTCTGTATCATAAGCTGCAATATGAACTCCATTTGCATTATCTACAGCAAGTTTACAGTACTTACCGCCACCAGAGAATAATGGTGTTGCCGCAGCCCAGCCGGTACTAGTACTAGTTTGACCAGATCTTCCAGCTTCAGTTGGAGTAGTATTATATGAATACATTAACCTGTCATTTACGCTGTCATACCATACCATTACAACAACATTAGTGCTTGTAACGCCAATACATACATAAGGGCCGGCAGCGCCCAAACCTTTCCATGTTGTTCCATCTAGATAACATACCCGCTGACTATTATAATTTCTATCATTACTACCATCATCTATAATAGTTCCGCCTGTATTGCCTATTGCTGCATTTGCACCGTATCTAAAATGTAAAATACTATTCAATACGTCATAGTATGCAATATAAATATTACTACCATTTACGACCATGCTTGTAGACTGGAAGCGGTCTTTTCTACGATTAGAAGCATCATTACCTATTGCATCTAATCTAATATGTTTGTTGTCCTCTCCTCCTACATTTGCCCCCTGGTTAGCAGTATCACTAGTAACAGCTCCCCATCTTGATGACATAAGAGAGAAATGATCATTAGTAGTTCCAGAAATATCTCCACCAACAGAAGTTGCAAACGAGTATCCGTCTGGATCAAAAGCCAGTTCATTATACTGCATGTAATCGTAACTCATATTCCAGAACTGATATGAATTATTTGAATTCGGCATACTGAACCAGGTAGCACCATTACTGAATGCAAAGCCTATTCTACCAGTTTTTGGATTAATCTTCATTACAGGGTTATCTGCCTTACTGTTACGCAAAGCTATAGCAGCCTTCTGGTTAATATCCCAGATATCAAATGAAAGATCATCTGTAAGTACATTATTGTTTTCATCATTTGGCTGGCGGTTATAGAAATGCTTGTAAACATTATAGTTTCCACCGGCATTATCCAATGTATTTGCAGCACTATTATTTTGAGCAAATGTTTTTGTTGTACTAAAGCCTGCATTGCTTACTACAGTTTCGCTGCAATTACCAAATGAGTTATTATAGTTTCTATTGTTCAAGGCATAAATTCTAACAGCATTTCCTCCTGTACCAAGTGTAGCATAATATTCTGCATCACCACTCTTAGCGGCAGCAGGAATTGTAACCTGTAAAGAAGCATTTACAGTTGCATTTCCGCTTGTAAATGCAACTGTACCTGCACCAAGATTAAAGCCGTTCAAAGTTACAGTTTCATAATTATAATTTTCCAGATTGTTAGCATTAGCATTAGCCGGTGCTGTTGCTTTACTTGCAGTTACTGCATAAACAGGATATCTTCCAGTAGAACTTCTTGCATATACAGAAGGATTATTTATTTCATAATTGCTCATTGCTGTTGTTACACTTGTAATATAAGGAACTATATCCATTCTATAGTTTGACTTATTTGCAGTTTCGGCAATTGCACCGGTTCCTGTTGGAGTACTTCCAGCTGCACTTGTTGTATTTGCTGTAATATTTCCACCGGTAGTATGATCGGTTGCCTGAATTAATAGGTTTGCATCAAGAGCAACTGAATTTGCAATCTTAGAAGTGTCTAAGCAAAGCTCCCAGTAAACCTGATGACCTCTTTGACCAAAGAATGCACCTTCTCTTTTTGCCCTATTCTTTGTAGAAGTATTAGAATCATCAGCATCGTAAACCTTAAAGCTCCAGCCATCTGCTGCAATTGTTGCACCAGCATTTGTCCAGACCTTTGCAGCATTATTATAGCTTGCTGCTACAGCCATAGCACCTGCACTTGCACCACCGCTTACAGCATTGCTGAAGGTAAAGCCTGGCAATGTAATTCTAATTTGAGACAATCGCTGATCATCATAAGCAGTTCCTCGCACTACAATTTTTCCAGAAACCTTAGGATCACCATCAAATTCACCTGTTGTTCCAGCTTTGTATGTAGAATGGTTCCAGTCTGCTTCCAGTTCAATATGTCCCTGAATTGTCTTAATATCTTTAAGGTTTTCTGTTCCATAAATTGAGTTATCATTCAAGCTGTTCCAATAGAACGGATTAATATAAACCTTAGTTGCTACATCATCGTTCTGATCCACATTCAAGTCTGTAATGCGTACAAAGAAGTATTCTGTACCTTCCGAACCTTGAGTAAGTCCATCTGTTTCATCCCAGAAAGTAAAGGAAACATTCTTATTTAAGCCATCTGGAGGAAGACCGCTTATATTTGTTGTTGCACTGTATGTTCCGGAAAGTCTAAATTTTTCTAAGTTGTCATCTTCCAGGAATAAAGAATCACCTGCTATTCCATTTACAAGTGGAGTAAAGCTTGCGGAAATTGCTGTTCCTGTATATGGAGAAATTAACTGTGAAGAAACTGCCGTCTGTTTTCCTGTTGCAGAAGAAGCATCACTTAAATATCTCATTCTTAAGGTTCCGTTACCACCAGTATATTCTGGAACAACAACAAGATCCTTAGTTACCTTAAATGAACGTCCATAACCAAATTCATCTTCAGAAGTTGCAAAAGTGAATTCCTGCTTGTACTCAGTAACCTGAGTATCATTAATTGTACTTAAGGTTGCAGCCTTATATGAGTTGAATTCTGTATCATCATAGTTTCCATCTCCATTTAAGTCTGTTCCAAGGAAGAGTTTTGCAAGACGAGGTGCATGGTTAGAAATTGTTCCAGCTGCAGTTCTTCCATTTACGTTTCCTGCTTTATCAAAAATAATACAGTTCAAAGTAGCAGGACCATCCGGAATATCGCGGCTGTAGAATTCTGCCTTAAAGGTTCTTGAGAAGTCGTTTCCGTTAAAGGTTTCTACAATTCCATCTTCGTCATAATCTACAGAAGCTGCATAACGTTTTGTAGTTGCATCAACTGTTGCAGTTCTCGCTTTTTCACCTCTGTTTACTACATGTGCATAAGGGAATACTGCAGTTGTACCGCCATCTGCTGCACCTTCAAAGCTTACTGTATCTCCAGTTTTACCTGTAATTATATGGTACATACCATCTATGTAAATTAATCCGCCTTTTCTAATGTGAGTATCAGTTGAAATTCCTGTCTTTGTATAAGAATTTCCAGTTGAAGAATATGTACCTCCAGTAAATTTCTTTCCGTACAAGGTGTAAGTTTTTGCAGTTGTTCCTGTACCCTGTGTTATAGAAAGAGGCTCAAGAGTAGAGATATCTACACCATCAGAAGCAGATTGTCCTTGCATTGCAGCATCAAAAATCTTTGTTACAGCAGAAGTACCAGTTCCATAAGTTCTTGTAAAGTAGAATACAAGGAAGTTTATTCCCGAACCATCTGTAGAATCGCTTATGGTTCCTGCAATATCAAAGGTATAGTTAGAATCGCGGAAGGTTACTCCTGTTGCGGCAAGATCTGCATCATCGCTTGTAAGAGAATTAAAGTCTGGTGCATTATTATCAATCCTAAAGTTAAAGGTTTGCTCTGTTTTATGAGCTGTTGCATCCTTGTCTGTTACAGAAATTCTATAAGAAACATTTATGTTACTCTGACTGATAGGAAGATAAATAATCTGTTTACGCCATGAATTTTCTGCTGTGTAATCTACATATTTATAATCTGTACCTGCTGTAAGAGGTGAAATTGAAGAATCTTTATAAACTGCTACAGAATCAATTGCATTTTCATCTTCTATAGATACAGCATAATACCAGGCTCCACGAAGGAACATATTTGTTGTATAATCTGTAATTTTTTCTGGTGTAATTGTAGTGCCAGACGTATTCTTTGCAATGGCAGTTACAGTTTCGCTGGCTCCACTTCCTGTTACAGCTACAGTTACGCTGCCAACTGTTCCATCAAACTGGTACATCTTAGAAAGCTTATTTCCAATTTTTGGAGCTTTATCATCTACCTTAATATTTACAGGCGCACTCCAGGAAGAAAGATGCTTTGTACCAACATCAATATCAACAGAACAAACTCTAATACTTACATTTCTTGCTGTATCAGCTGTTTCACTTACAAGCTGGTCTGCTTCGTTTAACTGACAGTTCCAGCCACTTGTTCCGGAACACTTAATTCCCCACCATCCGTCTGGAACATCATCAGTTGATAAACCATAATCACTCATAAGATCTGCTTTAGTAACAATAGTATAGCCTTTTCCTTCCAGATAAGTACTATCTGTAGTATTCCAGTTAGCAGCAGAGAAATCATTACCAGCATCAATGTCTATCTGAATAAAGGTTGCATCAACACCCATATCATCTTCGCTTACACCAGTAATACGAATTGTTCCACCAAGCGTAATGAAATTCTGCTGAGTTCCAGTTGAAGTAGTGTCATAATCACTTGGAGTAGGATATGTAAAGTTTGACTTAGGAATAGAAGCATTTGGACAATATCTAATAGATGCCTTTTCTACATAAACGTTTCCTGTATTATCTTCTGCAAGAATGTAGATTGGAATACTATAAATCTTGTCTCCAGCAGCGGCAGGTGTATTATCTATAATAGTAGTTGCAAAGGTTGTTGTATCGGTAAACTTACCTGTATTACTTCCACTTACATAAGCCTGTGCTTCTGTAAAGCTTGCCTTATAAGTTGCACCATCTAATGTAAATGGATGCCACTTTCCACCACCTGTACCATTTGCTATTTCTGCAGCAGTTGCATCTCCAATCGCTGCAAGCTGAACATCTGTCTTAGAAGAATCTGCAGCAAGCGGAACCATCCATTTAACAGCTGCAAGACCGGCATCTCCAACATCACTTGCAGTCGCACTGAAGTTTACAGTTCCTGTCTGAATAATAGATGAATTTGGAGAAATCAAAGCTGCTGCAGGAACCTTATTATCAATTGTAAAGGTTACAGAAGTTGGATAATCAAGACCAGAAATATCTGTTACGGTAATTGAACCGGAAAGAATTTCATCTTCTATTGTATGAGCAGCTCCAGAAACAGTATATGATTTTTTAGAATCAATCCATGGAGTTGTCCAGATAAAGGTTTCTGTAGAAGTTACAGCAGAACTTCCTGAACCGGTTACCTGAGCTCCAAAGGTTCCATCTGTTGAAGAATCAAGAGTTTCATAATTTGTAGAAGCTCCCTGCTGGGCAAGTTTCATTGTCATTGAAGCAATTCCACTTGTATCATGTCCTGTAATTACAAAGCGGTAATAGCGTTTTACTCCACCAATAACTGTTGTTCTGGAAATTTCATCTGTACTTCCATCTGCTGTGCCCGTAGAAGCATCATTCCATTCAAGAACAATACTTGGAACTGAAGGACCAGCATTATCTATTTTATAAGAAATAGCGGTAGTATTATCTGCTTTTGAAGCACCATTATACTGAATATAAGGATCTCCACCGCAAGTTCCGCTTGAATAAGCTGCACTTGTGTAGAACTTTGTTCCCGCATTATCTTTTATATAGAAGTAAACATTCTTTTCGCCGTCGGCGTTGTTGGCAGGAGTAAATGTCCATTCGCCGGAAGCCAGATCAACAGTTGTTTCTGTTGTTGCATTTGTTGGTTCACCAGTACTTGCACTTAAAGTAATTGGAGATGAACTTGCAATAAATGTTGTTACAACATTTGTTCCGTCATCATCGTCATCTGCGAAAGTTCCACTTATTTCACCGGTTTCGTTATAAGTAAATATCTGACCAAGATTCCTTAATTCTGCAAATTTAATTACAGGTCGGTCTGAATTCAAATCTACCTTATATTTTCTGCATTCTGTCCAGAAGTTATTTACATGACCAGCCTCGTCATAAATAACAGGTACAATCCAAATCTCTTTTGGTACGGCACGGCTTGTAACATTTGCTATAGATTCAAAATCTACACCTGTTGTTCCGCCGAACTCCCATTCCTTACTTGTTAAGCCGGTACAGTCAATAGATGTTCCAATTCTGTTTGTAGCTGTAAATGCTGTCGAAACATTTGTAGAAGAAGTTGGCTGTGTAGTTGTGTAATAAAGGCTGACCTCGCGGAGTGCAGTTTCATCTTCTGCAGTTCCCGAAATCATAAGTTTTCCATTAACCTCTGATTTAACAGGAGAGGTTATAGATGCTTTAGGTGCCTCACTATCTACATAGAATGTAAAGATTGTAGAATCGGTATAGTTTCCTGCCATATCATAATAGCGGAGATATACTGTTCCGTTTTCTATAGAAGAAGCAGGAATTGTAAATTTATATACACCCGAAGCAAGTCCACAAGCAGCGGCACTTCCATCGGCAAGTGTTACAGAAACTTTCTTGGCTGCAGCAGGTTCTGAATTTCCAAAACGGTCTTTTACAGAAACAAATATCTTTCCGCTGTCTATTCCACTTCCACCCAAATCCTTTAAGGCAACACGAACTTCTGCAGCCTGCGACTGATCAGATCTTACAGAATTTAATGCCTGAAGGGATTTGCTTTCTGTTGCACCAATTTTTACATATACGCTCGCATCTCCTGAAGTTCCAGAAGCAGAAACGTCATTGTTCAGCTGTGGAGCAACCGCATCTATCTTTACTGCAGAAATTTTTGCATATTTTTTATTTCCGGCTTCGTCTGTTGCACGAATTGCAATTGCAGTAGCACCAGAAGCAGCATTCATACTTACAAGATTAGAAGCTGTTGCAGCATAAGTATTTGCTGTAGACATAGCATTCATTCTTGCCCAGGTATTTCCATTTAACTCTACAGATGTAGGTTCTGCAGTTCCAGCCCAGGTAGAAGCAACATTTACAAACTGAACCTCTTTAAGTTTACTGTCTGTTACAGTTGCAGAAATTCCAAGACTGCTTGAATTATACCATTCATGTGTATTGTTAGAAGCGGTATGAGGAGAAACAGAAATCTGTGGACTTGTTATAACAGGTAGGACAGTATCACGAATCATTGTTCTGTTTACAGTTTTTGTACGTCCGGAAGCATCTTTAACCTTTATTTCGATTGTATAAGTTCCATCTGCTGTAATATCTGCTGGAGCAATAGGGAGACTCCAGTTACCATTAACAACATCTCTTGTCCAGGTCTTAGCAGGAGAAGATTCACCTTCTTTTGTTGCTTTTGCTGTAATTGCTCCTGTTCCATTATTATACAGTCCGTTTGTATCTGATGCAGTTCCTGCATAAGTTATAGTTGACGCAAGATTTGTTCTATTTGTTGTAGAACCAAATTCATTTTCTGAAATAGAAGGAGCAGTCTTATCTATTGCAATATAGAAAGATTCTGATTCCTGTCTGTAAGCTCGTACTGTAGTATTTGTTGTGTCATTCCAAGTTTTATCTTTAGCTTCAACTTTAATTAAATAAACACCTTCCGGGAGATCTGTTCCAGAAGAATTCTGTAATGGATAATTTCCTGTATAATAAGTAGTTGTATTTGGAGTAAAGGCAGTTGTAGAAGCAGGACTAAGTGTCACTTCAGTTCCAAGAGTACCATTAGCTTGTACTTTTTGATATTTTACAACAACTGAATTAATATAATCATCATCTTCTACTGCAAGGCTTAGTGCTTTCTTTGTAGATAAATCAAAAAGGTTATCAACAGATAAATCATCTGTTGCTGCATCTTTTGTTTTATCTGCATTTGTTATAGAAATTTTTGGTTTATCTGTTTCCTGCTGAATTGTATATACTGTAGAAGACAGAGAAGAAGTATTACCAGCTTCGTCCACTGCAGTAAAATTCAGCCGTAAAGTTGTACCATTTATATATCTTGTAGTATCTATATCTATAGGATAAGTAGAAGAAGTTCCTAAAGTTGTTGAAGCAGAAGTAGTTGAACCATTTGTAATTGTATAAGAAACTCCGGTGAGTTTTACTTCATCTACGTTAATCTCTGTTCTAAAGGTTCCGTTTATAAAGTTTCCATCAGTACCATTGTATTTTTTTACAACAGGTTCTGCAGAAACAATATTTATTACAGGAGCCTGACGGTCAATATTAATTCTTAAACCTTTAGTACTATTATTACCGTCGGTATCTCTTGCAGTTATTTCTATTCTTATAGAAAAATTATTTTCTGCTGCAGGTATATTTAGTGAACTTACAAGAGCAGATAATGCTCTGTTAATATTACAAACAGGAGTATTATTGCTGTCTGTTAATGTTGTAGTTTGCTCATTTGCACCATAATAAACCTTAGCAGTTACTGTTTGAATAATGCTTGAAGCGCCACCACCTGTTACAGTAACGCTAAGATTAAGACTTGAATACTGAGTTCCTGTATAATAATGACCATCTTCCAGGTCATTTATTACTATAACAGGAGCATCGGTATTAGGCTGTCCCATAAAGCCGTAAATTACACCCTGGTCAAGATTTGCACTTTCTGCGTCTTTTCCTGTAATTGCAACAATATAGAATTCATCGTTCATTAAGGTAGGAAGTCTTCTGGAAGACATAGAAACAGTTGTTCCATCTGAATAATTTGCATCTTCGGCTGTAATATCTTGCCATCCGGTAGGATTTGTACTTCCACCATAAACCTGATTTTCCAGGCTGGTAATAACTGACTTTATAGAAGCAATATTAAATTCTCCAGACTCAAGGCGATGCATCCACATCTTTAATGAATTACCTTTTATTTCTGTACTTCCAAAACCAGAAACTGTTGCTACAAGTGTAGCTCCTGTCATTACACGAGATTTAATTTTATTCTTTTTTTCATCAATGGTTAAATCATTTGAAAGACCTGATGTATTAAATGTAGTACCATTAGTATCTGTAAGAGTTGTAACTACAAAGCCTGGTCTTGCTCTTGGGTTTAAACTGAATTTTAAAAGCTTATCAAGCTGATTACTTGTATTCACAGAGCTGGTATCTATGGCTTTGCTTGTCATATATTCTTTTACAGACATAGACTGCCCGCCATTAGTAAAGACAGCAGAGGTTCCTGACTTACCGTTCATGTTTTTAATAAGTTCACCAGGAGTTAATGCTAAAGGAGCGCCACCAATTATCTGAGTATAAACATCATCATAAGAATATACTGTACTTGTTGTATTTCCTACGGAACTTGTTGCACCCATAGAATTTGGAGACTGATAAGTCTTTGCCTTATCTGTTAATACAACATTTGTTTTAAATGTTTTTACCGGGTTAGCTGTATCGTTATCAAGAATATCGCCAGAGTTTGTAAGTGCTACTGTTCCATATATATTTGTATAACATTCAGAAAGACTGTCATCCGGAGCACTCTTATTAAAGCGGGCAAAATCTACAGAAGTTCCGTCCGAAGTATCTATATCCTTTACAGTATATGAACCTTTATCTGCACCAGATTCATCATAAACAGAAAGTCTCATTTCTGCTAAACCGGAGCTGTCTGCTACAGTTCCGGCAACATTAAGAGTTGTTCCATATGCCTTTGCACTTGTTATACTGCTTGGAGAAGAAATTATAAAAATAGGAGGAGTATTATCAATAGTAAAGGAACGTGCATAAGGACCTGTACTTCTTCCGCTTCCATCTACTACTGTAATATTAACTGTATAAGAACCATCCGGGAAACGATATCCGTTGTAAGAACCGCTGCCTTTTTCATTTAGTCTTATGCTCCAGTTTTTTCCATCTTCGATTGTTACATCATCTTCGGTAGAATAAACTGTTGAACCATCGCAGGTAAGAGTAAGCTCAATGTGGTCTACCTTATCATCATCATCGCAGGTACCTGCAATATAAAAGTAATCTCTTATAATTGCAGATTCCGGAGGATAGGTAATACTTGCTGATGGCGCTTCTGTATCAATTGCGGCACCAAGTCCAACCTCACAGGAAAGCGTAGTTACAGCAACCAGCAAAGAAGAAACGAGAGAAACTGCTAAACTTTTTCTTATAAATCTATTTCTTTTCATATTTGTAAACCTTTTCATAATGCACCCCCTCTCCTACTTTTTCTGCGCGGTTTCTGCACGACCGCTGGTACCAACTGTTATCCTATAAGCTAAAACAGGATTAGGAGAACCGTTACCATAACATGTTCCACTACCCGTTCCATTTGCAGTAACTGAAGAATTTTGCTTAGTAGAAAACGTTAATGAGCCACCTGCAGTTTTCCAGACCGCAACATTAATTCTGTTTCGCTGGTCATTCTTTTCTCCCTGTTCTGGAAGAGTACTCTGTACAGGAACAATAGAACATTCCCATGTACCTGTGTAAAAATCAGTATCTGTACCGGCTTTGTCTGTTGCAGCAGGATTTGCAAGGTAAGCAAAACAAGGTTTTTGAGCAGAAGCTCTCCAGTAACCGATATAAGGAATCTGATTACCATCATGTTCTGCTACATCAAGTGTAAGATATTCACCAACACCATCCTTTGAATCTACTGTGGAAGTTGTCCAGCTTGTCGAATCATATTCATCAAGGTAGAAGTACATTAAATCTGCCTTCTGAGTATCATAAGCCGCAATATGAATATGATTTTCAGAATCTACAACTAACTGACAGAACTTACCGCAGTGAGCACTTAGATCTCTTACTACCTGCCAGCCGGTTCCAACAGCTGCATTTCCTGTACGTGCTGTAGTAGGAGAAGTATTGTATGAATACTTAAGAGCACCATTCTTTGCATCGTACCATACAATTACAACTACCCCGCCAGAAGTTACGCCCATAGAAATATATTCTCCAGCATAACCAAGTCCATCTCCTTCTGAAGTTGCAAGAATCTGGAAATAGTTTGTGTTATGACTATAATTTTTGGGTGTAGTTCCATTCCAACCAACATCATTATAACTATCACGGAACTGACCATGATTTTTCGCAGTTGTATTAGAATTATTTGGAATATTTCCATATCTAAAGCGAATTTCTCCGTTCATATTATCAAGATATGCAAGATACAAATCTGTACTGCCTGTATTTCCAGTTCCAATACTTCTGGCAGCAAAAGCCGGACTTAAGAAACGGTCCTTATCCATCTGTTCACCAACAGTTGCATCTGTCTTTGTACCATTCTGAGAGATACATTCAATTCGTGTATTGTTACGTCCATTTATAGAACCTTTGTCTCCATTATTTGCACCACTTAAACTTGAATACAAGCTGAAGGTATCGGCATAATTAGTGCCAGATTCACCACCAGCACATACTCCAAAGGTCTTGCCGTCTGAGGTGTAAATAAAGCCGGTAGACTTAAAGAAGTCGGCAGTTGTTACAAAGCTCTGATAAGAATTATTTGTTCCCCCTGGCATTGCCCATTTTTCGTCACCATCACAGAAGGCAAAACCAATTTTATCTTGTCCTGGGGCAATCTTCATCATTAAGTCAAGAACAGAGTTTCTGCCATCGTAAGTTCTTGCCGCATCTGTATTAAAATCCCATATATCAAAATAAAGGTCATCTGTAAGAAGGTTATTATTCTTTTTATTTGGACAGCGGTTATAGAAATTCAAATAATCCTCATAGCTTCCAGTTGCACCAATTTCGCCTGTAGTATCATCAATTGTAAGCTCATCTGTAACAACACCATTTTCATCTGTGCTGTAACCATAATCTCCACGAGAATTCTTATAGTTCAGGTTATTAAGAGTATAAACACCGCTATAGGTTATAGTGGCATTTGCATTAGCAGCGCCTTCTGCTATTGTAGGATTAGCACTTGTAATTACAACCTCACCACTTATACCGTCTGCAGGAACCGTAAACTTGAATCCATTTGTACCGTTTGCAGCAAGCTTTGCACTAGCATCGTAAGAATGGTAATTTGTATAACTATTGTTATTAAATTTTGCCTTATTAAATACTACATAATATTCAGCTTTTAAGTTAAAGCCGTTTACTATAACAGTCTCTCTTTTATCCGCAGTATTCTGCGCACGAGTTGTATATACAGGATAGTGTCCGAGTGTTGTGCGTGCATACAAAGGTTTCTTTGCAGAAATAGAGTTTATTACACTTGTAATATACGGAACAATATCCATGCGGTAAGACGGTTTATTATAAGTTTCGTCTCCGATAGTTGTATCAGCAGCAGAAGAAGTTGTATTATTTCCCTGATCTTTTGCTGAAATACTAAGAGTGATATCACTTTGAGCAGCAAATTTTTCGGTATCTAAAGCAAGTTCCCAGTAAATCTTATGTCCTCTCTGACTAAAGTAAACATTATTTTCGTAATAGCCAAAGCCGGCAAGTTTTTCACCCTCTGAATCTGACGGATAATCTGCAGCATCATATTTTAAAGTAAAGGTATAACCGGCAGCAGCAAGAGTCTTTGCAGGTACTGTCCAGCCACCATTTGTTGTACTGTCAGGATCATAGGTTGCAAGCTCAACATTGTTCCAGCCTGTAATTGCAGTTCCTGCTGAATTTTTAACAGTCATTTGAATAGATTTTAATGTATGCTCGTCGTATACAGTTCCTGTAAATACAATCTTACCAGAAACCTTAGGGTCGCCGTCGAGTATACCTGTTGTTCCAGTTTTGTTTCCGGAAAGATTCCAGTCTTTTTCTAATTCAATATGACCCTGTAAATCTGCAAATGTTTCTGCCGTACCTGAACCATAAATTGAGTTATTTTTAAGACTTGCCCAATAGAACGGATTAATTACAACCTTTGGACCGGTGTCATCTACACAGTCAATATCAAAGTCTGTTACACGAACAAAGAAGTAGTTACTGTCTGTACTCTGAGTTGTACCATCTGTTTCATCCCAGAAGGTAAATGACATAGATTTATTATTTCCGTCTGCAGGTAAATCAGCATTGTTAATTACATACTTAGAAATCCTGTCTGTTCCGCCAAGAGTTGTATCATCGGCATTTGTCAATAAGGTTCCAAAATCGTTTGTTACAACATTGTCATTTGCTTGAGCAGTAACTTCTATACCGCCTGCTGCTGTTGCCTGAGCTTTTGTCCGATAAGTTGTTGTCGTACTTGCGTCTTTAAGAACAACCATCTTTAACGAACCATTTCCTCCTGTATATTCAGGAACTACAGCAAGTCCTTTTGTAATCTTAAATTTTGTACCGTACTGGTATTTTGCCTGTGCAGTTGTAAGTTCAAAATCCTGAACATAATGTTCAACTTCATTTGTTGTTCCAAGCTTTATAGTTCCGGCAAGATATTCATTAAATTCTCCTGCACCATACTTACCGTCTGAATTTAAGTCTGTACCAAGGAAGAGTCTTGCAATTCTTGGAGCATTATTCTGAATTTCTGTTGTTACCTCTTTAGCAGTAATGTTTCCTGCATTATCAAAGAAGAAGAAATGAACAGTTACAGGACCATCAGGAATATTGTGAGAATTAAACTGTGCATTCAATGAGTATGTAGTATCGGTTGTATTGAATGAACTTGAAATAAGATCATCATCGCCACCTGCATAAATATTATGTACATAAGGGAATACGGCTTCTGTAGTTCCTGTACTTGCAGGAGTATCAAAGGTTACTGTATTTCCTGCTATAGCAGTAATTATGCGGTACATTCCATCTATGTAAATTAATCCGCCTACTCTAATATGAATATCGCTGGAAATTCCTGTTGCATTATATGTATATGTTGAACCAGTTTCTGTATAGGTTCCGCCTGTAAACTTCTTTCCATAAAGCTTGTAAGAAGAATTTATAGTAAGCTCTTGCAGAGTGCTTACAGCTTCAGGAGCAACCTTTGAAGCGTTTGTTTCGCCATTAGCAAGATTATCTTTTGTAACATCAAATACTTTTGTAACAGCAGAAGTACCTGTTCCATAAGTACGGCTTATATAGAAAGCCATATTCTTTAATCCAGAATCAGCGTCTGTTAATCTTGCATTGATATTATAAATACCATTAGAGTTCTGAATTACAGGAACATCTGTTGCAGGAGAAGCTTCTGCTCCAAGTAAATTGTCATCATTACCATCGGTAAGAGAATTTACAGTTGGTGCTGTATTATCTATCTTAAACTGGAAGGTTGCTGTTGTTGTATGCTGTGTATTATCACCGTCTGTAACGGAAATAACATAAGAAACATCAGTTGCTGTATCTGGAACTCCATTCATAACAGGAATAAAGAGTACTTTTGCAGTAAGCTTTCCATTATAAAAATTATTCACATAATAGAAAGAGTTTGAAGCAACTGTTGTATTAGCAGCTGCACATTCAACTCCAGAAAGGATTATTCCACTTCCTGTTCCAATCTTTCTGGTTATCCTTACAGGATTACTTGAACTTAATTCATTTTCATCTTGAACCGGAACAGCTATATACCAGTAAGCATTAGTCTCATTTCTTACATACATATCTTTGTCGTAAAGCTGAGAAGAATCCGGCTTAGATGTATCTGCAAAAGCATATGTATATGAAGAAGTTGCAGCAACCCAGCTGATTGTTGCTACTGGAGGCTTACTGAATTTATAAAGCTTTGCAGAGTTAGAAATGATTGGAGCCTTGTTATCCATTACTACATTTCTTACTTCCGACCATGAACTTAAGTGTCCTTCATCGTCAATAGCACAGGTTCTGAGTCTGATATAATTTGGAGTATCTGAATCTCTATCCGGAGCAAGCTCTAATTTTTCATTTATTAAGTAGCCCCAGCTTGTAGTACCGGTTACTTTAATACCCCAGTTGAAGTCATCTTCTTTGCCTGCAAAGTTTGTAATTACAACAGGGTTAGCAGGAACTGTCAAATCGTAAATTTCGTACTGCTTAAGAACTGTATCTGAACCGTCTCGCTTACAGCCTTCAGAAAGCCAGACAGCATCGTTCTTATCAAACGTACCATTAAAGCTTGCACCGGCATTGTGGTCTATCTGTAAGTAAACTGCAACTACAGACTGGTTATCGGTAGCAGTTCCGCTTATACGAGTTGGTCCACCAAGTGTAATATAATTTTTATTATTATCATAATCGGTTAATGCAGGATAAGTAATTGAAGTACGAGGAATTGTTGCATCCGGATTATGTTTAATAGTGTGCTTAGAAATTGTCCAGTTTCCGTTTCCATCTTCGGCATAAACATAGAATGGAATATTATATAATGTAACACCACCACTTGGTTCTGATGTTACGTTATAGGTTGTAGTATTGTCATAAGCTTTAGCCTGATTTTCGCTAAAGATTGTACTCCAGGTAGAAGCCGAACTGAATGGAATCCATTTTCCGTTCAAAGCCGTTCCACCTGTAGAAATTTGCTGAGCAGTTGCTTCCGGAAGAACAGCTAACTGAGCATCTGTTTTAGAAGAGTCTGCTTTAAGAGGAATCATCCAGCTTGATTTTACTAATGAAGAACCACCTTCATCTGTTGATTTTCCGCTTATTTCAAAGCTGCCGGTAACCTCTGTTGTAGGAGTTGGAATAAAATTACTTACTTCCGGCTTTGTATTATCTATAGTAATCTGACAGTTAGAATCCTTTTTAAGAGTACTGTTATCCTCTGCATTCAAAGTAACAGAAAGTGTACCTGTGTCGTAACCGCTTACATCAATGTAACCAGTCTTCCAGGTTGCTGCAGTTGAATCGGTTGTTGGAGTAAAGCTTCCTCCAGCATCTGCATATTCTCCTGTTGTAACACCTGCTTTAATTGTTTTTGTTACCTGAGTTGTTGTTCCGTCTGTAGTCTTATTTGCACGCAAAGTAAGAGACATTGCTTTTATACCGGTAGCATCCTGTGCTGTGGTTTCAAATCTTATATATTTCTTCTTAGGACCACCAACCTTTGTCGCAGAGGTAATTGTATCTGTTTCGCCATCCGGACCGTTGTAATTTAAAGGACGATTTGATGCTACATAAGCAGCTGTTTTTGTATTAACATTTGCCCACTGTAATTTTGTAATTGAAGTTGTAGGTGTTTGTGTATCTGAAATATAAGTTACCGCAGCTGAATTTGCTGTTGCATTATTTTCTGCTGTATTCTTATAGCGAAGTTTTGGCATTCTTACAGGATCTGTTGTTGCTAAAGTTGAACCAGTAGAATCATCTAACCGTCCTGTGTAGAAAATATTACCAGAATTATCAACTATATAGAAGAAAACATTCTTATTGCCATCGCGATTATCTGCAGGATAATATGTCCATTCTCCGCCGGCTGCATTAAATTCTGTTGTATCGTATCTTACTGTGCCGCCTGTAGGTGTATAAGAAATATTTGTATTTTGATAAGTTGTAATACCTGTTGTGTTATTTGTAGTTTTACCTGAAATAATTGCAGCAACTTCTGTTGCACCAAAGCCTGTAGAACCATAAGCAACTGAAGATGCAATAAAGTGAGTTACAATTGCATCTACTGTACTGTCATCATCGGTTATGCTTCCATCTATTGATGCTTCTGAATTAAGTTTTATAGTTTCTCCGTCAGCAGAAAGTGTCGTAATTTTAATTACCGGACGGTCTGTATCAAGATTTACAGTATATTTCCAGTAATTTGTATTTTCTGCATAAGAGTAAACAGCTGTTCCGCTTGAATTAACTGTGTAAACGTTACAGTTACCTGCTTCGTCATAAACAACAGGAATAATATAAATATCTTTTACTTTTCCGGCAGCAGTATAAGCTGCTCCAGATATTGTATTAAAATCAACAATCGGACGATCTGCACCTGCTTCTGTTGAATCAAATGTCCAGTTATTTATATTAGAAGTAAGAACATTTCCTATACGAACAAGACTTGTTGTTCCAGAAGTTCCATATTCTGCATCATCTGCAGAAGGAATCTTTGAATCATTAGCAGTTGGAGCTGTAAGAGAATAATAAAGTGCAAATTTCTTTGAAGCACTATTATCGCTGGTATTTCCTTTTACAATATTTTTGCCATTTAATACACTTGCAGAAGGTGAAGAAACACAAGCCGAAGGAGCAGATGTATCTACTACAATTGTAAATAACTGCTCATCTGTGTAATTTCCGGCTTTATCATAGAATCTCAGGTAAACGTTACCATCGGCAGCTTTTGCTTTTGGAATTGTAAAGCTTGCAGTACCATCATTAGCAAGAGCAAGATGATATGCAATTGCAGTTCCTGCGGTTGCAGCTGTAGAAATCTTATTTGCTGCAGCAGGCTTAGCTGTTCCGGAGAAGGCAGTTCCAATATTAAGATAAATATTATTAATATCTATTCCGGAACTTCCTGAATTTCCAGAAGCAGCAGCATCAGTTAATTTTACGTTTACATAAATATCTTTTGTCTTGTTAGAAATAACCTGTTCAACAATTGGAGTTGCAGCAGTTTCATCTACAAAGGTAGTTTTGTTTGTTCCGGTTCCATATTCTACTTTAAGAGTGTCTACACCACGAACAGGTGGAATAGTATCAATATTAACAGGATCTAAAGATTTATAGGTTTTATTACCAGCGTTATCTGTAAGTTTTACGGCAATTTTTGAACTATTGTGAACTACAGACGGAACATTACCTTCCCATGTCTGATTAGTATTGTTATATGAGAATTCGCTCCATGCACTGTCTGCAACATCTGCAGGATCGGTATCACCTGTATAAACTACATATTTAACAGACTCTAAGCCGTTTTCATCATAACCATAACCGCTTAAATCAAGAGAACTTGTTTTATACCAGTCTGTTGAAGTTCCACCTTCTGTAACAGTTGTTTTTTCTGTTGTAATTTCACATTTTTCAACATTAGCTGCAGCAGTACTTCGAGACTGCTTGAATACAGGTTCTGCTGTATCAATCTTTGCATTTCTGGAAACAGAAGTTGTTTTTCCTGCAATATCTTTAACTTCTATTGTAAATTCATAAGTACCATCATCCAGCTTATTAGTACCGGAATTAGAAGCTCCTACAACAAAATCCTTAGACCACTGGCCATTTGTTGGATCTAGAACAACTACATCTACTGGCCAGCTCTTAGTTGTATTGTCTGCCTTGCGTGCAGTAATTACTATAGCATTCTTACCTTTATTAATTGCATTCGGATAAGTTGGACTGACTATTGAAGAATAAAGAGCATTTGTATCGCTTGCTGTTCCGCTGATTGTAAAGTTTTCTCTGATTGTAACTTCGTTTTCTGAACCGCCAAATACAGTAGAATCTTCTGTGAATGCCGGAGCCGAATTATCTTTTACAATCCAGAATTCACAAACATCACTTCTATTGCCCTGGTAAGTAGAAGAAGCGCCAGCCCAGGTAGAATCTTTTACAGTTATCTGAACCTTATAAATACCCTCTGCCAGAGAAGAAAGCGAAGGTGTAAAGCTGTATTTTCTTGAAGAAGTAATTCCATTTTGTCCGGTTGAAGTATCAGTCCATGCGGCAGGTGCTGTAACAGCTGTTGCAGAAAGAACTCCATCATTACCCAGCTTCCATGCCTTTAATTCTACAGAGGCAAGTAAATCATCATCTTCAAGGTTTATATCTAATGAATTCTTTGAAGTATCATCAAAAATGTTATTTCCGTCTATAGAGCTTGTATCTGTAGGATCAATTACTCCAGTAGGTGTTTGATCTGTAGGATCAATTACTCCAGTAGGTGTTTGAGTTGCATTTCTTACTGTAATCTTTGGCTTATCTGTAGCCTGAAGAATTATATATTCCTGAGAAGTTTCTTCAATATAGTTTTCTTCTGTATCGTCTTTTGCATAAAGCTTTATTATAAGAGATTTGTTATCTTCATATTTTGTTGTATCAATTGTAATTGTATTTGTTGAATTGCTTCCAAGAGACATCCAGCCGTCTATAAATCCATCTGAAGCAGCTGCAGGTGTACCGTCTGATTTATAAATCTGAGCAGAAGTATTATTTACAAGCAACTGATATTTAACTTCCTTTAAGTGCTTGTCTTCTGCATTAAGAACTACAGAAACTGTACCATTAATATGTTTTTTATTTTGTTCATGAGTTGTAACTACAGGAGAAGGCTCTCTTATTGTAAGAACAGGCTTTGCAGAATCTACAAAAATCTGAAGAGTACTGTAAGTATTTTTTCCTGAGTTATCTTCAACTGTTACTGTTAATGAATAAGTAAGATTCTTGTCAGAATTTGCAGCTACCTTCCAGGCCTCTGCTAAAATGTTGTCAAAATTAGCCTTAAAGTGAATCTTTTTAGGATCTCCGCCTACTTTTTCATAAGTTGCAAAGGCTGAATGAGAAGTCTCTGTTCCTTCAACATTTACTGTTGTAGTTCGTGCAGAATTTGAAGATGGTAAATCTTCATTTGTTATATTCAATTGAATCTTGATTTTTGAAATGTCATTACCACCGCTTTCTCCAATACCTTCAATTGAAAGTCCTGAAGTTGAAGTATAATAATGCTCTGCATCTGGTGACTGAAGCTCAAGTGTAGGTGGGTTAGAATAAGACTTTCCTTTAAATACATAAACATTATCATAATACAGGTTGGTTCCCATTACGTCTTCACCGGTAACGGCAACTGCATAATATTGGTTTCCTACAACGTCATTAGGAGAACCGTTAAATGAAACCTGATAAGCATTGTTTCCAGTGCCGTTTCCAATAATTGACCAGCCAGTTGGAGCTGAATTACCTGAATAAACTGCAGTCTGAAGATTATCTATAAGAGTCCTGATTGAAGTATTTGTATAATGACTTTCATCAAGTCTGTAATACCACATTTTTAAACTATCTGTCTTAACAAAAGTATTTGTATCAAAACCTTGGATAAGTGCTGTAATTGCACCACCTTTCATAACTTCTGTATAAGTTCCGTCTGGAGCAGCCGGATTTACATTGCCATTGAGCTGTCCTAAAGAAGAAACGGTATAAGTTGGTCTTGCACTTGGAGAAAGCTTAAACAAAAGCATATTACTGTCTTCTGTTGTATCTTTTGCATAAGTAGAAAGAGTGTTTAAAACAGTTGCTTCTCTTGTAGTTCCGGAATTAGAGGTTCCGTTTACGCAGGCTATTAATTCTTCTGCTGTTAATCCTAAATTTGTTCCCGAAGTTCCAAATAAAGTTGAATAAACGTCATCGCTGAGATAAATTACAGAAGTTGTGTTACCTTCTGCATTTGCTCCCGAAGGAGATGAACCGTTATAAACCTTTGCGTTATCAGAAATGGTAATACTTGTCTTAAAAGCCCTTACAACATTTCCTTCCTGATCTGTTAAAATTCTAGTATTATTGGTATCTAATAATACTTCGCTATAAATATCCTGATAATCCTTTGTAGGACCAGAAGCTTCATTTTTGTTGTCTTTAATGAATCTGGCAAAATCTACTGTAGCACCGTCTGAAACATCAACATCTTTCTGTTCAAGTTCTACAGGAACCTGAATAACATTCTGAATAGAATCCTTATCATCAACAACAAGCTTCATGGAAGAAATTGAATGTTTTTCTGCAACTGTTCCCGAAATACGAAGAGTTGTACCATAAAGTTTTATGTTTGCATCTGTTGGATCTGTAGTTGGAGTTTTTACGATAAAAATTGGCTTTGTATTATCAATATCTACTGTACGTGTAAATGGACCTGTAGTTCTTCCAACACCATCAGTAACTGTTACACTGATTGTATATGAACCATCCGGAATCTGCCAGCCGTTATAGCCGCCTGAAACTGATTGATTAACTCGAACGGACCAGGAAGAATTATCTTCTATATCTGCATCATAAGGACCGTAGTCTACATTTGTGGCGATATTTCTGAGACTAACCTGAACCTCTGCTACAGTATCATCATCTCCGCATGAACCAGAAATTACAAAGGTATCGCGGATTATGGCATTTGTTGGCGGATAATCAATAGAAAGAGTTGGAGCCATTGTATCTACTGCTGCTCCAAGTCCAATCTCGCAGGAAATTGTAAAAACAGAAATTATCCAGGCAAAAAATAAAATACCCGAAAAAGAGATAAATCGTTTTACAAAGGCATTCCCTTCATTAAATCTAAAAAAACTTTTTTTCATAAACGCCACCTTTTGCTAATAAATCAAACCATCTCACTCTCCCTTAACTGACCGAAAAATATCTGCCAGTCATAAAACCTGTTTAAAAACAGACCCCACCTCAACATATATTATCGGTCAGAGATCGCCATAAATCAAGAAAAATCTTTTATTTTATTTGTTATTTTCTATATATGTATTGTAGTATTTTATTAAAACAATGGCATTCGCCATTGTTTTAATAATTCATTTTTGGCTGCAAAAAGTGCTCAAATTCAAAATAATTGAGCTTCAGAAGTCTTACGCAGGTTATTACTTTATTGCATTTTCATATAACTTTTCTACGACATTCCAGTCTACAATGTCAAATAAGGCTTCAATATATGACGCGCGCAGATTTTTGTATTTTAAATAATAAGCATGCTCCCACACGTCGATTGTAAAAATCGGAGTATTTCCAGTTCCAAGGCTTATTGGATTATCCTGATTTGCACTTGCAGACAAAACTAAATCACCGTTTTTTGCAGCAGAAAGCCAGGCCCAGCCAGAACCAAACTGTCCTGCAGCCAGTGCAGAAATTTTTGTTTTAAATTCTTCAAAGCTTCCAAAGGTAGAATTGATTTTTTCTGCAAGTTTTCCTTCCGGTTTACCACCGCCAGATGGAGACAGCGTAGAAAAATACAAATTATGATTGTAAAAACCGCCGCCGTTGTTACGCAATCCGTTTTTAACTGCTGCATCAGTTACTGAATCTAAATTAGCGAGAATTTCTTCTGCAGTTTTTCCAGAAAAATCTGTTCCAAGTGCCTTTGCCTTTTCTACAAAATCATTAAAATTCTTTGTATATGCCGCATGATGCTTTGCATAATGAGTTTCTACGGTTAATGCATCTATGACCGGTTCAAGTGCATCAAAAGAATAAGGTAATTTAATCTGTTCAAACATGTTTCCTCCTGCTGTACATTCTGCACATAATTTCAAAATGTACATTAACTGCAGTTTTGCCAGTGGCAGAATCTGCAGTTAAATATCAGTATCAACCATGTTTTATATTACGTCAAATTTTTCTGCAACTTTCAGACATCTTGCTTCGCACAAATCAGCAATTGTTTTAAAAGGCAGCTCTGAGTTTTTAAAAGCTTCGGGTTTTTGCACAAGAATACATTTTCTTTTTCCGCCGTCTTCCTTATTCAATTCACAGACAGCTTCAAAAGTAGTTCCGCTTCCTGCAAAAAAATCCAGGATTAAAGCATCTGCAGGCTGCATGGAAATTTTTATGAAATGCTTTACAAGACTAACAGGCTTTGGATTTTCAAAAGCATTTTTAATTCCAAGAATTTTATCTAAATGATTTTGTGCATCTCTTGTACTTTCGGGACAGTCAAAAATATTCTTTGGAATTATTTCTTTTTCTGTGTCATTAAAAATTTTTTCGCGGGGAACCTTTGAAAACTCTGGAGAAGGACCCCAGTAAATTTTATCCTCTTTAATCAGCTCTTGCATTTCTTCTTTAGAAACAAGCCACTGTCTTGTCCAGACTTTTTTGGAAGGAGAAGTAATTGAATAAAAATTTTTATGCTTTGGATTGGAACGTTTTTCGCTGAACGAAATGCTTCCGCTGAACCAGTTTCCGCGTGGATCATTATCAACATTTGATTTTGCCCACGAAGTCTGTTCAATTTCTTTAAAAGGTTTAAGCTTTGTTTTATCGCGGGCATAACAAAGTGTATGCTGCTGAAGCGTTCTGGACCAGGTATCTTTTTTTCCTTTTCCGTGAAGCCACATAAAATCATTTACAAAATTTTCTTCTCCAAAAATCTGATCGCATAAAAGCTTTAATACAAAAAGTTCATTCTGATCAATCGCAATAAAAATACAACCATCTTCGCGCAAAAGAGAACGTGCAAGTTTTAGGCGACGCGACATAAAACTTAGCCAGGCAGAATGTCTGTCGTTTTGAGTTGTAAAATTATCATTGTAAGCAAAATCGTTTCGCGTGTTATAAGGCGGATCTATATAAATAAAATTAACCGCGCCATAACATGGCTTCTCCGCAGAATCACATGCAAGCTGAGAATCAGCACAGGTTTTCTCCGCGCCATAAAATGACTTCTCCGCGCCTTCATTTTTTTCACCCGCGCCGGCAAGCCACTTCAGCACCTGAAGATTTTCGTACTTAATCAGAAGATGATTTTCTGGCGGAAAGAAAATATTTTCCTGTTTGTTTTTTGAACTTTTTTTTGGGGAAATCAGCCGTACAATGTTGTTTGATTTTTCAGATGAAAATTCCGGCGAAAATCCTTTTTCGCAAAAATCAGGAGAAATTAAATTTTCAGGAATATCATCCCAAAAAAAATTCAACGGCATAAGCTTATTATATATAAAAAAAATAATAATTGAAATTCCTATAATATGAGTTATAATAATCTAATATGGTCTATATAAAACGATGGATTGATTATTACAGCGACTTATTTACTATTGAAGAAGGTCAGCAGAGTTTTTTTGAATCTTATGCAGATCAATTCCAGCAGCCTGCAAAACTTTTAAGCATTGAATGCGGTCCCGGCCTGCTTTCTGAAGCTTTTGCCGACAAATACGATATTACTGTTTTGGATCAGCATCAGGAATTTATAGATATTATTAAATCACGAACTTCTTATAACGCAGGAAAAATTCACGCCTTTAATCTTCATCCTCAGGATTTCAGCCGTTATCTTGCAAAGAACTTTTTTAATCTGGTTTACTGCTTGAATTATAGAGTTATATTCCTTAAGGAACGTGCGCTCATTAAAAAATATTTATTTGATGCAAAAATGGCCCTTTCGGAAGGCGGCTATTTAATTCTTGATTTAATTAATTTTGCAAAATATGATTTTTCGCTGACAAAAATAGATTTGCCGGAAAAATCCTGCGACCGCGGCACCTTATATTCTTCGCTTGTTAAAAACTCAGATGGCTTATCTTACAGACTTTATCAGAATTTTGTTACTTCCAGCGGCAAAATGATTGAAGAAGTTAAAGACGAAGTTGTTTGTCCTGTAAGCCTTGAAACATTTAAAATTGCAGCCGAAGAAATGAAATTTTCTTCTGTTGAATTTTACAGCGATTACAACAAAACTCCATACTTCAAAGATTCTGAAAAAATTATCTGTGTGCTGAAGAAATAATAAAACTATGTCAAAAATGGCATAGTTTTGTTTACATATTTTTGCTTCGCAAAAAATGCTGATTTCATAAAATTTTCTTATCATTGATTTTCAGTGCTTATTTCAATAAAATAAAGCATTATGAAAGCTACAAAAACAATTATCTCTACACTGCGTGAAGCTCCAAATGACGCAGTAATTGCCAGCCATCAGCTTATGATGCGTGCCGGATTAATCAGAAAATTAGGAAACGGGCTTTATGCTTACATGCCGGTTGGTCTTAGAGCATTTCGTAAAGTTGAAAAAATAATTCGTGAAGAACTTGATAATGCAGGTCTTTTGGAAATGCGCCCGACTGTAATTCAGCCGGGAGAACTCTGGAAGCAGAGCGGCCGCTGGGATAAAATGGCAGGAGAAATGCTTACTTCTCAAAACCGCGCCGGTCAGGACATGATTGTTTCTCCAACTGCAGAAGAAGCTTTTACAGCACTTGTGCGCGAAGGACTTTCTTCATACAAACAGCTTCCTTTTACACTTTACCAGATTAACACTAAATATCGCGACGAGATTCGACCACGTTATGGCGTTATGCGCGGCCGTGAATTTACAATGATGGATGCTTATTCCTTTGATAAAGATCAGGCCGACCTTGATGCTTCTTATGATAATGTAGCAGCAGCTTATCGCAGAATATTTAAGCGCATGGGACTTTCTACAATCAGCGTAAAAGCAGATACAGGCGCAATGGGTGGTTCCGGCTCAGAAGAATTCATGGTTGAATCTGAAGTTGGTGATGACACACTTCTTCTTTGTCCAAACTGTTCTTATGCAGCTAACGTAGAAAAAGCAAGCTGTAAAACAGAAGTTCCTCTTGATTCAAACGGAAATCCACAGAAAAAAACAGACCTGCCGATTGAAGAAGTTGCAACTCCAAATGTATTCAGCATTGGCGATATGGAAAAATTCTTTGGAGAAAAATCTACAACCTTCCTTAAGGCTTTAATTTATAAGGTTTATAACTGCGCCGTTGACCTTTCTAATACTGAATTTTACAAGGATGCAAAAACTGTTACAGAAGGCGGACAGACTTATATTCCAGAAACCTTCTTCTGCGTACTGATTCGCGGAGACCTTGATGTAAATGAAACTAAGCTTGCTGCAGAGCTAAAGGCAAGCGGAGCTGAACTTGCAAGTGATGAAGATGTTCTCAAGTACAGCGGCGCTCCACACGGTTTTGTTGGTCCTGTTGGAATTAAAATTCCAATTATTGCTGATAAATCTACAATTGATATGCATGATTGTATTGCCGGAGCTGGAAAAGAAGGCTTCCATATTAAGCACGTTGAACCGGGCCGCGATTACACAGCCTTTATGACAGCAGATGTTCGTACCTGTAAAGAAGGCGACGCTTGTCCTGAATGTGGCGGAAAATTCTACATGAAAAAAGGTAACGAGCTTGGACACATATTTAAGCTTGGAACTAAATATACAAAATCTATGGGCGTTACTTATCTTGATGTAAACGGCAAACCGGTAACTCCTCTTATGGGCTGTTATGGAATTGGTGTTGACAGAACTCTTGCTTCTATTATTGAAGAGCATCACGATGATAAGGGAATTTGCTGGACAATGAGCACAGCTCCTTACCAGGTTGCAGTTATTCCAATTATGTACAAAGATAAAATGCAGGAAGTTGCAGATAAAATTTATGAGGAACTTAAGGCTGCCGGCATTGATGTTATTCTTGACGACCGAAATGAACGTCCTGGTGTAAAATTTACAGATGCAGAGTTAATCGGTTATCCAATCAGAATTGTCGTTGGAGATAAAAATCTTCCTAATGTTGAATTAAAGGTTCGAACTCAGGCAGAAGCCGAGCTTGTTCCATTTGAAACAGCAGCAAAAAAAGCGGCAGAAATTGTTCAGGAAGAATTGGATAAATTGAATAAATAAGCTGCACTTATTCTGCCGCCCGCAAGCTGATTCAACGTAATTTGAATTCATGCAAACGGGCGGTAAATTTTTATACAGGTTTATACAAAACTCTTTTGAGAGGACTATTATGAAAAAATTGTTTTTTTTAATTTCTGTTTTGCTTTCTTTAACCTTTTCGGTTTTTGCAATTCCGTATTTTTCTTCTACAATCGCAGATGACCCTGGGGAATTTGTTTATTACAAAGATTCATCTTTTAAAAGAGAAAGCTATATAGGAATTCTTTGTTATGATGATGTAACTCTGCAGGTAAAATATTATGCACCTGCAGATAAAAAAAATAATCTTGCAGAAAAAGAAATTGCAATTCTTATAACACTGAATCCGCAAACCTCTTATATGGAATTTACCGGCGAAAAAATTATTTCGCAGCTTCAGCCGGATTCAGAAGATGTAGATATTGTAAATTATCTTCATGATATTCTTTATGAATTTAATTCTCACAGATTGCTTGCAGGAGAAATAAAAGACTCTGCAGATATTTATAATTCAAATATTTTTATTCAGGATTATCCTCAGTTTGGTGGACAGGCTTCTGTTTCTTACAATCCGATTATTCCTCTGTTCAACATAAGTCAGATTAAAGCACCGGATGGAAGCATTGCGCTAAAATGTATAACTATTGGAAGAATTACTTCTGCCGAAGATAAATTATTTGACAATTTTAAAGGCCTCCCTGAAGTAAAAGAATCAAAGAATAAGAAAAAATATAAGGCAAAAAAAGAAAAAAAGTATACTTATGAAAATCAATCAATTACTTTAGGTTCTGAATGGGACCGTGTTTCCAGTGGAGCTAACGGTGAGGTTTTTGATAATGTTTTTATTCTTGGCGAAGACGCATTTCTTTCTTTAACAAATATTCCCGGAGAATACATAGAAAACGATTTTTATTTTGCAAGAAAGCTTCTTGAAAGTTCAGAAGATTCAATTTCTGACTTACAGAATTCTTATGTAAAATATGATGAAAAAAAACAGTGTCTTGAACTTTATGTTGAAATAATTAATCAGAAAAATAATTCTAAACTTGTAAAAAATATAAAGCTTGCACGACTGCCCGGCGTTGATAATCCTCTTGAAAAAAAATATAACTACCTTTCGTTAGCTGTTTTTAAACAAGCCTACGATTCAAACGCCGCATATTTTAAGAAGATTTTCAACAGCTGGACTTATTAAAAAGACTTTCTTGAAAGAGGGCTTCCAATCCACTGAGCTTCGGCCAGATATTCTACCTTTTGTCCTTCAATAAGGAATTGAACACTTTCTACTGTAGAAAAAGCTGTTGCTGTGTAGACAATCTGTTCAAGCTGGTGGATATAACCTTCTATTCCAATTTCATTAAATTCAAAAGCCTGATTAAAATTCAAATAAGCAACTTTATTCTGAACCTTTGCGCTCAACAATTTTGTTCCTTTAGGAATTAATGTTGAAAGATTTTTTTCGCCGGAAATTGCAGAATTTGGTCCCTTCAAAAGCTCGTTAATTGAATAGGTTAAAGGAGAATCGGTTTTTGCAACTGTTCGCTTAGCCATTTTTCTTACAACAGAACCATCGCCGTCTATCATTACAAAACAAAGCTGAACTTCCATAAGAGAAGAAGCTGATTCTGACGCAGGCTTTGCCGGTGCTGCTGCAGAAGCTGTAGTCTGACTGGAAGTTGTTACAGAGGCAGAAGGCGCAGTACTTGCGGCCGCAGCTGTTGTCTCAGCTGCTTGTGTAGAAGAACTTTCGCCTGCAAGTGGAATTACAACAGGTTCGTCATCAGGAACGATTGCACTTTCTTCTTCAATATTTATTACAATCTGATCATCTCCACTTACAGAAGTTTCCTGCGGACCAGATTCGTGATTTTCTATAAACTGAGGATTTGAACCAAAAATACTTCCAAAAAAGTTTGTTGCCTTATAATTATTTACAATGCGGTTTTTATTGGCTATAAAAACAATTACAATTATAAAAAGCCCAAGAACAACGCAGCCCGCAGTAAACATATTTACAGTTTTTTTACTTTTTGATGCTTTTGATTTTTCTTTTTTTGACGATTTTCTCTGTGCCATATTTTAATTATCGGAACATTTATTTTTCTGTTAAGCAGATTTATTATTCATTTATAAATGCTTCCATACGCATAAGAATTGCATCAATTTTTGCACCATAAGAAGGATCCATAGCCCAGCTTCCTGCAAGATCTTCTATTGTATACGCAAGTTTTGTTTTATGAACCCAGTTATAACGCGGATCAATAAGCTCATTATTCAGCATAACATCTTCGGTTGTTGCATAAGCCTGCAAATGCTGAATATGTGCCCTTACTCCAAGCTGTTCAGTTTCGAATATTTCGCCTGGATGAGCAGCGTCCATAGAACCAAGACCGCAATAATTATGCATTTCTTTTGTAACAAGTCCGCCAAATTTTAAAAATCCGGTTTCCAGACACATTTGCGCAAATGCAACATCAGAATTAATATTTTCATCAGAAGCTTCTTTTATATAATATCTTGCAAACTCAAGAATTTCGTCATAATTTATTCGCGGATTATTTATGCTAAAAAACTCGGCCAGCTGAGTTGCAGAAAGCTTTCCTTCATCTAAAAGTTTTCTTGAAAGCTGAATTTGCTCACGAGGAAGTGTATGACAGGAAATCAAAATAAGTGAAAGAATTAAAAGCGGAATAAAAGTGATTTTTTTTATTAATTGAAATTTTCCCGCACCAGAACAGGCTTTTGAACCTTCAGCAAAATCTGCGTAAAAACCTGCAATTGAAAGACGATTTTTGTTCAATAATTTATCATTCATTCTATAATTGTCGGAATTTTTAAAATTTTTCTCAATTATATTTCATTTTTTTGCAAATCGGTGCAGTTATTATTATATGGAAAAAATAAAAACACCAAAATACGACGTAAGGGAAAAAGCTATGGAGCATGGGCTGACTTTTCCCTTTGATGAAGAACTGATTATGCTGATAATAGGTTCCGGGAATCACGATATTCCTGTACATATTATGGCCGGAAAAATTGTGGAAGTAATTGATGAATCGGAAGAAGAAGATATTGTAAAAAATCTGATGGATATAAAAGGAGTTGGAGAAAGCAAAGCATTGGCAATTGCGGCAGCTCTGGAGCTTGGAAGAAGAAGATATAGCCACCTGAAGGCTGTTATTCAAACTCCGGATGACATAATTCCCTTTGTAAAAAATTATGCCGTCAGCCAGAAGGAACATTTTCTTGCAGTTACGCTCACAGGCGGTCACGAAATAATTCAGATTCACGTAATTTCTGTAGGAACTCTGGACAAAACCTTAATTCATCCCCGCGATGTATTTTCTGTGGCAATTAAAGAAAATGCGGCCTGCATTATTGTGTGCCATAATCATCCTTCGGGGAACTGTACACCTTCGGAGGAAGATATAAAAACAACAAGAATTTTATTAAAAGCATCTAAGATAATAGGAATTAATCTTCTGGATCATATAATCATAGACTGTAATTCCTATTTTAGTTTTATGCAGCATTCTATTGTATTCAACGAAAAATAACATTATTATTGTAATATGAAACTTTATTCTCGCAGCGAATTAATCAAATATTTAGTTATTACCGGGCTTGTTGTAGCACTTTTTGTAAGCTTATTTGCCATAATCATAAATAAAAAAACATCAAAATCTGTAAATGACAGTGTTCAGATTTCTGAAAATTTTGAAAACAGAAATGAATTAACAAATCAGGAAAAATCAGCTGATTCCGGAAATTCAACAGGAATTGAAAATTATATTCAGGTTTCTAATGAAGCAAAATACACAACAGAAGAAGCTCAGAATATTTATGTTTATGATAACTGTAATGAAGCGGTTGTAAACATTAACACACAGGTAACTGCTTACGACTGGTTTTTACAGCCATATGTTCAGGAAGGCGGCAGCGGAAGCGGTTCCATTATAGATAAACAGGGATACATTTTAACTAACGTACATGTAATTCAGGGAGCAACAAAAATTTATGTTTCGTTATTTGACGGAACTCAATACGAAGCAGAAGTTATTGGTCAGGATTTAGACAGCGATTTAGCAGTTATAAAATTTACTCCGCCGGAAGGAATGGAATTAAAAACTATTTCCTTTGGAAATTCTTCGGAGCTCAGAGTCGGTCAGAGAGTAATTGCAATCGGAAATCCGTTCGGTTTGGAAAGAACAATTACAACAGGAATAGTTTCCGGTCTTGGTCGACCAATTCAGAACAGCAATAACAGAATTATCCGCGACATGATTCAGACCGATGCGGCAATTAATCCGGGAAATTCTGGCGGCCCGCTTTTAGACACAACTGGAAAAATGATTGGCATTAACACAATGATAAAATCAAGTTCGGGAAGTTCAGCTGGAGTTGGTTTTGCTGTTCCTTCAGAAACTGCAGTTAGAGTTGTTGCCGATTTAATTAAATATGGAAAAGTTCAGCGCGGAACAATTGACGCAGAAGTTATTCAATTAAGCAGCAGAATTGCTCAATATGCCGGACTTGATATTTCTACTGGTGTTCTTGTTTCCAGAGTTGAAGAAAAAGGAAAGGCAGAAAAAGCCGGTCTGCAGGGCGGTACAGAAGCTGTTTACTACGGAAGCCGCAGAGATATTATTTACATTGGCGGTGATGTAATTACAAAAATTGATAATATTACAATTTCCACACTTGCAGATTATTATTCTGCTTTGGAAAGCAAACGCCCGGGCGACGAAGTTACAGTAATTGTCCGCCGCAATCGCAAAAACGTTACATTAAAAATTACACTTATTGAGAGCTGATTTTCCGGTTGCTTAAAAACTGCATGAAGGATAACTGATGAAAAAATTCGAAGTAGTTTCTAATTTTCAGCCAAGTGGGGATCAGGGACAGGCTATTCAAAAGCTTAGTGAAGGCTTTTTGCGCGGCGATAAATTTCAGACTTTAAAAGGTGTTACAGGCAGCGGCAAGACTTTTACTATGGCAAAAATTATTGAAGCTGTTCAGCGCCCTACTCTTATTATCAGTCATAATAAAACTCTTTCTGCGCAGCTGTACCGGGAATTTAAATCTTTTTTTCCGAATAACGCTGTTGAATATTTTGTTTCTTACTACGACTATTATCAGCCGGAAGCTTACGTTGCGGCCAGAGATCTTTACATAGAAAAAGACTGCGACATCAACCGCGAAATTGACCAGCTAAGATTAAAGGCTACCTACAGTCTTATGGAGCGCCGAGATGTAATTGTTGTTGCAACGGTTTCCTGCATTTACGGTTTGGGTATGCCGGATGTTTACAAGGGAATGCGTGTTCATGTGGAAAAGGCTCAGTCTCTTGATATAAAAAAATTTGCCGCTTCCCTTATTTCCATGCAATATTCACGAAACGATGATATTCTTGAACGCGGAAATTTCCGCATTAAAGGCGATGTAATTGAAGTTTTTCCACCGTACATGGAAACTGACGAAGCTTACAGAATTGAGCTTGACTGGGAAGAGGTTGTACGAATAAGAAGATTCAATGTTTTAAATAGAGACGTTACAGAAGAGCTTGAAGAAACTGTTTTTTATCCGGCAAAGCATTTTGTTGTTCCGCATGATCAGCTTATTTCTGCAACAGACCGCATTCAGGCAGAAATGGAAAACCGTGTTGAAGAACTGCGCGCTGCAGGAAAAATGCTTGAAGCAGAACGCCTGAAAACACGTACGACTTATGATATTGAAATGCTAAAAGAAATGGGAACTTGTCCCGGTATAGAAAATTATTCTGCACCGATTGCCGGTCGTGCACCGGGAGAACCTCCGGCTACTCTTCTTCATTATTTTCCTGATGATTTTTTATGTATGATTGATGAAGCGCATGTTTCGGTTCCGCAGATTGGTGCTATGTATGAAGGAGACCGAAGCCGCAAGCAAAACCTTATTGATTTTGGATTCCGTTTGCCTTCTGCTGCAGATAACCGTCCGCTTAAAAAGGCTGAATTTGACGCTAAGATGAATCAGATAATTTACGTTACGGCAACTCCGCGCCCGGAAGAGGTTAAACAGAGTACACAGGTTGTTGAACAGCTTATTCGTCCTACAGGACTTCTTGATCCGATTGTTGAAGTGCGTCCAAGCGAAGGTCAGATGGAGGATATTTACAAGGAAGTTCGTACAAGAATTGACCGCCACGAACGAAGCCTTATTCTGACTCTTACAAAAAAAATGGCAGAAGACTTAACAGATTACCTGACAGAATTAAAGCTTAAGGTAAAATACATTCATTCGGAAATTGATACTTTTGAACGTGTTGAAATTTTAAAGTCGCTGCGTGCAGGCGAAATTGATGTTTTAATAGGAATTAATCTTTTGCGGGAAGGTATTGATTTGCCTGAGGTTTCTTTTATTGCTCTCCTGGATGCAGACAAGATTGGATTTTTGCGCAGTGAAACTTCGCTAATTCAGATAATCGGACGTGCTGCCCGAAACGCAGAAGGTATGGTAGTTATGTATGCAGACCATATGAGCCCTGCGATGGAAGCTGCAATTAAAGAAACAAAGCATCGGCGAGAGGTTCAGGAAGCTTATAATAAAGAGCATGGAATTACGCCAAAAACAATTTCTAAGGCGGTAGAAGATATTCTTATTCATGAGAAAAAAGATGCAGAGGATAATGCAGAGCTGGAAGCTGAAGTTCTTATGAATAAAGCTAATCTGTTTAATGCAAAAGAGCGCAAAAAAGTTATTAATGCTTTAAAGCAGCAGATGAGCGATTACGCAGACAGAATGGAATACGAACAGGCAGCTGCAGTGCGCGATAAAATTCTTGCAATTGAAGCTCAATATGGGAAATAAAAATATCATAAACGTTATTTTTTAATTTACAAAAATGGAAGATAATAACGATTGACTTTTTTTCCCAATTTCTATAAACTTCTAAAACTATATTAAGTGCTGAAATCGATATTTTTAAGGAAGGATAAAGAAAATGTCTAGAATGTGCGATGTTTGCGGAAAAGGCGTTATGCATGGAAATAAGGTCAGCAAGTCTATGAATCATACAAAGAGAACTTGGAGACCTAATCTCCACACTATTAAAGCAGAACTCCCAAATGGTGAAGTTAGAACTATTAAAATCTGTTCAAGCTGCCTTAGACGTGGTTTTGTAGAAAAGAAAGTAAGAGTTCCAAAGGCTGAAGCTGCTGCAAATTAATTTGGAAATAGTCAGTATGACTTATGAAAGCTCCACGGACGCGTGGAGTTTTTTTTTTGCACTGCTCAGCTGATTCCGTTTATATTAAAATTCAATAACCTGTTTATCATAAGCCGGGAGCACAGATTCTGCAGCTTTTAGACCCGGAAATTCTTTAAGATTTTTGTTTATATAATCAATTACCTGAACATGACTTGCATTGTGCGTAAGATGAACTATCCAGACATGTTTTGCCGGAAGCTTTTCTGCCGCGCCCAAGGCCTGCAAAAAATTAAAATGTGTTGAATGTTCTTTTATTCGAAGACCATCAATTACAACATGTTCAAGCGTACCGCAATTTTTCTTAATTATTTCAAAGGATTCATCGCTTATGAAATTGCAGTCTGTAAGATATGCAAGTGATTTATTTTTTTTAGAAGTTACCATAAATCCGCAGGTTTCAAGATGGCCATGCATCATAGGAACTGGCGTGATTTTTGTTTCACCAATGTAAAAGGGCTCTTTTACTTCGACTAAATTTATTTTTGCAACGCCGCCGCCTTCTGTAACATTAGAAAATATGTAACCAAATCTTTCGCGCAAATCCTGAGCAGTATTGGCGTTTGTAAAAAGCTGTAGCGGCGGCGCATTGTACTGTTTTAAAGATCTTGGGTCTGTAGGCGCCTTAAACATTTTTGTACTGAATACACGTACATCATCTATTCCATGAAGATGGTCGGCATGAGCATGTGTTAAAAGAATTGAGTCTAATTTTTTAATATTATTTTCCAATGCCTGAATTCTGAATTCCGGACCAACATCAAAAAGTATGTAATGTTCATCATCTGTCTGTAAAAATCCTGAAGTTCGTAAACGCTTATCTCGAGGATCTTTTGAACGGCAAACTTCGCAATCGCAGGCAATTACAGGAACTCCATGACTTGTTCCTGTTCCAAGAAAAGTAAATTTCATAATCGTATTATAATATGCAGTAAGATTTTTTGGAATATATCGGTTTTATTTATGCATCTACGCAATTCAGCAATTCAGCAAGGCCTTCTGCAAGTTCATCCCCAACTTCCCTTCCAATTGAATTATAAAGCTATTAACTGTAAAATACAGATATGAAAATACAAAAAGTTCTATTATTAATCATTTTGTTCTCTTCTTTGATTATCTTTTTTTCCTGCAAAAAAAATAATTATAACAGTGGCATTCAATTTGTAGAAATTAATATTTCAGACGAAGATTCTGAAGATATTCATCTATTTGTTTCGCGCACAGAAATTACACAGGCTAAATATTCAGAAATAATGAAAGAAAATCCATCTAAAATTGTTGATGAGCAGCTGCCTGTAACAAATATTTCTTATGAGGACGCCTGCCGTTTTTGCAATAAATTAAGCAGGCTTTCCGGCCTTGAAGAAGTTTATGAAATAGAAGAAATTTCTGATGGAATTGCTTTAAATACAACAAACATAAAAGAAATTGCCAATGCTCAGGGATTCCGTCTTCTTAGATGCGATGAAGCTTATACAATTTACTATAACTTAACATATATTAAGTCAAAAGGAAACTTATATCATAAAACTGGAGAAGGCTGGCACGGAACAAGACTTCACAAAACGGCACATTTCATGCCGGATAAATTCGGACTATTTGATTTCTGCGGGAACGCTAGAGAATATGTTTATTTTTCTCAGAAAGATTTTCAAGAATATTTTTATTCCTATGAAGAGAAGCAAATAGAAGCCAAAACAAAGGTTCTGAAAATAGAAAGCGTTCAGACTTCTGAAGAACTTAAGCCTTATTTGTATACAGATGACTTTGAAAAATACAAAGAATATTTTTTAAATACTGAAGATGTAACCGGTTTCAGAATCTGCTGTCCAGCTTCTGTAGATAAATCTAAAATTGATATTCTCTTACAAAAGGATGTAGAAAAAGATATTGAACAGTGGAATAAAACAAATTTCGAAAACTATAAGCAGAATCTTGAATTTGTAAATTGCAGTGAATATTCGTATGAGGCTGTGGGCTTTAATCCTGACGACTCAAAAAAGAAAATCAACATTTATGTTCCGGAAATTAACGCCTGCAAAAATGAAGTTTCAAAAGAGCTTTTTAATTTTGTAATTTACGGGCAGATTTATGACGGAATTGAAACTCCGGATTTTTTAATTGGTCCTTACTCAAGACGTTCTTATAGAAGCCATATCAGTGAAGAAGATTTATCAGATATTCATTCTGCTTCAACAAATATAACTTTTGAAGAGGCCATTAAATTCTGTAACCGTTTAAGTGAAATTTCAGGTCTTACCCCATGTTATAAGCAGGAAGAACCTTATTCTTATAATCCTGAAGCAAACGGTTACAAAATTCCTACAAAAGCAGAATTTATTTCTTTTGAAGCACAAAATAATTCTAATGCGGAAATTGATTTTGACCCGACTCACTGGAACTGGGTTTACGATTCGGACGTTGATGATTTTTATACAACAGATATGTATAATCCGTTTACCCATTTTGATGCATATTACTTTAAACAATTGATTTACCGCTTTTCTGAAAGAGGCCGCAAGCCTATTTCAAATTCCGTAACCGAGTATGAAGTATATAATTACAAAGATTCCAAATCGCCGAATTTCTGTCTGCGTTTATTCCAGAATGCAAACCCGGAACAAATTAAAGAATATCAGTTAAAACAGGAAAAAGTTATAAATGAAAAAATTAATGAAGTTTTTGATTCACTTGTAACAATGGAAAAATACGAAGGCGGATTAAAAGAATTTAAAAAATTCCCCGAAGCTGAGCTTGCAGACTTTGAACTTTCAGAAACAAACTTCAGCAATTATCTGTACACTACTCTTACCGGAAATTATCCATATGATTCCGATAAAAATCTGGTAAGTCTTAAATATGAAGAAATTGCAGAAATATGTAATAAGCTCAGCAAAATACGCGGATTAGATGAATGCTACTATCTGAAAGATAATATATGGAAATGTGATTATACAAAAAACGGTTACAGACTTCCGGTTATTGCCGAACTGGTGTCCAAAAAGGAGAAAGACTGGAACACACGAAGTTTATGCAATAATATTTTTGTTTCTCCCGTTATTCCTGTCTGGGAAACTTCTTTTCCTAACGGAGATTACAATTTAAAAAATGATCAGATATTATATTCTTATGCATGGGGTGACGGCTCTATAGATTACCGTTCAAATGGACAATTTCATTTATGCCGAACTTTAGACTCAAAAAAAATGACTGAGCTTCTTGAAAAAAATGCAGCTGAGAAAAAACAGCTTGCACAAAAACTTGATGAAATCTTAGACATGGTTGAGTTAGACGGCGGAAATTATACAATGACTTATTATGATGATATATCAGAAAAGGATGTTTCAAAAACAAAAAGTATAAAACCGTTCTATATTCAATCAACAAAATTTTCAAGGGAGCTTGCCAAAAAAACTGTAGATTCAAATTTCAGTTCATACAGCGATGATTACGTTTACAAAACAAATTTTGTAAAAGCTATTTTAGCCTGCAATAAATTAAGTTTATTGGCAAACCTTACACCGGCTTATAAAATAAACGGAAAAGAATTTCTTTCTGAATCTGAGCTCTATGATATAAGCGAGAAATATTATATAGAATTTGATCACAAATACGAAATTGAAAACTTTAAATCAATTATAGAATATGATGAAACTGCAAACGGGTATCAGCTGCCATCGGAGATTGAATGGGAATATGCAGGTACTCTTGGAAAAGCTCCTGATGAAAAAATTGAGCTTATAACCAGATTATACGAGCTAAAACCAGAACCGCCAGCTGCTTCAGGTCTGTACCTTATGAATTCAATATATCCGGAATGGTGTAACGACGAAGGTCCAGTAAATGCACAGTTCTATGAAATCTATGAAGAGATTGACGAAGAGGAACAGGACGGAAGAGGAGTTATGATTGAAACCCATGTTTCAAGAGCGCATTGTGGAAAAGATAAGGAAGAATACAAGTCAAATTATTACTATAGTTCTTATTTGGAGACACAGAGAAAACGCGAATATAAAAATATTAATTCTGAAAATTCATTTAGGGTTATAAGATATAAATAATTTATATTGTGATATTTTATACTGTGCAGAAATCCTGCGACAGAAATTCATATATAAACAGGATATAAATATGAAAAAATTAAAAAATAAAAATTACAAATTATCGGGTTTAGGAATTATTTTTTGCGCCACAATTTTATTAACTTGTGCACTCGCTTCCTGCAAAAATAAGCGCATTAATGAAGAAGAAAATTTACCGGCTGATTCAGTTCCTGCAGAAAAGGCAGAAGAAATTCAAAAAGAGCCGCCGGAATTTTTTAATATGATAAAAGTAAAAGGCGGCTGGTTTATTGCCGGCTGCAATAAATCTGATGAAAATAAAATAACCGACGACTATCATTATGCTTTATATAGAGCGCACAAAACTTATGTAAGTGATTTTATGATGAGTTCTTCGGAAATTACTCAAAATCAATATGAACAGATTATGGATGAAAATCCTTCGCTCCATGTAAGTAAAAACAGACCTGTACAAATTACAAAAATTACGGACGCATATAAATTCTGTAACAAATTGAGTTTAAAAGAAAATCTTACCCCATGCTATTCTGTAAAAGGAGAAACAAATCCAGACTTATGGCCGGACTTCTGGGGAAAAAGCGATGAAGTCTTCTATAGCTTTATGGATAATTTAGTCTGCGATTTTAGCGCAGACGGCTTCAGACTTCCTACAGAATCTGAATGGATGTATGCCGCACATTCGGGAATTAATCATGATACATTCATTTATTCAGGATCAGATAATCTTTCGGAAGTTGCAGTCAGTTACGATTATAGAGACGAAAATCCGGTTCGTTATCAGGGACCGGAAGATGTAAAATCTAAATTACCGAACAGTCTTGGTTTTTATGATATGACTGGAAATCTGCGTGAACTTGTATGGGATTATTTTGCTAATTATCCTGAATATGACACAGTAAATTATACCGGACCGGAAAGAAAGAATTTAGCATATTCAATAATAGGAATTCTTAAAGGCGGTGAATATAGTGATAATGATACTATAGATGACAGGATGACTTTTTACGTAAGAGACGAAAACTATTTTTTTGGCTTCCGTGTCTGCCGTTCAATTAATTCAGAAGAAATTCAAAAAGAAGTTCAAAAGGCAACAATACTTGCAAAAGAAAATCAGCTTGATTTAATTAAAGAATCAGTTTATTCAAAACTCGTAAAAGTTGAACCCTTTACATATACTACATACTATGACGAAGAAAAAGAATTTAATGGTCTTTATATTACAAACCAGCCGCTTTCTATAGATGATATTTTTCTTTTGTCGGACAAGTATCCTGAAGCTTATAATTCAGAGCCAAATAATTCCAGCTTTAGTATAATACTTTACAACTCTCTACGTTTCCTTAATACATTAAGTTCTATGCTTGGTTATGAGCCTGTTTATATATTTAAATTCCCGGATGAAAATGGCGAATACAAAGATGTTAGTGAAGAATTCCTTATAGAAAATAATTTGGATTATCGTATTCCAGATTACTCTTATATCAGAGAGCACAATAAGGAATTTGATAAATTTAAAATAACGATTAACACAAACGCAGATGGCTTTAGATTTGTAACAACTATAGATGGTGTAGAAGAAGCGGATTGCATAAAAAAACTTTCCTATCTGTCTTATAAAGATTCAGGCTCGCAAATAGATTATTTTACAAACTTAAATTTAACTGCAGATATGTCCCCGTTTGAGCTTAACGAAAACAATGATCACACTAATATATACAGGGACGCAAGTTACTCTTATAGTTTTGATGATTTTTATATCTGCAAAAATCTTCCGCAAGACGAAAAGCAGCTTGAAAAAATAGATAAAGAAATTGCAAAATATTCCGAACAGGCTCGTGGCAAAAAACTTGCAGACTTTGAAGAGTTATGCGGCTTTTCTCTGGACAGCCTTATGAAAAATGTAAAAGGTGGAAAAGCACTTCAATCGCTTGATACAGAAAATAAAGATTTTCTTGACGTAACTATTGGTTCTTTTGAAATGTCTGAAATTCCTGTTACTAATAGAATTTTTTATGCTCTACAGGGAAAAGAATACGAAAAAAATAATTCGAATTATGATTCAGCTTATGTATTCGAAGATAATCCTGTTGAATTTAACTGGTACGACGCAGCCGCAGTGTGCAATGCGCTGAGTGAATTATATAACTACAAAAAAGTATATACATTTAATAAAAATTCAGTTTCTATAGATTACACAGCAAACGGCTTCAGGATGCCGACCGAAGCTGAATGGGAACACGCAGCACGTTCCGGAACAACCGATAAATCCATTAAATACGGAGTTAATATTGATTCTGTAATGTTTTATGGAAACCCTTCTGAATTTGAGTTAATAGAAACAGACTGGCATTATTATGATTATTATTACCGGCCTGTAAATGAGTCAATTACTGTTTATTCTGGAAAACCAAATTCTCTTGGAATTTATAACCTTGCAGGCTTTTGTACAGAATGGTGCAATGATTATCAGTTATTTGATTATTATGATTTTTCAACCGAAAAGCCTGATTATACAATAAGCTCATACGATTCAAAACCATACAGCAGTACAAAAATGCCTTATGGTCAGGTCTACGCCCCAAAAAGAATTTCAAAGGGTTCAGAAATATATTCTTCAACCGCAGATGATGTAAAACTTTCTGTAAGAAATTCAGTCGAAAGTAATTATAAAAATTCATTAAGACTTGTAAGAACCAAAAATCCTGACGAAATGAAAAAGCTTCTTGAAGCACATAACAAAGAGCATCTGGAAAATCTAAAAGCTGAAAAAGATTTCTTTGATGAAAATCTTAAAATGATTCATATAGATGCAAATAATTTTTATATGCGGGATTATTACGGAGAAATAGAAAAATATGATTTAAGAGAGCTCTCTGATTATGAAATTGCAGATTCGGAAATTACTAACGAAATGTTTATCCGTGTAATGCATTATAATCCGAATATTAATTCTCTTGAAGAACGCCGTTATAACGATTCGCCTCTTGCTCCTGTAACAAATATAAGTCTTTTTGATGCAATAAATTTTTGTAACGAACTCAGTCTTATGTACGGTTACGAACCATTTTACAATATAGAAAAAGAAACTATAAATTTAGACTCAGATGGCTTTAGACTTCCTACAGATGCAGAATGGCTTTATGCAGCTATGGAAGCAAACCCTGACTATAAAATGAAATATAGTGGAAGCGATGATTATGAAAGTGTCGGTGTATTTGATAAAAGCCGTCCGGATAACATAAAAACAAAAATTCCAAATAAGCTTGGATTATATGATATGTCCGGAAACGCTGCAGAAATTGTTCATGATTGCAAAACTCAGACGCAGATAGATTTTTCATCGCCAGATTTACGGGGCGGCTCTTACGAAGCAAGCCCATATGGCTCTTATGATGACAACGGAACGATTTATCGCAGCAGAGGTCAGGGCTCAGACATAGACTTTTCTGGAATACGTGTAGTCCGAAATATTCCGGCTAAATAATTTCTGCAACTAGTTCCGCATTTATGCGGGTGCGGGATATGCTAGTTCCGCATTTATGCGGGATATGTGCGGAACTAAAATTATTCAGTCAAATATTGCTGCACAAATATTGCTCAACTTCCCTAATTCGCAAATTTGCACTACAATACATGTATGCCATTTGATCCTTACAGTTCTGCAAGTATTATTTCAAGCTATTTAAAAGAACAGGATGAATTATTCACTTCTGAAGAGTTTTTCCATTACTTAAAAAAAAGCGGCATCAAAATTACTAAAGCAGAATGCGTAGAATTATTACGTTCATCCGATTATGTTTTTTCGCTTGTAAATGATGAGTACATTACAAAGGCCGGTGTTTTTATTGGCAGATGGTTCAGCTTTAAGCCTTCAAAGGAAGAAGTAAATAAAGGCTCTTTTTTAATTGGACATAGATGCATGCCTTTTGCAAATTCCGAAATTCCGTGCGATTCATTAATTGTAATTAATCAGGGAAAAGAAATTCCTTCAAGCTCTACAGTTTTTTCCATGAATCTTGCCATGGATGTTTTTGCATTGTACGGAGAAGGTTATATTATTCCAAATATTTTTGGAGACAAATCTAACGATTCTCTTTCAATTTCTTCCATGCAATACAGTCTTCCTTCAGAAATAAAATTAACTTCCTGGCCACTAAAAAGTATTAGCGGAAAAAGAAATTTCAAATATGGCGACAGAATTTTATGCAGAGTAGTAGACTGGGCTAACGGTGTTATAGAAATGCTTCATATGCCGGATTCTTCAGAAAACTTTACACTTTCGGAAGAAAAACTTGAACGCGAGCAATGGTATTCAGATTTTGAAAACAGTTTTCTTGCAAGCATGCAAAAGCACGGTCCTGTAGATTCTATAGAAGAACAGCTTTCACTTTTGTTTTTGGAAAATCAGGAAGAGTTGTGCAAAAAGAATTGCGGTTCGGTAGAAGAGTTTCTGGCTCACACAACAAAGATTGGATTTTCTTCTTACGGTGTAGAAAACAGAATCTGGAAAAATGGAGAAGATGTTCCGTTCCTTGGTCCATGGAATAAAAACTTTTCTAATGATCTGATTTTCCTTGATATGACAGTTTCTTTTTCTCCATATATTATAGACGCCTTCATAGAAGATTATATTTACCAGAAGCAAAGCGGTAAGAAAATGAAATCTTTTGAAGATTTGCTGGAGGACATGCTTCCTCAAATTCTTCGTTTAAGTTCAACAGAGAAAAAATTTGTATTATTGAATATAAAAAAACGACATGATATAGTAGAAAAAAGTTATAATAACTTTTCGAATTTTACTATTGCTAAAACTCGTCATCGTTGCCTTGCACTTTTTACACGCGTAAATTCTTTAATGAGTGAAATAGCCTGTTCAGATTATTCAATCTCATTAGAAAATTTACCTCAGCAGGAAGTTATTATTCTAACCCAGCTTTTTGGGCATCTTGTAAGGCTACTGGAAGAATTGGAAAATAATTTTACAAGGAATCAGTTTCCAATTGATGATGTAGAACTTTCTTTAGACGGAATGGAAGAAACATTTGACGACATAGAAGGTTCATTAACTTATGCTTTAGAAAATAATAAGCGCAAAGGCTTTGAAATTGTTTCTGACTAAAGGGGGATGTAAATGGAAACAAATTGCGATATTGCTAAATTAATTCATAACGGTGGAGTCTACAAAAATGTAGAAGGAAAAACTCCAGCAGAAATATATGAAAAACTTAGTAAAATGATAGATTTACCCTATGGAACAACAAGTGAACTAATATATAATTCTTTATGTGCAAGAGAAGAAGTTCTTAGTACAGCAGTAGGAAACGGCATTGCTCTTCCTCATGCAAGAACTCCTATTGTAAAGAATGATACTGACCAGAAAATCTGTGTTGTTTACTTAAAAGAACCTATCGATATGAATGCACCCGATGAACGTCTGGTATATGTAATGTTTGTTCTTTTAACTTCTAATTCTCAGTTTCATTTAAAAGTTCTTTCATCTCTTGCTGGGCTTTTCCGCGATATAAACTTCCGAAAAGCTTTGGAAAATCAAGCCGATGAAGCCACTCTTTCAGCTTTGATAAGAGATTTGGCATAAAATAAGACAAATAAGAGGTTTTCAAATGAACAAGAAAGGTGTTGAGGCAGTTGCACTTTCTATCCGCAGCTTGTCAATGGACGCAATTCAGAAGGCAAATTCAGGACATCCTGGACTTCCACTTGGTGCTGCAGAAGCTGCTGCAGTTTTATACGGCGAAGTAATGAAGCACAATCCTGCAGATTCAAAATGGGCAGACAGAGACCGTTTTGTACTTTCTGCTGGACACGGTTCTATGCTTCTTTACAGCATTCTTCATTTAGCTGGTTATAAAGTAAGCATGGATGATATTAAGAACTTCCGTCAGGTAGGTTCTAAATGTCCTGGTCACCCTGAATTTGGTGACACAGACGGTGTTGAATGTACCGGAGGTCCTTTGGGACAGGGTGTTTCTATGGCAGTTGGTATGGCAGTTGCAGAGCAGATGCTCGCAGCTAAATTCAACACACCAAAGCACAAGATTGTAAATCACTATACTTACTCTCTCGTAGGAGAAGGTTGTCTTCAGGAAGGTGTTGCATCAGAAGCTTGTTCTTTAGCCGGAAACCTTAAACTTGGAAAACTTATTGTATTCTACGATCAGAACAAGATTTCTATTGATGGTTGCACAGATATTACCTTTACAGATGATATTAAAAAACGCTACGAAGCATACGGCTGGCAGGTTTTAAAAGGAAATATGTACGATGTAGAAGGCATTGTACAGCTTGTAAAAGAAGCAAAAGCCTGTTCAGATAAACCAACTTTAATTATGCTTAAGTCTGTTATTGGAAAAGGTGCTCCAAAGCAGGGAACTGCAGATGTTCACGGAGCTCCACTTGGTGCCGAAGGAATTAAAGCTGCAAAGAAAAAGCTTGGACTTCCTGTTGATCAGGACTTCTACGTTGTTCCAGACGCATATAAATATTTTGAAAGCAAAAAACCTTCTTTTGCAAAAGCAGAAGCAGACTGGAAAACAGATTTTGATGCCTGGGCAAAAGAAAATCCTGAGCTTAAAAAGCTTTGGGATGCTTACCACTCAGATGCTGTAACAGATGAGACTGTAAAAGATGTTACTTACAAAGTAGGCGATGCCTGCGCAACACGCGATGCTTCCGGAAAAGCATTGAACGTGATTGCTGCACGCTATGCTAACCTTGTTGGTGGTTCTGCTGACTTAATGGGACCAAACAAGACTGCATTCAAGGCTACAGATAACGGAACATTCAGCCCTGCTAACCGCGCTGGACGTACAATTGAATACGGTATCCGCGAATTTGCAATGTCTGCAGTTTGTGCAGGTATTTCTCTTCACGGCGGCTTGCGCCCATTCTGCGCTACATTCCTTGTATTTGCAGATTACCTCCGCCCATCTCTCCGCGTTGTTTCTTTGATGAAGCAGCCTGTAATCTACGTATTCACACACGATTCAATCTACGTAGGTGAAGATGGTCCAACTCATCAGCCAATTGAAACTATGACTTCTCTCCGCGCTATTCCTGGTGTTCAGGCTATCCGTCCTGGTGACCCTGAAGAATCTATGGAAGCATGGAAGATTGCTTATGCTTCTAAAGATCATCCTGTATGTATGGCATTCACACGCCAGGCACTTGCTGTTTACAAAAAGGATGACAAGAGCTGGAAAAAGAACATGGCTTCTTGCGGTGCTTACATTGTTCAGAACGGTGCAGAAAAGCCGGATATCACAATTCTTGCAAGCGGTTCCGAAGTAAACATGGCTTTACAGGCTGCTGCTCTTGTACCAGAAAAGAAGATTCGTGTAGTTTCTGTTCCAGATTTAAAGAAATTCGAAAATCTTCCAAAAGCAAAACAGGAAAAAATTATTGGAAATACAAAGCGCATAGTTTGTACAGAAGCTGGAATCAGTATGGAATGGCTTCAGTTCACTTCTAAAGAAAACTGTTTCTGTATCGATACCTTCGGTACATCAGGTCCAGCTAATAAAGTTGCGGAATATTTAGGCTTTACCGCAAAAAATTTAGCAAAACTTCTGAAAAAATAGTTTTCAGAATACATTCGGATTTCAGGACAGCACGCCAGTGTGTTCCTGAAATCCATAAAAAAATACGTGATTTTTATCACGTATTTTTTTTTCTTAAACAATAATCATAAATATGCTATAATATTTGGGTATATATTTTACACCATTGCTGATTATGAATTTTTTATGGGGTATTTTATGATTACAAAAATCTCAATCAAAAAGACTATAATCTTTTCTTCTATATTCTTAATTGCAGCAATTTTTACTGCATGTTCGTTTTCAAATCAGGAAGCTTCAGAAAACGGTTCTGTTTATTTTGTTATAGATGAAAACATGGAGCACTCAATCCGAACAGCAATAGGAAGAGCTCATAACGGAACCGCAAATGCCCGATATACTTCTACAGCAATAAGCAAAGAAGATTTATATATTGATGTTTCGCTGAAAGGTGGTCATGAAGAAACCATAACTGTTCCTGTAAAGGCAGGAGAAACTGCAAGCTTTGAAAACATTCCTGCCGGACTTTCACTTTATGCCGAAGCAAAAGCCTATTTTATTGAAGGTGACGAAAAGGTTGTTTTTTACGAAGGAAAATCTCCCACAGTAACTATAGAAGGAAGCGAAATCTTTCTGCCTGTTTCACTCAAAAAAAACAAAAATCCTGAAGCCTGGGGAGAAAGGATTTATATTCATGCTAACCTGGATATACCTCAGGGAGACAGAGACGGTTCAAAGGAAAAACCATATGATTCTATGATGGATGCGCTTACTTCTTTAATTGAAAGAACGACTGCACACGCTGGAGAAGAAATTGATTATATATTTATAGTACAGGGAGAACTCCCAGGAAGACAAAGATTAAGCAAAGACGAGGTTGGTGAATTTGAAGCAAATTCCATTATATTAAAGGGTGAAGATTCCTCTGCAGCATTTACAGATCCAGAAGAAGATTATCCTTCGCTTTATGTAAATCTGGATACTATTCCTTTGACAATTAAAAATATTACTTTTAGGGATAACACTACAGATTTTACTCTTAGTTTATCTTCTGATGTTTCTATTGGAAGAGGAGTAATTCTTGATGGAAACGAAGACGGAATTTCGATAGATTCTTCCATACTTTACCTTTCGGAAAATATAAAAATTAATAATATTTCAAATAATGGACATGGCATTACTATCAATGGTGAAGGTGCAAAAGTTGTTTTAAGTGGAAACGCAAAACTCATTGGCAAAAATGATATTAAAACTTTTCAAGAAGGGCAAACTGGTCCATTTGTTATTGTAGGAGGAATCCTTACAGAAAGTGCTCCTATTGCTTCCCTAATACCACGTAATTATAATTCCGGAACAATAATGCTGGGAGCAGAGGAAGGTATTCCTTTACAATACGAAAAATTTACAGTTCCACCTTACACAGAATCGGGTCCAGTTACTTATTGGAAAATAGATTCTTCAGGAAACCTTAAACAAATATTTTCCGTACGAATAACAAGAACAGATACGCTTTCTACTGTACATACCGGAGATACACTAAGTTTTGCGTTTACTAATGAAGGAAATCCTATTCCAGAAAATATACGAATAAGGGCATTTTATTGGTCTGAAACATTTGGGGACTGGGAAGATCAAGGGGACCAAACTTTTTCTGTTACTTGGGAAGGAGATACTTGTAATATTTCATTTAATTCCTTTGCCGGAACACAAATAAAAATTGGATTCTATGATGTAGATTTTAATCCAATTTCCGACGACTACTACTTTGAATTCCAGGCAGAAAACTAAACAGGTAATATTTTGAAGTACAATAAAAACACAGTTGCAATGCAGCCTCCGATGGGCTGGAACAGTTACGATTATTACAACACAATGGTAAACGAAGAACAGGTTCGTGCAAATGCCGAATATATGGCTGCAAACCTTAAGGCCTTCGGCTGGGAATATGTTGTAATAGATATTCAGTGGTCAGACCCGGATGCAGGAGCGCGTAATGCAGAAGGCATTCAGTACATTCCGTTCAGCCGTTTTTGCATAGATGAGTATTCCAGACAAATCCCGGCTCCTAACCGCTTTCCAAGCAGCAGTGACGGAAAAGGTTTTAAACCTCTTGCAGATTATATTCATTCACTTGGATTAAAATTTGGAATTCACATTATGAGGGGAATCCCTCGATTTGCTGCCCATGACCATCTTCCAATTAAAACTCACGATGGAAGTGCTGTAACTGCTGATATGGTGGCAAATCCGTATTCTGTAAGCCGATGGAATGCAGATATGTACGGAGTAGATGCTTCGCGCCCATATGCTCAGGATTATTATGATTCAATTTTTGAACTGTATTCCCAATGGGGCGTAGATTTTGTAAAGGTTGACGACATCTGCAACACAAATATGTATCCGCGCGCTCCCTACTCTGCCGAAAAAGAAATTGAAATGATGGCTAAAGCTATAGAAAACAGTGGACGCGCAATGGTTCTTTCGCTTAGTCCGGGACCAGCAGTTATAGAAAAGGCTCATCATTACAAAACTTTTGCAAATATGTGGCGCATTACCGATGACTTTTGGGATGACTGGAAGCTTTTAAAGGCAATGTTTGAGCGCTGCGAAGTCTGGCAAACTCATACAGGAAACGGAAACTGGCCGGATTGTGATATGCTCCCTATGAACCGCCTTGGCTGGGGCTGGGCTGCCCCCGGAACTCCGGAAAAAAAGCGCGGATGGTTCAGTAAATTTACAAAAGAAGAAACCCGCACAATGATTACTCTCTGGTGCATTTTCCGCGCACCTCTTATGATTGGCACAGATTTACCACAACTGGATAAATTTAATTTAAGTCTTCTTACAAATCCAGAAATTATAGAAATGGACAAATGTCCAAATCAGGCAGAACAGGTTAATTCCAGCTGCCACGATGATATAGTTGTATGGCGCAATTTTACAGACGACGGCCACGCATATTACGCATATTTTAATTTAAGTGAAGAGCCACAGACAATCAGAATGAATATTGATGAGTCTCTTTCTGCAAATGGTGCTGTTATCCGCGATTTGTGGAAAAGAAAAGATTTAAAGCCAAGTATAAAATTCACTCTGCAGCCGCACGCATGCAGAGCGTTTAAAATTTAATAACAGGGGCGTTGCGGGGTGTCCCCGCTGGGTGGGTAGCGCGAGACACCGCAGGCCGGCGTCAGCCGGCCGAGGAGGCTTGCGCGCAGGGAGGGGCTCCTCCCTCCTGACCTACATTTGCAAAAAATCCTTAAAATCACTATACTATCCGCATATTTTTTACCGCAAATGACGCGGCTTTTATAAGAGGATTTGAAATGGGCGGATTTTTTGGCGTTGCTTCAAAAGAAGACTGTTCGTTGGATTTGTTTTTCGGAGTGGACTATCACTCCCACCTTGGCACACGACGCGGCGGTATTGCGGTTGTAACTCCGGACGGCCACTTTTCGCGCTCAATTCATAATATTCAGAACTCACCTTTCAGAACTAAATTCGAAAATGATATGGAAGACCTGCACGGCAAAATGGGAATCGGCTGTATTTCTGATTTTGAACCTCAGCCTCTGCTCGTGCACTCTCATCTTGGAAACTTTGCAATTACAACTGTCGGAATCGTAACTAATAAGGACGAGCTTGTTGAAGAAGTTCTTAATTCCGGCTACACCCACTTCCTGGAAATGAGCGGCGGTGAAATCAACCAGACCGAGCTTATTGTTGCCCTTCTCAACCACAAGGACACAATCGTTGAAGGAATCAAGTTTGTTCAGGAAAAAATCAAGGGTTCAATTTCCATGCTGATTTTGACAGCCGACGGTATTTACGCTGCCCGCGACCGCCTGGGACGTACCCCGGTTGAAATTGGTCACAAGGACGGCGCTTTCTGTGCCAGCTTTGAAAACTATGCTTATATGAATCTTGGCTACAAGGATTACCACGAGCTGGGACCTGCCGAGATTGTTTTCTTTAATGCAGATAAAATGGAAGTTCTCCAGCAGCCTGGTAAAGAAATGAAGATTTGTACCTTCCTCTGGATTTACTACGGTTACCCTACTGCCTGCTACGAAGGCGTAAACGTTGAGGCTATGCGCTACAACTGCGGCCGCTTCCTTGCCCGCCGCGATAAGGATAATGTTCACCCGGATGCTGTTGCGGGAGTTCCTGACAGCGGAACTGCTCATGCGGTAGGCTACGCTAACGAAAGCGGCATTCCTTTTACACGACCATTCATTAAATACACTCCAACCTGGTCACGCTCTTTTATGCCTACAAATCAGGATATAAGAAATCAGGTTGCACATATGAAGCTGATTCCTATTCAGCAGCTGATTGAAGGAAAAAAGATTCTTTTGATTGATGATTCGATTGTTCGTGGAACTCAGCTTCGCGAAACTACAGACTATCTTTACAAGAGCGGTGCTAAGGAAGTTCATATCCGCCCGGCCTGCCCTCCTCTTGTTTACGGCTGTAAATATCTCAACTTCAGCCGCTCAAAGAGTGAAATGGATTTGATTACAAGACGAGTTATCAAGCAGTTTGAAGGCGACAATGTAAGCGAAGAAACTCTGCAGAAATACTGTGATCCGGACACTCCAGAATACGCAAGGATGGTAGAAGAAATCCGCAAGCAGCTACACTTTACAACCCTGCGCTTCCACCGCCTCGACGACATGCTGGATTCCACAGGACTGCCGCATGAAAAGCTTTGTACTTACTGCTGGAATGGTAAAGAGTAAATAATCTAAGCTTTTAATCTGAAAGGAACAACTGGAATTAAATCTCTGGAATACAGATTTATTGGAGATGGACTATCGGCCCAGAGATAACGAAGTTCAAGTGGTGTTCCGCAATCTTTTGGAACATAAACTTCTACAATTTCATCCTCAATAAGTTTTGCCTTTGCTTCTACTGCGATAAATTCATTGTCTTTTTTACAGAGGAAACTAAAGCCGAAAACTTCTGTATCTTCAATATAGAAATCTGCAATATTTTCTTCTATCTTGAAAGCAGCCAGAGAAGAGTTTCCGCAGTCAAAATGTATTGTATATTTATCTTCGTTGTTTTCACAGAAGACAGCTTTTGGCGCAGGAGAAATATAAGTTTTTCCATAAGCTATACGTAATGCTTCCAATGCTGCACGAGTTCCAACCGTCAATTTTTTTTCTGGATGAAGATCATTCCATTCACCAGCATCAATTGTTACTGCAAGTCCTGTACGACCTGCAATCTCTGCTGCTTCGGACTGAACCTGTCTGATATTTGCCCATCCGCCGTCTACGCTGGTAGAATCTTCATTTGTTCCATTACTCCAGTTAGGAAGCTGAATAACGACAAATGGCAAATCCTTTGCGCCATAAACAAATTTATGCCGCCATAATTCAATGAGTTTTACAAGCATTCCTTTATAATCATTTGCATTTCCTGCATCAGATTCTCCCTGATACCATAAAACTCCCGAAATTGCATATTTAAAGCAAGGTGCAAGCATAGAATTATAAAGCGCAGTTGGAAGCCATTCAAAGAAAAGATTTTCCGGACAATCTTCTATCTGCTTTTCTATCTTCATTTTCCAATTGCCTTCAAGACTGATTTCTTCTCCATCCAGAGGAAAAAGAGTATCGTGGCGCTGTTCAATATTTCTGGTTGCAACTGGAGAAATAATTACATTGTCTGTAAAAAGACAATATGGCTTTTCTTTAAAAAATCTTATTTTTCCAATTTTGGAATTCTTCTGCACTCTAAGAACAATGGTATTTTTTCCTGCATGCAATAAATCAGGAGAAAATTTATACCGGCGCGGAGGATAGCAATAAGGAGTTTCTCCAACCTTTTCTCCGTTGATATAAGCTACATCAGCATCAATAATTGTTCCAAGCCAGAGATTTGCTGAATATTTATTAAAATGAGAAAGCTGCTCTTCTGTAAGCTCTATTTCTTTTTTAAACCATACAATTCCAGCACAGTCTGTGCCGTCTATGTCGCCAGGAATTGTACAATCCTTCCAGAGAGAATCAGTTGCTGTATCCGGATACTGAACTCCATCTAACAGCTTTTTATTCCATTCTGCCTGTTTAGCAGCAAGCGATTCCTGTTCCTTTTTTACGTTTTCAGAATTTTCAAAATATTTAATTTTTTCCAGATATTCAGTTTTTCCGCCAAGCTCCTCCAGAGCAGTTTTTGAAAGCCATGAAGCAATTGGTGAACCACCCTGACTGGCATTAATTATTCCAACAGGAACATCAAGCTCTTCCATAATCTTTTTTGCAAAGAAGTAGCCTGTTCCGCTCATTTGACCAAGAGTTTCGGGAGAGGCGCAAACCCATTTTGCTCCTGTTATATTATCTGCTGCGGGATTAGTACATTCAGCTTTTGTACCTTCATCCGCATTAGAAATCCACTCTGTTTGTGGTAAAGAATCTTTTTCTCCATCAAAAGACCAGGAAATAGGAACTGTGAGCATTCGGATATTTTCATTTTTTGGCTGAACAAATTCTGCCGGATAAGAATATTTCATTCTTTCCATAGGAAGCTGCATATTTGACTGTCCTGAACAAAGCCATACTTCTCCGACAAAAACATCGGTGAACTCTATTTTCTGTGAATCACTTTTAATTGTCATTATGAAAGGGCCACCTGCTTCTCCCGGACTAAATTCCAGCTTCCAGTTTCCGCTTTCATCTGCCTGAGTAATGGAGGTTACTCCACGGAAGGTCATCATTACATCGGAAAAAACTCCTGCAGTTCCATAAACGCAGTTAATTTTATTTCTCTGTAAAACCATTCCTGAACCATAAATACCATTGATTTTTAGTTCTTTATTCATTTTTGCCTCCCGTCAGACAGTTTCCTGTCAAAATTCTATCTTTACCAAGTTGATATATAACTAATTATATCAAAGCCCTTATAAGTTTTAAACTGGACAAATCCAGTCTAATCCAATATTTTCATATTTGAACCAGTCAAAATCTACATAGAATGATTCTTCTGTTGTAGTTTTTTTATCAGCATTTTCTGAAGCTGCAAAAACACCCATTACAGTTCCTACAAACCCGCCAGCTTTTTCTGTACTTAATATACTTGAATCTATATTATCCATAAAAAGCTGCATATTTCTTTCATCCTGACCGTATTCAAATGAAAGCTTCTGCTTTTCTCCAAGAACCCTTAAAACCATATGCAGATTTTCATTTCCACCAGAAAGAATTTCTTCTTTAAGAATCTCTTCTTTTGGACCAGCCATTTTGATTAATTGAAGCATAAATACTCTTCCCTTTTTTATAATCTGCATTCTAAAATTAAACTGTTCATTTTGAAACAAAATAAGCCCGGTTGAATCATTTTCGTTTTTGAAATTTGCAACTAACGAAGTGCAGGCTTCAAAACTAAAGCCTGTCTGGCGACGTAAAACCATATTCTGCATAAAATTTTTACCGCCATAAATACGTAAATTTCCAGGATTTTCCGTACAATTAATTTTCTTAGAATCTCTACCCCAGAGACTTATCCAGTAATATGCGAGTTTTGGTGTATTAAAATCATCAATAGGAGGAACAGTATATAAAGGCGCATCTTCCAATGAACGTTTTACAACATGACCACTTAAACTGTAGGCTTCTTCTACAAGTCCTGTTTCCCAGCTTACCACCGGCCATCCGTCTTCCCATTTTACAGGCACAAAGAAAGTTTCTCTACCAAGATTACAGAAACGTTTTTCTCCTTCTCCATACGGACGAGAAGCAAGACAACACATCCACCACTTTCCTTCCGCTGTACAAACCAGATCTGCATGTCCTACATTTATAACTCCAGCATTTTTTCCAAGATGCCTGTGTGTTAAAATAGGATTTGCAGGTTTTCCAACCCATTCACCGTCTATAGTTTCACAGCGCGCAACACAAACAGCATGATCACTTCCTGTTCCGCCTTCTGCATGAATCAGGTAATACATGTCGTTTATTTTGTAAATATGAGGGCCTTCCGGCCAGACACAATTTTTTAATGCACCCCTCCATATTCCTTTTGAATCTCCGTATAGCTCACCAGTTTCTACATTAATTTTTTGAATCCAGATTTCCCAGTTTCCATTATATTTTGGACCTTCCGGAGCGGGACGTGTTCCAATGTACCATACAGTTCCGTCATCATCAAAAAAAAGTGAAGGATCTATACCTTCCGCTTTTGGAATGGCAATTGGATTTGACCACGGGCCTTCGGGCTTATCTGCTGTAACAATAAAATTTCCAAGCTTATCTACCTGTGTACAGATGCAGTAAAATTTTCCTTTATTATATCTGATTGTAGGCGCGAATAGCCCTCTAGAAACTCCTGCACCTTCAAAATTTAGCTGCTCTGCCCTGTCAATTATGTTTCCAATCTGCTCCCACTTATAACCATTTTTGCTTTTAAAAACAGGTAGACCGGGAAAATATGCAAAAGAGGAACATACAAGATAATAAGTATCTTCTGCAACACACATTGAAGGATCCGGATAAAAACCGGAAAGTACAGGGTTAATAATTCTTGTAGCCATAATTTAATTATACTACAATTCTTCTAAGAGTGATATAATTTTATACCGATGTTTATAGAAGCTATGTATAAATTTTTTGTAGAAAGCTCTACTCAGACATGTAAGCATGTAAAAAGATTTCGCCTCAATAGTTTTTTTAAGCATTTTTTGTGTTTTTATATATTTATATTTTCTTTTACAACCAAAAACATTTTTGCAGCTGACTATTACTGGCTTGGAACACCAGAAGACGTTGCAAATGGAATTCCTGCTGATCCAGATGGTAACTGGAGCGATGGTTCAAAATGGAACACTGAAGTTGACGGCTCTGGAACCACAGGAACAGTTCCGGGAGCCTCGGATAATGCAAATTTTGTAATTCAATGTACTGTAAATATTGATTCAGCCTCTGTAACTGTTGATAAGCTTTTTATACCAAGTTCAAATTCTCAAACGACATCTTTTGAAGTAACTCTTACCGGAAATGCACTGACCGTTACTAATGAGATTGAAACATTCCGTACTGCAGGAGCAGGAGCTGATGCAAACGGAACAAGTACTTTGAATATTGAATGCAATCTGACCGCGGCAGAGTTAAGAATGCATTCCGGTGGAAATATAACAATAGCTTCTTCTTCTGATGCTGAGATTAATTCCATAATTAATACTGGTGGAGCAGCTCCTGCAACTCTTTTGAAAATTGAAGGTAATCTTACCTGCAGCACTGGAGTTGATTTATCTGCGGTTGCAACAAGAAAAATGGAAATTTCTTCCGGAGGAAAAGTTGTTACTTCAAGTTTTTCTGGTTCAGATAATTGTGTAAAAAATAATGGTGAATTACAGCTCTCTGGTAATTTTGATGGAGCTTTGCTTGATGTTTCTGGAAATGGAAAAATAATTTTTGATGGTGCTTCGGATCAAGCTTTTTCAGCAGGTACAAAAAATTATTCTTCAATTGAATTTGAAGTTAATAAAAGTTCCGGAAATTTTTCTACAACCGGTTCAGCGACTTTTGGAACAATAAATATTCTTTCTTGTGATGATTTGTCTTTTGCAAGTTCTGTAATTATAGATGATCTTGAAATTACTTTGTGTAATGATTTAACATTTTCTTCTACTGCAGAACTGGCTACGCTTGAAGTTACTTCTGCAAATGATGTAACTTTTGATGCAGGAGCAACAATTGATGATTTTACAATTAATTCTGCAGGTGATGTAAATTTTAACGGAAATGCATCAATCAACGATTTGACAATTGATTCAGCTGGAGATATAAAATTTGAAGGTAATGCAGGACTCGGAAATTTTTCTTTAACCTCTGCAAATAGTACAATTTTTAACGGAAATACAAATATTCAAATTTTTTCAGATTCGGCCGGAGCCGGCGAAATTAAATTTTTGGGAAGTGGAACAATCTGTTCTGGCTCAGCTGCAGCACAAACATTTTCTACCACAAGCAATTTAATTTTAGGAAACGGAAGTTCTTCGGTAATAAACATTGGAACCGGCGGAAGCAAAAATTTTACTCACACGACCGGTAAAACAATTATAAACGGAAATGTAAATGCAAAAGATATTACGCTTGATGAAGTTGATGCAGAAGGCTCTATTAATGCAGAAAATATTACAGCTGATAATTTTACATTAACTGAAAATCTTGTTATTCAATCTGCAGCAGGTAAACTTGTTAAATTTGAAGGTACTGTAACCGGTAATTCTCATAATCTTGAAATAAAGAATTCAAGCGCTCAATTTGATTCTACAGTAAGCGGAATTGGCATTGCAAAAATATATGATGGATTAATTAAAAATTCATTTACGTGCACAACATTGAATGCGGGACATGATTTAACCATTGATACTACAGGAAGTGTAAACTGCGGAACAGGGAGTATAAATAATAATCTTGTTAATAATGGAGAGATTCATTGTACATCAACGTTGACTGTTTCTAATGATGCATTATGTTTTGGAAATTCAGTTTTACAGGCAGTTTCTTCTACGGGAAATGCAATTACAGTTGGTAAAAATTTTACTGTTGCGGCGTCGGCTGGAAGTGATACCTGCACAATAAATGGAAGTCTTTCGGCAGATAATATTGTCGCTTATGGAAATAATATTAGCATATATGGAAATATGTCTGCCGCAAAAGATTTACTTCTTTATGGAAATTATAATCCAGTAGATTCTGTTACAGGTCTTGCAATATTTTCTTATCTAGAATGTGCGGCAGCGTTTTCTGATGTGACAACTTATAACGGAACAAATTATTATGCAACTACACTAACTAACGGTAGTTCGTTGCCTGTAGCAGTTGGTGGCACTGCTGCAATAAATTTAAGCGGCGGAACTATTGCTGTTGCTGCAGGCTCTGTTGTAAGTGCCGGGGAAAATTTCTATGCCAATGGAATAACTTTTAATGCACCTTTAGCCGGAGACGGAAGTAATGAATGGATTTTAAAAATCAAAAAAAATAAAAATGTAAATACAAATTTTGCGATTGCAATTAATTCAGATTTTTCAGCTGCAAACTGCAAAGTGTATGGCTGGAATGGTAGTGGCTCAGGAACTGCTGCATCAGCAACAAATGATGAGTTAAAAATTGTATGTGAAGGTTCTACTTCTGTTCCGTCTACAGGCGCTTATTCCTTTGGCTGGGATAATGAAGATTTAGTGATTGTAACAACCGATGCTGATAAACCAAGAACTCTAAGTGACAATGTAGTAAAAATAAAATTCAATCGAGAAATCAGGAATTTAGATGACCAGCTTACAAATGGATGCAGCGCAGATAATAAATATTTAAAACCTTCAACTGCATATTACAGAGGAATGTATACAAATTTTGAAAGCAACATTCAGCCGACAGCGGGAATAACAAATCTCACAGAGCTTTATATAAAATCAAATGCGAACTGGAATACAAGTGCAACAGGAGCATCATCCGGAAGTTCAGGAGATACAGATGCAACAGGAACCCATAGAACTGTACTGCCGACAATAGAATTACTACGTGCCGGGCATACAGCATTTAATGGAAATACTTCGACAGGAAAAAAATCATATTTTGTAACTGATTTATGGGGGAAACGCAGTAAGCATTACAGCACAGGCGGAACCGGTGCCGAAGGAATTTATACAGACACAATTGATGAATGTCCGCCGGTTTTAGTTGCAGTAAAAACAGGTCAGGAAGTTCATGAAGAATATTCTGCGGGAACTGGCGCTTCAAGTCAGCATTCGTATGATGCCCATAATTTCATAGAATTCATTTATAGCGAACCTGTTAATTTTGGTTCTGAAGATAATTCCGTTTGTGATGTATGGCTTCCTGCTTATAATGGAGCACACGGAACAAGCGGAAGCTTTCAAGCTGTAGAAAATGTTGCTGTTACAGATTCATTCGGAGCTTTAACCGGCGATGTTTCTGCAAGTGGTAATCTTACATTCGCGGGGCTTGGAATAACAATTGCAAGCGGAAAAATTCATACAAAACAAAATGGATTGAATAACAAATATGTTAATGCATTGTATAGAACTAACGAACGTTCGTTAAGAATTTCCATCGCTGGTTTGACAGCAGGAACAGAAAATTATAAAGGACAAGCATATAAAAAGTGGGTTGGATATATTGAAAGTGCAATTTCTCCTGCTGGCACTGTTTCTCTTCCGGGGACTACAAGTTCTCCATGGACCAATAATCTTATAAAAGACATGAAAGGAAACGGCCAGAGTTCAAAAGTAAAAAAATCGTCGTTATCTGTTGAGTCTACGGCTTCTGGCATTTACGGACCTTGGGATGTTTCAAAACCTGTTTTTGCAAAATTAAATACAGATGCATCCTGGACAAGACCTTCCGGCATTTATGAGGCAGAAGCTCTTGCAAATGTTCCTGGTTCAGGATCAACTTTGGATAGAATTGAATTTCACTTTTTTGATAACGATCCTGTTTACAATTCAAGTGAACCTTATTGGCGAAGTGGAATTGGCTGGTGCTCACAAGGAGGTGCATCTTTAGTAAATGCAAATTCTTATGCGGCAGATATATTTGGTGGAAGTAAAGGGATTTCTGGATCATCACAAACAGGTGGCATTCGTGTAAGCACTTTAATTGAAGCTTACAACAATGGCGCATTTTCTTACGGAGTCGTTGATTCTCTTACTTCCTCTTCTGGACAAAACTTCGCATCAATAACGCTGGGAACTTCATCTCCATTTTTTACAGGTTCTTCTTCACCGTATCATACGACAAGCGAACATGAAGGTCTTTATTTTACAATGGGACTCTCTGATACAACGCTACCTGTAAACTCTACATTTACAGTTTCATATGCAGAAAATTCAACATATGCAATAACAGATTTAGCCGGTAATAAGCTTGATACAGTAACAATCAGAACGCTGGATAAAACTCCACCTTCCTTTGATATAACTTTAAGCCCACTTGCTAAAAATAAAATCAATATGATTTTTGTAAAAAAGATTTTAACAGATGCTTCTTTGGTACATTACTCAACAAGCGGTGCAAGTTCAACAAGTCATCTTAGTGATACTACAAGTCAATCATACAGTGAATTTATTCCAGGATGTTTTGAAATAATTACAATAGATGATTCTGGTACAGCAACAGTTGCAACTGCAGCAAACGATCTACAGATTAATGCAAGTATTCCTGCAGAAATTTCTCATATAAGAAGTAATTCCAGTGGAATCAGTTTTACAAAAATTACTCTTACAACAAACCGCGAAATTAATTTGGAAGATCTTCAAAAATATTATGTGCGCGTTATAAATCCTGCAGGATATGGACAATCTAATGATCCGTTTACAAATATTTCCAGCTGGGTTACTTTTATTCAGGATGAAACTGGAAATTATATTCAGATGAATACAGCACATGCAATTTCTGACTTTGCAATTAATGCCGTTAATCCACAATTTGCAGCACCAAACTCACTGGACTTTGGAAATGAATCGTCGCTTGAAAATCCATGGACAGCAAGGGACTTTGGAAGAGAACAGCAGAATTTTGGAACACTGCCGCTTAACGAAAGCTTTGATTTAATTGCTTCATTGAATGACGGAAGCAACTCAAATTCAATTTTTGCTTCAACCGATTCTGTAACCGGTGAACGCAATTACGGAATAAAAACTTATTTTTGTTCAGCGCCCGATGCTGATGCAGTTTCCCGCCAGATAAATGAAGATTTAAATCTTTCGCTTAGAATCTGGCTTCCAAAAATTACAGGAACTTCATTTACAACTTCAATCTTCCGTGCACTTTGCGACAAAAATATTGATCCTGCAATTAACTCTACACTTTCTGCATTAAAGGCTGATTATAAAAATTCTGGAAATTCAAATCAGATAATTGTTTCACCTTCAAAAGATAAAGTTACACAATGGAGCAAAAATGGAGAGGTTCAATTTCTGTTTACAATTACTAACGGTGATACAGCCTTAGCTCAGGAAATTAGTTTTTGTTCTGCTCCTGTTTTAAATCCATCTGGAACAGGATATTCAGTTAATGAAAAATTACCTTTATTTGCAATTCGTTTAGAAAATGATTCCGATATCCTTTCGCTGGATTTATGGTCTATAAAATTTAAGGGAATAAAAAATCAGCGTGGAGGAGTAACAATTCTAAACAATGTTATTAATCCGGAAAAAGATGAAGAATGTGTTGTAAAAATTAATATGCCTCAGGAAGGAAACTTGAACGTAATTGTTATGACACCCGATGGAAATGTTGTAAAATATCTTTCTCATGGAAGACTTTCTGAAGGCGAACATTATTTTACCTGGGATGGAAAAAACAAAAATGGAAAATCTGTTGCACGCGGAATTTATTTTATTCGTGTAAATGGTAACGATATAGATGAATCCAGAAAAGTAATGATTGTAAAATAAAATTCAAGAATGAATAAAAATGCGTAAGGGCATGAAGCCACGCCGAAGGCGGCCCACGCAAACGAATGAACTAACGTTAGTTAGTGAATGAGTGCGGAGGCTGGAGCGAAAGCGGAATGGCGGAACGCCCGACCCGGCGCACTGAAGGTGCGACGGGTTACGCCCGAATTATATTAAACAGCAGCAAGACCACCCTTAAGGTCTTCAATTATATCTTCAACATTTTCGAGACCGACTGAAACGCGAACCATACCACCGTCAATTCCGGCAGCAACTAACTGTTCGTCTGTAAGCTGGCGGTGAGTTGCAGAAGCCGGATGAAGAACGCAGGTGCGGATATCGGCAACGTGAACTTCGTCGCAGGCCAATTTCAAAGCATCCATAAAACGAACGGCTGCCGAACGGCCACCCTTAATGCTGATAGAAATAACGCCACAGGTTCCGTCTGGAAGATACTTCTGTGCGCGCTCGTAATACTTGTCGCCAGGGAGTCCAGGATATGTAACCTTAGCAATTTTGTCGCTTGTCTTAAAGAACTCGGCAACCTTGCGGGCATTCTGGCAGTAGCGTTCCATGCGGACTGGAAGTGTTTCCAAACCCATGTTCAGATAGAAAGCACTCTGAGCGGCAGGATAGCAGCCGAAGTCTCGCATAAGCTGAGTGCGGGCTTTAATGATATAAGCAGCTTTTCCGAACTCTTTTACATAGCAAAGTCCATGATAGCTTTCGTCAGGCTCAACCATATCAGCAAACTTGCCGGTCTTCCTATAGGCAGACTCCCAGTCAAAGTTTCCTGAATCAACAATACAACCGCCACCCTGAACTGCGTGACCGTCCATATATTTTGTTGTTGAATGAACTACAATGTCTGCGCCCCACTCGAATGGACGGCAGAGAACCGGAGTTGCAAAGGTGTTATCTACGATAAGAGGAAGATTGTTGTCGTGAGCAGCCTTTGCCCAGGTTTCAAAATCAAAAACTGTAAGGGCAGGATTTGCAAGAGTCTCACCAAAAATACATTTTGTATTAGGCTTGATTGCCTTGCAAATTTCTTCATAGCTGGCATCAACATCAACCCAGATACATTCAATACCGAGCTTCTTAAGAGTAAAGCCAAAGAGGTTGATTGTTCCGCCATAAATCGAAGCAGAAGCAATAAAGCTGTCGCCTGCAGAACAAAGATTCAAAACAGAAAGAAGGCTTGCTGCCTGACCAGAGCTGGTAAGCATACAGCCAACGCCACCTTCCAGGTCTGCAATCTTTTTTTCAACTGCATCGCAGGTTGGGTTTGCAAAACGTGAATACATGTATTCTGTCGGCTTATCAAAAAGAGCCGCAACGTGGTCGCAGCTGTCAAAGCGGTATGTAGTACTCTGAACGATAGGAATAGTTCCAGGACCGCCATTTTCCGGCTTATAGCCTGAGTGTAAAACTTTTGTTTCGATTTTCATAATTGCGCCTCTTTTCAAAATATAATGCTGGCGGAGCTATAGAAAAAAGCTTGAACCGCCTTTTTATAGATTTTAATTATACTGAAAAGCTTTAATATGATAAATATCTTTTATTTTTAGTTTTTATTTCAAGTTTTATTTCCAGCCTTCCCAGATTTTCTGACACATGCCAACGGTTGCTTCGGTTTTCCCGTTGCGGCAGACCGGCTGCTTCAAAAGTGCTGCCTGATTTTCAAAAAGCTTTCCTTCTTTTTCGCTGTCGTCCAGGTAAGCGATGCTGGCGTAATCTTTTGCCTTTTTATCAATAAGCACGTCCAGGGCTGCATCGCGTCCGCCTTCCGTTCGGGCAAGCGCCGTTACAACAGAGTCAAACTCGCCCGCAGACATCTCTTTTTCCTTGAGGTCCACAAACTGAAAAGGAATGCGGCGTTCCTTAAAAAATCTCTGCACCGCCTTGCAGTCAAAACTTTTATTCGTACCAAAAATCTGAATCATAAAAGCATTATAGCAGAAAACGCAACTATAAGTAACCAAAAAGCAACCGGCGTTTGGTTTTCGCAAAATTAAGAGTATGATATTATTATTCATATGGGCGCAACCGCCGCAAGCGGCGGTCGGGCTTTCCGCCATTCCGCTATCGCTCCAGCCTCCGCACTCGTTCACTAACTAACGTTAGTTCACTCGCTTGCGGTGGCCGCCTTCGGCGTGGCTACAATCCCTTGCGCTAAATAATTCATTGCGTTCGCACTATTCACCGCGCGACTCAGGAGACAGTCATGAACTTTTCCGAAAAACTACAGATACTTAGAAAAAACAAAGGCCTCACACAGGAAGCGCTGGCCGACAAGCTAAACGTTTCCCGTCAGGCCGTTGCAAAATGGGAAAGCGGACAGGCCTACCCCGACATCGCAAACCTCATACAAATCAGCGACCTGATGAGCGTAACTGTAGATTATCTGGTACGAGACCAGCAGTGTATGATGAGTGTGACAGATGTTACCAGCTCTGGCAACGCCGACCTCAAAGAACTCATCACCTTCCGTCTTGAAGCAAACGTAAATACCTATGCCGCCTTTATGAACGAAACAGACTCTACCCGCCTCGACTCCCACGACTTCCGCTACAGTAACGGCGACTACACCTACCACGACACCTACGTAGGCGGAGAACAGTTTGCAGGTGAAGAAGCTATCTGGAAAAAAGGAAAAGCAATATACGCCATGAACTATCTTGGACGTGTACTCGAAAAAGAATTCAGCGGAAACTTCTTAAAAGAAGCCCTGCGCGCCGCCGACCACAAAATGCCCTACCGCGGCCCCGAATATTACCAGAGCGGCGAATACATCTACAAGTGCTCAGTAAACGGAGACTTTACCTGGTTCCAGGGCTACGAAGAAATCTACTTTCACGACAAAAAAGTCTACGAATGCTTTTTTCACGGCGAGATGATGAAATAAAAAGCTTCTCAAATCCGACCAGTTATTTATTCTCGTTTACAAATCCTATTTTCCGATCCGCCTTTGGTTCATCAATCAGATTATTCAAGACCTGAATAATCTGATTGATTTTTTCATTCTGTTCAGAAAACTTTTTATCACAGTAATCTATATGAAGCAAAAGAAGTCGCCGGATTTCTGCAAGTTCTTCCTTATCATCAGTTTTCACAATCTGCGAACTTACATAATGACGAAGCTTCACAAAGGCATCCATTATCCGGATACTTACTTGAATTGCCGTAGGGCTGTGAAGAACTGCAGAAAGCATTGCTACACCCTGCTCGGTGAAAGCATAAGGTAATACAGTAGAATGCTTCAAACTTTTGAACTGGTCACAATTTGTGACCAGTTCATTCATCAATTACAAAGCGCCCCATTACATGCTATACTTTTCTCATGAAATCCATCGTCACAAACACAATAAAAATAACCGTGGCCGCCGTGCTTGCAATTCTCTGCGCTCAGGCACTCAAACTGGACTTTGCAGTATCGGCTGGAATTGTTGCGATTCTTTCGGTTCAGCCGACTAAAAAAGAAACTCTCCGCACAGCCCTTGCCCGTCTTCTTGCCTTTGCAGTGGCCCTTGTAATTTCCATCACGCTCTTTAATCTGTTGGGCTTTACGGTGCCGGTCTTTTTTCTTTATCTTTTGATTTTTATTCTTATCTGTCAGTGGCGCAAATGGATTTCTGCCATGGCAATGGATTCTGTTTTGATTTCGCACTTTCTTTCTTTTGGAAAAACCGGTCCTGCTGAAATCAAAAACGAAGTTCTTCTTTTTGTTCTTGGAGTTGGGTTTGGAATCCTGGTGAATCTTTTACTTCACAAGAAGACAAATTATATTGAAGAATTGAAAAATCAGACTGATGACAAAATCAAACTTGCCCTTCACAGAATGGCACTTCGAATTCAGAATCCCTCTCTTACTGATTACGACGGCTCCTGCTTTGTCTCACTTAATCAAAACATCTTCATCGCCAAGAAACAGGCAGAAGAAAATTACAACAATCAGTTTTCAAAAAAAGATACCTTCGACTCCCTCTATCTTGGGATGCGCGAAAAGCAGACAAAGATTCTTTACGAAATGTTCAAAGTCGTCCGCAACCTTGGAACAGTGCCATCCACCGCCGGTCTGCTCTCAGATTTTCTCGAAAAAGTTTCAAATGAATATCACAAAGATAATGATGTAAAAGCCCTGCTGGAAGAACTGGTCCTCATCCATGACAAAATGAAAAGTCTCCCCTTGCCTCAAAATCGCACCGAATTCGAAGACCGCGCAAATCTTTTTATCCTCATGGAGCGTCTTAAAGAATTCTTACAGATAAAACACGATTTTATGATTTCACAAAATAACAGGATGTCACTTCACTAAAATTTTATTTTCTTTTTTGCCCAACAAAATCAGCCATTTTTCGACTATAATATTGTAATCGATTACATAGTTTCTGAGGAAACAATTACAAAAAGTGGAGCTTATGGTGGACAAGGTAATTACAGACGATTTGATGGAAAAGACTTTTCTTTTTTGCTGGAAGAAAATTTCAGATAAGGAAGAGGCTCAGGATCTGGCACAGGAAATCATTGTTGATGCCCTGCTGATTTTGCGAAGTGGAAAAAAGATTGAAAACTTCTACGCTCTTTTCTGGCAAATTGCCCATAACAAGATTGTTGATTTTTACAGAAAAAAACTTCCGGTAAAAATCAGTCTTGATGACATGGAAAACAGCCTTCTTGGTTTTGATAAATCACTTGGAGATTATATCAAGCGGGAAGAACTGGAGCTGCTTTCAAAATCAATGACAAAGCTTGCCAATATTCACAGAGATATTCTGGTGCGCTTCTACATCAAAAATCAGAGTGTAAAAGAAATTGCCACCGCCCTTAAGCTCCCCACGGGTACAGTAACAAGCCGCTTATCTGATGCCCGCAAAAATCTTAAGGAGAATTTTGAGACTATGGAAAATCGAAAAGAAAAACCTGAAAAGAAAAAAAGTATTATCGATTTTGAGCTTGAGTTTTACGGGGATGCAAATCAAGCCTGGATGGCAATTTCTTCTCTGATAGACAGACAAATTTTATTTGCATGTCGTGAAAAAAGTCAGACTGTCAGCCAGCTTGCGTCACAGCTTGACCTACCCCAGCTCTTTTTGGAAGACAGCATTACAAAGCTTGTTCGGGCGAATGTTCTCTTTGAAGAAAAGAAAGGCCACTATCTTACAGACTTTACAATTTTTCCAAAGTCAGTACGTAGAAAGGCAGAAGAAATTGACCGTCAGATTTGCCGGGATTTAAAAATCGCTGAACGCTTTTTTGAAATTCTTAATGGCATGAAGGCGGAGCTTTTGAAGGAAAATTTTTACGGCAATGATTTTGACTGGGAATATCTTCTTCCATATTTCATAATCCGCTCGGACAGAGAGTTTGGAAAAAAGGCGGGCGGAGATTATCTTCGCGAAAAATACGGTAAGGGACTCACAGACAGATTCTGGAGAAACTTTTATCTTTCGGGCTGGTATGAAGATGAGCCCCAAGACCTTGCTAAGAAAGAAGCTTCTTTGATAGGCCCCGGCTATAATTATAATGTTTACAACATTCCTGAATACGGACATATTGAATTTCATAATACAATCAACACAATGCATTATGAAAAAGACGGGCACAAATGTGAGCTCGACCTCGATCGACTTGACTGGCTCAACAGTGGCAACACAGGCCTTTATCTTGAGCTCATCAAAAATCCGAAGAAGATTCTTTCAGAAAAAGAAGAAATGCTTGTTGCAGACATGCTGAACAATGGTGTGCTCAAAAAAACTCAGGCCGGCTACAAGGGAACAATTCCGGTCATCCCTTTTGCGCAGGTAGACAAGTGGTGCAAAATCTGGCACGAAAAATTTAAAGAGCTTTCAATAGAATATTATGATGCACTTTACAAAGCACAGGAAAAAGTTGTGCTGCCTTATATCCGTAAAGATCTTTTGTGGGCTTCCTTCTGGCATGTCATTCCACTTGGAAACGACAAGAGCTTAGATTCCATGCTGATACAGTACGCAATTGATAATAAGCTTGTCCGTTTTGTAGAAGGCAAAAACGCTTCATGTGCAGCTATGGTTTTGCTTTGTGAGTAAAGGAGATTTTAAAATGAAAAAGATAGATAAACAGCTTTCCTATGCACCCGCAGAATTCCAGCTTTCTTATTGCGGATGGGCATCTCCTGCTATGCGCGAGATGAATGGTATTTTCAGACAGCAGCTTGCCTTGCTTTGTTATGACCAGGCAAAATCTGTTGAAGAACTTTCCGAGGCACTTCAGACTCCTTACGAATACATTCAGGACGCACTTGATTCTTTTTGTAATGCAAAAATGATGAAGAAGATTGACGGAAAATATCTTACACTTTTCCCAATGCTTCATCTGAAGAAAAATTACCAGGCTGGTCTTTTGGGCTATAAGTTTTTCGAAGAGCACGAGATTCCAAAGAAAATAAATGACATTCTTTTTTCTTTGAAGGATAAAATTGCGACTCTGGATTTTTACGGAAATGATTTTGATCTTTCATACTTAAACTGGTTTTTGTATACCATAACCGATAACTGTATGATTTCAGAGTTCCGTTCATACTTTTCTGACAAAACTGATGAAGTCATCTTCAACAATAGTGACTGGCGGACTGCCAATTATGATTATTCACTTTGCGCTTCATATAATTATGCTGATGAAAAAATCGAAGATGATCATCTGGAAAGACGACTTACACAAACTTCGACCTATTATCAACATTATGATCAATACCGATTCAACAACGTTTTTGATTACGCACCTTTCCCATGCAGCTTTGAAGAAAACGCAATTGGAATGGGAAGTTCAGAAATGGGCAGAAATAATTATCTGACCCGGGGAAATTTTGATTTTTATCTGAATCTTGTAAAAGGAATAAAGCATGATTTTACAGAGGAAGAGCAAAAGTTTCTGGAAGATTTTGAAAAACATGGAGTTGTGGAAAAGCGTGACGACACTTACAAGCCTATGATTCCTGTTTTCACAGAAGAAGTTATTTCTGAGCTGGAGAAAATCATCACCAGAGCTGTAATTCCAATTGTAAAAGAAATTGCAGAAGCAACAGAAAAACCAATGGAAGAAATAATGCTTCCTGAGATGCGGGGTGTAAAAGAAAGAATAGATCAGTTATATATCTTCTGGCTCTGCAGCTTCCTGAGTCCCCGACAGGAACTCTACTGGTACGGTATGAATGTAGAAGGTCTCGAAATCCCTAAAGATTACAAGGCATCCGCAGCAGGTCTTTACATCGTTTGCTAAAACTTTATTTTTAAGAAACGAATAAAGTTTATCACTGCTCGGATTGCTTCGTCACACAAAACTGCAATGAAGACGCCAAGCATTCCGAGCTTAAATACAAATACACATACAATTGAGGTCTGTCCCTGGCTCGTGTTGCTAAATTTGGCACACCAATGAGCATTTAGTTAACACGGGCAAGTTCGCCAGCTTGAAATGTGGGTTGCAGATTGTAATTGCAGCAGCGCACCGAGCGTGGAGCCGCCGCCTTTGGCGGGTCTGAAAGACCGGAGCGATAGCGGAGTGGCGGAAGGCGACTGACTAACTGAATTTTGCTAAAATTGCCTGTTCAACAATTAATCTCATTTCAATTCACCGCCTGTTTCATCATATGGACCAGTGATTTCTATTGTGTTGTCATCTGGGTCCTTCATTGAAAAATAGTAATATGGATTTCGTGCATTAATGTATCTGATTTCTGTCTGCTTATTAGCTATACCCAACGCACATACCCTGTCATATTCTTTTTTTAAGTCATTTGTAGAAAGATTAATAACAACCTTACCTGTATTTTGCATTTCGGCAATGCTAACATAATCATCATACTCCTTGTACGCTTTTCCTTTGGTTGTTACTTTATCGGGATGTTCTGAATCAAAATATCCGTTCATAATAGATAAGCACAGCCCATTAATATTAAATATTGCAAATCTGTTCATATTTTGTTCTGTCACATCTCGTTCAAGCAACAATTTATAAAATTGTACTGATTTATCGAAATCTCTAACAATAAGATATATAGAACCCTGTGAAATCATACATTACCTCTTCTTAAGAAAATTCAAATCTTCTGTTGTTTTCAATCTCTCCGCAAGACTGAAAGCTTCGAGAGTGTTATCAGGTTGAATTTTTATAAT
>JAQXNX010000019.1 GCA_029098225.1 Spirochaetales bacterium | reverse complement strand
CGTAGAATTATGTCATCATAGTTTCCTGTCTGCATTTCTATGTCGTAAATTTTTTTACTGTCTTTTACAACAACATCAAGGCGCACACCTCGAGTATCATAGAAATTTTCAACAGGAGATTCTGTCTGTAAATATTCAATTTTTTCTATCTGAATATCAAGTAGAACTTCAAGAATCTCTTTACAGAGTTCTGCGTTTTGCATTACCTTGCAGAAAATAAAATTATCTGCAATCGTCAATTCTTCCCAGGGTTTAGAAAATTGTCCCATATAGGCCTCCATACTAATTTCCAGATGAGGGTGATAATATTTTTTATAAAAATCATATTTTTACCCTTCATTTACTCTGAAAATAAATTTCAAGGAGTTTTTTGAAAAAAAAAACTCCAGATGAGGGATAAAATATTATTCATTTAAATAACATTTTTATCCCGCATCACATATATATAAACGCGAAAACTATTAAAAAAAGGAAGTCTAGTGCGGGAAAATTTAAAAAAAAATGAAAAAAAAGAACGGTCCCGGTTTTCAAAGAAAACCGGGCGCTACGCTGCACCCTTCGCTATTCGCTCATCCGCCTTTGGCGGACTGCGGGGTTTCGCATCGCTACCGCAAATTTACATTTTCTTTAAAAACTTTTTTCAAATTCTTTTCTGAAATTGACATCTCAGGTCCATATTAACTGTAGGAAATTAATTACTCGGGAGAACAAATATGTCAAAACCTAACAGACAAATTAAAGCAGGCGTGTTCGCAGACCTTTTCGGAGATGATGAACAGGATGGCAAGAAAAACTTTCTTTCGTTATACAATGCAATTCATGATACGAATCTCACGCTCGAAAATACAAATATTGAACAGAAAAAGATTCCGCAGACAATTACAAAGAGTTTTTATAACGATGTCAGCATGATTATCAACGGAAAGCTAATTGTTCTTATAGAACATCAAAGTACGCCAAACAATAATATACCGCTTCGGTGTCTGGAATATTATGTTCATCTTTTATATGGAATTGTTCCTGCAGAGGCGCGTTATAAAGAAGCTCTTTATAAGATTCCAACACCAGAATTTTATGTATTTTATAACGGAGAAAAGAAAGTTGAAAAAGAATATATAATGAAACTTTCAGATGCTTTTATGGAAAAGCAGGACGATCCTGTGTGTGAGGCAAAAGTCCAGTTTAAAAATATTAATGGAAAGGACGGTGAAAACTTGCCTGTTGTCCAGAAGTGTGATATTCTAAAACAGTATTGTGAGTTTATGGAAATTATTTTCCGATATAAAGCTGAATTAAAAGATCAGCCAACTGATGAAGAAATGGAAAACTACATTGATAAAGCAATCAAAGAGGCAATTTCCAGAAACATACTTACAGATTATCTAACTCGCAAGGGCACGGAGGTAAGAAATATGTTTATTGGTGAATATGATTATGATTTAGATATAAAGGTAAAAAGTGAAGAAGCCCGCGAAGAAGGTCATGCTGAAGGTATTGCAGAAGGGCAGAAACAAAAGGCTATTGAAAATGCAATAATGCTTGTCAAAAAATACAATGCTACTCCAGAAACTGCGGCGCAAGATGCCGGAGCCCCTCTTGATAAAGTTCTTGAAGCTTTGAAATTGTAATAAAAAATGTAGTGGAATACTAACTGTAATTCTTGTGTTTTATGTGCATAAAAAAAAGGTCTCTCTTGCGAGAGACCTTTTTAGCTTTTAGCTAAAACTTAAACAATGATTAACATTGATTAAGAAGCAGATGCAACAGATACAGAAATTGTCTGACCTTTATTTACACCAGCGTCAGTGAATTTTTCACCTTTTGCTGATGAATCATCTGTAATCTTGAATGTAATAGAACTTGCATAAGCATCTACTTTTGCATTCTTATATGTAGCTGTTAAAGAACCAACATTAAAATTAAGTTTCTTAGTTTCTTTTTCAATTCCTGTGTCACCTAATGCAGCTGATAATTCCAATGTAATTGTTTCTGGAACTACATCAGTATGTTCAAAGTAAACAGTTTTATAACTTTGTGAATCATCATGTTTCAATGCAACACTTGCACCATCAGAAACCTGAATTTTTACTTTTTTAGCATTAGCTTTTGTAACAGCATCTGCAGCTTTTGAAAAATCTGCATTGTATACATCGAATTCTGAACCGTTGAGTTCTGTTACATTTGAACAGCTAGCAAGAGCTAACACAGCAACAGCTACAACAGTTGAAAGGATAATAGATATCTTTTTCATGTCTTTATTCTCCTTAAACTTTTATTAGAATGAAATCTTTGTACCAACAGTGAACTGTCCAGCACGTACGTTGTACCAACCGATGTTGTTTCCGCTTCCACCGTTTTCAGCCAAACCATTGTAGTATGGGTTCTTTGTCTTGTTGTTACCGTTAGAAGTGATGTATTCATCTTTGTAGTTGATGTCATTCAAGAGGTTAGCAGAAGCATATTCTGCCCAGAATGTTGTGTTGTCCAAAAGACCAGCAACATCACAGCGGAGCTTGAGGTTCAAGAAGTCACCTGCGTAAACTTCGTTAGCAGCACCATAACCGTTGCTCTTAACTTTTCTCTGAACACCCATTTTTCCCCAGCCTGCTTCAAATACTTTGTTTGAAGTAAGTGGTGAAATTTCGTTAATCTTGTTGTCGAAGTATGAGCCGTTAGCAAAGCGTACACCGAATTTTGGTGTTACTGTAACTGAATCAAGTTTGAGGTCATAAGAAAGACCAAGAGCCAAAGCGAATGCGTTGTTAGCATTTACTGGTGATTTGTGACCATTTTCAACCTGTACAGTTTCGATGCTGTCTGGAGCTGGATCAGCAGCTTTCTCATCTGGTGTATTCAAGTTCTGCTTTGTGTTATCAACTGTGTACCATCCAGTCTGTGTACGATCTTCGAAACCTCTCATGAAAGCCATTTCTGAGTACAAACCAATCTTAAGATTTTCGTTGATAAGATCTCCAGAGAAGAAGCTTGGTGTTACAACTGCAATGTAAGCATCGTCAGCTGTCTTCTTTTTTGTTTCTTTCCATGAAGCTTTTCCGAGTTTAGACTTATCTCCAGAAACTTCAGCTACAGATTCAGACTGTGTGAAGAGTGGAAGTCCTACAACTACGCTTACACCAGGTGTAACTTTCTTAGCCATGTCACCGTCGAGGTATGGAACTCCAGCGTTGTCGTCTTTTGTTTCACCCCATCCGAAGAGTACTCCGAATGCCAAGTCTAAGTTTGTTTCGAATGCACTGTAAGATACATCAAGTGAAGAAATTTCTTTTCCAGAAGCATTTTCAGCATCTTTTCCTGTATAAGTTCTCTTTACGTTAGTTGTTTTTGTTGTTCCTGTGAATGCAACAGCAGGTTTTACGTAGTATGTATCATCCAAAGAAAGTTTGTATCCAGCCTGAGCTGAGTATCCCCATACATTGTATGAAACATCGCTGAGGTAAAGAGTTTTTGGATTGAAGTTAACATGGTCTGTTGGGAGAGATACACCAGGAGCTCCGAACTTGTCGTTGTCGCTAGTTCTTGTTCCCTTTCCTGTTGCTCCGTCGTTGTCAAAGCGTTCGTCTGTAAGGTTTACAGATCCACCGAGTTTTACAAACAATCCTGGCAAGAAAGCGTTAGAATCTTTCAACTGAGCTTCAAGTGCAATTGCATAGTCATTTGTCCAGTATGTTTTTTCTCCCTTTCTTGTGCGGAAGTCCAATGCAAAGTCAAAGTTGTCATCTGCATATCCTGCTACAATACCCTGTGTATAGTCTGCAGGTCCTACATCTGACATCCATTTTGCATTGTCATTGTCTGCCGAGCGGATTGCTCCGTCAAACTTATAGGCACCAGTTACTGTGTCTCCAGAGCGGATTCCAACATAGAAGTTGAAAATGTGGAACTTAGCTGTGTCTACTTTTGGAGCAGGGCTCTTGAGTGTTCCATCATCTGTTCTTCCGAATACTGTGTCATCTGCGTTCTCAACCTTAATCTTGAGTTCTGCCCAGATGTCATCATCAGAAGATGTTGCCTTGTCTCCGCCTGAGAATACAGATGCACGGAATTTAGCTTCTTCTGAGTTTTTGAAACCAGTTTTTCCAGCGTCAAGGTCTACACCCCATTCTACAGAAGCATTTCCTGTGAAGTTTACGACCTTAACATCTGCTACAGGCTCATCTGCGAAAATCATTCCGCCTGCGAGCGCTGCAATAGCTGCTAATGTAACGATTTTTTTCATTTGAAAAAATCCTCCCTTTTTTTCGGAGGTTAGTGCTGGTTAACAGGGGGTAAAAACCGGGATTTTATGAACTTATAACAAAAATTTATATTTGCTTTTTCTATATAAATGTATAGGGTTTTAACGCGGTAGCGATTGGAGCAGCGGCAAAGCCGGCCAGCTTTTGCTGGCTGGAGCGTTAGCGCAACTGCGGAAGTAGCGACCGGCCGTCTTGCGGCCGGGACCGCCACAAGACATAAAAGGCAGAATTTGTTATAATAAATTTATGGCAATTAAGAACAACGATTACAGTGTAATTTTTGAAGATAAAGATTTTGTTGTATTAAATAAGCGCAGTGGAATTTTGATTGCTGCCGATCGGTACGACGAAAATGCTCCTCGCCTTGACTTTCTTGCCGAAAAAGAATTTGGAAAATTATACGCTGTTCATAGAATTGATAAGGATACTTCCGGTCTGATTGTTTATGCCCGCACTCCGGAAGCACAAAGAAATCTTTCGATGCAGTTTGAGAAGCGTGATGTAAAAAAAACTTATCATGCTCTGGTCCATGGTCATCCTTTATGGAAGGAGCTGGTTGTAGATCTGCCTCTTATGCCTGATGGAGATTCTAAGCATAGAACTGTTGTTAATAAAAAATTTGGAAAAAAGAGTATTACAGAATTTTATGTAGCCGCAAATTGTGGGCCTTATTCCTGGATTATTGCTAAACCTCTTACCGGCCGAACTCATCAAATTAGGGTACATCTTGCAAGCAATGGTTTTTCTATAGTCTGCGATCCTCTTTATGGTGGAAATCTTCAGCCTGTAAAACTAAGTAATTTTAAGAAAAAATGGAATGGTGATGAATTTGAGGAAAGGCCTCTTTTGAATCGACTTGCTCTTCATGCGTATAAAATTGAATTTAAACATCCTTCTTCCGGCGAAGAGGTTTGCTTTACGGCTCCGTATCCAAAGGATATGGAAGCAACTCGCAGGCAACTGGAAAAGGTTTTTGGTGAAAATCCTTTAGATTTTGAATAATAAAAAATGAAACGTTTATTTTTTGTTTGTATAGCAATTTGTTTTTTTTCTTTCTATATTTTTTCTCAATCAGAAGAAGCTGATGTTAAGGAAGAAAAGAAAACTTTTTTTTCTTTATCTATAAGGCCAGATGTTTCTTTTATGACTGGGGATATAAAAGAATATGTAATTGATCCTCTTTGTGGTAATACTGATGATATTGTGAGTCGGCTTGACTGGCATATAAAAGCAATGCCTGTTATTTCGATGGATTTAAAAGCAACTGTATTTCGCTATGGCTTTTTAAATTTTGATGGAAAAATGGGGATTCCTAATTCTAATGATTATATAGAAGATTATGACTGGCTTAATTATACAAGAAAAGACTGGCAGAATGATCCTCATACAGAAGTTACTAATTATTCAAAGCATACAAATGTAATTCAACGATATAATGATGTTTCTATTTTTGCCGGTGCAAATTTTTATCTTCCATATGAAATTATTCTTTCTCCTTTTGTCGGCTATCATTATGATTTTGTGGAAATGGATTCTCAAAACGGTTATCTAGAATATAAAGAAAATAATCGCGAGAGAATTTACATAAGTGGGCATGGCTTAAAATATAAGCAGGAATCGAATGCATTAATGCTTGGATTTAATATTCTGGTAAATTCAATTCCTCATTTTTCCATAGAGTCTTCTTACAGACTTAGTCCATATTTGTTTTTTATTAATGATCTGGATTATCATTATCAGCGGGGACTTCTTTTTTATGATCAGATGAATCCAACTGTTTCTTTAGAAATGAAACAGATTATTATGTACGATTTTGGAACTCGTAAAAAGAATGAGCCTTCTCATAGTGCAGGTATTACAGGATATATCCATTATCTGAAGTTTGTAAGGGGCTCGGCTTCTCAAGCTTATATAACATCTAATGGGACTGTTATTCCTGGAAGCTGGAAGGTTAATATTGGTAATTCCGGAGTTTCAAGATTTTTGTGGTCTGTCGGATTTATTTATCAGTTAAAAATAAATTGATTTTTCGGGCACATGTGTTATTAAGTTAGTCGGGAATTCATGTTCACGCGCGCTAAAAAAACAGAAGAGGTTTCAATTATAGGTATTCAGAAAGAAAAGGAAATTCCTCCAGAAATTCATTTTGTGGAAAAGATTTTAGAAGTTCATTAATCTGCTCAGAAAGTTCTGAGGCTTGCTTAGAATTATTTTTTGTGTTGCTCAGCTGAAGATACATATCTTTATTTTGAATATCTGGAAGTGTTAAAAGTTCTTTTGGATTAATTGCTGAAATTCCCGGAATAAAAAGTGATTGTGAAGAAAGTGAATAGGTTTTTGAATCCGGGCAGGCTGCAAGTCTTGCTTCAAGCCACCAGGCAAACATTTTCATTCGTGAGTCTGTAATAATTTTTTTGCCTGAATAATTTTTTGCTTCCTGAGCATTTGCATTGCAGATTGAAGAAGATGTAAATTGTTCTGCGCTTTTTAGTTTTGTAGAAACTGTGTGAATTGTCTGTTCAAAGGAACTTCCTTTTATATGTGTCTGATTTTCCGGAAAACCCATATCCATCCCGGCTGTATAAATTTTTTTTGCTCCGCAAAAATATGCAAAATTCCAGGCTGAACAAATTACAGAGCCTCCTGTACCTAAATCACCCAAATTCAAATTCAGTTTTTTTTCAAAATACTGACCTACAGGAAATTGCGATGCACATAAAAGAATTTTTTTACAATTAAATCTAAAAACAGCCGGATATGCTGTTACTTCTGTTATTAAATAACTTTCTGGTGACTTAAGTGCTGCAATATGTCGATAAGCCCAGTATTGAGGATCTGTAAGTATTATAAAGTCTGGCTGCAAATTTATTTTTAGGAGTGAGTGCAGTGCTGTTTCTACGCAGACAATTATCATTTTATTTTTTAACTGATGTAAATAGGGGAGCGACTGAGAAAGCGTTGGACCTGCACCAATTATTAAAAATGGAAGCTCTGCTTTCTTCAGACTGGAAATATAATCAAGTTCAGAAAGATAATGAATATTATTTAGACTGTTCTTACACCAAAGCTTTCCAAACTTTTTTAGTGTAGCAGCATTTATTTCATTTTTTCTTTTGTTTCTCTGGATGATGGCTTTTACATTTTTAAAATATTGTTCGGCATGACTAACAAATGATTGATTTTCAAAAATAAAAGAATCTGTTACACCTGAATTTCCTACATTTATTTTATTAGAATCTTCTATTAAATGAATAATCTGTTCTTCAGGGCAGCACACTGCTATAACCAGTTTTTGAATTTTAAAAACAGATGTTAGATCTGTATAACACATTGCTGCTATAAGATGATTCAAATCTGGTTCTATAATTACAAGTTTTTTATCTGAAGAAGAAAATGCTTTTGACCATTCAACTATATGGTAGCCGAGTCCTATTCCAAAAAATATTGTTGTTGATTTTTCATTAAGCTCTTTATTTTGAATTAAGGATGAAGCTTCTCTCGTTGGATTATATGAGGAATGAAGATATTTCTTTGATGAATTTTCTATGGCTGTCAGCTCGCCATTTTTTGCGTTTTGCAAAGTCCAGAAATCCGGCGGATTTTCTATAGAAAATGGATTTGCTTTATAAGAAAAAAAATGATTCTGCTCAGAAAGCATTTTTGTTAGTTGTGGAAAACGATTTTGAAATGCAGAAAAATTATTATTCCAGATTGAGTTCAATTACCATATTCTCCGTAATAATTTCGCCAGGTTCTGGACTCTGGCTTGTAACCCATCCACTTCCGTTTATGTTAAGTTGAATATCGGTTCTTTCAAGTAATGGCAATAAATCCTTTTTTGACTTTCCGGTAAAATCTGGTACTGTTGCACCAATTTTTAATGGTTCTGTATGAGAGAATGTAACAACTCCTGTATGCTCAAGCGAAGCGGCTCCTCCACGACTCATTCCTAAATGGTCAATAATTGCATCAGCAGCTTCTCCAATTACAGGGGCAACAATTCTTCCTCCGTATGTTTCGCCTTTTGCTTTTTCTACAACAATGTAAAGAATGATTTCCGGTTCATCAATCGGGAATATTGCCATACAGCTGGAAATAAAATCTGTGTCGCTGTATGATTTTGTAACTGAATCATATATCTGTGCAGTTCCGGTTTTTACACCAATATTAACATCTCGTAAATTAGCTCTGCTTCCTGTTCCTGTTTTCGCTGTGGTTTCCATACAGCTTAAAATGTAGTCAGAGGTTGTTTTAGAAAAAACTCTGTCTTTATATTCAGGAGTATGTTCAAAATAAACTGATCCGTCTTTATTTGTTATTTTATGAACGAACGTTAGTTTTACAGGAATACCACCATTTGCTATAGAAGTCGCTGCCTGAACCATTTGTAAAGCAGATACCTGAATTTCCTGACCAATTGCAATTGTCGGCTTAGAACGAGCTGACCAGTAAGGGCTATTCATATCTCTTACAGTTCCTACAGTTTCGCCCGGAAGTTCAACGCCGGTTTTCTGGCCAAAACCTAAGAGTCTTATTCTTTCTATGAAACGTTCTTCAGAAATCCTGTCACTAATCTGTCCAATCATATCGTTGCAGGAGAATCGCAATGCATCTTTTGCAGTTCCGCTTCCATGGTGTTCAAGACATTTTATTCTGATTGTTTCTCCACTGGAAAGCTTTTTTTCGTACATTCCGTTGCAAACAAAGGTTTCATTTGGAGAAATTCCGTGCTCATCGTATACTATTCCAACTGTAAAAATTTTAAATACTGAACCCGGCTCATAGGCTTCCATTGCTGGCCGGTCTATTTTTTCTTTTTCGTTAGCAAATGAATATTCATTTAAATCTACAGAAGGATAACTGATGTAAGAAAGAATTTCTCCAGTTTGAGAATCTGCTGCAATGAGCATCATAGCTTCGGCTTGAGTTTCTTCCATTGTTTTTTGTGCAATCTGTTCAAGCTTGTATTGAAGATTCGCATCAATAGTTAAATAAATATTTCTGCCACGGTTTGCATCCTGGTTGCTTTCTGATTCTGATTTTTCAGTTTCTGAATTATTTTTCTGAGTTGGAGATAAAATATCCTGCATGGAAAATTCTATTCCTGCTAAACCTTCACCTTCGTCTCCCATAAATCCGATTAGCTGAGATGCCAGCGCATGATTAGGATAACTCCTTCCCTGAATCTGTTCATAGCTTACAAAATTATAACCGTTTTTTTCTGTCATTTGTTTAACGGATTCATAAGAGTTCTGATCTATTTTTTTCTTTAAATAAACAAAAGACTTTGCATTAGTTATAAGGTCAAGAATGTATTGTTCATCCATGCCAAGCAGGGGAGCTATATCTTTAGAGAAGCGTTCCCGTAATTTCTGATTATCGCGTAGATTTTTTACCGAAACGCCAACATGATAGAAATTTGTCTGAACTGCAAGGGGAAATCCTGAACGATCTACAATAGAACCTCGTTCAACTTTTTCTTTTTTTTGTGCAATGGGCGTAACTTCTTCCATTGCCAGTCTGGCATAACCTATTATAAGCGTAATAAATAAAGCCGCACAGCATATAAAAAAGAAAATTGTCTGTTTAGGTTTAAAAAAATTATTTGTTTGCAAAATTTCCACCCGTATATATTATATGTTAGAATTTATAAAAATTCTATATATTTTTGTAACCTTATTATTCATATTTTGTTGTTTATATAGATACAGTAAAGCGCAATTAAACTGTAATCGAACCTCCTAAAGATTTTTAAGACTGCCGTTTTTCCTCCTTTCCGGCAGTCTTTTTTTTTGAGCACTTTTTTTGCGAAGCAAAAAAATGCGTGAATCAAACAATGGCGTTTACGACATTGTTTGATTTTGATTAGGGCTCGTGAGCCGGTGAAATTATTTTTAATATGGTTCTTTAGATTCAAAGGTCATTTTTCTGTTGCTTACAGGATGAAAAAAAGTAATTTTCTTTGCGTGAAGATATAATCTTGGTGCATCTTTTTTTCCATATAAACTGTCTCCAACAATCGGAATATTTAATCCATGTTCATCTGCGCTTGCAAGTCTTAACTGGTGCGTTCTACCTGTTTTGGGATAAAATGCAATTCTTGTAACCTTCTTTTTGATTATCTGATTTTTTTCATTTTTGAAACTTAAAGTTTCTATTCCGATTTTTTTCCATTCGGTTATTCCATTTTTTCCATTTATTTCATCATATATCTGATAAGGTCTGTTCTCTGTGTCCAGACGGGTTTTTAATTGAACACAGCCTTCATTTTTTCCATAGAGAATTCCATCCAGTAAAGCTACATATTCTTTTTGAACCAGTTTTTCTCTGAACTGTTTATGAAGATTTTCCAGAGCAAATTTATTTAAAGCAAAAATCATTATGCCCGAGGTTTCCATATCAAGGCGGTGTGCTGCAATTTCTTCCATTCCTTGTTCTATAAAATCAGCATATAGTTTTTTTATACGGCTTTCTGCACAGTCTTTTTCTTTTTTTCCTGGAACAGAAAGAAGACCAGAAGGCTTTACAGCAACAACGATATCATTATCTTTATAAAGAATTTCTAGTCCTAAGATGAATGGCAGAATATATCCGCAGCGTTCATCGCAGGGAGGGTAGGCTGTAAGCGAAGCTTTATTTTTTGAGTTTCCATAATACAGCTCTGTCATACTTATAATTTTTATATTATTTTTAAAGGCAAAATTTAACAGCTTTGGAGCGCAGCACTCTCCAGTTCCTGTAGGAGGAAGTTTACCATTGTGTTCACTTATTATTTTTTGAAGTTTGATTTTTTTCCCGTCATATTTATAGAAATTAAAAAGATTGAATATTTTTTGCAAGGATTCATCTGTTAGTTTTGTACGTTTTATTTCCAGAGCTGTAAGCTCTAATGCTTTATTGGAGTTTTTATTTATTGAGGCTTGCTGAACTGTGTCGTTAATTGAATTTATATTCTGTTTTGTTTCTGATAATTCTTTTAGTTTATTGATTTGATCAGAGAGCAGGTGGATTTGTTTATCATTTTTTTTCAGTGCGCTTTGTGCTTTTTTATAAGAAACAATGGGAGGTGCAATAATATATTTACAGATTCCTTCTGGTTCAGAAAGTCGTTTTTTCAGAATGTATCTGTTTCCGCTGACAGCATAAATAATTATTCTTTTTTTAGACTTAGCTTCGTATCCGACAAGACAGCCAAGCATTACTCCAAGATTTTTTCGTTCTTCACTTTCCTGTGAAATTCTTTTTAGAACAATATTTCCTTTTTCTATTTGTGAAATAAGTTCCATACAGTAATGATATGCTGTTTCTTGTGGATAAGGTGGAAACATAGAATTTTCCTGTGCAGGTTTACGGTCAGATATGATTAATCCAGATTGCGGATTTCAACAGTTCCGTCCTCTTTTGCAATAAAAACTATAGGTTTATTTTTTGAAAAAAGTCCGTTTTCTACAACGCCTGCTATGTGATTAATTTTATCTTCCATTTCTTTTACATTAATCGGTTCTTTCCAGGTGCAGTCCAGAATCTGATTTCCGTTATCGGTAATAACTGGTCCAGCTTTACGAACCCCTTCTCGTAGTACTGCGGTAGCTCCAAGTTCATTCAATGCATTTGTAACAGGAACTCGTGCTTCTGTAATTATTTCTACCGGAACCGGAAATTTTGTTCCGATTGTTTTTACTGCTTTAGAAGAATCTGCAATTACAACAAAGATTTTTGCATTGTATTCAACTATTTTTTCACGTACATGAGCGGCACCACCGCCTTTAATACAGTTACAGTTTTCATCAACTTCATCAGCACCGTCAATGGCTAAATCTAGTTTTCCATTTATAGTTCTATCGTTTAATGAATAAACTGGAATTCCCTGATCCTGACATTCATTCATTGTCTGGAAGCTTGTAACAACTGCTTTTATATCTGTCAGCTTTCCAGATTTAATGTGCTCAGCAAGTCGCCTTACTGCAGGAATTGCTGTTGAACCTGTTCCCAGACCAATCTTCATTCCGCTGAAAATCAGTTTTTTTTCAATAAGTGTGTCTATTGCAGTTTGTGCAACAAGAAGTTTTTGTTCAGATTGATTTAACATTTTTATTTCTCCATGTCACGTCCAGTGAATAATTTAAATTGTTCATATGCCTGATATTCAAGCATTTTGTAGCCATTACAAGTTTTACATCCGGAAAGAGAGGCTCTTTTCATAATTGGTGTAATTGAAGGTGTGTAAATAATATCAAAAATCATTTCATCACCTCTAAAATCGTAAAAATACAGAGGGTCATTTTCTTCTGTAGATGAGCCCTGCGAATTCATGCCGACTGAGGTTGTCTGAATAATTAATGATGAATATTCGTCCAGTACTCTGGCGCAATGAGCATCTAACTGGCAATATTCAAAACCATAGCGTTCTGCAAGAATTCTTGCGTGTTCAATTGTTCTGTTAAAAATGCAGACCTTAGCACCCATCTGCTTAAGTGCATAAACAATTGCTTTTGCAGCTCCTCCTGCTCCTATTACGGCAACCTTCTTTCTTTTGATTTTAGTTTCTCCCAGAAATTCTTCAAGCGCGCGTCTGAATCCCATTGCATCTGTATTGTATCCTATCCAGGTATTATTTTTTCTTACAATAGTATTGCAGGCACCAATCTGCATAACTTCGGGAGACTGCTCGTTTACATAATATAAAACTGATTCCTTATAAGGAATTGTAACAGAAAGTCCTCTAAAGCCCATGTATTCACAAAAGTTTAAGGCTTCGGAAACTAAGGATGAACGTACTGGAATATAAACACAATCCATACCAAGTTTTCGATAACCGGCATTATGAATTTGCGGGCTTGATGTTTTTTCTAACGGCCAGCCTGTTATTCCGTAAAGTTGTGTATGATTTGTAATTGAACGGAAATTATATAATTCATTCAATGTACATGGATCTAAATGGCCAATATTTGAAGTATTGACCATTGTTTCCTGAGGAGATACGTAGGTTAAAAACGAATTTGAAAAGCCCGAAAGAATTCGCGATGGAAGACCTTCATTTCCCATGGCGCAAAGAATGTGCTCATACGGAATGCCTTCTCCTTCTTTAAACATATTTGCCACATCTGCAAGTGATTTTGGAAGAAAAGCAATTTTTGGAATTTCAAAACCAGTTCTTCGCATCTCATCGCATTTTTCCCGGATGTTTAAAACGGTTCCATTCATGTTATGATAACTTCTTATTATTTTTATTCCAAAAGCCATCGCCGCATCCTGAATGCTTGGAACGTGAAAATCATCTTCAAAATCAACATAAGCAAAGTTTCTGCTGCGGTCATTTTTTGCAAATGCCAGAATTCGTCCAAAAAGAGTAGTTCTGGAAAATTCTCCTCCGTCAAATTTGCCCCCATCAGATTCGCGTCTGATTGTAAGAATACAGGGTAAATTTGTCATTCTTGGAAAATTCTTTGCATAAAGCTGTTCTTCTTCTGTCAGATAATCAACCCTAAGTTCAACTAAATCTATCTGCCGGTCATATTTTTTTACCAGCATTAAGTTTTCCTGCAGGGTTTCTCCTGTTAATGTCATGCAAATCAGCGGTTTTGTCATTTTTTCTCCATGCCCGGAATTTATGGCAGAAAACTAATTATTAATTTACTGTCTGACGGTCTACAATTTTATCTGCTACAGAAAGCTCAAGTCTTGTTCCTTTTGGTACTGCATAAGGAATTGTAACGTTTCCACCTGGATGAGAGAAACTTAAAATTGTATAAGAGCTTCCCTCTTCCGGATAGGCAACAAGTTTCATCGGAACCGGATAAGGATATTCAGAAAGTTTCGTTGTATAAATTCCTCTTACATTTTCATCCTTAAAGTCCGTAGAAAGTTCAATAACCAGTTCAACTCTTGTATAGTTAGGAACAAATTCTGTTGTGAATGTCTGCTGGCTTACAACCTTGCCGTTTTCATCTGCTGTATTAGAATATTGAGGAGTTATATCAAATACAAGCTTTGTTCTTGCAATTGTCTGAAGCAAGTCGTTGATAGACTGATTCATTACATTTGGAACCTTTGTATTTTCGTAGTTCGGACCACGGCTTACAATTAAATGAACTGTAACACTATCGCTGATTGAAGTTCCTGCAGGAGGATCCTGTTCAAGAATTGTTCCAGCATCAGATGCATCCGGTTTATATTCAGCAGGCGCAAGAACAATAAGCTGCTTCTTTCCTGCAAAAAGTTCCTGAAGCTTTAATTCAACCTCGCTGATATTTTGACCTATATAATTATCAACTTTGTCTGTAACAACACCACGGCTAACAACAAGATCAATCTGGCTATAGCCTTTTACAATTGCACCGGCTTCCGGAGATTGAGATAAAATTGTTCCTTCATCGCCAGGTGTATCTGAATATCTCAGGTTAATTCTAGGGTAAAGCTCTTTTACCTGCATTTCTAGAAGTGCATCTTCAAGAGATTTTCCTGTTATATTTGGAACAAGAACCTGTTCCGGTCCCTGAACATTTGCAAAAAATATAGCACAGGCAACAAAGGTCATTACGATTAATGCACAGATAATTGTAATGATTAGAGCCGGTATGTTTGATTGAAGGTTTTCATAAAATGATGTAAAAGCAGGGCGCTTTACTTTTTTTTGAAGATTCTTAGCTTTTTTTCCAATTTTTCCTACAAGATCAGCTGCTTTATTTGCTGTTGTATTTTCTTTTTCGTCCATATTTATTTTCCTCTCTGGTATTCCATCTTATTATATTCAGAAGTTATAAATCTGAAAATGTTTTTCCAATTATATTCTGTGAACCATTCATAAAATCTTTTATATCCATTTCTTTTTTTCCCTGTTTTTGAAGCCGGGTTAGAGCTATTAAGCCGTCAGATGTTTTAATGATTAATCCCAATGATTTTTCATATTTTAGAATTTTTCCTTTGGGTGCGTTATTAAAATCATTGTTAAGTAATTCCTGAGTATTATTAACAACAACGGCATTTAGAATTCTTATACTTGAATTATCAAGGAAAGTAAAACAACCTGGATCTGGATTAAATGCCCTTATTTTTGCACAGATGTTTTCTGCAGAATCGTTCCAGTTTATTTTTGCATCCTCTTTTTTTAAAATTTGAGTATAAGAAGCTTTTCCAGTCTGTGGTTTTCCCTGGAGTTTTTCAAATTCATTATTATTGGTTAACTTTATATTCTCTATAATTTTGCAGATAAGTTCAGCACCTTCTTTTGCGCTTAAATCTAATAATTCGCCTGTAGTTTCTGTATGATTTAATGGAATTGTTTTTTGTTCAAGAATATCACCTTCGTCCATTTTTAGTCCCAGGGTTTGAACAGTTATAGTAAGAGAATCATCATGATTTAATATTGCATTTTGAATTGGGGTAGGGCCCCTATATTTTGGAAGATCCGAAGGATGAAGATTTATTCCTCCACATGGAAAAAGCTCAAGAAATTTTGGCCCAAAAATATGACCGTATGCAAAACAAATTAAAAGCTGCGCATTTAGCTTTGAAACTTCATCTCTTGCTGTTGAATCAAGATGTTCAGGAGTAAATACGGGAATATTATTTTCAATTGCAAAAGCAGCTACAGGAGTAGGCTCTAAGGTTTTGTGTCTTCCTTTGGCACTTGGAGGATTACTTAGAATTCCCGAAATTTTAAAATCATATTCCTTTTGTTTTTCAAAGAGAATCTTTAATGTTGTTAGAGAAGCTTCGGGACTTCCTGCATACAAAATACTTAATGCCATATTTTTCCTGAAAAATTACTTTTTCTTTGCTGCTTTAGCTGCAATTTTTGCGGCTATTCTTTTTGCTTTAGTTTCTTTTTCCTTTGCTTTTTGAGCTGCACGTTCGGCACGTTTTTTAAACTGCTCTTCTGTTTTTCTGGCAAATTCTTTATCGCCTCTATCTATATAAAGAATTCCTTCCAGATGATCGTATTCATGCTGAATGATTCTTGCAAGAAGACCATCTGCTTCAAGCGTAAATGGTCTTCCATTTTCGTTTAATGCCTGAACAGTAACTTCTTTTGGTCTGTTAATTGTTTCATAAACCTGAGGAATAGAAAGACAGCCTTCATCATAATCGCTGGTTTCCTGAGATGTTTTTATAATTTGCGGATTGATGAATACTCTTTTTATTTCATCATCTGCAATGGCTACAAATAATCTAAGTTTCTTTCCTACCTGAGGCCCTGCAAGACCGACTCCGTCATATTCTTCCATTGTCTCAAACATATCTGCTACGAGTTTTCTGATTTCATCATTAACTTCTGGAACAGGCTCTGCTTTCTGTCTTAGAATATCTTCACCAAGCTTTACAACATCTAAAATCATTTTTCAATCCTCATTCTGGCTGCTCGAGCGTGTGCTGTAAGTCCTTCTGAATCTCCCAGAAATCCTGCTGCAACTGCGCTTTTTACAATTCCTGATTTTCCATTTTCTACTCTTAATGTTGTACAGGTTTTTAAGAACATTCTTACTGAAAGTCCGCCTGTGTAGTGTGCTGCTCCCGAAGTTGGCAATGTGTGGTTAATTCCTGCTGCATAATCGCCAAAAACTTCTGCTGAATAATGACCTATAAAAAGAGATCCATAATTAACAAGTTCGTTCTGAATCTTTTTGCGATCTTTTGTATCATCCATTGCAAGTTCAAGATGTTCCGGAGCTTTTTTGTTTGCAATTTCTACTGCCTGCGAAAGATTTTCAACAACAATGATTTTTCCGCAGTTATCTATACTTTGTCTTGCAATTGCTTTTGTTGTAAGAGTTTCCAGCTGAATTTCTATTTCTTTAGAAACTTCATTTGCTTTTTCCTTGCTGTCTGTAATTAATACAGGCTGTGCAACAACATCATGTTCTGCCTGAGCAAGAAGATCTGCAGCAAGCCATTTTGCAGAAGCAGAACTGTCTGCAATAATCATAACTTCTGTAGGACCTGCAATCATATCTATTCCAACAGTCCCAAATACTTCTTCCTTTGCTGCAGCAACAAATTTGTTACCCGGTCCAACAATTATGTCTACTTTTGGTATTGAATCTGTACCAAAGGCCATAGCGCCAATTGCCTGTGAACCTCCAACTGCATAAAGGTGATTTACTCCACAGATATATGCAGCAGCCATAATTCCTTCGTCGGCATAAGGTTTTCCGCCTGTAAATGCTTTTCCTGGAATTCCTGAACCTGCTTTTCCTGCTGCAGTTTTGTCATCAGGGTGAACTCTTGGTGGAGTACACATAATTACATCTTTTACTCCGGCTGCAACTGCAGGTGTTACTGTCATAATTACTGTAGATACAAGAGGAAATCTTCCTGCCGGAACATAACAACCAGCTCTCTGAACAGGAATTGTTTTTTGGCTGGCATAAACTCCAGGTTCAAGTTCTTCTTCAAAATCTGAAATAGCTTTTCTTTGTCTTTTAGCAAAGGTTAAAGCAAGTTCATGTGAATAAACAATTGCATCATAAACATCGCGGTTTTCTATACGTAATTTTTCTGCTGCTTTTTTAAGTTCTTCCTGTGGTACTTCAAACTGTGCCGGAACAGAAACATCAAATTTCTGTCCATAAAGTCTGAGAGCAGCATCTCCGCGTTTTTGAACTTCTTCAAGAACTGATTTTACTACATCATTTGAATTGCCAAATGTTCTTGAAGCAAAAAAAGAATTATCAAGGTTTTTGTAATCAATTATTTCTATCATATAGCGTTTATTTCCTTTTCTTTTTTTTATTCCTTGTGTCGTTTGTCTAATTCATTATATACATCTTCCCAGGAAACGCCTTCTTTGTACATTAAAACGTTTACAAAATAGAGTAAATCAGCAGCTTCCCAGATAACCTCTTCTTTAGTATCAGCTTCGCAAAGTTCTTCTGCTTCTTCTTCTACTTTTTCTCTGACTCTTTTTGCGTCAAGTGTTGCAGTATAGCTTCCTGGTTTTGGATTAGCAAAACGGTCCGCAATAATATTATAAAGTCTTCCCATTGAAGATTTTTCCTGAGGATCTGTTGAAAAGCATGTCCAGCTTCCTGTATGGCAGCTTGGACCTGTAGGTAAAACTGTTGCAAGAATACAATCTCTGTCGCAATCTGCTCTAAGTCTTACCAGCTGAAGATAATTTCCGCTTGTATCACCTTTTGTCCAAAGCTCATTTCTTGAACGGCTCCAGAAGGTCAATTTTCCGCAGTCAAATGTTTTAAGAAGAGCTTCTTTATTCGCATAAGCCTGCATGAGAACCTGTCCGTTTACACTTTGTGCAATAACAGGAACTAAATCTGATTTTCCAAAATTAACGCAGGAAATAAAGGCATTTTTTAAAGATACTTTATTGGTGTAGAGAGCCATTCCAAGCTGGACATCGCAGTGAAGCTTTTCCAACTCAGCTATTTCTTCTACCGAAGAAACTCCGCCGGCAACTACAACACGGCAATTTACTGCCTTACGCAACTGACGCACATAATCCATGTTTGTTCCCTGCATGCAGCCTTCTTTTTCTACACAGGTAAATAAAAGCTCGCTGCAGAAATTCTGTGCTATTTTTGCTCCTTCAACTAAAGAAACATCAACAGTTTCTGTCCAGCCTTTTACGGCAATTTTTCCGTTCAATGCATCTACTGAAATTATAATTCTGTCTTTTCCAATGCTGTCTGCAAGTTCTTTTAAGAAATCTTCGTTTAATGGTGATTCACCTTTTTGAGGATTCTGCTTCCAGGCTGCAGAGCCAATAATAACTTTTTCGGCACCAAGAGAAATCAAAAGCTTTGCTTTTTTTACATCTCTGATTCCGCCTCCTGTTCTTACATTTCCTTTTCTTAAAAGTGATTTTAAAAGCTGAGTATTTACTGTATTTCCCTTTGCATCGGTGTGGCCTAATGCTGCGTCCAAATCTATAACTGCCACTTCTCCGTAAATATCAAAATTGCGGATAAGTGAGTCTGCATCGTCTCTTTGAAGAATGAGTTCTTTACCGTTTTTTAACTGAACTACGTGTCCGTCTTTTAAGTCTATAGAAGAAATTACCATAAACTTATTCTACCAAATTTATAAGTTTATGGCAAATGAGGTGATTTATTCATAAGTATATGCGCGTTTAATAAGTGCTGCCAGTTCTGCCTGCAGGTTATCCTGATTAAGCACTTCAATAAGTTCTTTTACCTGAGAAGGAGAGAAGTAGAGCTTTGTTGAAGGTGTGAATGCAGTATTATCATCATCAACTCTGGAAGCAATAAATGAAATTACCATATATGCTTTCTTGTCAATGATATCATAATTTACAAAATAATCATTTTTAGTGGAACCTGTTGAAACATCAAGAACTCCAAACCACAAAGAACATCTTGAATTGTAGTAAGCAGTTTTTTTGTTAACCTTATGTTTTTTAAATGAATGTGCTTCGTGTGCTGCCAAAAATTGATTTCCAGCGTCTATAAGTTTCTGGCGTTCTTTGTAATTTAGAATAAAACAAATTTCATTGGCAAAATCACGAAAATAAAATTCTACTGAATTTGAGCGCGGAACAAGGAAGTTTTTGCGGAGTTCCTTAGGCTTCATCTGTCCTGAAAATTTAGTTAATGCCATTAATGACTGAAGCTGAATCGGATCAAAATCACCAATAAAATCATCAGTTGCTTCTGGAATTATAAGGGCTATTTCTTCATCTGAAAGATACTCAATATCGTCATTTTCTTCTATTTCGCCGTTTTCGTTAACATTAACAAGAATATAGTCTCCTGTTCTTTCATCATAAACATATTCCTGCTTTTGTTTTGTAGATTTACAGGAAGAAAAGATAACTGCAAATAAAACTGCTGCAGAAACGATTGTAATTTTTTTCATATTTTCCTCTTATTATAACCGGTTTGCGGATAATTTATTTTATGAATTTGAAAGTGATTAAAGATATCATTTTCTGTTTATATATACAACATACGCGCTAATAAAATGTTACCACAAAATATTTAAAAAATAAAAAAGCGCTCACGCAAAGAACCTGATTTTACTCCGGTAAACGAAAATGAACCTTCGCGAAATCAGAACCCTTGCTCCTATAGTTTTCAAACCTTTTGAAAATCATTATAATATCGTAATATTCTCATTTTACAGGCGGAGCAAAATGGCTGCTAACAGTTTGGAAAAAATGCGCAATATCGGAATTATGGCGCATATTGATGCTGGAAAAACCACAACAACAGAAAGAATCCTCTATTATACAGGTAAAATTCATAAGATTGGTGAAATTGACGACGGCCAGGCTACTATGGACTGGATGGCTCAGGAGCAGGAGCGCGGAATTACAATCTGTTCTGCTGCCACAACAACTTACTGGAAAGACCATCAGATAAATATTATTGATACTCCGGGCCACGTAGATTTTACTGCCGAAGTAGAGCGTTCTTTGCGCGTACTCGACGGCGCGGTTGCAGTTATCTGTGCCGTAGACGGAGTTCAGCCACAGACAGAAACCGTATGGAAGCAGGCAGATGAGTTTGCCGTTCCACGCCTTTGCTTTATGAACAAGATGGACCGTATTGGTGCAGACTTTTTTGGTTCAATGGCAGACGTTGCCGAAAAATTTGGAGTTGAAACTCTGGCTTTGCAGATTCCAATCGGCGAAGGTCAGGACTTTGAAGGCGTAATTGACCTTCTTAATATGAAAGAAATCCGCTGGCACGAGGATGATGAAGGCGAAACCTTTGATGTAACTGATGTTGATTCTTCTCGTCTGGCTCAGGCTCAGGAATGGCGTGAAAAGCTTGTTGAAACTGTTGCCGGCAGCGACGACGCCCTTATGGAAATCTATCTTGAAGGCGGCGAAATTACTGTAGACCAGCTTAAAAAGGCTATCCGTGCCGGAACAATCAGCCGTGCCTTTGTACCATTTGTAATGGGTTCTGCCCGCCACAATCAGGGTGTTCAGCCTTTAATTGACGCTGTAATTGATTATCTTCCATCTCCTCTGGATATTCCTCCTGCAAAGGGAATCAGAATTAAAAAGGATGAAGAAGAAAGTGTTGATGTTCCGACAGACGCAGCAAAAATGCCTCTTGGTCTTGTATTTAAGATTCAGTATGACCGCGAAATGGGACCTTTGTGTTATGTCCGCATGTATTCTGGAAAAATCCAGGCCGGAACTCAAATCTTCAATATTAATAAGAAAAAACGAGAGCGTGTAAACCGTATCCTTCGTATGCACGCAAATAAGAGCGAGCCTTGCGATTCAGTTTCTGCAGGTGATATTGCCGTATTTATCGGTCTTAAGCTTGCTCAGACTGGAGACTCAATTGGTACTGAGGCTTTTCCAATCCTTCTCGAACAGCCTAAGTTCCCTCAGCCGGTAATTTCTGTAGCCCTTGAGCCGGAAAGCATGAGCGAAAAGGACAAGATGAACGAAACTCTCGAGATTTTGAGTCGCGAAGACCCGACCTTCACAAGTCACGAAGATGCAGAAACTGGTCAGCTGATTATCAGCGGTATGGGCGAGCTCCATCTGGATGTTCTTGTTACCCGTATGCGCGACGACTTTGGCGTAAAGTGTAATGTTGGTGCTCCTCAGGTAACTTACCGCGAGAGTGTTTCGGGTACTGCCGAGACCACAGAAGAATTCAGCCGTGTACTTGCCGGAAAAGAAAACACAGCAGGACTCACAATTACAGTTGAACAGAGAGAGCAGGGGAGCGGAAACAGCTTTGAAATTACCTGCCGTCATACTGAAATCCCGGATGAAATCATTGAGTCAATTAAGAGCGGCTTTATGTCTGCCCTTAATTCTGGAATTAAATATGGTTACCCTTGTACAGACGTTGGCGTTAAGGTTACGGCAATTAAATATGATGAACTCACTTCCAGTACTTTTGCCTTCGAGGCCTGCGCCGCACAGGTTTTTGACAAGGCATGTAACGCAGCAAACCCGGTAATCTTAGAGCCTGTTATGAATGTTGATATTTCCTGTCCTAAGGAATTTGTTGGACCTGCTTCCAGCCAGCTCAGCCAGCGCGGTGGAAACATTATGGGGCAGGACAGCAAGACAACCGGTGAAATCATTCACGCCCAGGCTCCAATGGCAAACATGTTCGGCTTTACAACAAACCTGCGTTCAGCAACCCAGGGCCGTGCAAGCTTCTCAATGGAGTTCAGCCACTTCCAGCTTAAAGTTGGTGGTTTAGGCTAGGCGCCGGATTTTAAATGCCAGATGCTGGAACACAAAAAAAATTGATAAATTAGGTATTTCTACACATTTAGGTTTACTCAGTTGGATAATTAAAATTTGGATCAGCCTGTATGCTTATATTGTATTCTTTAACGTTACTAACATTATTTTTTGCATCTTTTTATTTTTGTAATAAAAAAAAATTAGATTTTAGCATTCCTGTGTTGACATAAAACGTCAATCTTGATATATTAAATCTCACATTCCGCGGGGGTGGTGGAATTGGTAGACACGCAAGCTTGAGGTGCTTGTGGCGTAAGTCGTGGCCGTTCAAGTCGGCTCCTCCGCATAGAGGCTGTCAGCGATGACAGTCTTTTTTTTTGAGTACTTTTTGCGACGCAAAAAAGCATATCAATGTATTAAAGAGAATTTATGATCGAAGAAAATCAAGAAATCAACGAAATCCCTGCAGAAAATTTAATTGAGAATGAATTAACAGAAGAGAAAATTGAAAGCGACAATTCGGATACAGTAACTTTTGAAGATTTAGGCTTAGATGAATATACGTTAAAAGCAGTAGCTAAAAAGGGTTTTACAACGCCATCTCCTATTCAGGTTCTGGCTATTCCACGACTGCTTACAGGTGATACAAATCTTATTGCAAGAGCGCGAACAGGAACTGGAAAAACAGCTGCGTTTGGACTTCCAATAATTCAGAATATTCGCGGAAAATCAGACCATGTAGAAGCATTAATTCTTGAACCTACCCGTGAGCTTGCAATGCAGACAAAAACAGAAATGCAGTCTTTTGCTACTAATGAATATCCAAGAACAACTGTGCTTTATGGAGGAGCCTCTTATACAACTCAAATTAAAGATTTAAAGCGCGGAAGCGAAGTTGTTGTAGGAACTCCCGGGCGAATTAAGGATCATATAGAACGTAAGACTCTGGATTTAAGTAAGCTCAAATATTTTATCCTTGATGAAGGCGATGAAATGCTTGATATGGGTTTTATTGACGATATTGAAGAAATTTTCCGTCATGCTAATCCTGATTGCCGGATTCTTTTGTTCAGTGCGACAATGCCGGCTCCAATTCTTAAGATTGCCGGCGATTTTATGGGCGAATACGATATCATTGAGGAAGAAAAAGTTATCGACGAAGCCTTATTAATTGATCAGAAATATTGGGTTGTAAAGGAAAGTGAAAAAATAGAAGCGCTGGTCCGCCTTATTGATATTTCTCCAGATTTTTATGGTCTTGTTTTTACAATGACAAAATCTGATGCAGATCGTGTTACTCGTGAACTTGATATGAAAGGTTACGAGGCAGCTGCTCTTCATGGCGATATTATGCAGAATCAGCGTGAAAAGGTTCTTGAGCGATTCCGTTTAAAGAAAACAAGAATTCTTGTTGCAACAGATGTTGCGGCTCGTGGAATTGATATAAGCGGCTTAAGTCATGTAGTTAATTATTCACTTCCTTTTGATACAGCAACATATGTGCATCGTATTGGACGAACTGGTCGTGCAGGAACAGAAGGAATTGCAATTACTTTTGTAAGACCGGAAGAGCGAAGAAAGCTTGGATTTTTATCTAAAAATATTAAGAAGGCTACAAAAAGTGATTTTGTAGAAGGAAAAATTCCGGAAGTTTCAGAAGTTCTGGCTGCAAAAAATGAAAGAGTATTTAATGATTTAAAGAAAAAACTTTTTGTAGAAGAAAAAAATGCTAATGAAGGAATAATTGAAAATCCGGAAAATGAACCTGTTGAAGTTACCGATTTGTTAACAGAAAATTCTTCAACAACTCCAAAATTTAAAATTCGCGAAAAGCTTGTAACAAAAGAATTTGAAGAAATGGCTCAAAAGCTTTGCGATAATCAGGATCCGTCTCAGGTTCTTGCAGGAGTACTTTCTGTAATGTATGGAAATCAGCTTTCTTCTAAGCATTATGGAAAAATTAATACAAAATCAATTGCTCCTCGCGGTGATCAGTCTAGAATTTATGTTTCGCTTGGAAAAAAAGATGGATACAGGGCAAAAGAAATTGCAGATTATTTTAGTAAGCTTCTGCATATTCCTGGACGCATGGTTGATGATATTGATGTTGCACAGCAATTTTCTTTGCTTAGTCTTCCTGTTGCTTCTGCAAAAAAAGCTGTTGAATTATCAAAAGAAAATCATAAGCTTCCTCATATGCATTTTGATGTAAAAGAAGAGGGGCGGGGTTCAAGAAGAAGAAAAAGCAGTTCTGAAAACTTTGGAGAGAAAAATTCCGGCGAAAGAAAATTCAGTGACAAAAAAATCAGCGGCAGAAAGAAAGCTGGAATTGAAAGAAAATCGGGTAAGGAAAAAATAAATCCTCATGTGCAGACAGAACGTTCTTCTTCAAGAAAGAACGGCAAAAACAGTGCTGCTGCATATAAGAAATCGGGTAAAGCAACAAGATTTTAACTATAGATGATTTTTACGGTACTTTTACAAGCTTAGCATTTTATGTTATAATGGATAGATATATGGATACAAAATTTAAGGTTGACCAGAAAATTGTTTACCCAAGTCAGGGTGTTGGTGTCGTAACAGAAATCTTTGAAAAAAAATTTAAAGATTCGAAAATTCTTTATTACAAAATTTATATTGAAGCTTCAGATATGATTGTAATGGTTCCTGTAGAAAAGGCAGAAGAATTAGGTATTCGCCAGATAGTTTCTGCAAAGGAAGCAAAAGAAGCTTTAGAATTACTTGCTGCAGATTTTGAGCCAATTACATCAGACTGGAAATTAAGATATCAGATGAATCTTGATTTATTAAAAAAAGGTACAGTAAAAGATATAGCAACTATTGTAAGATGTCTTTATAACCGCAGTAAGGTAAAGGAACTTCCAATTCTGGAACGTAAGCTTTATGATTCTGCAAAAAAACTTCTTGAAGATGAGATATCATTTGCATTGGGAAAACCTGCAAAAGAAATTGAACAGGAGATTCACACAAAACTTGAACCGCCTGGATCAACTCCAAAAATTAAACAGCATCTTCCAATTGATGATGATGAAGATGATGATTTAATGGATGATATGTCTTCTTCTGATAATTCAGACGATTCAGATGACAATGATTCTGCAAATGATGAAATGGATTCTGATGATGATTTCGAAGATGATGAAGAAGATTCATTCTAATATTTCTATTATTATTACTGCTGCCGGAGCTTCTACGCGTTTTGGCGGCAACCGTAAAAAAGAGTTTTTATGTTACAACGGAGGAACAGTTCTTTCCGGCAGCATAAAAACTTTTTTGTCTCTTTACGACACTCTTCTTAATGAAAATTTCCAGATTAAAAATTTAGTTGTCACTTCGCCTGTCGGGAAAACTGAAGAAATGAAGAATATCATTTTTCAGGATAAAAAAGCTGAACAGCTGCTTTCTAAAGTAAATTTTAATATTGTAGAAGGCGGTTCAAGCCGTCAGGAATCTGTATATAATGCATTAAATTTTTTGCGCTCCAGAATAAATTCTGATAATCACGAAGTTAATGCAAATAGTCGGGAAGTTTCAAATTTAATTGAAAAGGAGCTTGTTCTTATACATGACGGAGCAAGACCTTTTGTAACTGAAGAAGAAATAAAACGCGTAATAGAAGCAGCTCTGGAATCCGGCGCTGCAATTCCTGGTATTGAACCGACAGATACGTTTAAGGTTGTAGATGATAATGATTATATAATTTCTCATCCTGTAAGAAAAAATCTTCGTGCTGTTCAGACTCCACAGGGCTTTTATTATGGAAAGCTTTTTTCTGCCTATCAGAAAATAATTGAAAGAGATGGAATTCAAAAACTTTCTGAATTTACTGATGATGCACAAATCTGGGGAGAATTTTTTGATTCTATAAAAATAGTGAAGGGTGAAAAGTCAAATATAAAGATTACCTATCCTTCTGATTTAGGGCTTATTACAACCTCTAAAAATAGAGAAGTCAAGGCTTTGAGTGAAGCAAGCCCTGACTTGACATATTTAAAAAAACATGAAGGTACGGAGTGCGGAGAAAACAGCATGATTAGAATTGGACTTGGTTATGATTTACATAAATTAGTCGAAGGTCGAAAACTGATTATTGGTGGAGTACACTTTGAATTTGAGAAAGGAGAAGAGGCCCATTCTGACGGAGATGTTCTTCTTCATGCTGTTACAGATGCTGTTTTAGGTGCTTCGGGCCTTGGAGATATCGGTTCATATTTTCCTCCTGAAGATGAAAAATGGAAAGACGCTGATTCTGCCTTTTTGCTCCAGACTGTTATGAAGGATATTCGCGCAAATGGGTGGGAAATTGAAAATATTGATTGTGTTGTAAAACTTGAAAAACCAAAATTCCTTCCTAAAAGAAATGAAGTAATTTCTTCTATTGCAAAAATTCTGAATATTGAACCGGAAAAAGTTTTTGTTAAAGCAAAAACCGGCGAAAAACTTCCGCCGGTTGGAACAAGCGAAGCTGTAGAAGCAGAGGTTGTTGCTTTACTCCGGAAGATCCAGAATTAATTGAACTTCTCCAACAGAAAGATTCAGGCTCTTTGCAATTTCCGGAATTGTCCAGCCATTATGCTTTAAGTTGCGCACCGATTCAGTAGTCTGTGGTGTAATAGAATGTTCTTTTTTTGAAGGATTTGCTGCAATATCTTTTTGTGTAATCTGCTGAAGAGTCTTATATTTCTTATCAATATCACGGTTCAATCCCTGCAAATCAAGTTCAGTTTTCTTTAATCCAGTCTGAACAGAATTTAATGCATCAATTTTTGTTTGGGTTTCATCAATTATAGAATCAAGCTGTTCAATCTTTTCTGCTGCTTTAGAAATCTTCTGGTCGTTCTGGAGAATTTTATCAACCTTTTCCTGAACGGCTTTGATTTCTATAGGAAGCGAAGTTGCCTGGCGGTTACAGTTTGTAAGTTTCTGATCAAGTTCCTTTAATCTGTCAAACTGCATGTCTACATCGTTTCTTATTCGGTTTACAATATCTTCCTTCTGGTTTAGGATTTCATATTGTTTTGAAACTTTTTCAATATTATCGTTGAATTCCTTAACCTGAACCTGCATTGTCTGAAGTGTATCGCGCGATAAATCCAGTGCATGAATTCTTTCATCTATTGTATTAGATAATGCGAGCATTCTCTTGAAGTCCTGTTCAAGATTAGCAACCTTAGATTTCTGCGATTCAAAGTTATTAAGCTGATTAGAAATATCTTCATTAATTTTTGCAATAATTTTGTACTGGTCATTAACTTTATCAGCAGTTTCATGGTAGTCTTCAATCTTTGCAAACTTATCGTTCAAATCGCGGATATTGTCATCAAGACGGCGTTTCATCTGTTCTGCTTTTTCATAGATGGCAATATTTGTATTAATTTCCTGCAATTCTTTTGAAAGTTCACTTATGCTTGACTGCATGTTGTTTGCATCATCCTGCATCTTTAAAATCATTTTTGAATGATTTGCTTTGTTTTCATCATTTGCTGCCTGAATGTCTTTTTTGAGCGATTCAATTTTTGCAGAAGCATCGGCATTCTGTTCCCGGACTTTCTGTTCTGTTGCAGAAAGCATCTGTTCATACATGTTTTCTAACTGGTTTAGAATCTGTTCTGAACGATCTTCATAATCTTTTATAGACTTTTCTGTCTGATTTTGCAGAGAAGAAATTTTTTCGTTCAAAGCCTGCTGCTGCTGAATAACTGTTGCTTCATAATTATTCATGTTCTGCAGTAATTCCTGACCTGCTGTATCTATCTTGCTTTCAGTTGTAGATTTAAATCGTTCAAGGTCTTCTTTGAATACAGAAGTAGAAGCATCAAACTGATTGCTGATTTGCTGCTTCCATGAATTAAATTCGGAAAGGGCAGCGCTGATTGTAGAAGAACCTGATTCCTGATCTGAACGGATTGTTTCCTTAAAGGTAACAATGTCTTCCATGATTTCCTTCTGGATTTTTTCAAGATTTTCATGGAGCATATTTTTGCTGTGTTCAATTTCTTTTTTAAGACCGTCTTCAGATTTTTGAGCTATTTCAGAAATTGTTCCGTTTGCTTCATTCTTGAATTTACCAAGAAGCTGTTGAACATTTTCAATTGTTGCCTGCATTTTATTTGTTGTCTGTTCAATAGAATTTGCAATTCCATCAAACTGTTCAACAGACTTGTCAGATAAATCTTTTACTTTACTCTGCAAATCGTTTAAATATTGTGCTTCTACTTTTTGTCTTGCTTCTTCATAATTTCCTGTAATTCCGGTAAGCTGATTATCGAATTTATCTTTCCAGTCTGCAATTTCCTGATTAATCTGAGAATCTTTGTCGGAAAGCTTTCTTGTAAAGCCTGCCTCAAATTCTTCCAGAGCAGCAGTCATACTTCCACTTGCTGTTTCTTTGATATTATCAAGAGCATCATTCATTTCTTCAATTTTCTTTTCAAGTTCAACAGACTTGTCTTTTAAACTATGACTGAAATCTTCGTGTTTTTTCTTCTGGCTGTCTGCAAAAGATTCAAAGTTTTGAAGCACTCTGTTCTGAACTTCGTTCATTGCGCCTCTCAAACTCTTCTCAAGAGCGTCAATATCGGTTGCAGAAACCTGAATTTGAGAAAGCTTATATTCAATATCCTTTTTGTATGCATTGAGCTGACCGTCTACCTCTTCAAGAATATTAATGTTTTTGCCTTCACTCTGATCTATTACTTTCTTTATAGATTCCATTATATGAGTTGAGATGCTGTCCAGTTTTTCTGAAGCCTTTGCCTTGAAAAGCTCAAACTGATTTTCTGTAGATTCCTGAATGTCGCGGATTTTTTCTTCTGTCTGCTTTTTGAAGGTTTCAATCTGAGCATCTGAATTTTCTTCAATGCTCTTGATTTTGCCTTCAGACTTAATGCGAAGATTTTCAATCTGCTCATCTGAACTCTCTTCAATATTTTTAATTTTGCTTTCGGACTTAATACGAAGATTTTCAATCTGTTCATCTGAGCTTTCTGCAATATTTTTAATTTTATTTTCAGATTCAACACGCAGATTTTCAATCTGGGCATCAGATTTTTCTTCAATAGCCTTTATTAAATTTTCAGAACGCATTTTAATTTCTTCAATTTGCGTATCTGACTTAGATTTTAAATCTTCAATATTAGTTAAGGTTTCGGTCTGAAGCTCATGAACTTTTTCTTCCGAAAGCTTCTGTAATGCATAAAGCTGATTTTCTGAAGATTCTTTGATATTGTTAAAGTTAGACTCTGTTATTTCCTTAAGATTCTGAATTTTTTCAGCAGCTTCTTTTCTTGCGTCTTCTATTTTATATTCTGAATCTGTCTGGAATTTTGAAATTTTTTCATCGTTTACCTGCTGTGCCATCTGCAGCTGATTTTCAATTTCTTTAATTTTCTGTTCCAGAATAGGACTAAGGCTTTCTGCCTTTTCCTGAGCCTGATCACACTGAATTCTTATTTCTTGAACAGATTTTTCTGCTTCAGAAACAGAAAGCTCTGCCTGCTCTGAAACTCTGTTCATTGTGCTTTCAAGATTATCCTGCATTGTTGTAATGTCGTCCTTTAAGTTTGCAGAACGTTCATTACAAAGTCTGATTTGATTTTCTATATCTTCACGTAAAATTTCAATTCGGTTTTTATAATCTTCATCTAAAGAATTAATCTCGGAAATTTTTGTTCCGAATACATTCTGAATTGAAGAAAGCTGCTGAGAATAATCATTTTTAAGCTCTTCGAATTTTTCTACATATTCACTGCGAATCTGAGCATATTCATTGCTGTAAACCTGATTGTAGCCTTCTTCAATTTTTGCAATTCTAAGTTTATTTTCTGAATCAAAGGTATCGAGCTTTGTCGTCTGTTCCGAAATAATTGAATCAATCTTTTGAGTATTTGTTGTTTCAAAGTCAGTAATTTTTGAATCAATTTCTTCCTGAAGCTTTTTATGTAATTCTACAAATTTTGTATTAAAGTCGTTTATTTTCTTATTATTTGTAGCTGTTGCATTTTCAAAAGCCTGATTATATGTCTTTGAGAATTTTTCAAAATCTGAATTAAATTTCTGAATTAATGAATCATAATTTCCTGTATTTTTAGAAAGTACATTCTGGAGCTGAGTTGAATATTTTTCATCAAGCTTTTCTGAATCAGCTTCGAATCTTGCAGTAATTTTAGAAATTAAATCATCATTTTTACCGCTTACACTTTCAAGCTGGCTATTGTATTTATCGTGAAGGGCTTCTATCTTTTGAGTGTAAGAATCTTCGAGTTCCTTGAGCTTTTGAGAATACAAAGCATTTTCCTGCTCAATTTTTTCTATTATATCATTGTGAGAAGTGCTGATTTTTTCTTCAAGAGCATCCTGCAAAGATTTTGTCTGTTCTGAAAGCTCTTTTAAATATATGTCTGAGCGCTGTTTTGCCTGTTCGCTTAAATGCTCAAAGGCTGTATTTTCCAGATTTTCGGCTTGAACTGTTGCACGGTTGTAAGCATTTTGAATTTCCTGTTTTATATTCATGAGCGCCTGATTTGCATTGCTTTCTGAAGTTTTAATTTCGGCTGCGAGATTATCTGCATAAGACTCATATTCATCAAGCAGCTTTGTACCGATTGCCTTAAGCTGTTCCGCATTATGAACTGAAAAATTCTTTGAAACTTCCGGAATCCTTTTATCCATGAGTTCAATAGCCTGCTGCTGCTTGTTGAGTTTTCCAAAAAGGCTGTCTATAATGCCGCTTTCTTTATGCAGTCTTTCCAGATTTTCTTCTACATTATCTGTCATTTCATCAAGATCTTTTAAAACCTGTGCATAATTATCTATCTGACTTTTAATATCCTGAACCGAAGCAATACTCTGTGAAAATGTCTGCATTTTTTCAGCAAAATCTGCATTTTGAACCTTCAGCATTTTTATAGCAGCATTTGCCTGTGTCTGCTGAGCATTAAATTCAGAAATAAGTGTATTAAATTTTCCCTGAATTTCTTTATAAAGATTTAAAAGGTCTTCCTGTCGTTTGTTCGCGTAATTACGAACCTTTTCCATGGAATTATTGTCCTTGTTGATTTTACTGAAGTAGATTGAAATTCCTAATGAGATAACTAATGAAATTAAAATAGAAATTGTGATAACCATTTTTCCCCACCCAAAACTTTATTATTATTTGTCCGAAGATTCAAAGAACAATTTATAAAGCTGTTTATATCTCCAGAATGTTATATCTGCAATTTTTGATTTTTTTCCAAACCAGCCGGAATGCGGTAGAATAAGCCATGCAGCCTTCATTCCTACATTTTTTGAACCTACAATATCATATTTATGATTGTTTCCTACATAAAGAATCTGTTCCGGTTCAAGGTCTAATTGTTTTGCAAGCGCAATAAATGGAGTAGAGTCTGGTTTTAATGCACCGGCTTCTTCTGAACTTAATACAACATCACAAATATCTTTAATTCCCCAAATGTCTCCTTTTTGTTCCGGAGGAAAATCAGAAAGAAGTGCAATTTTGTAGCCGGCTTCCTTTAGTTTTTTAATTAATTCTATAGAGCCTTTACAAGGTTTTATTCGTTTAAAATATTTTTCCAGACCTTTATAAATTACAGTATTTAACTGCTCTTCAGCTTCTTCCGGCGTACATTTGAGTTTTTTTGCCATATGTTCAGACTGAATTTTAATAAAATCGGGAGTTGCTGCTGTTTTGTGCATTATATTTCTTACAAGACCATATTTTAAGAAGAAAACACCGTGACACAGAAAGTAAAAAGACATTCTGACGTTAAGTTTCCACGCCCTGTAAAGAGTTCCGTCAATGTCAAAAGCTACAGCCTTAATTGTAGAAATATCAATAGAATTCACCTTTTTATTATACCATATATATTTAAAATCGTCATTAGGAAAAATAAAAAATGATTAATTTAATTGTTCAAACCAGCGAAGAATACATTCCTGCCAGTTTTCATCATAACAGTGTTCCAGAAGTGATTTTTCGTATATAAAATGAAAATGTTCTTTAATTTCAGTTTTTAGTGAATTACTAAGGATTTCATCTGGAATATCAAAAAAAAGGTCTTCAAAAAAGCTGATTGCATCTTTTGTTGTAAAAAAATTTTGTGGTGTAATTGCTGTAAGCATGTATAGAGACATCGGAACGCAGTTAACGCTATGCTGCTTTACAAAAAGAACGCTTTCTGCAATTTTTAAGGCGAGTGTTCGTATTTCGTTTAACCTGAATTCTTTATCTGGAAATTCTGGTGTGTTTTCAAAATAATTTCTGAACCATGCCCATACTCCGCTGCTTATTGCCACATGAAGACTTGGAACGCAACATAAATGGGGATCAAAAAAATGAATCATTCTGAAAAGTTTGTTATTTTTTATTCTTGGTCTGTGAGTTGTAGTCATGCACTTTTTATAAATTTTGGCCGCACTGGAATATTGCAAAGCCAGAAAATCAAGATATTTATTAATGACCGGATAGGCTTTAAAAAATCCATGCACAGAAATGAGCATAGAAATAGGGCGGACAAAATAATTTGTAAACTGCATGTAATCGTGAACTTTTTCCTGTACAAATGGAATTTTTTCATCAAGCTGAGTATCTACAAAAATTACTTTTCGTTTTGTAATATGAAATTTTTGCAGAAGCTGAATCATAAAAAATTTATTGATAATTGTAAAAATATAATTCCAGGCATGTCTGAATGTAAGAGGATTTGTAGTTAAAATAAAATAAGGCGCAATATTTGAATAACTGGTGAGTGGTAAAATGCCGGATTTTTCTTTTTTCAAAATTCAGCCTCTTTCTGCAGTGAATCTAATTTTGCAAGTCGTGCTTTATCTGGTTTTATGCACAGATTTTTTTCCTGAGTTGGAAGAACCAGTCCCTTTGGTCCGTTTTTTGCTCGTCTTAAATATTTTACATGTGTATAATACAAATCAGTTGTCCCGGCATTTCTTGCTTTTGAATAATATACAGCGAGATTTGCAGCGTCAAGCAGAATATCTAAAGGAACAGTTTTTCCTTTCTGGGCTTTAACAAAAACATAGCCTCCTGAGTAATCTCTTACATGAAGCCATAAATCTTCGCCTCTAACATGATGACGCAGTAATTCGTCGTTTTCATTTGCATTCCTGCCAACAAGAATATACCAGCCGTTTATTGTATAGTCCAGACCAGGATGAGATTTTTTCTTCTGCTGGGCAGGAGTTGTGTTTTTACGCAAAAGCTGTTCAATTTTTACAGGATTTTTTTCATTTTTAATTTTTTCATATTCAGCAGTCAGATTATTTATTTGAGCTTTTGCAATTTGAATATCGCGTTCAAGTTCTTCCCTGCCGTTTACAGCTTTTTTATACTGTCTGTAATAATCTGCAGCATTTTCCTGAAGAGTTTTCTGCGGATTTATTATTATAGAAATTTTATTGCCTGTTTCAAAATCTTCGCATTCAATATTTTTGGTTCCTTTTTCAATCGGAGTATAAACAGAAAGAAGAAGATCCCCGTAATGCTTTAATTTTTCGGCCTGAGAAAAGCTTTCAAGTTTATCTTCAAGATTTTTTAATGCTGCTTCTCTTTTTGAAAGATTAGATAAATACCATTTTTCGTTTTTTTCTAAAAGAGCAGCCCTTGAAAGCGAACTTGATTTTTCGCTGTACCACCAGTCTATATATTCATTAAAAGTATTAAAGCCAGAAGCTTCACTCTGATTTTCAGTAATATTGTTCCATTCCCGCACTGGAAATTTATCTGCTTCTGCATATTTTTCCTGTATTACTGCTGGCGGAATAAAAACTTCGCCTTTCACCTCATATTTTTCAGGGCGGCGGTACATTGAATCTAAAACTAAATCGTGTTCATCGCATAGAATAACATTCGCGGCATTATTCCAGAGCCTTATATAAAAATTATAAATTTCAAAGGAAGGTGCATTTTCTAAAATATCATCGCCTTCAGAATCTTTTTTCTGCGTAAGAGTCATTTTAATAACACGTTCCAGACCAATCTGCTCGCAGGAAGAAATCCTGCAGCCCTTTATTCTTGAACGAAGAAATTCCATGAATCTTAAAGGCTTTTCATTTTTTGTAATTTTTCTGGAGGTAGAATTGATTCTTACAGAATTTTGAGAAGTGCATATTAAAACAGTTTTTGCTGAACCTTCCTTATATGTATATAAAGCCAGAGTATCATATCCTGGCTGGATTATGTCTTGTATAAAAGCTCCTTCAAGAGACAGCTCCTGAAGTATTAAGTTAATTTCGTTACAGTTTAGAGACATAGACACATTGTATCATAAAGTCTTGACACAATCAAAAAAAAATTGCATTATCTGAAGTCAATGAATAAGAATTTTTCTGTAACAGTCGTATCAGTCCTCGTCTTCTCGGAGTTTTAGTAACCGGTTGAGTTGAATGCTATGCTGTTTGCAGTTGAAATAAAGGCTCTCCGGAAAGGGGAGCTTTTTTGTTTTATGGAGTAAAATTATGAAAAGAACAGGCGCACAAATTATTGTAGATTTTCTTAAGATGTATGGAATTCAGATTGTTTCTGGAATTCCTGGTGGTTCAATTCTGCCGCTTTATGATGAACTGAATAAATCTTCAATTAAGCATGTCCTTGTGCGCCAGGAACAGGCTGCAGGTTTTATTGCTCAGGGAATGACTCGTTCCAGCGGAAAGCCGGCTGTTTGTCTTGCAACAAGCGGCCCTGGTGCCATGAATCTTTTAACTTCTATTGCAGATGCAAGGGCAGATTCCATTCCAATAATTGCAATTACAGGACAGGTTAATACATCTTTAATTGGTACAGATGCTTTTCAGGAAGCAGATACTTTTGGACTTTCTTTTCCAATTACAAAGCATTCAGTAATGGTTAAGTCAAGTGCAGAACTTTTGGAGGCAATTCCAAAGGCTTTTGAAATTGCATTAAACGGAAGACCTGGTCCGGTATTAATTGATGTTCCACGCGATGTTCAGCTGCAGGTTTGCGAATTTGAACAGTATCCGGATATTAAGAAAATTCATACGCATGATATACGCTTTCATACTCCAATTGATGAATACACTTCAAAGTTTGGAGATATTATTGAATTAATAAAACAATCAAAAAAATGTGTTTTGTATTGTGGCGGAGGTTGTAATTCAAAAGATGCCTTTGATGCCTTAAACAGCTTTCTTAATGTTTACAGCGTTCCTGTTGTAACAAGTCTTATGGGCTTGGGCTGCGTTCCGTCTTCAAGCGAAAATTTTATCGGAATGCTTGGAATGCACGGAAGTTATGCTGCTAACCTTGCAATGTATGAAAGTGATTTAGTTATTGCTGCAGGAGTTCGTTTTGATGACAGAGCTACAGGTGTTGTTCATAAATTCTGCCCGAATGCAAAAATTATCCATATAGATATAGATGCCGCAGAAGTAAATAAAATCATTCGTTCAGATATATCTGTTGTTGCAGATGTTGAATCGGTTTTTCCTATTATTACAGAGCTGCTGAAAGAAAAGAGTATTTCATCTGATAAGAAATTCTTAAAGCAGATAATAGCAGAAAAAAATAAGGAAGACACACTTCTTCTGGGACGTCCAAAAAACGAAACAAAAATCAATCCAAGAAAGCTGCTAAAGGAACTTCCTGATTTTGCAGAAAAAGCTGGACTTTCTGCTTCTGAAATTATTATGACTACAGATGTAGGACAGCATCAGATGTGGGCTGCACAGTACTATAAATATTCAAATCCAAGACAGTTTTTATCATCCGGCGGACTCGGAACAATGGGATTTGGTGTCGGAGCCTGTATCGGTGCAAAGGTTGGTAAACCTGAAAAGATTACAATAAATATTGCAGGGGACGGCTGCTTTAGAATGAACATGAACGAAATTGCAACTGCTGCAAGGTATAATATTCCTATTATTCAGGTTGTAATAAACAACAGTGTTCTCGGACTGGTTAGACAGTGGCAGACATTGTTCTATGAGCAGAGATACTCAAATACAATATTAAATGACAATGTTGATTTTGTTAAGGTAGCTGATGCTTTAGGCGCAACCGGAATAAGAGCAACCAATCTTTCGGAGTTTGAAGATGCAATCAAACAAGCAATAGAACTAGGCAAACCGGTTGTAATCGACTGTATTATCGACAAGGATGATAAGGTATGGCCAATGGTAGCAGCGGGACAGCCACTTGAATCATGTTTTGACCAAAATGATTTAGACAATAAATAGGAGGAAATATAAATGGCAAGAGTGTTTAATTTTTCAGCAGGACCATCTGTTTTACCGGAGGTTGTTTTAAAGCAGTGTGCAGAAGATATGATGGATTATAAGGGCTCAGGAATGAGTGTTATGGAGATGAGCCACCGTTCCAAAGTGTATGACAATATTATAAAAGAGGCTGAGAAGGATTTAAGAGACCTTATGGAGATACCTGACAACTATAAGGTTTTATTCTTACAGGGTGGTGCTTCACAGCAGTTTGCAGCTATACCTATGAATCTTATGAAAAATGGTGTTGCAGATTACATAATAACAGGACAGTGGGCAAAGAAAGCGTATGAGGAAGCAAAGAAATACGGAAAGGCAAATGCAATTGCTTCATCAGCTGACAAGACTTTCTCATATATACCTGACTGCTCAGACCTTCCTATTTCTGAGGATGCAG
>JAQXNX010000018.1 GCA_029098225.1 Spirochaetales bacterium | reverse complement strand
ATTCTACAGAAGCATTTCCTGTGAAGTTTACGACCTTAACATCTGCTACAGGCTCATCTGCGAAAATCATTCCGCCTGCGAGCGCTGCAATAGCTGCTAATGTAACGATTTTTTTCATTTGAAAAAATCCTCCTTTTTTTTCGGAGGTTAGTGATGGCTAACAGGGGGTAAAAACCGGGATTTTATGAACTTATAACAAAAATTTATATTTGGTTTTTCTATATAAATGTATAGGGGTTTAACGCGGTAGCGATTGGAGCAGCGGCAAAGCCGGCCAGCTTTTGCTGGCTGGAGCGTTAGCGCAACTGCGGAAGTAGCGACCGGCCGTCTCGCGGCCGGGACCGCCACAAAATTTTATATTATCTTGAAGTTGAAAGTTTTGTTTTTGACTGGTAGCGGGCCAATCCTTCTTTTATGAGTAAATCAATTAAATCTTCAAAGGCAAGGCCGGCTGCTTCGCACATTTTTGGGAACATGCTTATTGTTGTAAAGCCTGGCAATGTATTTATTTCATTTAAATAAACCTCGTCGGAATCTTTGTCTATAAAAAAGTCCACCCTTGCAAGACCTGTGGCGTCTAGAACTTTGTAAGCGGCGCGTGCTGTTTTTCTGATTTTTTCAATATCATTTTCTGTAAGTTCGGCTGGTATTAAAAGTTTTGCTCCATCTGGATCATTGTATTTTGCATCAAAATCATAGAAGGTGTGCGAAGGTGCAATTTCTCCCGGAATGTACGCTACTACATCTTCAATTTCATCTTCATATGGAGTTGTAACAGAATTTCCTGTAACGCTGCATTCAATTTCTCTGGCGTTTATTGCTTTTTCTATTAAAACTTTGTCATCCCAGGTAAATGCTTCCATAAGTGCATAAGAAAGCTCTCTTTTGTTAGCTGCTTTGTTTGCTCCGTTTGAGCTTCCTGCACAGCAAGGCTTTACAAATAATGGATAACCAAGTTCCTTTTCTATTTCTTCAATGGCACTGTCGTACACCGTGCTATCCATAGTAATGCTTCTTTTAAGACATACATAAGGAACAACAGGAAGTCCAACACTCTGCCATATCATTTTTGTTTTTTCTTTATCCATTGTGATTGCAGAAGAAAGATGTGTACAGCCGACATAAGGAATATCTGCCATTTCAAATAAGCCCTGAATTGTACCGTCCTCTCCGTAAGTTCCATGTAAAGCAGGAAAAACAATATCTGTATTTACAGCTTTTCCATTAACAACAAAGCATTCATTCTTTCCTGCCGGAACAACTGTAACAAGATTTTTTTCATTTTCCATAATTTGTAAGGCAGCAGATTTGTCTTTAATTATTCTTTCATATTCAGTTTTGTCCTGCAGATACCATCTTCCCTTTTTTGTAATTCCAATAAGATTAACGTTATTTTCTTTTGAAATTCCACGCACAATAGCTGCAGCAGAAATTAAACTGATTTCATGCTCACCACTTTTTCCACCATATATAACAGTAATATTCATTTTTTCATTCTCCCTTAAAAATTCATCTCCGCAAGAGCTTTTTCTGCTTCTGCAATTTCGTCGTATGGCATTACGTAATTCTTGTAAATTATACTGTTTTCATGCGACTTGCCCAAAAGCAGAACTATATCTCCGCTCTGTGCAAGAGCAAATGCTTTTCTAATTGCCTTTGGCCGGTCTGGAATTATAAACAGATTTTCGTTAATAATTTTTCCTTCCCTTTTTGAACCTTCTGCAATCATATTTAATAATTCAACGGAATCTTCACCTCTAGGATCTTCATCTGTTAAAATTACAGTATCGCAAAATCGTGCAGCAATTTCTCCCTGCAAAGGACGCTTAGTTAAATCCCGTTCGCCTCCGCTTCCAAAAAGTGCAATCATTCTTCCTTTACATCTTTTTCGCAAAGGAGGGAAAATAGTTTCAAAGCTTGAAGGTGTATGTGCATAATCAACAATTACCTCAAAAGGCTGTCCTTTAGAAATAACAGTCATGCGTCCTTTTATAGCCTTTAGATTTTCTGTTTTGGCAGCAACTTCTTCAAACGAAAGTCCAGTCACACTGCTTACAGCTGTAATTGCGGCCATTAAATTATAAGCATTAAATGCTCCCGGAAGAGGAGCCTTTACTTCAAAACGAGAATGTGCTCTCGGAATAGAAAAATCAAAATTATCAGGATAAACAGCATCTTTTCCATCGGCATCAATAAAAAATGAAAGACCGTAAGTTGCTGATGCTATATTTGAAGCTGTCATATAACGAAGATTTTTTGGAATAGCAGGAAGGGCTGTTGCTTTGTTACCAGTTTCTGCGGCAGCTTTTCCGGCCATGCCATTCGTGGTAAATCCGTAAACATTTGCTTTTGTTGAATTTACAAAAAATTCCGCTGATTCATCTTCAAGATTTACTATTCCAATTGAATTAATTTTTTTTCTTTCTCCGGCAATGAGTTTTAAATGATTATGCTTATCTAATGCGCGGAATAAATTTGCTTTATCATTTCTGTAAGTTTCAAAATTCTTATGGAATTCAAGATGTTCAAGAGTTACGTTCATAAAAACTGCACAGTCAAAATTTACGTTTCCAAGACGATTCAGTTTTTTAGAAAGCCCGTGAGAAGAAGCTTCTACAACAGCATAACGGCAGCCGTTTTCCAGCATCATATTTAAATGATGCTGAATTACCGGTGCTTCAGGAGTTGTCTGATGCTGAGGATTCGGCATTGCCTCGTCTCCAAACGAATATTCAACTGTAGAAATAAAACCAGCTTTTTGTCCGCACTCACGTAACAGCTGCCAGATAAAACTTACAGTAGAAGATTTTCCTTCAGTTCCGGTAACACCAATCACAATAAGACGGTCCGAAGGATTATCGTAAAAAGCTGCCGAAAGAGGAGCCATTGCTGTTCTTGAATTTTCAACCTGAATAAGACATGGCGCAAATTTCTGAACGCTGTTTGAAATTTCATTTTCCAAAGTGCGCTTTATAATTGCCTTTGCAATTTCTTCTTTTTGAATCTGGGTCAATTCTCCCTGAAAAACTACTGCATTAGCGCCGTTATAAATTGCCTGTGCAATAAAATCATTTCCATCAACATGAGTTCCCTGCCATGCAAAAAAAAGTGAATCTTTTTTTACAAGACGCGAATCAAAACACATATCTGTTATTGGAATATTATTAATTTCCGGATTTTCTTTTATTTGTTTTCCATCTGCACTTATAATTTTATGTTCAATTGCAGGAAGTATTTGCGAAAGAAATTTTGTCATAAAGATATAATAATATTATTGAAAGTTTTGTGCAATGCAGACTATAATACATCCATGTTTTACGAAGTTCGAGTTGAAGCCGATTTTTCTGCAGCTCATTTTTTGAGAGATTATAATGGAAAATGTGAAAATTTACATGGTCACAATTATAAAGTATATGCACATGTAAGAGGAAAAGAATTAAACGAAGGCGGAATGCTTCTTGATTTTTCAAAATTAAAAACAGCCTTGCGTGCAGTTTGCAAAGAGTTAGATCACACTAACTTAAATGATTTTCCGGTTTTTGATCAGAATCCTAGTGCAGAACGAATTTCCTTCTATATATATACTTCAATTATTGAATTAATGAAAAAAGAAGGACTGGATTTATCTTATCAGAAAGATAAAAAATCTCCAGTCCTTTTTGCAATAGATGTTTTTGAAACTGACACTTCAAGAGCACGTTATTGCGTTGCTGAATAATTTCAATTATTTTGCTTTTTTTGCAGCTTCTATTACAGAATAGAATGCTTTTTTTGGAGTATACTTTCCACCTTTCATTTCGAATAAAAGCGGGAACTGTGTTGTGTTCTGATGCCATTTGAGCATGTATGGAGCATTAAGCCAGGTTGCTTCATCATTCAATCCCCAGATTGTAATACTGGTAATTCCGTTTTTATTCTTTGTTTTTCTGTTTGCAATGTAGGTTTTAAAGAATGAAGCATAGGCATTTGCAAGTTCGTCAGCATCGTATTTTGCTTCGGTAGCGACATCAAGTTCTGTAATATGAATATCAAGACCTTTTTTTACAAAGTCAGAAATAGCAGCTTCAATATCCTTAGGTTTTGTATCTTTAGAAATGTGAGACTGCATACCCATTACATCAATTCTTGCCGGAAGAATTTTTAAGTTACGGGCTTCAATTATTTCATCAAGAAGTTTTAACATACCTTTACGTTTTGGTTCTTCATGGCAGTTGTAATCATTATAAGCGAGCAAAACATCTTTTGGTGCATATTTGTTTGCAAAGCGGAATGCATTTATAATAAATTCAGAATTTCCGTAAATCTTAATCCAGTTAGAATCTTTTCGGAGAGAACCACTTGTTCCGTCTTCTATAGCTTCATTTACTACATCCCATGCCCATACAATGTGCTTTCCGCCGTTATTAGACTTTTCCCAATTTGCAACATGCTCTAAAACAGTTTTTATATACCATTCCTGTCTTGCAGTCATTTCTTCTTTTGAAGCAAAAGGTTTTGTCTGATCATAATCTTCGTGAAAAAAAGCTTCCTCTGTCTGTGAATGCCATACAAGCACATGACCGCGTAGCATAAGACCATTTTTTTTACATACTTCAAGAATTGCATCCATAGTACCAAAACCGTTTAGCACAGGAGTTTTTATTGTAACTCCGTTAGTAGCTGTAAATGAACCTTCAAGCTTTGGATTCTGCCCCCACCAGGCCATTAAAAACTGAGGCTTAAATTCATTTCCCATAGTAATTGTTGAAGAATGTTTTTTCATTCCCTGCTGAACAGTAGCTGTAGCAAGTTCCTTTTCGCTCCAGCCTTTAATTCCATATTCGCAGGCAAAACCGACATATTCAAAAATATCTTTATATGAGTCTTTAAAAGATGGAACCTCATTAGAAATCCAGTCCTGAGCAAATGCTCCGGCACACATAGCAAAAACTGCCAGCGATAAAATAATTTTTGTAAATAATTTTTTCATATTTCCTCCATATATATTAACTATAATTAAATCTTTCTAACAGGAATGTCTTTTTGCAGTAATTCTTCTTTAATTCTGCTAACTGTATATTGACCGCTATGAACCATAGTTGCAATTAACGCCGCATCTGCTTTGCCTGTAGTCAAAGCTTCTGCAAGATGTTCAGTTTTGCCGCCGCCGCCACTTGCAATTACAGGAACAGTAACATTTTCAGCAATCATTCTTGTAAGATTAATTTCATAACCGTCTTTAGTTCCATCAGCATCAATAGAATTTAAAACAATTTCTCCGGCTCCAAGCTGCACAGCTTTTTTAGCCCAGTCCAAAGCATCAAGCTCAGTTTTTACTCTTCCGCCGTTTATGTAAACTCTGTAACCGCATGGCATTTCATTATCCTTTGCAGCGTCCATGCCAAGAACAATACTCTGACTTCCAAAAATTTTTGCGCCTTCAGTAATCAGCGAAGGATTTTTAACCGCCTGCGAATTCAGGGAAACTTTTTCGGCACCGGCAAGAATAGTAGAACGAATATCTTCTACAGTTCCAATTCCGCCACCAACACAAAAAGGAATAAAAACTTCACTTGCAACCTTAGAAATTAAATCAAGAATAGGACCTCTTCCGCGAGCCGAAGCAATAATATCATAAAACACAAGCTCATCTACACCCTGCTTATAATATTCTCTTGCCATTTCAACAGGATCCCCAATATCAATATTATTCTGAAACTTTACGCCCTTTGTTGTTCTGCCGTCCTTTACATCAAGACAAACAATAATTCTTTTTTTTAACATACTATTCCCCGCTGCAAATCTTTTCATTTGCAGCTAAAATTTTCACCGCAGCTAAAATGTAAGCCCGCGGATAACATGCATCCTCTCAGACAACATGTTTTCCCGCGACTAACATGCATCCTCTCAGACAACATTTTTTCCCGCGGCTAACATGCACACCTGTCGCAAACATGTTAGCCCGTCGCAAACATGCTAACCCGCAGCTTACATGTTAGCTTTATCTAACACTATAGCCTGCAGAAATTTTCCAGAAGCTTCAATCCCGGTTCACCAGATTTTTCCGGATGAAACTGGCATGCAAAAACATTGCCCTTTTGGATTACACTTGGAATCTTAGTTCCGTAATCTGCAACAGCCTTTATAACGGAAGAATCTTTTGGACAAATGATATATGAATGAACAAAATAAAAATCGCAGTCCGGGTTTATTCCATTAAAAAGAGGACAGTTTCCATTCATAAATTCAAGATTATTCCAGCCCATATGAGGCACTTTCAAACCTTTTTTCTGGATATCTGGCACAAGAGAAGACAAATGTTTAATATTTCCTTCTATTATATTAAGACAATTTGTATTACCTTCATCCGAATAAGAAAAAATAATCTGAGAGCCAACACAAATCCCAAGAAGATAAACACCTTCCGAAACTTTACGTTTTATAAAATCTGCAAACCCAAGATTATTTAATTCCTGCATAGCGTAAGCATCATCACCATCGCCGGGAAAAATTAAATGAGAACATTTTTCCAGATCTTCAGGCTTTTTAGACATAACATATTCAATTCCAAGTTTTTTAAGAGAACGCTCTACACTGGTAATATTCCCAGCGTTGTAATCAATAATTCCTACCATAATAAGAAAGATAATGAATCCACAGTGATTTTTCAAGAAGAGCAGGGCGGTCCCGTCCGCAAGCGGCCGGTCGCTACTTCCGTGGTTCCGCTGTCGCTCCAGCCTCCTCCCCGTCGCCGCTAAAAAAGCGCCGCCGTCTGCGGTGGCCGCGCGCAACCTCAAGGTTGCTGCGCCACTCCAATCGCTACCGCAGTTTTTTAATTTTTTTTTAATCTTACTTCCTTTTTTTAATAGTTTTCGCGTTTATATATATATGTGATGAGGTGTAAAAATTTACTTTATCTTAAAAAATGTTCCACACCTCATCTGGAGTTTTTTTTTCAAAAAACTCCTTGAAATTTATTTTCAGAGTAAATGAAGGGTAAAAATATGATTTTCATTAAAAAGGTTATCCCACTCATCTGGAAATTAGTATGGAGGCCTATATGGGACAATTTTCTAAACCCTGGGAAGAATTGACGATTGCAGATAATTTTATTTTCTGCAAGGTAATGCAAAATGCAGAGCTCTGCAAAGAGATTCTTGAAGTTCTACTGGATATTCAGATAGAAAAAATTGAATATTTACAGACAGAATCTCCT
>JAQXNX010000017.1 GCA_029098225.1 Spirochaetales bacterium | reverse complement strand
TGGATTGAAGGTAAAGAAGATATTCCGTATGAATATTTTGTTTGGGAAGATAACGATAGTATAAAAATTTATAAAAGTAATATTGTAAATGTTCGTGGTATAATTTTTTATCCTGTAGCCATGATAAAAGCTGTAAGGAGTAAGTAAAATCACATAACAAAGGTTATGTGGACGGGCACACTGAGCCGCAAGGAGAAAGAAATGAATAAGTTTGAATTTAATACAGAAGAGACTGGTTCTCAGATAAAACTCTATTGTAGAGAACATATATATGGTGGTTCGACTATTGATAAAACAGACATTCAATTTGACAAACGAAGTCTCCCAGAACTGATAAAAGTATTAGAATAAGGCGACTGTATCAATTTGTTAAAATCTTTTATTATTAAAAATAAGTGGGATCAGATAGAGATTGATAGTCTTGGAGATGAAAGAAGTTCAGAGGGATTTTGTCTTGAACTTTATAATAGAAGAAAAATGGTAACACATGTAGATTCAGACCGATTCGGACCAGTTACAATCCCATTAGGTCAGATGCCCGAAGAAACCGGCTGGGAATACGTTCGTCCACTTATAGAAGACTTAAAGAAATACTGCTGATTTGATTTCTCCAGACACAGTTCTATGACATAATGCGAAGCGTGCAAAGGATTGCAGCAGCGCCGTAAGGCGGCCACCGCAAGTGGGGGACTAAATGAAAAAGAATCAGAGTACTCAAACATAGTAATTTCTTTACTAAAAAAATATATTGAAGAAAACAAGATTTCTATAGAAATTAAATATGGTAGGCGAAGCAGGAGCTAATAGTTATTGGCAACCATTTTGTTTTCATCGGGTGGAAATCCACAAATTTCATGTAAAGTCGTAAAATAGTTTTAAAAAGAAAGTAAAATATAATTTACCAATGATATATAATTAGGAGGATAAAATGTTTGAAGATGAATTTACAGATTTACAGGCAGATATGGTAGATATCTGCAATGAGTATTCAAAAGGACTTGCAGATAAAATATTTATTTATGCTGCTAATGAAGGTATTATTCTTGCTCATCATTTCTATTGTATAAATGGTAAAGTATTAGATTGTCAGGAACTAAACGAATCGGAGTTAAATATTGATTTTGACGTTTCTGATGATTGTCAGGAACAAGTTCTCGATATCTTAAATGAAGATATTCAGAAAATACAAGTTCTTTGTGAGAAAAATAAACAACCTGTACCAAAATTGATGAAACTTGTTTATGAACCAAAAACAAAAAAATTCAATGCAGAATATAAATATGAGAATCAAACAACTGATGAAATTTCTGAATTTGATAACTATGACGCTTGGTTTGAAGAAGAAAAAGCTAAACTTGAATCCTCGAGCCAATCATAAAAGTAATCAGCCATTTTTGTACGGAAGCTTTCCTTAAAAAGTGGTACAGAAACAGTGTTGGAAAACCAGGAAATTATTATATTATGAATGAAAATGCAGTAATCTATTTTACGATGAAGAGCGAAAATATTTTCCACAGAATGCACTGGCTATAAAAGACTGAAAATCAGATTATTTTAGGGGGAATAAAATGGATAGGGCAGAGTTCCTGAATACACTGCAGGCCGAGGATTTGCATTGCAATCTTCTTTTTAAGAAACCGCACAATGATATTTTATCATACGGATGCTATGAAGACGGGGAAAACTATATTGTTTTTCATACTGATGAAAGAGCCTTCCCGTATTTAACCTGGACATTCAAGTCAGAAAGCGAGGCACTGGATTTTTTGCTGAGCCGGTTACGCGACAAAAAAATAATAGACAGCTTCTAAAAAAAGGAATATTTTTATGAAAGAAATGAAGACTTTCTATTGTGATAGCTGCGGAGAGGCTTTTCAGTTTTTTCCTCCACAAAGACACGAAACGTATAAATGTAAAAAATGTAAGGAAGTCCAGGTAATCAGAACCTGTGAAAGATGTGGTCATTCTTTTGTTGTTTCAGCAAAGAAAGCTCAGGCGCCTACAACTTATTTTTATTGTGATAACTGCGAATGTTGTATTGAATCATTGTCAGATTATGGATTTGGTCCGACTTTTCCTGCGCAAGTTTTTAAGGGAAACAGACTTTTGGCCTTTATAAAAGATGAAAATACTTTTCTTGACGCAGACAATAAGAAAATCAAAATAAAGCTTCCGAAAGAATTCCTAAAAGAAAGCCCTTATACCAGGATTTTTAGGATTTGCCCTTATATCGCAAAATATATGATGGAAAAAGAAAAATGAAACTGACATTTTTAGAAAAAGAGTTAAACAAAAAATTTTCTTCATATCCAAGAAAAGGGTATATCGAATTACATACGAAAAGCAAACGGATTGCAAAAAAGTACGGATTTTTGGAAGAAAATGAGGCTTATCACAAACTTGTTTCTCCATACGAAGTGACAGAATATTACTTTCAGAGCTTCACTCCATCAAAGAAGATTTACTGGAAGATGCAAAACAAGAATTTGATGAACTTCAACAAAAACACGATTGAATGTCTATAAATTCAATTTCCAGCTGCCGTTAAGTACAAGGATTATTAAAAAAAATTGTCAGAGAGTTTCTTACTTGACCAGACTCAAATATTTCTGTATGTTTCAGTTTATGAAGTTCAATTTTGTGACCCGCACAATAAAGACTCTCACCAAAACCACCTCAACAACAGGTGGTAAGAGTAATTTGTGCCCGGGATGCAAAGTGTAAAAGATTGAACATTTTAATTTGGAAAATCAAGACCACTTATCCTTTTGGGTAGGTGGTCTTTTTTTTTATATAGATTATCCGGTCAAGCCGGATAATGACAAGAGAGGAGGTAACATTATGAAGAATGAAAAAAAAGACCTGCACGATTACAGTGACGTCGCTGAAAATTACGACAGGTATCTTGAAGTTATGTACAGCGACTTTGATGCTCACGAGGGCTTTCAGGAGTTTTATCTTGAACTGGCAAAAAAGTATGGAAAAAATGGAGTGATTGATGTTGCCTGCGGAACAGGAGCCGTATTGCTTTATCTTGCTCAGCATGGAGTGATGGCAGATGGCACTGATTTGTCCGGGGAAATGTGCCGTGTCTGTTCAGAAAAAGCGGCAGCACAAAATCTCAAACTCAGGATTTTTCCCGGCAACATGACAAGCTTTGACGCAGGCAGAAAGTATTCTCTTATAATTATTGCCCGCAGCGGCTTTATGCATTTACCTGACCAAGAATCTCAGCGTGCAGCTCTGGAAAATTTAAACCGACATCTTGTACCTGGAGGCATCCTCACCCTCAATACCTTTGACCCATGGCCGCCGGTTCAGGCCCAGCAGATTTCTACAAAACCCGATGATTATACTTTTCGCCTTGAATATGTGAACAGCGACGGAAAACGCGAAAAAATCTATAATGCAATTTCCTATAATCCCTACACGCAGATTATGAGCGGCAACTGGAAGTTTGAAACTTATGATGACGCGGGCAAGATAATCGGTGAGCGGATACGTCCTCTTACAATGCGTCAGACCTACCGCTGGGAAATGTTTCTGCTTGCAGAGCTTTGCGGTTTTGAAGTTGTAGATATTTACCGCGGCTACAAGGGCGACAAAGAAGATTTAAGTGACCCTAACTCAGCGGCAAAATACAGAAGTAATCTGATATGGATTTTAAGAAAGAATTTGAACCTAAGGGAACAGTAAAATATGAGCATCTGCCTTTCACAGTTGGATTTGCAGAATGTTTTACAGGAGAATAAATATGGACGAAATAATCAGACAAATCAAAAACCAGACAGAAATTAATTTTATCAACATCAAAGATCAGATTGAAGTTGCTGATCTGGAAGCAATTTTTGACGGAGTTAATGGCTCCAGATACATTTTTCACAACCTTCATTCCATGGACAGATTTTTTATAAATCCTGTTAATTATGTTTATGAAGGCGAAAAGCTTTTTGGCATTCCGGAAAACCTCAGTGTAATTTCAAGTGTCCGCGAAGGCTATGTAGCGGATACCTCAATTGTAATTCCGCGGGAAAAGCTGCCGGCCTATTTTGATTTTATAAAAAATAAAATTGAAAAATATTTTGATAAACTTACAGCGCAGGAGCTTCTTCAAAGACCAGAGTCCTGCGAGTATACACGGCTCGAATTAATTCTCGGTCAGTTCCGCCATCAAATGTGGCACGTGGGACTTTCCAGCGCAATCACCTTTGAAGGAAAGAAAATCTGGAATGAGTTTACGGGCCTTAATGGGCTTCGCAAATTTATTTCCTGATAAATGCCTTGTCCTGCTCCGGGATTTTATCATCAGAAACAAAGCGTTCGATTGTCATGTGAAGGTCGTATTTTTCGCGAAGAGTGGCAATTGTTTTCATCATTGGTGTTGCGTGGTGCAAATCAATTGCTTCCTGATTTTCCCAAGAATCAATTAAGAGGATGGTTTCGCTGCTGTCCTCGCCGGCTTTTTCTTCACCAAAAGGCAGGTAATATTCATAGCGAAGATTTCCTTTTTCTGCCCGGATTTTTTCAACGGTTCCGCTTGAAATCATTTCGCGTGCAAAGGCCTGAGCCGCTCCCTTTTTTCCTGTGTAACGAAGATTTACTGTAATTGCCATTTTAGTCCTCCTGATTTTTTGCTCATATATTTATTTAATCATTATTTTACTTTGTCTGCAATAATATCAGCTGTAGAAAAAAATCCTGCTAAATTATAAACTTCTAAGCAATGAATCAGATTACCTATCGCAGACAGAATGAAGAAATTGAATGTATCCATTACAAAAACTGGAACAAGGCTTATCCTGCTCACACTCATACAGATCACCTTGTTTTGGGATATGTTGAAGAAGGAGAAGTCTGCCTGATTCTGAAGGGAAAAAGTTCTGTATACAAAAGCGGGCAGGAATTTTCCATCTCGCCGGACACTCTTCATGAAATAAAACCTGTAAACGAAAAAGCTTATTCCATGCTTGTAACCTGTATTCGTTTTTCGAAGATTTCTAAAACTGATGATGCCAGTACATATCTCGCAGAACTTAAAGACACAATTCTGGAGCAAAGTGAAAATATTTATCTGATAGAAGAAATGGCAAAAGATTCAAATATAAGCCCATATCATATGATAAGACAGTTTAAAAAAGCTTACGGACTGACGCCACATAAATTCCAGATCCAATGTAAAGTTCGTAAAGCACAAAAACTTTTGCAGGAAAATAAAAGCATCTGTGAGGTAACCTATGAATCAGGATTTTGTGATCAGAGCCATCTCGACAGATGCTTTCAAAAACTTGTAGGCCTTACTCCAACTGAATATAAAAATGCAGTTAAAGAATAAGGTTCTTTTTAGCACAAGGCTGGAAAGAATTTTGCGAACATGTATAGACCTTCCGAACCGGCATTTACCTCATGAGCAATCTTTGCCGGCATAATAGAAATTACACCAGGCTCATAAGAAATTTTTACACCATCATTAATACATTCTCCGCTTCCTGCAATTACTTCATGAGTTTCTAATTGATTTTCATGAATATGATTTTTGATGCTTTTATTTGGAGCAATTCTTACAAGATGATAACTGAACTGGCCGTTCGTATCTTCTGCCTTTATAATGTGCTTTAATTCTACGCCTTCAAAAACAGGATGCTTTGACCAGGCAATTTCGCTAAAGGAAATGTCTCTGTTTGGAAGACGCAGGTTACCTTCATTAAATTTTTCAAAAACTTCGTTATTCATACAAACTCCTTATGTGATTTGATAAATGAAGTTTAAGAAAAATCAAAAAATATTTATTGGATAAAATTGCTCTTTCTAAATTTTAGCGCAAGATAATCTGAGTTTTTGATTTATCGCAGATTTCTTCTTCAAGAATTATCTGTCCGATAGAGTCTGCCGTGATTTTTCCTGCAAGAGGATTTTTTACGCTGTCGATTTTTCCGCTTACTTCTACATCAACGGTGCTGCGTTCAAAGGCAAGGTCGCAATCTTCCATAGTGCAGTTTTTGAGCACAAGATTTTTGCAGTAGCAGAAAGGCTGAGTTCCAATAATGCGGCAGTTTATAAGAGTGAGATTTTCTGAATACCAGCCAAGGTATTCGCTTTTTACAGTTGAGTTTTTTACTGTCACATTTTTTGTATGCCAGAAGGCATCTTTTGTGTTCAGTTCTGAATCTGTAATTTCGATGTTTTCATCATATTGAAAAGAATATTTTCCCTTCATTTTTAAGCCGGTAATTTTTGCATCGCGGATTTCAAAAAAAGGATATTCAGATTCTTCGATTATGATATTTTCAATTGTCAGCTTCTGGCTTTTCCAGGCAAACTCAGGAGAATTGACGCTGCAGTTTTTCAGGCTGATATTTTCGCATTCACGAATTGCCTTAATTCCACCGAGCCTGCAGTTTTCAATAAAAATATCTTTATCATACCAGAGGGCAGCCCGGCAGTTTTCTGTAAAGCTTGTATCAGTGATTTTTGCTTTTTCTACATGCCAGAAGGGATATCGGAGATTCATAAAGCAGCCAGCCACGTCGATGTTGCGGCATTCCTTAAAAGCGGATTCACCGTCAGCAGGACCATCAAAGCGGCAGTTTTTTACTGTAAGATCTTTAAGACCGTACAAAGCTCTCTCTTCGTCAAAAGTCTGATTATCAATAATCACAAAAATACCTCAGAATTACAGTTTACCTTTTTTCAGACTCTTTGCCAAAAGCTGCGAGAGTGTGGCAAACAAAATGATAATGGAAATATAATCAATAGCAAAAAGAATGTAGCCGCGGTCCAGGTCGAAGAAGAAAAACTGCTGCTGAAGAATAAGATATTTCCAGACTCCGCGGGCAATGAAGGCGTAAATGCCGTAAGCGCAGACCAGGGCAAGAATAATACGCGGAATGATTTTTGTCGTAATATTCTGAAAGAGGCGTCCAACATGCAGTCCGATATGCAGCGACATAAAAAGATAATACCAGTGGCTGGCAAGCAGGTGCGCGATTCGTGCAAACCCAAGGCCGCCCTGAATGTTCAAGAATGTAAAGATGTGATTTGAAAGGATGATTCCGCTTATCATCAAAAAGATTGTGCAAAGCAAAATGCAGCAGTTGATGACAGTCTGCATTACGCGATAGGGATTGTATTTGCCGCGGAAAATTGCTCCATACCAGCGGCGGTTTAGCGCGATGTGAACGCCCCATAAGACAAAAAGCCCCACGCCTAAGATTTCGTGCACGATGTCTGCCGGGAACAAATAGTTTCCGCCCATGAGGATGATGGAAAGAATTGTCATTGTAATGTCGATAGTCATTCTTAAGCGCTGGGTTTTTGTCATAAGTTTGCTCCTGTGTTATTCTATTTTACTCCGCATTTTTTAAGCCATTTTTCTACATCTTTTGAAAGAGATGAGCCGCCCGAATAATGGATTGAAAGACCGGCGGTTAGCGTTGCCTTTGGAGCAAGCTTTGAAATTGCTGTAAGGCTCTGGCCGAATCTTCCGCCTCCATGAGAGCAGAATGGCATAATTGTTTTTCCCGAAAAATCGTAGCTTTCCAGAAGGGTTGCAATCGGCATTGGAATGCTTGCCCACCAGTTAGGATAGCCTAATATTATTGTATCATATTCTGCCCATTTTTTGCTGTCAATTTTTGTTTTAAGTGCAGGGCGGGCCTGTTTATGCTGGTCGTCCTGTGCCTGATCCAAAACGGTGTTGTAATCTGTAGAATAGGGTTTTACAAGTTCAAGCTCTATGCTGTCAAAGCCGGTCTGGCGGGCAATTTCACGGGCAACTCCGCGGGTGTTACCGCTCCAGGAATAAAAGATGATAAGTGCTTTGCCGCTGCCAGCTGATTTTTTTGAGCCGGACGCTGTTGCTTCTCTGGTTGTGACAGTTCCTTTCACGCTGTCATCTGCATTGCAGACAAGACGAAGTCCTACATTGTAAGCGTTGTTGTTTTGCGGCATGGCAGCACGATAAGCAGAACGAAGATTTTTTCCAAAATCATTCCAGCCGCCGCCACGGTAAACACGTCGTGTTCCTTCACTTGCGCCTGCCGGATTTGTCACCCCCGCGGTCCCTGAGCCTGTCGAAGGGCCGTAGTCGCCATAATAATCAAAACACCATTCACCAACATTTCCGTAGATGTCAAAAAGTCCGTTTGGATTAGCCTTAAAGCTTCCAACATCCAGAGTCTTTCCGCGGTAAACGCCTGGGCGGGTTTCCAGAACTTCGTCATTAAAATAATTCTGCTCAATCTGGTATGGGTAGTGGCCGTAAAAGTTTACATCCTCGGCACCGGGAACCTTGCGTGAATAAAAAGGAGTAGTGCTTCCAGCCCTGGCTGCATATTCCCATTCAGCTTCGGTTGGGAGACGGTAGCCGTCGGCACTTCTGTTCCAGGTAACCGTGTTACCTCCATCTGCAATTGTGTAAACCGGGGTGCGTCCGTCGCGTTTGCTCAAGGCATTGCAAAACTCAATTGCTTCCAGCCAGGTAATGCTTTCTACAGGGAGCCTGTCACCTGTAAAATTGCTTGGGTTCTGTCCGGTGATTTCCCGCCATTCCTTTTGAGTTACCTCAAACTTTGCCATGTAAAATGGAGCGAGTGTAACGCGATGTTGAGTCTCATCATTGCTGCGCCAGTCTTCGCTTTCGGGACTTCCCATTGTAAAGGAACCGCCTTTTATAAGGACAAAGTTAGAGTTTGGTGCGTTGAAACTTGCTGCATTTGCCATCATGATTATTCCTAGTATTGTGAACAAGATAGTTGTTAGTTTCTTCATATTGTTTCCTTGCGTTAGGGATTGTAGGGGGTGCCCTGAAAGGGCTGTTCCGTAGTGACGGTGGTTGAGCTTGTCGAAACTACCACAGAATGAAGCGATAGCGGAACCTAGGGAGCGACCCTGCTTTGCAGGGTAAAAACAGTCCAGCGGACTGTTTTTAGCGAGTCTCCGAGCAGCTATGCTGCGAAGGCGCAAAGCCCGACCCCGCGTCAGCGGGGTAACGCCCTATTTCAACAAACCTTCAATATATTTCTTAACGTCTGCAGCAGAGCCGCGGGTAAAATCTTTTCCGCCCTTGAAGTCTACGCCCTTTGCAAACTTAGACAAATCTGTGCCGCTGCGACCAAGACCGCTGCCACCACTGGTACAAAGAGTAATCATTTTTTTGCCAGACCAGTTCTGGCTTTCAACAAAGGTGTAAACAATTTTTGGGGCATAAGCCCACCAGATTGGATAGCAGACAATAACGGTGTCATAGCCGGAGATGTCAAAAGCGGTGTTTGAGCTTGTTGAAACCACGGCCTTAATTGCAGGACGGCTTTTTGGATCATTGCATTCAATCGAAGAAAGTGATTTTTTGTCGTGCCAGTCTAAGTCAGCGTCGGTATATTTATGCACTGGCTGGATTTCAAAAATATCAGCTCCCATTTCTTTAGCGGCATTTTTGGCCATGCGTTCTGTTGTTCCTGTCGCACTGAAGTAAACGAATGCTGTCTTTGCTGAAAGTCCTGTCATAATAAAGCCTCCAATTAAAAGTGTAAGAATAAGTTTTTTCATAATATTTCCTCCATTAATTTAATTTTCCTTCCAGACTTCCTTTGCCAGACGGAATACTGCCCAGCCTTTTGGCCAGCCTGTGTACATTGTAGCATGTGTGATGATTGCGGCGATTTCTTCTTTTGTAACTCCGTGAGCCTTTGCGTTCTGCAAATGGTATGTGAGGGAAGAATCGGTGATTCCGCTTGCCATGAGCGACACCACCGTGATGATGCACTTTGTTTTTATATCGATTGCCTCTGCGTTCCATACTTCGCCGAAGAGTACATCGTCGTTCAGGTGAGCGAACATCGGAGCAAAGTCTCCAAGCTGATCCCGACCTGCTGTCTGTGTAATTTTCTCTGCCATATTTGTCTCCTGTATGATTTTATTTGATTTCTACCAGGCGGTAATTTCTGGAACCAAAACCGATTTTTTCTGCGTGTTCAAGCGTGTGAATTCCGTTGCGGCTTTCGATGCGTTCTACCACGCTGCCACCGTCCTTTGCTGTGTAGATTAAATCAACGCAGGCCTGGTCAAGAGCCACGGGGTCTAGGCTTGCAAGGATTCCTATGTCGTGCATGTCCGGCTCTGCAGGATTTGAATCGCAGTCGCAGTCTACAGAAAGGCGGTTCATCACATTTACGCAGACAATGCCTTTTCCGTCTTGCATGTAATCGCAGACTGATTTTGCTGCCTCTGCCATTGATTCAAGAAATTCATCCTGAGGACAGCTGGTCCATCTTGTAACGCTGCGGCCTGCGGAATGAATGTTAAGCTTTCCGGATTTCTTGCAGCTCATTCCTGAAGCAAATCCAATTGAAAGATTTTTGATTGCCCCACCAAAGCCACCCATTGCGTGACCTTTGAAGTGAGAAAGAATCAGATATGAGTCGTAATCCTTAAAATGAGTTCCGACATAATTTTCCTTGAGACGAACACCACCTTTTACAGGGATTGTCATGTAGCCTTCTGCATCCTGAAGATCAAAGCCGTTGGCCACGTCAAGAAAGCCGTGGTCTTTGGCGATTTTCATGTGGTCGATGTTGTTGCTTCTGTTTCCGCCATAAGCAGTGTTGCATTCTACAATGGTCGCATTCAATTCATCCTTTACAAGATTTTTGATGAGGGCAGGGCGCAGGTAATTTGAGTTCTCGCTTTCGCCGGTGCTCACCTTTACGCCAACTTTTCTGCTGGCCTCGTAGCCAGTGGCCTGATAAACTTTTACCAGAGATTCTGGGCTGATGTCGCGGATAAAATAAACGACTGGAACTGATTTGTCGCTGGCGTTGGTTGAGCTCGCCGAAACCTCGTGTGTTTTGTAGCTTGCAGCTTTTGGATTGTCCTTTGCAAATACTGTGTTAGCTGTAAAAAAGAGCAAAATTGCTGCTATAAAAAGTGATGGTATTTTCTTCATGTATTTTCTCCTAAAATTTATTACCAGTTTTCATAACGGCGCCCTGTATCGAGCGCGTTTAGTTTTTTCATTTCGTTTTCAGTAAGTTCAAAATTCCAGACATCAAAGTTTTCTGCAATGTGGGCTGGGTTTGAACTTCCGGGAATTGTGATGTAGCCAGATTGCAAATGCCAGCGGACGATGATTTGTGCAGCCGACTTGCCGTGGTCACGAGCGATTTCCAGCACAGTCTCATTTTGCAGATGCTCTGTTGTGTGGCCGCGACCGCCGAATGGATAATAGCTTTCTATATAGATTCCCTTTTTTGCAGCCCAGTCACGCAAAGCATTATTCTGATACTTCAGATGGTTTTCGTTTTGAATGACTGCCGGTGGAATTTCAAAATCCTTTATAAAATGCGAAACAGTTTTTTCGGTATAAAAATTTGAGATTCCGATGGAATGAATTTTCTCGGCTTTTACAGCCTTAATCATCGCCCTGTAAACCTTGTTGTCACTGGAAGCCGATCCATGCTGATGAAGCAGACAAAGATCAATATAAGAAAGACCAAGCTGTTTAAGCGAATCGTCAATATCACGATCCGGATTGTTTGACCAGGGAACAAGTTTTGTGGTTACAAAGATTTCTTCCCGTTTACAGATTCCGTCTTTTATAGCACGACGAATTGCATTTCCAACTTCTCTCTCGTTGCCATAATATTTTGCAGTATCAATTAAGCGGTAGCCAGATTTGAGCGCGGCATAAACGGCGTTTTCACAAGTTTCGCCAGTGAGCGTCCAGGTACCAAGTCCAAGAATTGGCATATTAAAACCAGAATTTAGTTGGATTGTATCAGCGAGTTTTTGCTTGTCAAAAACTCGGGAAGCACGCTCCTGCGTGCGACGCATTTCGTAACCGGAATTCAATTCTATATTCGTCGCAAACTTTCCCATGGGTTTTTCCTCAGTCATAACAAAAGCTGTCATAAGCAGGGCTTCCAGAATCAGAATTATTTTTTTCAAAAGTTTTCTCCTCTCAGGTCTGGGCGTTCGTCGTTCGCTGCGCTCACTTCACGAGTTTTCTTTTGCTCACCAAAGGGTGAGCATTTTGCTACGCAAAAACAAGAAAACTCGCGCCGCCGGGCTTTCCGCCATTCCGCTATCGCTCCAGCCGCTTCCCTCGCTTCGCTCAGTCCAGTGGCCGCCTGCGGCGTGGCTACAATCCCTAACGCAATATTTCAAATACCGCTGTCACATCGCCTTTTCCAAGAATTGTCTTGAGTTCGGCTTGTGTTACTCCATCCACCTTACCAAGGCGGGTAAAGTTCCAGCTGTTAGTGTCGTAGTAAACTGCAATCTGGTTTCCCTGATACAAAATGATGTCGCCTGCTGTGGTGGTAATCTGTGTATCGTTTCGGGGAAGGGAAGTTCCAATTGGTCCGTATTTTTCAAAATTGCTGTAGTCGCTCATTTTGATTGTGACAGGAGCCCTTTTCAAAAGTTCGTAAAAAGCGGTGGCAGAAGAATTGTCTACCAGTGTTGCAGTAAGTTTGTAGCTTCCTGAGTCGCTTGTAATTTGAATCCCGATTTTCATATCCGAAGTTTCTCCTTTGTCTGCATTTGCATTGACCGTGTTTAAGGCACAAGCAGAAGACGCAATAAAGATGCTTATTAATAGAAGAAAAAGTGATTTTTTCATAAAAACCTCTGTTGGGGGCCCTCCCTCTTAAATTCCTGCCTCCACTTTTGTTCTTTTTTTGGGCGCTCCCTTCACTTCGTGAAGGTCGGGCTTTTCGCCATTGCGCTGTCGCTCCAGCCGCTTCCCTCGCTTTCGCTCAGTCCAGTGGCCGCCTTCGGCGTGGCTACAATCCCTAGCGCTTTTTAGTAACATTGTGTTACTTATCTAAAGAATATGATATAAAAAGTAACTTGTCAATACTAAAATGCGGTTTTAGTGACAAAAAGTTGCTTATTGT
>JAQXNX010000016.1 GCA_029098225.1 Spirochaetales bacterium | reverse complement strand
CACGCCACTGGCGTGGTCAGAATAGGAAGAAAAAATGGATATTCAAGAACAGTTCAATTTGGTTGCAAATAGCTATGATGAAAATCGAAAGAAGTTTATATCATGTTTTGACGATTATTACATTTCAAGCACAGATTTTATCGCCAGGACATTAAAATATGATCCGAAACTTATCTATGACCTTGGCTCTGGAACCGGTCTGCTTCCTTCTTTTTGGTTCAAGCATTTTCCAAAATCAGAGTATGTGCTGATAGACATTGCCGAGGAAATGCTTGATGTCGCAAAAAAAAGGTTTTCAGGAATCGAGAATATAAAATACAAAGTTCTGGATTATTCGGAAGCAATGCCAGAAGGCAATCCCGACTTGATTATTTCAGCTCTCTCAATTCACCATCTTGAAGCTACCAGCAAGAAAAGACTTTTCAAGAGAGTTCATGAATCTCTCGAAAACGGCAGGCTTTTTGTCAATTATGACCAGTTTTGCTCTGACAGTTCGGTCATTAACGAAAAAATTGAGAAATATTGGATAGATGAAATCAAAAAATCGGGAATATCAGCAATAGAGTATGAGCGATGGCTTGAAAGAAAAAAATTGGACCGCGAAATTTCAATCAACCAGGAAATCCAATGGCTGAAAGACGCTGGTTTTAGGAATGTGGAGTGCATATATTCAAAAGGAAAATTCGGTGTAATAGTATCGATAAAATAAATTGATGCGATAGAAAAGAAAGTCATTTAAGCCTGCGTGAATTTGATGACAAAATGAAACGTAAAAAATACGAAGAACAGAAAGGTATATGTCCATTATGTTAGGTATAAAAATCGCAAAGGTCAATCCTTTACGATTTTTTATATTTTTATTGCAAATACAATCTATTTATACTACATTTGTATTAGGAATAACTTTAATGGAGGTATATTATGGCTACAGTAGTTTTACAGACAAGAGTCGATACAGAAACAAAATTAGAAGCAGAGTCTCTTTTTGACTCATTAGGCTTGGATATAACTACGGCCATCAGGCTTTTTTTGCGTCAGTCAATAAATCAGCAGAGGATTCCATTTGATATCGTTCCTCCAAAATACAATTTTTCAGAAGAAACTCTGGCAGCAATTGATGAAGCCCGCAGAATCAGTAAAGATTCAAGTGTAAAATCATATTCAAATGTAAAAGAACTTTTTGAGGATTGCGAGTAGTGGAATGTGTTTTAAAGAAAACTTCGCAGTTCAAGGCAAGTTTCAAGCTTGCTAAAAAGCGTGGTCTGGACATTTCTCTTCTTGAGGATGTCGTAAACAAACTGATGACAGATAAACCTCTTGAAGAAAAATATCATAATCATCAGCTTGTAGGCAACTTTAAGGATGTTTGGGAATGTCATATTCAGCCCGACTGGCTTTTATTGTATTTGAAAGAATATGACGACAAGATAAAGAAAAATGTTCTTGTCCTGACATTGGTCAATACAGGAACTCACAGCGATATTTTTAAGAAATAAAGCATAACAAAGCTTCAAAGCCGACACAGGCTCAAGGCCTATGCGGTTTAAGCAATTGTTATGTGGACGCCCGCACTGGGATGCTTGGAGTAAAAAAATGAAAAACAAAAAACTTGTATTCATAGCATTTTTCTTTTTTGCAGGAGCTTTGATTGCACTTTTATGGAATATAATCGGATGTAAATTTTATTTTGATGAGCTTAATACATATTCTGCGACTGGCGAATGGGCAGAAATGATTGCCGCTCAAAAAATCCAGACAATCATTAAGATAATTCTAGGTTTTCTGTATAAATTCTTGCTAGGACTATTTCTTGTTTTTCTTTTCCGCACAAAGCGTTTGATTAATTTTTGCAAAATTCGAAACTTGTGGGTTGGGATTTTTGCTTTTTTTGTAATAAATGCTTTGTATTGGCCTGTTGCTAATTTTTGTTTGGGTTTACTTCCATATTATAGCAGTGAGACAATAAGGCATTTGCATGGGGCTGTTGAGCAATCTCAATGTACAGTATCTATAAGTCCTTTTCACACGATATGCTTTTTTGTTCAAATAATTTTTCAATTTATTTTTCATCCTGATAGTTTTGCAGATTTTTCTCCAATATACATGGGACTTCCTGATTTTTTTACTGCATTGCTTATCCTGATAGGTTTTATAAAGGGAATGCAGATTCTAAACATTGAGGCAAAAATTCAATCTGTAGAATCTGAATCCGATGTTGAGTCTAATGCACAGAATGAAAAATCTTTTGCTGCAAAAACTACTGGATTTTTTCAGGCGATAAAAAGCTGCTTCGCAAAATCGTTTTCATTTAAAGGCTGTGCAAGCCGGGCTGAATATTGGTTCTTTATTTTATTCTGTGCTGTGATACAAATTCTTCTTTTTGTTCTTTCCAATGTTATGCGTGCGAATTACGAATTTAGTGTTTATCCTTTTTTGCTGAGTTTTATTTACATATTTTCAGTTGTTATAATGCCTGCAATTATTAGTGTCGGAGTCCGCCGAATGCATGATGCTGGCAAAAGAGGTTTTTTTATTGCAATTCCAATTGTTTCATTTATCATAACATTAATGCCGCGAGCAGAATCAAGTGAATACCGTTGTGGAAAAATTGTCCATCCAATTTCAAACGCAATAGGAATGGCAAGCTTAATTTCCTTCTGCACTATTTATTTATTTTATGTTATACAAATTATCCATATAGTTTGGGGAAGATTTTAGGAGAATGACAAGAATCAACGCTGGTTGTAAAATAAAAATTATGCTTGGAGCTACAAGTGGAATTGATAATGATCCTCTTCCAGAAGGTCTTGAAGTCTTGTTTTTTTTGCAGATATCTAAAATAAATATGGCACATAACAAAGCTTCAAAGCCGCCTGCGGTTTAAGCAATTGTTATGCTGACACCCGCACTGGGGCGCTTGGAGAAAAATATGAAAATTAAATTTTTAAGTATTATTATTGTTCTATCTTTTGCATTACCACTAAAAGCTATAAATCGTAATGAACATTATATTGTAGGAAAAATTAATATTTTAAATCCTGCTATTACAATTGATTCTGAAACTGTAAGTTTTGAAAAAAATAGCGAAATAACAACAGAAATATTATTAAAAAATAATTCAAAAAATGTTATAGATACAGAAGTATCTATAAAAATATCACCTTTAGGAAAGGGCATTCCATTTACGAAAGGTTTACTACCTGATAATTTCTCTATTTATGATAATGGAATTCCTCTGAACTTTTATATTAAATATAAAAATGATTTATATATTCCAAAAGAAGCTGAAAACATAAACTGTTATGAGGATAGTTTATGTTTATTTAATATAAAATTATTATCTAACGAGCAGAAAAAAATAACTATTAAATATAGAAATGTTTTTATAGGATGGTCACCCGAATATGTAGTTCTATATCATATTTTTAGTGCAGAAAAAAATAAAATATTGAAAACTTTCCAAACTGAAGAAAATATTATGATTAGCAATTTTTATGAAAGTGATTATATAGAAAGCGAGTATATTCCATCGAAAAAGCAAATATGTACTTATGTGAAAAGAATAAATTACGACAATGATTTTTATTACCAAATTGAAATTCCTGAAACTGTAGAAGTAATTCGATGCGATATTACAGACATACAATGTAATATTATTGTGAATAGAAATTTATCATCTAAGAATTTTGCAATAGTGCAATTTAATGAAATTAATTGCTCGGAAGAAATTTTATCAAAAGCAGACTTATTTTTTTTGAGAAAAGAAGATTTAAGTTTTTTAAGAAACTGTTTCTATGCAGCACACGGTTATATTTTTAAGAATAAGAAACTGATGGAAGAATTTACACGGAGATATGAATATCAAGGATTTTCATATCCCTTCAATTCAAATTTTTCTGAATCTGTTTTTAATGAAGTAGAGCGAAAAAATATTGAACTTATAAAAGAAATGGAGAATATGAAAGAACCAATACTTTTGTCTGATTTACAATAAATGAAAATAAATAGGTATTTTGAAAGAATAAAACTCTCCCCTGCGAGCCTGGATGAACAAGGGATTGTAGCAGCGCCGAAGGCGTACTTTGCGCAGCCAAAGTATGGAGCGCGGTTAGCGCGGAACCGCGGAAAGCCTGGTTTTTGCCACGGGCGCCTTTTGGCGGCTGGGGCAAAAATGCGCCTGATTGAGGAACAGATATGAAAATATTGTAAACGTAAATTCAATTTGCGGATACAAACTAATTGTATTAAACTAGTAGGAACTATAAATGAAAATGTATTTATTAACAAAGGGAACAGATTCAATAAATTACTGTGAGCCGGAAATATTTAATGATAGTGCATGGAAAAAGGAATTCCTATTTCGTTGTGAATATAAACAATTACATGAATTACCAATTCCTTATTCTGTTTCAAATAAATGTGAGCCATCTGATTTTCCATTAACTAATACAATATTAGTTTCAAGGAGATTTTTTTCAATAATACAAAAACTAAATAAAGACTATGAATTCTTTGAAAGTCAATTCTTTTATCAGAAAAAAGAAAAACTTTGGGATTTGTACTACACCATTATTTTGCCTGATTATGAATTGTTTAATTGGGAGGAATCTGACTATGAAAAAAAAATTAATATAAATACTAAAAAAGCTGTTGTTACAAACTTAAAAAAAATAGTACTTGATAAAAGAAAAATTCAAAATGTATGGGAAAATCATTTTTTTATTCTTTCAGAAAAGAGAACTCAGTTTATATGTACAGAAACAGCCAAGAAAGCCATAGAAGAAGCTGAATTAACAGGTATAAATTTTGAAGAGCTGGAAGTAATGTGATTTTTTGCTGAAGGTGAAGAAATCAATACAACAGCAATTGGGAGTTAAAAAATGGCAACAGTAGAACAGTTTAAGGAACTTATCAACCGTTATTACCAGCGTGATGATGAGACAAAAGAACAGTATGAAGAGTTTATAGCAAGTGAACATGCAGCTCTTTCGTTAAAGAAATTATATGAATCTATTCTGCAAATTGAAAAAACTTTTAATCATACACTTCCTCAAGAATATATAAATTTTATAGAAGCTGATTATGCATGGGGCATAGATGGAAAAGAAAATGATTTCCGGCTTTATGATGTAAAAGAAATCTATGATTTTAATTATATTGGCAACCATAGGGGTAATTCTTCGATTGAAGAAATGAAGGATTATTTTATTTTTGGTCAGGATGACGGAGAGTGCAGTTATTTTTTTGATCTTTTTAATAAACTTGGATATGGGCCTGATACAGTCTGGAAAATTAACAGAGGATTTGTTGATAATAAAAATACCTGGTTCGATTTGATTTCTGAAAACTTTTTTGATTTTATACAAGCTTGTATTGAAAAAAAAGATATTGATTCAAATTACGTATTTTATTCTGAATCAAATGAATATGATTTTACTTCTAAGAATTATGTGACTTATCTTGCCAAAGAATGTGAAACGATTTTTGAACATTCTGGGAATAAACAAAATGACTTTAATCAAATAAAAAATTACTTAAATATAATTACTGCAAAATTTAACGATTGTTATTTTGAAGATTTTAATGATGATCATTTTATTTTTGTAAAAGAAAATGAAGAAGAGTTCTTCAAAAATGCGGCTCTTACAAATTTATTATACGTTATCATAAATACACATTTCGTTATTTTAGATAGCAAGAAAATCAGATTCTTATTTCTTACATCTAATATTCTAAAAAAACATAACTCAACTTTCTGGAAAAAGAAATTTTTTGTATTTGCTTGTAATGAGCACTCTGTTTTATCAGCCAATCCATTATCATGGGATTTATTTTTTATAGATCCAACAGATAAATTAGGAAATGGTTCAAATGCAATTTATATGATAAATGAGAATTCCAAAAAAATCGAAGACGCCTGCTATGTAGCAAAAGACATCGTAGACCTTTTTAGGATTTTTGCTGAAGGGGAAGAAATCAATACAACACCAATTGGGAAAAAGTAACTGTAAAAATCACCCGCCTGCGAGCTTTTATGCGCAAAGGATACGCAGGGCGCGAAGCGTTGCGTAGCGGCGGTGGTTGAGCTTGTCGAAACCACCAGAGCGTAGCAATGGAGCGATAGCGGAACTGCGGAAAGCCCGGTTTTTGCCGAAGGCAAAAATGCGCCCATATAAAATTTTATATTAAAAAAAACTATTATTCTTATTCCATACGATATACGCGATGCAAAATCACAAAAAGACATGGCATACAGCCAGTATCCAATAAGTGCTGATGCCCAGAAAATAATTGATAATGCAGATTTGTCGGCAATAGAACGAACCAGGAATAGCAAAATATCTGGATGACATTATTATTGATAATGGAAAAGCAAATCCATCTAAATTAAAAGAAATCAGATTAGCATTGGAAAGAGGTGAGTTTACCTATGATGAAGTGGCTGAAATTTACAATACAATGTGTAAACTGAATATTTCTGAAGCATATGAAAAAGAATTAGTTGAACATATGGATTTTGGAAAATATTTGTCGAAAATGGTTGGAGAACCACCGAAAGACATGTGTAATCCACATGCACATCATATATTATTTAAGGTTGGAAATAGACAAAAACAGAAGGAACTTGTAAAACAAGGACAGGAGATTCTTAGAAAATATGGAATTGATCCTATTGCTGGAAATGAAGTACTTTGTTGGGCTCCTAACCGTGTAGTTGGACAACACAATTTTGAATCATTGAAAAAAATAGTCGATGGATTGAAAAAAATTGACGAAAATAATGGTAATTATAAAAAAATAGTAAGGTTCTTGGATCAAATGGGGCGAATTGCTAGCTTGAGATAAAAAAGGAGAATAAGAATGAAAGATGAATTGATTAATAAAGCATTTGAATTAGTAGATAATGGTGATGTTGTAAAACTTAAAGAAATTGTAAACAAAAATCCATATCTTATAAATTCAGAAACTATCTATGGGTCTTTATTGCAAGAAGCTGTAAATGAAGACAATGAAGATATGGTAATTTTTTTGATTAATAACGGAGCTGACATAAATTATGTTGGAGGTCTAGCCGGAACTTCAATTCTAACAGATGCAGTGCATAATGGAAATTTAAGGATTGTACAATTGCTTATCGAATCTGGTGTCGAGCTAACAGCAAAAACATTTGAAGCAAATGCATTATTTGCAGCAATTTATAAGCGACATAATGAAATTGCAAAATATCTTATAGACATGGGGATAGATACCACTGCGAAATATAATATTGGAGAAATAAAAAATTGTGATGCAATGGAATATGCAAGACAGTATGGTCTTACTGAAGTTTATGACTATATCAAAGAAAAACTCGGAAAATAATTATAAATAATTGGAGAAAAACAAATAAATAATCGTTAGAATTAATAAAATATATGAAAAAAGAAGAACTTGAAATTTTTATAACCTTACTATATGAAGATAATATAGATGGAATTAAAGATTTATTAAAAAATAAGCAAGAAATTTTAAATGATATAACTCCATATGGAACTATCCTTTCTATTGCATGTAGAAAAGGTAAATATGAAATTGCTCAATATTTAATAGAAAAAGGCAGTGATGTGAATCTTGGTGGTGGATTGGAAGAGTCACCATTAGTTGAAGCATCTCTTCGTGGATATACAAACATTGTTGATTTGCTTTTGTCTAAAGGTGCAAAACTTGATGTTTCATCTTTTGAAGCAAATCCTTTATTTGCAGCAATTAGTAATGAACAGGATGAAATTGCAATTAAACTAATAAACCACGGTATAGATATAACAGCTAAATATGATATTGGTGAAATAGAAAATTGTGATGCAATGGAATATGCTAGACAATATGGGCGTACAGATGTGTATAATTATCTGAAAGAGAAAACAAAAAAGTAATCGCTAAAAAATTAAAGGATTAAAAAATAAGGAAAAAAAATAATGAAAATTTATAAAATTACAAAAGCTGCAATGATAAAATTTTGTGAATTAAGAATTTGTGATATTTCTGATTGGATTAACGAAAAATTATACTTAAATTCATTTAAGGAAGTTCACAATCTTCCTATATGTTATTATACGAATAATACAAATAATCCACATGATTTTCCATTGGCTGAAGGCAATGTTGTATCTAAAAAGTTTTATAAAATTATTGCAAGTAATAATAAAAACATTAAAGCATTTGAAAGTAAAATTTATTATAATGGAAAAAATAAAAAACAATATTTAGAAAAAAATAAAAGTTTAGAAATATGGGATAATTATTATACGATTATTTTTCCAGAATATGATTTACTAAATTATGAGAAATCAGATTTCGAAACAGATACAAGTTTTGTAACTGGAAAAGAGTTCGTTTCTCATATAGAAAAATTAGTTATAGATAAAGAAAAATTACAAAAAAATACATCAGATCATTTCTTTATTTTACAAGAAAAAAAGCTGTATTTATTATGTACTGAAACCGCCAAACAAGCTATAGAAGAAGCTGGTCTTATAGGTATTGCGTTTGAAGAAGTACAAGTAGAATAATATCATCAAAAAAATTAAGGAAGAATTATGACAAAAATAACCGGAACCAACACATACATAGACGTAGAAATCGACGGCAGAACAGCACGAATCGCAGGTGAAATGATAATCGGCGGATTTGTCTGCTATAAGAGTTCAATGACCAACTGGCTTACACCGGAAAATGAGCCATTAACTGAAGAAGACAAAAAAGACATCTGAAATCTCAGATATAGTTAATTCAAAAATAGTCAGTATAATAAAAGAATTATAAGAAGAAGTGGATGAAGAAAAAATATTAAATACTGTAACAGCTTATGTAATCGATTTTGCTGAGTAAAAGGATATAGAAATGAAAATTTTTGAAATTACCAGAGCTACATCATATTCAACAAAATATGCTGATTTTCATATATTAGAAAATAGCACATGGAGTTCAGAATTATTTTTTCGAAATCAGTATGAAAATAAACATGAATTACCCATACCATATTATACATTAAATAAATACACTCCCACTGATTTTCCATTTTTGCAGCAGCCACTAATGCGAACAAATTTGTTAAAAGATGATTCAAATCTTTCACTGATTATAGGCCATAATGGTGGACATACTGCTAACTATAATACTTTGCTTGATTCTGAAGTAGATTTATTAAAAAGTAGACTAAGTAGAAAATATAAAAATATAAAGGTTACAGATTATATGAAATATGATTATATAGTAATAGATATAGAAAATTCTGTTACGGATATAATAAGTAAACTGAAAAATAAATTAAAAATTGATGAGGGAAAAATTGGTAATCTTTTAACTTCAAATAAAATATATATATTAGACTAAAAAGGAGTAAAAATCAAAATGAAATATTATAAGTTTTTTCGATATAACACAGCAATGAAATATTCAGAATGCTTTATAAAAGATAATTCCATTTGGAAAAATGAAAATTTATACTGTAATGAAATACAAGAAATACATAATGAAAATATTGAATATGTTTTATCTAAAAATATTGCTCCTGTTGATTTTCCAAATGCAGATGCATTTTTGATATCAAAAAGATTTTTTGATATTATTAATAAACTAAATAAGAGTTTTTCAAGTTTCAAAAGTTTATTATATTGGAAAAATGAAATAACAGGCTTTGATTTTTATACAATTATTTTTCCCAAATATAAGCTCTTAAACTTATCTAAATCTGATTATGAAACGGATCATGTATATGATACTAATGAAGAGTTTATATGGAGAATTAATAAAATTGTACTGAATAAAAAACAGATAAATATATTGAAGGATGATAATTTCTTTTGTTTAGAAGAAGAACCTATTACTCTAATTTGTACTGAAACCGCCAAACAAGCTATAGAAGAAGCTGGTCTTATAGGAATTGCCTTTGAAGAAGTTCCAGTAGAATAATATCATTAAAAATATTTGGTGGATTTGTCTGCTATAAGAGTTCAATGACAAACTGGCTTATACCGGAAAATGAGCCATTAACTGAAGAAGACAAAAAAGAAATTATCCAGAAAGTTACTGAAAAAACTGCCGGTTCTCATATGGTAATAACATTTGAATGAACACTGCGCAAAGGATTGTAGCGGCGCCGCAGAGGGAGAAAACAGGAGGTATACGACATTGTTTGATTAGCATGCACCGCACCGAGCGTGTAGCAGCGCAGCAAACGGAGTTTGCAAGGCCACTGGAGCGAAGAAGCCTGCGACTGAGTGAAGCGGCTGACCGTTAGGGAACTGCGGAAGGCGACTGTCTGCATAAATTTTGCCCAAAGCTTCTTCTTGAATAAAATCTATAAATCTGATAATATTTTCGAACATTTTATAAGGATATAAGGAGCTTTAAGAAAATGAGTAAGCAGACAATTAATGCTAAAATCCGTACCGTAACAGGTAAATCGGCTGCTAAAAATCTTCGCAAAGAAGGACGTATCCCTGCTGTTTTGTACAATGCAAAGGGCGAGGCTACTTCTATCGATGTGGATGAAGTTGAGTTTAACAAGGTTTGGAGAACTATTACTCCTACAACTTCTGTTAATTTGAACCTTGATGGAAAAGAATATCTTTCTCTTATCAAAGATACTGAGTACAACATTCGTACAGACAAAGTTTTGCATGCTGATTTCTTTGCACCAGATGCAGATCAGAAACTTGTTACAAAAATTAAGATTCACTATCAGGGAACTCCAGCCGGTGTTCTTAAGGGTGGTTTTAAGAAAGAACGCAACAATGAAATTAAAATTAAGGCTTGCATTGCAGATTTGCCAGAATCAATTTCAGCTGACATTTCTAAAATTAATGTAAGTGAAGCTTTGCGTGTAAAGGATCTTGAACTTCCAAAGAATGTAGAAGTTCTTACAGATGCTGAACTTCCTTTAGTAACTGTTGCTCCTGCACGCTAATTTTTTTTGATGCTGGTTTTGCTTATCTTTTAATTTCAGCATCAAATTATTGCGGAAATATTTATTATTAAGAGGCTGCTTTTTTGCAGCCTTTTTTTATGTGCCTTTTTATGGTAGAATATTTAAATAATGTTGTGTGATTTTGAAAATAAAGTTGAAAAATCTTTATTAGACTGCGGTGTTCTTTTTTCCGGGGACCTTAAAATTGGTGCTGCTGTTTCTGGTGGTGCAGATTCTGTAAGTCTTTTACTTTCTTTATGCAGCGTTTTAAAAAAATATTCAATTCCGCTTTATGTAATTACAATTAATCACAATATAAGACATAAGAACGAGACCGAAGGTGATGCTGTTTTTGTTGAGCAATTATGCCAGAATCTGGAAAAAAATGGTTTTTTGGTAAATTTTAAATGTGTTACTTTTGAAGAAAATCAGGTTTCAAAATTAAGTGGATCTCGTAAAGGTGGAATAGAAGAGGCTGCCAGATTTTTACGCTATCAGGCTTTTGATAATTTTATTTTAAATAATAAACTTGATTATTTGTGTCTTGCACATAATAAAAATGATCAGCTTGAAACTCTTCTAATGCGTTTTTTACAAGGTTCGGGCTTAGATGGCTTATGCGGAATTAAGCAGAAAAGACAAAAATTTATTCGACCACTTTTGGATTTTGAGCGAAGTGAAATTGAAGTTTATCTGAATAGTAAAAATCAAAGCTGGAGAACAGATTCAACAAATACAAATCAGAATTATTTAAGAAATAAAATAAGACTTTCGCTTGTTCCGTTTTTAAAAGAAAATTTTCCCGGATGGGAAAAGGCTCTTATTTCTGGACAAAAAAAAGCGATGGAAGATGCGGCTTTTATTTCGTATATTGTGAATAATTGCGATGTTAATAAAAATATGGGCGCGGCTGATAGCTGCAATTACAGTGCTGATAACTGCAATTACGGCGCGGATAGCTGCAATTACGGCGCGGATAACTGCAATTACGGTGCGGATAACTGCAATTACGGCGGAGATATTTGCAATTACCGCGCATTTCCTGCAATTACAAAACGTCTTATTCTTAGAAAGTTCAACGAGGCTGGAATTTCCTGTCGTGTTCCCGATTCTTTTTTACAGGAGCTTTGCAAAGAAATTAATAATTCAAAAAGTGTAAAAAAATTCTTTAACGGATATGAAATTATTATAAAAAATAATGAAGTTTTGGTAAAAAAAGCTGTAAAAAAGCATACTGATTTAGTTTTTTTTGATATAATAGAACACGATGGTATATTTAATTTTCCTTTTGGAATAATGAGCGTTTTGGAAGGTAAAATTTATATAAATGATAATTCATTGTCATGTTCAGTAAAAATGCCGTTTTGCGTGCGAAATGTTACTTCTGGTGATACTATTGCCACAGCTGATGGTTCTTTAAAAAAGGTTAGAGATATTTTTTCTGACTGGCATGTTTTGCAGGAGCATAAAGAATTGATTCCTCTTATTCTGGATGTTCAGACTGGAGAAATTGTTTGTATTGCTGCAAGTTTTTTAGGATATAATGATTGGGTCGTAAAAAATGAAAAATAAAATATTAAAAGTAACTTTATTTCTAATAATTTCTTTTTTTTCATATTCAGCTTTTTCTCAGAATTCAGCTGCTACCGCAAATAAAAATACTGCTTTGCGTTGCTTAAAGAATGCAGAAAACTGTCTTTATGCGGGTGATTATAAAAATGCCTTGAATCAGGCAGCTCTTGGACTTAGTTATGATGATTCTATTTCTGACTTACTTTATGTTCAGGCTGCAGCAATGATTAATTCAGAATTTAAAATTTTTGAAGTGCTTCCAATAATAGAAAATGCGTTCAAAAAAAATAACTGGAGCGGATATTCAAAAACCGGTGCAAGAATTCTTTATGCAGATTTATTAAGCGATACAGGAAAATATTACGAATCTTTAAAAGTTCTTGATGATGATGAAGCGCTTTTTTCTGCTGATGCAGAATTTATAAGAATAAAAAATTATTATCGGATTGGCACTGAAGAAACTTTGAATTCAGCAAGACAACGCATAAACAGTGCCCGTAGAGTTTATCCTGCAGATGAACGCTTTCCCAATATTTTCTTTTTATTTGAATATGAATTTTTAAGCAGAGCAGAACGTCAGAATCAGAAATACATAATTCCTGCTCTGGTAAAAACTATTGCTTCTTCTTATATTTCTAATCTTCCTGATTATTCAGGAAACCAGCTTGATATGGAAATTCTTGCCGCTTTTTTTGCTGAGGGAGAAGAGCAGCTTCGGCTGGTAAAGGCAATAGACGCAAAGAATCAGACAAAATCTCCTTTGCTTGCAATTATTGCATTAAAAACCGGCTTGTACACTCAAATGCAGGCTTTTGATTTTTTTGTAAATGCTGCAGGTTCAAATATGTCTTTTGAAAATCTTGCAAGTTTGTGTTTGCTTCTTACCGATGAAGACAGCAGACAGGCAATGGCAGAACTGCTTGCAAATTTCAATGGAGTAATTTCTATTGATGAAGACTGTAATCTTATAAGTGAGCTTACAATTTCTTATGAAACAGGACGTCCTTCAAATATAAAATATGACAGAAATAATGATGGTTTATTAGAGCAGTTTACAATTTGTGATTTCGGACTTCCTTCTCTTATGTATTTAGACGGTAACAGCACTCAGATAAGTTTTTCTGCATATCCGCTTGTTTCTAAAATTGGTTTTTCTGATACGAATTTATCATTTAGTTTTTTGCAGGGAGATTATGAATTAAATCCTTATGAATTTATTATAGAACCTGTTTTTTCAAGGTTTGGAGTTTCGTTTTATATTCCATATATAAATTCTGAATTTGAATTCTCCAGAGATTTTGAATTTACAAAAAAAGCTTCGGCTGTAGAAGTTACTGTCTCTGAGCGTGAGAATGCAAGAGTCGTTTTTACAAGTCAGGAAGGAAATTTACTTTTTGCACGGCATTATGAAGGCGATTTTAATTATGCCTATTGTGACTTTACTAAAGGAATGCCATTCATCCGCTATGTAGATTATAACAATGACGGATATTTTGAAACATCTGAGTTTTATGATTCAATTTTTGATGAATATGGAAATAAAATTTATTCAGATAGTAATTCTTTTATAGAAGAAATTTTTGGCCCGGCTTTTTCCAGCGAAAGTGTTTATCTAAAGAAAGTTGCCATTGATTCCAATGCAAATACAAATGCAGAGTTTTCTGAACAGTATCTGGATAAAGGTGGAAAAATTACTCTCTGGGATAATGACGATAATGGAATTCCGGACTGCCAGTATATAAAATATCCGCTTGAAGATGATGGCCTGTTAAAAGAAGAAGCTATTTTCTTTAATTCAAACGGGCTTCAGCTTGCTAATGTTCAGAGCATTAATTCTAAACCTGTAAAATGTACTATAGCCGGAGAGAATAATTCTGATCAAAAAGAAGTAATAGTTTTAGCAGGAGAATATGAAAACTTTTATTGGCTTGATGTAAAGGGAGCTCCTGAAGATGAAGAATTTGTAAAAAAGAATTATCCTAATGGACTCGAACAGGGACAGGTTCATGTTGTGCAGACAGAAAATCATCGCTTCTCGGTTATAAGAGTTTCTCAAAATTATTTTTGCATGATTAAGCCAGATTCTTTTATTCCTGATGAAGAGCAGTCTGATGAAAATAATTCTGAAAAAGCTTCTGAGCATGCAAATATTAAAGAAGGATAATCGGCTTGTAAAATAAATATTTTTTAAGGTATACATAAATTTATGAAAAAAAAGATAATATCAATAATTTTTACATTGTTCTTTGCGTCTATTATTTTATTATCCTGCAGTTCCATAAAACAGCCAAAGTCTGTAGCACAAATCCCAGATTTTTCTGATGATGATATTGCAAATCTTGAAATTGAAAGAATTCATGAATTTATGGAAGATAAAGCAGTGTATGCTTTATGGCGTGCAAATCTTCTTGGAAACAAAGCTGTAATAGATGAATGTGAAGAAAAAGTTCGTAATCTTATGAAAGCTTCAATTGATGAAAAAAAATATTTTGATGCAAATAGATTTGCTGTATCTTTAAAGGCATTGAATTTTTCTGTAGATTCAGAAACAGAAAAATTGATTCAAAATGGTATTTTACAGAATTTACCCGCTGCAAAAAATAATAAGGCTCCTTCTAAAATTTCAGACTGTGTAAATGCTACGGCAACTATATGGGTGGACAGGGGAGTAAAAATAAGATATGGCGCAGGTTATGCAGATATAATAATAGGTTCTGGATTTTTTATTGATGAACGCGGATATCTTATTACAAATTATCATGTTATTGATTCAATGGTAAATCCTGATTACGAAGGTTTTTCAAGACTTTATATAAAGCTTTATGAAGATATGGATACAAAAATTCCAGCAAAGGTTGTTGGATATGATAAAATGCTTGATCTGGCTTTGTTAAAGGTTGAACTTGAACCAAATTATGTTCTGAATCTTGGAAGCAGTAGTGAGCTTTCGGTCGGAGATAGAGTTCTGGCAATCGGTTCTCCTGTAGGTCTTGAAGGAACTTTAACTTCTGGAATTGTTTCTTCTTCTGATAGAAAGCTTCTTACACTCGGAAATGTTTTTCAGATAGATGCAGCTGTTAATTCTGGTAATTCAGGTGGTCCACTAATTGATGAAAAAATGAATGTTCAGGCAATTATTTTTGCAGGAATGCTTCAGTATCAGGGATTAAATTTTGCAATTCCTGTTGAATATTTAAAGCAGGAACTGGCTGCATTATATAATGAAAATCAGATTATTCATCCATGGATTGGTGCTTTTGGAAAAACATTTAAAAGTAAATCGAATAAATCAGGACTTGAAATTTTATATGTAATGCCAGGTTCTCCTTCACATCTTGCAGGGTTAAAAGAAGGAGATGTTTTAAAAGCTGTTTCCGGAAAAACAATAACCAGCCTTGAGGATTTTCAATATACAATGCTTTCTTATGAACCGGGAACAATCTTAACTTTTGAATATGATAAAAAAGATGGAGAAAATTTTATTCCCGAAAATGTAAATATTTATCTTGATGAGCGCCCTGAGAATCCTATGGAAATTATTTATAATTCTGATTATATTTCTAATGCTTTTTATCCGCTTTTTGGAATGAAGCTTGTAAGTGCAGATGAAATGAATCGCAGAACCTTTATTGTAAAAGATGTTTTGAAGAATACTGCCGCAGAAGAACTTCATTTTTCGAATGATGATGTAATTACAATTAATACTATTCAGATTGATAAAAACACCGGCATACTGTATGCTCAGATTTATGCAAAAAGAAAAGTTAAGGGCTTTTTGGATGTGGGAATGTTAATGCAGACTCAATTGGATAGTCCATATATTTTTTAATCTGGCTTTTTGCCACAAGGATGAATTATGACTGAAATGAAATATAAAAGAAATTTTTGTATAGTTGCGCACATCGATCACGGAAAATCTACGTTATCTGATCGTCTTATTCAGAAAGCAAAAATTATTGATGACCGAAAAATGGTTAATCAGATTCTTGATAATATGGATATTGAACGTGAACGCGGAATTACTATAAAAAGTCAGGCTGTTACAATTCCTTATCATGCAAAAGATGGTCATGATTATGAATTAAATTTTGTTGATACTCCGGGACATGTAGATTTTTCTTATGAAGTTTCTAGAGCAATTGCTTCCTGTGAAGGGGCCTTACTTTTGATAGATGCAACTCAGGGGGTAGAAAGCCAGACTGTTTCTAATATGTATATGGCGCTGGAACATGATTTAACAATGGTTCCTGTAATTAATAAAATAGATCTGGCTTCAGCAGATATTGCTTCCTGTAAAAATCAGATAGATAAGGAGCTTGGACTTGATTCCGCCGATGCAATGTGTGTTTCTGCCAAAACAGGTGAAGGAATTGATGAGCTTATGGAAGCTATCGTAACAAAATTTCCGGCTCCAACTGGCAATCCAAATGGAAAAGCTGCTGCTCTTATTTTTGACTGTCATTATGATGCTTATCGTGGAGTTATTGTCCATGTTCGTGTAATGGAAGGAAAAATTAAAACTGGCGATATGATTCGCATGATGGCAAGTGGTGCAGATTATAAAGTAGAACAGATAGGAATATTTAAAATCAATTATGAGGAAACCGGCGTTCTGGAAGCTGGAGATGTTGGTTATATAATTTCTGGTGTTAAAACAGTAAGTGATGTAAAAGTAGGAGATACCATTACCCTCGCTAGCGATCCTGTAAGCGAACCTTTACCTGGTTTTAAGGAAGTAAAGCCGGTTGTTTATTCTTCAATTTATCCAATGGACTCTAATGATTATGAAGAATTAAAAGAAAGTATGGAAAAGCTTAAGCTTAACGATGCAAGCCTTATTTTTGAAAAGGATAATTCTCTTGCATTAGGTAACGGCTTCCGATGTGGTTTTTTAGGGCTTCTTCATCTGGAAATTATTCAGGAAAGACTTGAACGCGATTTTGATCAGGCTGTAATTTTTACTGCGCCTTCTGTAAGGTATAAATTGCATTTATCAAGCGGCGAGGAAACTTACATAGATAATCCATCTGAATATCCTCAGGGAAGAATTCACGATGCAGAAGAACCTTATATAAAAGCATCTATTATTACTCCGGCAGAATATCTTGGTTCAATAATTTCTCTGTGTACCGAAAAACGTGGCGTTCAGACAAATATGCAGTATCTTGATGAAAAACGAGTTGAGCTTACTTACGAAATGCCTCTTTCTGAAGTTTTATTTGATTTTTATGACAGATTAAAAAGTTACAGCCGGGGATATGCTTCTTTTGATTATGAGGTAATCGGCTACAGACCAACAGATCTTGTAAAGGTTGATATTCTTATAAATAGTAAGCCGGTAGATGCACTTTCTCTTCTTACTTTCCGCCAGAATGCTGTTGACAGGGCTAGAAAGGTTTGTGAACGATTAAAAGGAGAAATTTCGCGTCAGCAGTTTAAGGTTGCAATTCAGGGGGCAATTGGTGGTCAGATTATTGCCCGAGAAACTGTAAATCCTGTAAGAAAAGATGTTCTTGCAAAATGTTACGGTGGTGATATTACCCGTAAAAGAAAGCTTTTGGAAAAGCAGAAGGAAGGTAAAAAGCGCATGAAGATGATTGGAGATGTTGAGCTTCCACAGAGCGCATTCCTTGCTGTTTTAAAAGAAAATGAAGATCAGTAATATGTTCAGAAAATTATGCAGCACTTTGCTACATAATTTTTAAGAAATAATCTATTTGTGTTCTTAAACGGTTTAGAAAAGACTGACTGTATGAAAAGCAGTAGCCGTCTGGAAAATAAAGATAAAGATATTCTTTTTCTAAAGCTAGTTTTTCTATTTTCTCTTTAAGCTCAGCTTCTGAAAATTCTGTTTTAGTTGTCAGAAGGCTTAATAATTCTTTAAGCTCTTTTTTTTCGTTTTGAATTATATTATTAATTTTCGAATAGTTCTGTTTTTGTTCATTTATTTCTGAGCTAAAAGTTTCAGACAGTTTTTCTTTACCTTTTTCAGACAAGAGCTTTTCAGGATTTTTGTGTTTAATTTGAAGCTTAATTCCTTTTTCTGAAAAATCAAAAAGATTTTTTTCAGAAGGAAAAAATGCATTAAAAATCTGCGCATAAGAAATAAGGGTAGGGCTGGAGACAATCGGTTTATCATCTTTACCTGTTTCAAAAATATTTCCGTAACTGAATGCCGAAGCAATATTTTGAATCTGATTTATTCTTGTTGTAGTTTGTAATCGCAGAATACTTGCTAAAGTAGATTTAGCATGAGTTTTTCCAACAGAAAATGAAAAATCAAGACCACAGATATAAACAGGAATATTTTCATTTTCTCTAAATTTAAGTGCATAATAAACACTTGTTAATCCAACAGAACCAAACGGGGGATTCTGTGGCGGAAGACAATTATTATCTTTCAGTTTATTAAAGAAATTCAGGTCAGTAAATTGAGTTGTAAAAAAGGAGATTCTTTTTGCAGAAAAAATTGAAGCTAATTGAGAAGCAGCTGAAAGGCCTGCAAAAATATGAAAATCATTCTTTTCTGTACAGCAGCCTATAAAGGCTTTTATGATAACACTTTGAGCTTCTTCTATAAAAACTCCGTCTACTTTAATTTTCCTGTCTAAAAGAGGTCGCAGCGCTGTGTCTGCACAAAGAATATAAAAATCTGATAAAATTAAATCAGCATTTTTTTCAAAAAAGTAATCTATGCTTTCGCCGGCACCAAATACAAGAATTGGTTTTTTAATTGATTTAAAATACTTTTCTATAGGACTTGTTTCAGGCAAATGCTTTAAATTTTTAAAAAGATTTGAACAATATTTTCTTCCGAATTTTATCAATGTAACACGATTTTTCCAAAAGGTTTGAATAATATTTTTGCAGCTTTCTTCCAGATCATTATAAAATTGCTGATTGAATTGTACTCCGGTAGAAAAATCAATACGGATAATTCTTTTATATTTTCCGGATTTGCAGAGCTCATTTATTTGTTCAGGAAGTTTTAAAAGATCAGAAGCGCATAAAAAAGGAATTTCATTTTTTAATGAAGTATAATATTCTTTTGAAAAATTATATAAGCTTTCATCTTTTTCGCAGGCAATAATTAAGCAGTTATTTGTTAATTTATTTTTTAATTCATTAATTCCGTAAAAAAGGCATGGTGAAAAAATTAAAAAAATTGTTCCATCCAAAACCTCAAGATTATTAATCAGATTAATTATATTTTTTTGAGGATCGTACTTTGAATAAAGAAGTCTTTCTTTGTAAGAAACAGAAAAGCCCTGTTTCGTTTGTACGAGGCAGGGCTTTTGTTGATCAATCATATTTTCCAATTAATTAATTTGCAGTGAAATATTCGTTATAAACTTCACCAAAGTTATTCTTTAATTTATCGCTCTTGAAAATTGCATTGTTTATATCTGATGAATCGTAATTCTGTAAAGCTGAAATTGCAAATGTAGAAGAATCATCATCTTTTTCTTCTGTTGTATATTTCAAAACGATAATACTATCACCTGCTAAAATTGGTGAAGAGAATTCATTCATAGAAAGTGAGAATGCAGTTTTAAGGAAGTTTTCATCCTTTGCTTCATAAGCAAGTGATTCAACACTTGTGTTTAATTTTCCTGCAATATCAAGATTGCCGTAGTTTAATGGGAATGGCTCAAGCTGAACATATTCAGCACCATTAAGAGCACAAGCTTCAGCGAAATCTAATCCGGCAGAATGAGCTGCAAAATCATTTCCCTTTGCAATAAAGTAATCTTCTATATAGTTTCTTTCATAGTTATTAATATATGAATTTATATCAAAAATAACTGAATCGTCTTCAAAGTCTGGCTGAGACTTTAATGAGTTATGCTTGAAAATAGAATAACCATATACAGTCTGAATAACTTCGCTTGGAACTCCTATTGGAAGATCAGAAATCTTTGCAAGATCGGCTTTGTCATTCAAAGTATATTCAAGCTGATACTGATATTTTCCGTTGAATTTTCCTTCTGTATTTGTAAAAGGCTTTTCTGTTGCATATTCAGTAATTGCATCTTCAAATGTAATTTCGTTATTTGCTAATCTCTTAGAAATTGTCTGAGCTGTAGATTTATCTTTTACAGTTATGATAGAAAGATCATAGATAACAAATAATGAACTGTGATCTTTTGCATATTTTACTTTTTCTTCTGTAGGGAAGTCGCTCAAATTATAAATTGCCATATCGAATCCGCGCTTTACAGAATTAAATGATTTAAGAAAATCTAATTCTGCATCAGACTCTTTTAAACCGTAAAGTGCATCTGTTCCAACAACTTCATCTGAACCAAAGAAATCATCATAGAAGCGTGAAGTATTAAGACTTTCTTCTGTAGCCTTTCTGATTTTAATTTTGTCGCTGTCTGGAATCTGTTTATAGATTTCTGAAGAATATTGTCCGTTTTCTGAATAGTATTCATCAATAAGTTTTTTTGTAAGAACTGATTTTGGAACAATATAACCAGATTTTTTTACAAAATCTTCATAAGCATATTTAAGAGCGATTGTCTGGAATGCTCCCTGGAAAATTGACTTATGAATTTTAGAAGTAATCTGAACATTTTGATATTCATAAATCTGTACATCCTGAGCTACAACACTGAAAAAATCAGAATCCTGTTCATATTTAATTTCCCGACCATTATAGCTTCCAAAAACAGGAATCTTGCCCTGTGAAGGTGAACTTGTGATTGCAGGAAGTGCGACAAAACAGAACGCACAGATAAACAGTACTATTACAGCACCAATTGTGTAAGCAGTATTTTTTTTCATTTTAGATAATCCTTGAAGTCTTTTCCTTATTCATTAAGGAAACGATATTTTAATGAAATATTTTAACATATAGAATTATTGAAGTCAATAAATGAAAATTTTTATTTTCCTGGAAATCAGTTTCGTGAAAAAAAGTGAGAGGGAAAGGACCGTCTTTCAAAAACACTCTACAGTGCTGCAACTGGAGATAAATAATTAGTATAGAATAAAATCAATAAATTCTATACAATAGATATACCTCAAAATACTCGGAAAGTATAAAATGATTTTAAAGCTTGCTTACAGAAATGTCATATCAAGAAAAAGTTCTATTGTAATTATTTTATTCATGTCGTTTGCAATTACTCTTTTTTGTATTGCAAATGCAATTTTTGATAGTACAGAATATGGTGTTCAGAATAGTTTTGTTTCAAGTTTTACAGGCGATGTTTTAATAAGACCAAAAAATGGTGTTCAATATAGTCTTTTTGGAGATGAAAATCCTTTTACAGGAAAATTTTCTGAAATAGAAAATCTTGTACCATATACAGAAGTTTATCAGTCAGTAAAAGATAACTCAGAAACAAAGGCAATACTTGGACAGATTTCTGGTATTGTCAGAATGGAATATGAAGATGTAATGTCACCTATTTATCTTTTTGGGATTGATGGAGATGATTATCTGGAAGCTATGTCTTCTATCAGAATTATTGAAGGTCATACTTTTGTAGATGGTGAAAAGGGAATTATGATGCCCGAAGTTGTTGCAGAAAAATGGGGCGTTAAAGTTGGCGATGTTGTTCAATTTTCATATTCTGATGGATCATTTTTTAGAATTCGTGCGGTTCCTGTAACTGCAGTTCTGGATTACAGAACTGATAACGAAATTTTTTCCAGATTTGCTCTGGTAGACGCTGCAACCCTTCGTTCTCTTCTTGATCTTGGATCTTCCTCTTCTTCTGCTGTAGAAAATCTTTCGGCAGAAAAGACAAGTCTTCTGGATGACGATTTGGATTGGAGTACTTTATTTGATGATGCTGAAGATTCTGATGCTATTTTTGAAGAAGAACAAACTGAAACTGAAGAAAACTTTGCTGCTGAAGAAATTGAAGAAGATTTTGAATATGGTAATTCCTGGAATTTTCTTTTAGTTTGCCTCCAGAATCCTAAAAAAGCAAAGTCGACAATTAAAAAACTGAATAAACTTTTCAGAAAAAATGGCTGGCCTGTAGAAGCTGCTGACTGGCGGCATGCAGCAGGAAGTTCTGCCTTGTATTTGTACTGGCTAAGATTAATTTTTAATATAGGAATTTTTATTCTTTTGATTGCTGGATTTATTGTAGTTGCAAATTCTCTTGTAATTAAGGTTCTTGACCGCACAAATGAAATTGGAACTTTACGTGCAATTGGTGCAAAAAAAAGATTCATTTCTAAGCAGCTTCTTGCAGAAACTTTTATGATGACTATTACTAGTGGAATTATTGGAATTTTAATTGGTTTTGTACTTGCGCGTGTTTTAACTAACGCCCATATTTCCTTTACAAACAGTTTCCTGGTTCAGTTATTCGGTTCAAGGGATTTAAAAATCTTTATTACATTTTCAAATATTCTTAAACAGATTGGTCTTGTAATTCTTCTTGGAATAATAGGCTGGGCCTATCCTGTTGTTACTGCCTTAAAAGTAAGCCCTGTAAAAGCAATGATGGGGGTAAGATAATGAAAGATGCTATAAAGATGGGATTACGTTCATTAATATATAGAAGAAAGCAATATCGCTCTTTATTCATTGTCTGCATTTTTGGAGTTGCAATTTCCTTATTCACTCAGTCTGTAGTTACCGGAATGATTTCTTCCCTTAAATATAAGGCAAAGGTTTATTATGGAGGAGATTTTCAGTTTGTAGGCGGTGACTTTTATAATAATCAATTTACACGTGATGAAAATCTTGCATTAGTAAAAAAAGTATTTCCAAATGATCTTGTAGTTGAACGCTATAATTTTGATCCAGATTATGCAGCTTTGTATTTTGAGGGAATGGAAGTTCGGCTTAGAATGGTTAAAGGTGTTGATTTTGATGCAGAAGCTGAAATTTTTAAGAACTTGAACTACAAAGAGGGATGTGCAGATAATTTACGTGGCACGAACGGAATTTTAATTTCTGAAAAAATTGCTGAAACTCTGGCTGTCCATGCCGGAGATTCTGTTACCTTCCTTTTGCAAAACAAAGATAAAGAAACCGATACAATGGAAGTTATCGTAAAAGGTATTTTTGTAGATTCATCTTTCTTTGGAATGTACACAAGCTATATGGATATAGATTTTTTAAAAAAGGCAGATAAATATCCGCTTAACTGGTGCAACAGAATCTGTATTACATTAAAAAATGGTGAACCTTCAGAAAAACAGATTGCTAATTATCAGAAAGAACTTGAAAAATCATTTAATATGTTTCCGATTGTAGAAGATAAATATGATTTTTTTGATTCTCAGGCTGAAATTGAATATTATGATGAGGACGATAATTTTACCCCGGTTTATGCTCTTATAAAGCTGGATGCTAATCTTGAATCCTTAAAGGTTGTAATAGATGCGATGAATCTTGTTTCTGCCTTTATTATAGTAATGCTTATTATAATAATTGTTGTTGGAGTAGCAAGTACCTTCCGTGTAATTATAATGAAGCGAATAAACGAAATTGGAATTTATAAAGCTATAGGAATGAAGAGAAGAAAACTCTCTTTAATGATTCTTGTGGAAACTATTCTGCTTATTTTTTCGGGCTGCATAGGGGGCTTTATTCTTTCCTTAATTCTTGTATTAATTTCCAGAAATTTGAATTTATCATTCATTCCGGCATTTGATTTATTCCTGACTAACGGAACTTTGGCTCCAATAATAAGTTTTTTGCGATTTTTTGTATTTTCTTTGACTATTTGTGTAACTACAGCTGGTGCTGTTTTGTTTGCTGTCAAGAAATCAGTTAGAATAATGCCATGTAAGGCTCTAGCTGTTACCGAATAAATGAATTTTAACGAGGTGACGAAATGAAAATTAAAACTATTGTTATTTCTACAGTATTACTTTTTTCAACAGCTTTTTGTTTTGCACAGTCAATCGATTATGATGCATTATTAAAGCAGGCTCAGGACAATACAGCCTTTTATGAAACAGATTTTAAAGCAAATTATACAATAGTTCAGGATGTTCCGGGAGAAGGTCAGTCTGTAACAGAAGCAATCCTTTACCGCCGCGATAAGGGTGGAAAATGGACAATTTTAATAACAGCTCCTTCAAAAGAAAAGGGAAAGGGATATCTTCAGTTTGATAATAATATCTGGTTTTATGATCCTGCAGATAACCGATTTACTTTTACAAGTGCAAAAGATAAATTCCAGAATACAAACGCTAATACATCTGATTTTACTCCGCAGAGATATTACACAGATTATAAAATTGACTCTGCAGCAGAAGTTGAACTTGGAAAGCTTTCCTGTGTATTATTTACCTTAAGTTCAAAAACTATGGATGCGGATTATCCGTTAATTAAACTGTGGGTTACAAAAGATGACGGTCTTGTAAGAATGAAGGAAGATTACAGTTTAAGCGGTCAGAAGCTTCGTACTACAGCAATCCCTTCTTACCAGTCTGTAAATTCTGGAAGCAGAAAATATTCTATTCCGGTTTCTATGCTGATTCAGGATAATCTTCGTGGAAAAAAGATTGGAAATAAGGTACAATATGAAAAAACTCAAGTAACAATCACAAATCCTGATTTTTCAAAAGTAAAGGATGTTGTGTATACAAAACCTTATCTTGAGATGATGAGCGTTAAATGAAATTAAATAAAAAAAGGTTCGTTTTTCTTTCTGCAGTTTTGTGTTCATGTTTTTTTATGTTTGCACAAACTGCAGATGATAACTCTATAAAAGCTTCTTCTGAGGAAGAAGCTTTTGGTTTTGAAACGGAAGAGGATAATTCAGAAAGTTTGCAGGAGCATGCTTCTATTATTGATGATTTTGGCTCAGAAGTATTTGAATCTGAAGCAGAAGATTCTTCTGATGATGAATTTGATGATCTGGCTAATCTTTTTAATGAGTCAGAAGATATTGAAGATGCTGTTACCTCAGATGCTGATTCTCAAAACGGAAAAATTACAGATTCAGATTTGTTCAAGTCTCTTACGTTAACAGGTTCCCTTAATGCTGATTTTGGTGGATTTGCAAATTATGAATTTACTAAGGATGATTGGGATGGTGGTGGAGTTTTCTTAATTTCTAATACGCTTTATCTTTCTGCTCGTGCAAGCAAAGATTTAAGTATTAATGGTAGTTTTACAACATCACTTTCTAATAAATTTGCAATCGAGTTAAACACTTTGTATTTTGATTATTTAATTAAGGATTTGATTTTCGTTACTGCAGGAAAAAGAAGCTTCTCCTGGGGTTATCCTATATTATTTAATAACGGAGATTTATTTGGATCTGGAACAAATACCTATGGTCTTCCTTATGTAGGTCCTTCTTATACGAATGTTCTGGAAATTACAAATAACCATGCTGTTTTTCAGATGAAAATTCCATGGACAAGCGGTACATTTACTGCAATGGCTATGTATGATTTTGATAAGCTTACAGGTAATGTTTCCTGGAAGTATATGTCTTATGCAACCTCGCTTGAATTTACGATATTAAATCAGGCTATAAATATTTTTGCCCGAACTTATGCATATGAAGAAACAAAAAAGGAAGCTGAAAATGTAGAAAAGCCTGCTGTTATTTCTAATACTGAATCAACTTCAGAAAGTCAGACAAATATAGAAAATGTTACTACAGAAACAGTCGAAACTGAAAGTGAAAGAAAGGAAAGAGAATTAAAAGATGCAAAGTTCGGTTACTGGATGCATCCTATTATTGGTCTTGAAACAAAGCGTACTATTTTAGGAATAGATTTTTATGGTCAGGGACAATTCCGTTTGCAGGACTTCAATACTGTTGATAAAAGAAATATAGACTATATTATTGGAACTGGTGGCTTTTATAAACTTATAGATTCTTTTGATCCTAATATTGGAATCGCAGCTGAATATCAGTATGTTTTTGATCCAAACATGCATAAAGAATCAGAAATTCATAATCATAAAATTGCTGTAGAATTTGGGCTTAGACGAATGGGACGCGACAAGAATTTAAAGCTTGGAATAGACTGGGGCCATAATTTTTCAACTAATAACGGACTTGTAGCCGGAGCCTTTTATATTTCAAATATTTTCAGACATGGACAGTGGAAGAATATTATCGGTATGAGTTACGATAAGAATTTTACAAACCGTAAGATAATGTTTGGTTCTATAATTTCGATTAATATGAATTACTAATTTTACTGGTTTTTATGCTACAGTTTTAGCTTCAATTATTCTATGCCTGATCAATAATTCCATCATGTATTTTTATTACATGGTTCGACATTGAAACAATCTTTGCATCGTGAGTAGAGAAAATAAAAGTTGTTTTAAATTCTCTGTTTAATTTCTGCATCAATTCAAGAATCTGATCACCATTTTTAGAATCCAGATTAGCAGTAGGTTCATCAGCGAGGATTATAGGACATTTTGTAACAAGAGCACGTGCAATTGCAACCCTCTGTCTTTGTCCTCCGCTTAATTCACTAGGTTTATGTTTTTTCCATTCTGTCAGGCCAACAGTTTCTATTAAAAAGTTAACCCATTCAGTTTGTTCTTTTGAAGACATTTTTTCTACAGCTGGAGAGTTTCCAAGATGCAGAGGAAGTTCAATGTTTTCGTATACATTTAATACGGGAACTAAATTGAAGGTTTGGAAAATAAAGCCCAGAAATCCACGGCGTAAATCTGTTAATTTAGAATCTATGGAAAGTGGAATATGATCCTGCTTTGAAAGATTAATGTCTTTGTAAATATCAATTCCATTAAGGAATACTGAACCGCTGGTAGGAAGATCTGTGAGTCCGATAATATTTAAAAGTGTAGATTTTCCAGAGCCAGAAGGTCCGGAAATTGCACAAAAATCACCTTCATTGATTTTGAAGGAAACGTTATTTACTGCTTTTACCTGAACGGTATCCATCTGATATATTTTTGAAACGTTTTGTAATTCAACCAAAGCCATAATTTCATTATATAAGAAAACATATTTTTAGTAAATAAATCTCAAATGTCTAAAAATTTATTTTCATGCATCAAAACGCCCACGCGCCGGCGGCTTTGTAAACGAAGATGAACAAATCCACGGGCAGGGGCCCGTTTTGGTGTATACATATTTTTTATTTATTTCCTACAAAAGTGGCTTCATAGTTTGCGTGGGATGGAATGAAATTTTACATTTCAGCATTAAATTTTCCCACGCCAGCTATGAAGCCACTTTTGTAACTTCGTTACAAAAGTGGCTTCATAGCTGGCGTGGGGCGGAAAGAAATTTTACATTTTTGCATTGAATTTCCCCACGCCTGCCATTTTGTAACTTCGTTACAAAAGCGGCTTCATCGCTGTCATATATTCGCGGAGTTTGCGACCAACAACCTCAATAGGGTGGTTGCGGATTTCTGCATTTACTGCTACGAGCTCTGCGTTGTTTACTTCGTTGTCCTTTACATCAAGGCCCTTACCAATAACATCTGTGTGGAGCTTTGGCATAAGGTCTTTTGCCATCATTGGAGCAGCAACGCGGCTGAAGAGGTAACATCCGTACTCTGCAGTATCTGAAATTACGCGGTTCATTTCATAAAGACGCTTGCGGTCAATGAGGTTAGCAATAAGAGGAACTTCGTGAAGTGATTCGTAGTAAGCTGACTCAGGTTTAATTCCTGCATCAACCATAGTTTCGAATGCAAGTTCGCAACCAGCCTTAACCATAGCAACAAGAAGAATACCCTTATCAAAGTATTCCTGCTCGCTGATTTCTTCTGTAGATTCTTTGTTCTGCTCGAATGGAAGTTTTCCAGTATCTTCACGCCATGCAAGAAGATCCTTGTCGCCGGCAGCCCAGTCCTGCATCATAGTAGAAGAGAACTTACCGCTGATGATGTCGTCCATGTGCTTCTGATAAAGTGGAGCAAGGAGCTTTTTGATTTCTTTAGAGATTTCATTTGCCTTGATTTTTGCAGGGTTAGAAAGGCGGTCCATCATGTTTGTAATTCCACCCCATTTGAGGGCTTCGCTTACAACGTTCCAGCCGTGCATAAGGAATTTAGTTGCATATTCAGGTGAAATGCCTTCTTCAATCATCTTGTCATAGCAAACGATTGTTCCGGCCTGGAGCATACCGCAGAGAATTGTCTGCTCGCCCATAAGGTCTGATTTTACTTCTGCAACAAATGAAGACTCGAGTACACCGGCCTTAGAACCACCCATACCTACAGCGAGAGCCTTTGCATAAGCCCAGCCCTTTCCTTCAGGGTCATTTACAGGGTGAACTGCGATAAGGTCCGGTACACCAAATCCGCGCTGGAATTCATGCCATACTTCTGTACCTGGTCCCTTAGGAGCACACATTACAACAGTGATATCAGGGCGAATCTGCATTCCCTCTTCAATCATATTGAATCCGTGGCTGTACCAGAGGGCAGAGCCCTTCTTCATTTTTCCCATTATGTCATTAATTACTTTTGAGTGCTGCTTATCCGGGGTAAGGTTTCCTACGAGGTCTGCAGTTGGAATCATTTCATCGTAGTTGCCCACTTTAAATCCGTTTTCTGTAGCATTTTTCCAAGACTGGCGTTTTTCTGTGATGGCACTGTCTCGGAGTGCGTAGCTGACATCCAATCCAGAATCGCGAAGACACAAGCCCTGGTTCAAGCCCTGAGCACCGCAACCTACGATTACGATTTTTTTACCTTTAAGTGCGTTTACTCCGTCAGCAAATTCTTCTTTAGCCATAGAGCGGCAGTGACCGAGCTGAAGACGTGCCTCTCTCCATGGAATTGAGTTAAAATAGTTGTTTCCCATTTTGAAGCCTCTTTTTTATTGATAATTAATTCCTTAAGTATAATTAAAAGTTATAATTGCGTAAAGACTAATATAGTAAGAAGTTGAAATTTAGATAAAAAATGGTGGCGTTAATTTCTTTTTGCACCACCATTTTATAAAGACGATAATTCTTTTTCTATTTTTTTATAATATAGAAATCTTCTGTTTCATCATTTTTTTTAATGTACTTTGTATGATAAAATTTTGTTTTTTCTTCGTTAGAATTTAATTCAGGAGAATTCTTTAATTCATCAATAATTTCATAAAAGAGATTAATCAAGTCTTTTATTTCTTTATTGCTTTTTTTCTGAAGAGCCTTTTCATCATATATTGAATCTATGGTTACTGTATTTCCTTCTACAATACAATCCTTGATAGTCCTAAAAAAGGAAGCTTCTTCACTTGATAAATTTTTGTAGGTCATAGCAGAATTCGCGTGATAGTTAGCAATTTTAAAATCTTCTCCAGAAACAGAAAAATCAATTTCTACTACTTCAACAAGATATCCTTCTTCATGATTTCCTTTAGAAATTGCTTTTATAAACCATTCTCCGTCTGTAAAAGAAAAATCTGCCTGAGGCAAAGCAATCTGTGTTTCTGATGTGTCAAACAAAGGTGTGGCTTCAAGCATTGGATGACTTTCTTTTTTTTGTGGTTTTGCAAAAACAAGTAATGCATTAAAAATTAGAAAAGTTGCAGCAAAAAATTTTTTCATATATAAACTTCCATATTTTATTAAGACATACAGATTTTTTTTTCAATCTGTTCACATTTAATTAAAATCATACTATTATATCATTATATGAAAACAAAAACAGTATCTTTGCTTTTTATTTTTACTGCACTTCTTATTGGCGGAACTTTCTTTTTTATTAACAGATTTTTATCAGAAGAAAAAACATTAACACGGGCAAAGATAATCACTCCAACAGCACAGAATCATAATGCCGAAAAAGATGATGAATCTTCTCCAGCACTGGAAACCAGTACATATGAAACTTTTGTTCCTATAGAGTTAGGAGAAACTTTAATCAGTACATTTACGATGGATATTAATAACGATGGTTATGATGATGAAGTTATTGCCGTAAGGAAGCAGGCTTCTCCGAATTTATACCTTGTTCCGGCTTTACTTAATCCTGATAGTGGAGTGTACACACGTCTGGATGAAATTCCTACAAAATTTTCCCGAACGTCAGTTTTTTCTTACAGCGGAATGGACGTTATAGGTGAGCATAAAAATTCTTTGATTTATCAGGGAATTGCAGATGATGGTAACTATGTAATGCAGCTTTTTTTATATAATGAAAAAACTGAGAGTCTTGAAAATATCGGTGATTTTTCCTGCGATGGAACAATTTTTATTCAACAGACAGAGCGTTCAGAAAATTATGAACTTGCTCTTTCAAAAGGAGAAAGTTTTTCTATCTGGGTTTATAAATCTGATGATACAAGTACAGACAAAAATTCCGGAAATCAGCTGCAGCAGGAATATACCTGGAATGCTGCTACAAAAAAATATGAATTGAATAAAGAAATTAAGGTTACTGCAGCGAGACTTGCCGCAACAGAAATTTCAAAAATTCAGGATGGAACAGTAGAAACCTTTGCAGAATTTTTGAACGGCCTCTGGTATAAAACTTCTAATGAAGGCGAAATCCGTTACTTATTTTTCGATTATGATTCAAAGGAAATAATCCAGTTATTTGCAGATGTTCAGGAAGTTTATGATTGGGAAGACAGTAAACTTCGTCATAATGGAATTTATATTACAGCAATAAATGCTGACATAAATAACCTTCACAGACGTTTTGATATTGCACTTGTTAATACTGATGAAATAAAAATCACTTTACGCGATGATTTGAATCTTCTTATTAATGATGCAAACCTCTGGGATGGACAGTATAAAAAAATGAGTCTCCAGAGTTCATTTGAAGAAAACGCTGTTGCATTATCATTTTCTCAGAATGTTAATCAATTAAAGAAAGGTCCGTTCTGGCAAACTGCTGATTCAAAATATTCAATTACTTTTGATGAATATACGTATACCTTTCAGACTCCGGAATTTACAGATACAGGAGTTTATGCTGTTTCAAAAATTGGAAATACTGATGTAATTCAATTCAGATCCGATTCTCAGAATATGCTTCTTGGAGAGGTGTATGAATTTAAGTTTGGTAAAAAAGTCGTTACGGAAACTTCTGGTAAAAAAACTGTGGAAAAGGAAGTTACTGATTATGACACCGTTGAATTTATTCCTTCAAGAATTACACCAAATGAATGTTTTTCTGTAGAAGGGGAAAGACTTTTATTCCTGCGTAAGTAAATTCAATATGTTGAAAAATCATCCTTTTTTTTCTATAATATTTCTATTCTTTTGAGTGCCTGCCTGCCTAGCTGCATTCAGCAACCCGACGGACATCCACCCTCATTCTATCAATTCTTTTTATATAGGAAACTATTATGGTTATTTTAACATTGAACTGCGGTTCATCATCTGCAAAGTATCAGGTTTATGACTGGGACAACAAAGAAGTAATGGCTAACGGTGTTGTAGAGCGCATCGGTATTGAAGGAAGCTGCATTACTCACAAGGCAAAGGGAAAGAAAACAGAAATCGAAAGCCCTTGTCCGACTCACAAAGAAGCAATCGAACTTATCATTAAAGAAATCACAGACCCTGAAGTTGGTGTTATCAAATCTATGGACGAGATTGGAGCTGTTGGTCACCGCGTTCTTCATGGTGGCGAAAAGTTCACAAAGTCTGTTCTTATCACTCCAGAGGTTTTGGACGGATTCCGCGAGGTAGTAGACCTTGGACCTCTCCACATGCCTGCAAACATCATGGGTATTGAAGCTGCTCAGAAGGTAATGCCAAACATTCCTCACTCAGCAATCATGGATACAGCATGGCACCAGACAATGCCTGAAGAAACTTTCCAGTACGCAATTCCACGCGAATGGTACGAGAAGTATGCTGCCCGCCGCTACGGTTTCCACGGAACTTCATTCCTTTACACAGCAAAGCGCGCTGCAGTCCTCCTTGGAAAAGATCCAAAAGACTGCAACCTTATTATCTGCCACATCGGTAATGGCTCAAGCATGTGTGCCGTAAAGAACGGCGTTTGCTACGATACAACAATGGGTATTACACCTCTCGAAGGTCTTGTAATGGGAACTCGTTCTGGTGACCTGGACCCGGCTCTTCCTTTCTACATTATGAGAAAAACAGGTATGAGCGCTGACGAAATGGACAATGCACTCAACAAGAAGTGTGGTTGTCTTGGTATCACAGGAAAATATTCAGACCGCCGCGATATCGAAATCGACGCCGCAAAGGGCGACAAGCTCTGCCAGCTTTCTATTGAAATGGAAGCTCTCCGCATTAAGAAGTACATTGGTGCTTTCATGGCAGAACTCGGCCACGTAGATGCAATTGTTTGGACAGCAGGTGTAGGCGAGCGCGGACCAATCACTCGTATGAAGGCTTGTTCAGGTCTTGAAAACTACGGCATTAAGATTGACGCTCAGCGCAACGAATGGTCATTCACAGGCAACGCTGAAACTTACATCCACGCTGATGATTCAAAGACAAAGATTTTCGTAATCCCAACAGACGAAGAGCTCGTAATGACAGAAGATGCCTACGCTCTCATGAAGGGAACCTACGACGTTCATACAAACTTCAAGTATTCTTTCCAGGATCCTAACTATGTAAACAAGGCTCGCGAGGAAGGACTTAAGGGCGACCTCGTAAAGAGACCAAATATCGCAAAGATTCTTGCGAGAGATTTACTAAAATAAATGTGGTGATGTTATGAAAAAGCTATTTATAATTTTTACATTTTTGTTTATTTTTGCAGTTCAGGCGTTCGGGCAGAATAGTAAAGTTGTTTCTGATGGAACAATATCTGGTTCAATTCCTGAAGACTGGGAATTTTACAGTCTGGATGAAGGTGTTTTATTTTATATATTTGCGCCAGAGGTAGAAGGTGATTCTTTCAGGGAAAATATTACAATTACCTGCGAAGATGTTACCAAATCTATAAAATTGTCAGATTTAATGAAGGTTCTTCCAGATACATTTTCTGAAGTTTATGATTCATTCGAAATTGTAGAGCAGGGAAAGGATTATTTTATTTTTGATGGAATAGTTCAGGATATTCATGTAATTCAGTATTTAAAGCTGCTTCTAAAAAACGGAAAATTCTATTCTATCTGTGCTTCTTCAGATCCAGATGATTTTGATTCTTATTATGAATCTTTTAAGAAAATTATTGATACCTTTAAGATTAAATAAAATAATTATTTATTTCAGATTTTAATAATTTTAAAAAACGGTTTTGAAAGTATGATTCTTTTAAAACCGTTTTTTTTTGAGCATTTTTCTGAAGCAAAAATTGCTCAAATTTAAAAATCTTGTATTTGATATTTTCTTAATTGTAAATAAAAGATTAAAAAAAATCTTTTTCATTCTTATAAAAAAGTAGTATAATATTATTTGTGAAAAATATTGCAATCTTAGTTTATGATCTTACAGTTGAATACAATATTGTCGTTACCGATGGAATTACAGATTTCTTTAAAGATAAGAATGATGTTCATGTAATTATTTCGACAACAAGCTCTCCTCATAATGAAGTTTTTCAGTATGACTATCAGTATTGGACTGCAGTAGAGCTTTTAAAATCAAAGAATATAGATGCATTTATTGTTATCACAAATACTTATTTCAATTCAATTACCCTTGAAAATCTAACTAAAGCTATTGAAGGCCTTCTTCCAAAACCGATAATTTCTGTTTCAAATCCTATGGCATTGGAAGGGAATCATTATACTACAGTTTCTTGCGATAAAGCTTATGAACAGATAATTGAGCATCTTATAAAAAAACATAATAAAACAAAAATTGCCTTTATGAATGCGGCTCTTACTAAATCGCCTGAATCTGATGAGCGGGAGAAAGCTTTTCGTTCAGCAATGGAAAAAAACGGATTGAAAGTAAATGAAGACTGGATTTATGACGGTGACTTTACTCCAAGATCTGCTTATGACTGCTTTAATAAAAGACTCAAAAAAGGAGATAAGCCTCCATTTGAAGCTATTTTATGTGCTAACGATTATATGGCAGCCGGCTGCGTAAGTATTTTTTCAGAACTTGGAATTTCAATTCCAGAGGATGTTTGTATTTTTGGTTTTGATAATGCTGAAGTTGCATGTACCTGCCAGCCAATGCTATCTACAATCAGTCAGAGTGTTTTTATGACTGGATATAAGGCTGCAGAACTGGCTTACGATATTTTGTGTGGTAAAACAGTTCCAGAAAAATCAGTAATACAGTCTTTTCCTATTTTCAGGCAGTCTTGTGGATGTATGCCTAAAAAAATAAAAGACCGTGGATATTATGATGTAAATGGAAATTTTATAGAAGAAGCTTCTGTAAAAATGGATGGACTTCAACTATTTAATAATAGTATTAATGACATGGCTACAATTTTTCATGTTCTTACTATGACTGATACCGTTCCTCGACTTAATGAATTTTTTACTATTGTAGTAAATAATTTGAATTATATACATTTGGGAATGCTTGCAATGTGTATTTATGATGAACCGATTTTTCTTTCATCAAATGATACTTTTGTAATGCCAGATAAAGCACGCCTTCTTATGCTTATAGATAATGATGCACAAATAAAGGAAAATTATTATGAAAATGGAGGAATTGAGTTTTCTCCAAAAGAAGAGATTCTTCCTGGCGGTCTGGAAAATTTTGTGAATGGAAATTATTATATTCTTCCGGTTTTCCTTCAGAGTGAAAATTACGGATATTTAGTTTGCAGGTTTCCTACAAATAAATATCCTGTTTATACAATCTTTCTTAAAATCCTTGTTAATTCTTTTGTTCATTCCTATGTGTATTCAAAAAAAGATGCAGAAAGGGCTTTTCTTGCAGAAAAAAATCAAACTTTGAATTTTCAGTCAAAAACCGATGAACTTACTAAACTTTTTAATCGTCGTGGATTTTATGAATATGGTCAGCAGTTGATTGATGTTGCAGTAGCTGATGGTCAGATTGGAAGCGTTTTCTTTTGTGATCTTGATGGATTAAAAGGTATTAACGATACTTATGGTCATGAAATTGGTGATCTTGCTATAAAAACAGAAGCCAAGGTTTTGAGAGCAGCCTTTCGTGATTCTGATATGGTTGGACGGCTAAGTGGAGATGAATTTGGTATAGTAGCGCCGGGCTTGCCAGAAAGAAAAGTTGAAGTAATACGAGAGCGTATAAAAAATTTAAACGAAGAATTTTCTCAGGAAGCAAATTTGCCTTTTATACTTTCAATTAGTATAGGACCATTAGAATTTGATTCTGAACATACAGATTTAAAAGACTTGCTTAAAGAAGCAGACAAAGAACTCTACAAAGAAAAGAAAATCAAGCACGCTGAAAGAAAAAATTAAAAAAAATATTAAACCCTATTGACTTAGTAGGTAATATACTGTATATTTCTTTTATAAGATAAACCTACTAGTTAAGTAGGAAAGTAATATTTTACTGGAGGCGCATGATGAAATTTTATTTTGAAAAAATAGTCCGTGAAAATTTCCGCAACGGAGTCATGCGTGCCTGTTGTATTATCGCTTAAAAACTGAAGGTTCTTCAGTATCTTAAATCTCAATAATCAATAAGGATAAGCTAAAAATTGCTTTCGCAATTTTCTTAACGCTTTTCTATTAAACACCGGCCCAGGAGGGTCTTACACATATGGCAAATTATAAATTCGAAACTTTACAGTTACACGTTGGACAGGAAAGTGCAGATCCTGCAACAGATGCACGCGCAGTACCAATCTATCAGACAACATCTTATGTATTCCATAATTCAAAGCACGCTGCAGACCGCTTTGGACTTGCTGACGCAGGAAATATTTATGGACGCCTTACAAACTCAACTCAGGACGTTCTTGAAAAACGCGTTGCTGCACTTGAAGGCGGCTCGGCTGCACTGGCTCTTGCTTCTGGTGCCGCAGCAATCACTTACACAATCGAAGCTCTTGCTGCTAACGGCGGACACATCGTTGCACAGAAAACAATTTACGGCGGCTCTTACAACCTGCTCGCCCACACACTTCCACAGTACGGCATCAGCACAACCTTTGTAGACGCTCATAACCTTTCTGAAGTTGAAGGTGCAATCAAGGAAAATACCCGCGCAATTTATCTTGAAACTCTTGGAAATCCTAACAGCGATATTCCAGACCTGGACGCAATCGCGGCAATCGCTCATAAGCATGGACTTCCTGTAGTTGTAGATAACACTTTTGGAACACCGTATCTTATCCGCCCATTTGAACATGGTGCTGATATTGTTGTTCACTCGGCTACTAAATTCCTTGGCGGTCACGGAACAACTCTCGGCGGTATCATCGTTGAAAGCGGAAAGTTCAACTGGAAGGCAAGCGGCAACTATCCTCAGATAGCCGCTCCTAACCCAAGCTATCACGGAGTTTCTTTTTACGACGCTGTCGGACCTGCTGCCTTTGTTACTTATATCCGCGCAATACTTCTTCGCGACACTGGTGCAACAATCAGCCCGTTCAACGCCTTCCTCCTGCTTCAGGGTGTTGAAACACTCAGCCTTCGCCTTGACCGTCATGCTGAAAATACAAAGAAGGTTGTAGAGTTCTTGAGCAAGCATCCAAAGGTTGAAAAGGTAAACCATCCTTCTTTAGCTGACCATCCGGATCATGCACTTTATCAGAAATATTTCCCTAATGGTGGGGCTTCAATTTTCACATTCAACATCAAAGGTGGCCGCGAAGAAGCCTGGAAGTTCATTGATAACCTTAAGATTTTCAGCCTTCTTGCCAATGTTGCTGATGTTAAGTCTCTGGTAATTCATCCGGCCAGCACAACTCACAGCCAGCTCAACGACGAAGAGCTTGCAGATCAGGGAATTGCTCAGAACACAATCCGCCTTTCAATTGGTACTGAGCATATTGATGACATTATTGCAGATTTGGAAAACGGATTTGCAGCAATATAAAATAAACTAAAAATCATATTAAAGAATAGTTCATAAAGTAAAACAAATACTCCTATAAAAAAGGCTTCAGGTTTATTTTCTGAAGCCTTTTTTCTTGAGCTTTTTTAATTACGATACAGAGTCCGGTGAAAATATGATTATCAGCTGTTCAATAAGTTCAAAATTTATTTTTTTATTTTTTTGTAGGTAATTTCCAGAAAAGCAATATTTATTAGTGCGAATAATAAAACATAGAACGGCATTATTGCAATTCCAATATTTTCCTGCAATTGCCCAAAAACCATAGGCATAAAGGTTGTTCCTGTGTATGCGGAAGCCATTTGCAGACCGATTGCAGAAGCGCTGTATTTTTTTCCAAAGTTAATAGGAGCCATGTGCTGAATTGCCGGATAAACAGGCCCCATTCCGGTACCAATAATTACAAAGCCTATTGCATCAATAATGTAGCCGGGAAAGGGGAGTGCAACCAGAGCAATTCCAATAAGTTCTATAATAATTCCGGTGCGAATCAATAGTCTGTCTCCCAGTTTATCAGATACTGAACCAGAAATAATTCGTCCCAGCATAAGACCACCAAAAATCAGAGAGCCAAAAGAGGCAATCAGTTCTTTACTCATTCCTGTTTTTGTTCCTGCAAAGTAACTTGAAGTCCATAAAAAACAGGTTGCTTCGCCAGAACAATATGCAAAGAAAGCAATTAAAGTAAAAATTACGCCGGGCCTTTTTATTGTTTCGCGGATTCCTGCAAGTTCTTTATTTTCTTCTTCACTTGAAGTAACCTTAGAAGATTTTTTCCATAGAGGAAGTGAAAGTAAACATATAAAAAGAATTCCAATTTGAACAAAAGAGGTCCATCGGTAACCTTCGTTCCAGTGTGCATATTTTAATGCAAGAGCCATAATATTTGGACTTATTACAGCTCCAACTCCGTAAAAGCAGTGTAAGAAATTCATTACGGAGCCAGAATAGTTATTTGCTACATAGTGATTTATTGAAGAGTCAATTGCTCCGGCTCCAAGTCCGTATGGTATTGCAAATAAAAACAGCATGAAATATTGGGAACAGAACGAAAAGCCAATCAATCCTAATACTGTTAAAAAAATGGAACTGATTATAATCCATTTTGTGTGTACCCTTTTGATTAGTTTAGGACTTAATAAAGCAGAGATGATTGTCATAAATGCAATTGACATGTAAACATAACCTGCATAAGATGAAGGTACATTAAATTCTTTATGCATTACAGGCCAGCCAGAGCCTAAAAGTGAATCTGGAAGACCTAAACTGATAAAAATTGAATAAATTACAGCTAAAAGAAGTGATGCCATATTTTTGTATGCTCCTGGCTGTGAATTATAAATAAAAAAAAATATCTGCTCAAGTCGGGCAGAAATTAATAAAAATAATATTAAAAAATTGTATGCTGCACCGCTATCACGGAGTTATCCGCTACTGCGGAGAGCATTAAGGAGAGAAAATGCTTCTCATCAACAGAATTTTTTCTAATTCGCCATTTATCTGGATTTTTGTAATTTTTTCATCGTTTATTTACATTGGAATGTGCATTTCATATAAAAAATGTGCTGCGGGAAAATTCCATTCCATAAAAATCTGGCGTGTATTGTGTTTACTTCCTTTGATTGTCTGCTTAAATCATTTTTTATTTTTCAGAATTAAGGGAAATTTCTGGATTACGCGTTATTATTATGGACTTTATTATCTGGCGTCTTTTATTTTTGCACTGCTTGCGATTACTTCTCTATTTCGTCGTGTTCATAAAATTTTTCTTCCGCTGATTACAATTTTTTGTATTCTTGCAAATATTCACACACTTGTTTTGCCAATGGTTTGGGAATCTGCAATGAGGAATCATTCCCGCGAGAATTTTGTAGATTCTTTTGTTTCTTCTACAAAGGATATGGAAAAATATTATTCACTTAAGGACTGGAAAAAAATTGATATTCCAGCCTTACGGGATGAATTTTTACCGGCTGTTCAGAAAGCTCAGGATACAAATGATAAAGGTCTTTTATGTGCGGCTACAATTGCCTTCTGTTATAATTTTTATGACGGACATGTTGCTGCAAGAATATATAATGATGATGACTGGTTTCGCGGAATTACACTTTTGGCTGGTCATGATTATGGCTTAAGCATGCTGAATTTGGAAGGAAAAATTTTTGCCGTAAATGTAGAAGAAAATAGTGAAGCCTGGAGACAGGGAATCAGAAATAAAACTGTAATTACAAGCTGGAACGGAGTTCAGATTGATAAGGCTGTAGCTCAGACAGAGTTTATTCAGATGGGAACTCAGCTTCCTGTAAAGTCTACGGAAGATATGCTGCGTCCTGTTATGCTCGCAACAAAAGGAATGAGAACTGAAGGTCCGGAAGGAATTGCCGGCGATATTATTGAAAATGCTTCTATAACGGAAGATTCACAGCGGCCTCATGCTCTTGTGGGGTTTATAGATGAAAATGGAAATGAGCGCCAGATTGAACTTGCAGCAATTGGAAGCGGACTTAATAGATTTGAAGAAACCTTCTGTCTTTTATTTTTTCACAGATATAATGCACATCCTGAATTGAAAAATTTTGAAGCCAAAATGATAAATGAAGATACTGCTTATATGGTCCGCTATAATGAAACAAGTAATCTCTTTTTTGATGTTCTGTCGTATTTTACAAATCATCAGCCGCGATATAAAAAACAGCTTGTTAAGGAGCTGGATGACCTGAGAAAAGAGGGAATGAAAAAAATGATTATTGATGTCAGGGGAAATACAGGAGGTTACTGGGCTTTGGGTATAGAAACTGCTGGACTTTTTTCTACCGAAGATTATGCTATGGCTGTACGCGGGACTGAGGTTGGAGGCAAAAAACGTATGCTCCAGACTATATATGTTAATGGCGAAGAAACCTTTAGCGATATTGAAGTTATTTTGTTAGTTGATCCTTACTGTGTAAGTGCCGGTGATTCTTTTGTAAGGGTACTTTCATATTGTCCTAACGTAAAGGTAATGGGAATCGCTCCAACTAACTGTTCCTGTCAGGAAAATGGCGGCTTTAGTATTATGAGCAATGCAATATGCGGAATAGTTTATCCTGTAAACTGGCTTTATGAACTTAACGGCGACCGTTATATCGATACGGACGAAACTCGTGAATGTACAATTCCGCTCGATATTCAGATTCCGCTTACTTATGATTTTGTTCAGGAACTGTATGCAAGCTTTGAAACCAGCGATGTTATACTTGATTATGCAATTGATTATCTGAAGCAGGAAAATCAGTAGCTGGTAGAAGAGAATCTTTAATATTTTCATCTTCATAAAATTTTATGCTGCCTGTTTTTTGTTTCATAGCTTCTATTTCTTTTACGAGCGTTTTTGCAAGTTCATCTTCGTAACCGGTAAGGGCAGCAAATGGAAGAAATATTTTTGCACGCTGATTAAGGTTCATTCTGTTTTTGAGGGAATCTTCATTCCAATTCGTGTTTATTATATTGTCATATTTCATACTTTGTGCCCTCCAATTTGCTGATTACGTTCTCTGGCGGTTGCTCCTTCTTCAAAGTCTGTACCTTTTAATAGAGCGTTTTTACCGAACTTTTGTATTATTTTCAGGCGTGTATTTTGAAGCTTGCATTCTTTTTTGGAAGCATATTCGTCTTGAAAAAGTATAGGCTGAAATGAGTTTAATGGCTTAATGTTATTTGCTGTAATATAAATGCGACGGATAAGATAATTATGATTTACTATTTTTGCAAAAAGTGTAATTGCAGCATTTTCTATTATTGTTGCAGAATTAGTTTCTCCGTAGAATGAATTAAATCCTGTTGTTCCATGAGCAGGTTTTGGAATACACCGGCCGTAACAGTCTTTTACGGGGTCTTCATTAAAATCTGGAATTTCAAGAGTTTTAGCATCATAACCAATATGCATGGTTATGGAAGAACAGATAAGCTTTTTTTTATATAAATCCAGGGCAAGAGAATCTGCCATTTCTTGTACAATAATTTGAGATTTATCATAATTATAGGCATAGGAAAGAACTTGTCCGCTTCCCAGACTTTTTGCAGCAGAATGATAGTTTTTAATTTCTTTCATACCAACGCTTTCGCGCCCCCAGGAATGATCTATAAGAATTTCTGCATCTATTCCAAAATCTTTGTAAAGAACTTCCGGACGGTCAATGGAAGCTTGTGCAATATCGCCCATAGTAAAAATAAAACGCTTTGCAAGTCTGCGGGCAGTTCCTCTACCAATTCTCCAAAAATCAGTTATAGGCTTGTGGTCCCAGAGTTCTCGTCGATAGGTTATTTCGTTCAGCTCTGCTATGCGCACTCCCCTTGAATCTGCAGGACTATGTTTTGCCCAGATATCCATGGCAATTTTGCAGAGATAAAGATTCGGGGCAATTCCTGCTGTGGCTGTAATTCCTGTTTCCTGTAAAATATCACCGATTACTTTTTCTGTAAGTTTACGGGCAGTGGTTTTGTAAAAAGGAAGGTAGCTTGTTGCATCTATAAATACTTCGTCTATTGAATAGACATGAATGTCTTCCGGGGCAAAATACCGAAGATACACGCTGTATATTTTTGCTGAGTATTTTATGTACAGAGACATGCGTGGAACAGCAGTAATATATTCAAGTTCTTTACCTGTCTGCCGTTTTATTTCGCGTGCTTTTGCTTCTACTTCAAAGAGGCGGCTTCGTCCAGAAATTCCGTAAGCTTTTAATGCTGGAGTAACGGCAAGGCATATTGTTTTACTTGTTCGGCTTGAATCTGCGACAACAAGTTTTGCAGTCAGCGGATCAAGACCACGCTCCCGGCATTCTACAGAGGCATAAAAAGATTTTAAATCAATTGCAATATAGGTTTTATACACTATACAAGATTATAGTGTATGTATAGTAAAAATACAATACAAATTTATAGTGGAATTAAACCAGTTTTTCTGCAGCTTCTTCCCACGCGGTTGTGGTTTCTTCTATCTGTGAATTCAGTTCATCCAGTTCTCGCTGTACGGCTTTTGCTTTTTCGCCATTTGAATATACTGCAGGATCAGAAAGTTTTGTTTCCAGTTCAGTTTTTTTAGATTCGAGAGCAGTTATTTTTTCTTCCAGCTGCTGAACTTCTTTTTCAAGCTTACGGCGTGCTGCAGTCTGTGCTTTTTGTTCTTCCCAGGAAAGCTGTGTGGGAGAAGATTGTGGGGCTGTTGCAGCTGAAGCTGCATTATCGGAATTGTTGAAATCTGCTTTTTTGTTTTGTGTACCGGAAGATGCAGAACTATCCATTTGCTGAGGCTCATGGAGCTTTGTTTCAGTTTCCTGAGCTTTCTGTTTTGCAAGCTGATCCATATAATATTCATAATTTCCTGGAAAATATTTGAATTGACCAGGTTTGAGTTCCAGAACTCGGGTTGCAAGCTGTTCAATAAAACCGCGGTCGTGGCTTACAAAAATTACCGTTCCGCCAAAATCGCGGAGTGCGGTAAGAAGAACATCTTTTGAATGAATATCAAGATGGTTCGTAGGTTCATCGAGCACAAGAAGATTAACAGGGCTGAGTAATAACTGCAAAAGCGCAATTCTGGATTTTTCTCCTCCGGAAAGAACATCGAGTGATTTGTAAACATCATCGCCGCGGAAAAGAAAAGCTCCAAGCATATCTCTGAGTTTTGGAATAAGCTCCAGAGGTGCGTGTTCTTCCAGATAATCTAAAATTGTTTTTTTACCACAAATTGTTTCTGCATTATCCTGAGAAAAGTAGCCGATCTGTACGCCCGCACCCGGAATTGTTTCGCCGGAAAAATCTTTATCGACACCGGCAATTATGCGCAGTAATGTAGACTTACCGGCACCATTTCTTCCTGCAACAACAAGTCGTTCTCCGTTTTCCAGCGTAAGTTCAAAATTGTTAAGAATTTTACGCTCGCCATCGTAAGTTTTATTGATTCCATTCATTCGGAATACAAGACGTCCGCTATGTGGAGCTGGTGGAAAAGTGAAATGTATTTTTTTTAGGGATTCAGGAATTTCTATTCGCTCCATTTTTTCAAGTTTTTTCTGATATTCCTGTGCCTGAGCTGCTTTAGTTGCCTTATAGCCAAAGCGTCGTATAAAGTCTTCCAGTTTATTGATTTCTTCCTGCTGCTGTTCGTAGGCGGCAATTAAAGTTTTTAGTTCTACCTCGCGAACTTTTTCGTAATGTGAAAAATTTCCCGGATAGCGTTTTAAATCTCCATTAAAAAGTTCATAAACTTCGTTAATTGTCACATCAAGAAAATACCGGTCGTGGCTTACAAGTAAAAAGCCGCCCCGGAAATTCTGTAAGAATTGTTCCAGCCAGCTGCGTGCTTCTATATCAAGATAGTTGGTAGGTTCGTCTAACAAAAGAATGTCTGGTCCCTGCATAAGAGCCTTTGCAAGCGCAATACGCATCTGCCAGCCACCAGAAAATTCTGCGGTGTCACGGTTAAAATCTGAACGGTCAAATCCCAGACCAAGAAGAACACTTTCTGCAGCGGCTTCTCTGCGGTGCCAGCCACTATCTTCCAGTTTTTGAATTAGTTCTGCCTGCTGAGTAACAAGTGAGTCTGTATTTCCTTCGCCTTTTTCGAGCTGTGCACCAATTTCGTCTATGCGGCGTTGTAATTCGTAGCCAAATTCAAAAGCTTTATCTGCTTCTTCGCGAAGGGTACAGCCATGATGTGTAAGTCCGCTTTGAGGAAGATATGCAATACGACATTCTTTCTGCACGGCGCGGTTTCCGCTGTCTGGAGGAACAAGTCCTGCCAGTACTTTTATGAGTGTTGATTTTCCGGCTCCGTTCGCACCTGTGAGTGCAACCTTTGAGCCAGTCTGTAAATTTATGGTAACATTTTTGAGGATATCGCGGTCACCGAAGGCAAGTGATACCTGTGAAAACTGAACGAATGCCATATTTAGTTCTTCTTAAAATACATAATTACAGGGCTTGAACTTCTTTCTGTAATTTGAATGCCTTTAAATGTTGCAGATGCTGTATCTTCCAATCTTATTCCAGAATCATCTATTTTATAGAGGAAGTGAACTTCGGAATTCATTCCATCAAATTTGAGGGTTATTACTCCATCGTAATTTGATGAAAGTGATTTTGCAACAGAATATTTTACAGAAGCAGTTCCTGCATTTTTTGCTGAGGCTTCTATAATTGATGGTACTAACAAACGATAGTTAGTCCACTTGAATGTTCCATCCGAATCAAAACTGATTGTTCCATAGCTTGAAGATTTAAATGAAGGACCTGACTGTACGATTTTTTCGTAAGCCGCTGTTCTTCTTGTTTTTTCTGCATTTACTACATCATTAATATTCTGATCCAAAGTTACATAATCAAAATCCTGTGGTTTTCCACTTGAGTCTGTGTAGCGAAGTACTATGTAATTTGCTCTTTTGTAAATAAGTTTTACAGGAATATTTTTTAATACGTATTCATTATCGCCGGTTTTTGAATATCCCTGATATTCCCAGTTTTCGTGAATTTTATTTGTATTAAAAGATACTTTATTTGATCCTTCGTCTATGAAGAAATTGTAGCTTGGATGAATTACTGATAAGTCAATGTTTCCAGAATTAATCATAGTTCTGAAGCTGTCCGGATACCATATTCTTGATTTAATTATATTAAATGCGTTATCAACTTCTTCTTTGACTGTTTCCTGAACTGTGTTTTTACCGTCATCTTTTCCGTCTGTTTCATATAACTTCAGATTATAAGAAAAGCACCAGCCGGAAGTTCCGTCTTCTGTAAGTATTTTATACCAGTCTCCTTCCAAAGGAACTCCACCAGTCATAGGAATTTGTCCTGTTCCCTTATATAGGATTTTTATAACTTCACCTTTTCTAAGTCGGTAAACCTGTTTAGAAGTATTTACAGCTTCTGCGCGGCAGGGAAGTCCATCTGTTTTTACAGACGCATAGGTTAGGGCAGTCGGTTCATATTTTTTGAGAACCGAAGAAACCTTGCTCTTTTTAACAGGCTCTGTTAATTGCCACAAAGGAATTTCGATTTTTTCTCCATCTGGTTTTTGAACAACATATACATGAGAAATATTTGATTTAATATAAACCGGAAGAATGTCTCCACTTTTTATATCCTGTTCTGGAATATTCCATAATACAACTGAATAGCCCATAATTTTGTCACTGCAGGATGTGAAAATAATTGAGAAAATAAACAGTAATGGTAAAAACTTCTTCATATAAAAAATCCTAAAATATCGGCAGAAACAGCTGAATCCAGCCTTGAGTTAATTTTTGACAGCAGGCTAGAGCTGAACTCCTGTTTTAATTTTTTCGTTAAAGCGGTCGAGCTTTTTTCCTTCCAGAGGATTTGGCTTTCCTTCCATAACGGCGCGTAATGCTTCCATTTCTTCACCGCTGAAATTTACACCATGGTTCATATGGTTGATGAATGATTCTGTTGCCATTGGAGCAACCTTGCGGCACATTTCCAGAATTACTTCTGCATATACGCGGATTTCATACTGAGCATGGCTGTCCAGACGAAGCTTTAAAAAGTGAAAAAGATTGTGCAAATCCATTTCCCAATAGAACTCTGTATAAAGAGAAAGAGGAAGATTGATTCGTGCAATTTCGCGTGCAAGTCCTGAATCTATAAGCTCACTGTAATTTTCGTATGCTTCTTTTTGACCAGCTTCGAGCTGAGAAATTATTTTATCTGCTGTTGCCTTATCAAAGGCTTCTGTAGCACGTCCCTGTTTGTTGTCTTTACTCTGTGGAGCAACTTTGTCCTCGGCTGGAACATAGAACTCATCCTTCATAATTGAATATCGTCCAGAAACCTCGTTCATGCGGCCTGTACGGTGGCGAACCCATTGGCGTGCAACAAAAATTGGCATCTTAACATGGAAGGTCATTACAACCTGTTCAAAAGGAGATGTATGCTGATGGCGTAAAAGATAATCAATGAGAGCGCCATCCTGGCTGACTGACTTTGTTCCTTCTCCATAAGAAACTCGTGCTGACTGAACAATTCTCTGGTCTCCGCCAAAATAATCTACAAGTCTTACAAAACCTTTATCCAGAACCGGGTATTCTTTATCCAAAATTTCTTCTGCTGCGGGAACTATACAATGTGCCATATGAATCCTCTTTTATAATTTTAGTTACTATATATTATATTAAATTCTAGTTGAATTCAATTAGAAGCAGACTCGAAAATTTGATGGCTTTTTGCTGGATTCTGACAAAAAATTGGGGCGTTGCGGGGCAGCATAACTGAAGAAATTTGCCCCGCTCGAAGGGGTAGTGAACAGGCAAGCCGATTTTCAAATCGACTTGCCTGGAAACGAGGGGAAGGCTTTCCCCACTTTTATTTTATTCTTTTACGGCAGATTCTTCTGAATCGTTTGTGTCTGATTCAAGTTTTTCTATATTATCTTTCATTAAGAAAGAATAAACTGCTATTCCAACACCACCGACCATAAGAACAATTCCAATAATTCTCATAATTGCATTTCTTAATTTTTCTGGAGAAATAAGAATTAATACAACAGCAATGGCCAGCAGAACCAGATTTTCTAAGAAATATCTTTTGCGTTCAATGCCTGAATTTTTTAAAAGTGCTGCTGCGTAGAATCCAAGTAATGCAGAAATAATTAAATAAATAATCAGAATGATAATCATTGCAGTCCATACGGCGTTTCCAATTGCGAGAGGGAATATTAAAGCTACAAAACCAATTAAAATACTTGCAATGCTTTTTATTAAAATTGTTTTTTCGTAAATTGTATTTTCTAATATTTTTTTTGTATAAACAAGATTATAGATTCCATATGCAATAGAGCCGAGCGCAAGCAAAATTACTACTACTTTACTCCAAAATGGTGGAAAAATTACAAAGGAAAGTCCAAGTCCAAAAATAAGAATACCAGAAAGAAGATACCATTTTTTCATATTTAACCTCCGAAAAATATACCTTTTCTATTATAAATTTAAAAACATATCTTGACAAGAATTTAGAAAACCTATAAATTATAGTAACTATTGGAGCGATACCAAAGCGGTCGTACTGGGGCGGTCTTGAAAACCGTTGATCTTCACGGGTCCGGGGGTTCGAATCCCTCTCGCTCCGAATAAATGGAAGCGTGGTAGAGCGGTAATACAACGGATTGCTAATCCGTCACTTCCGTAAGGGGTGGGCAGGTTCAACTCCTGTCGCTTCCGAGAAAGCAGTTCTACTGCACACATTTGAATGAGATTGTAGCTCAGCTGGATTAGAGCATCACCCTGCGGAGGTGAGGGTCGCACGTTCGAATCGTGTCAGTCTCAAACTAAAAGTTCGTCTAGAAGGCGGACTTTTTTTGTTTAACACAATAATTACAGAAGTCGAAACGATTCGAAACGATTCGAAACGATTCGAAACGGAGAGAGCGGCTTCAAAATTGCGAAGGCTTGGAGCAATTTTGAAGTAAATTGCCAGGGAAGGCAATTTAGCGAGCGCAGGCGCCGCAGAGGGAGCCGCCAGGGATGGGGCGACCGTCGCGGCGAATCGTGTCAGTCTCAAACAGAAAGAAAATCCCGATAAGATGTCGGGATTTTTTCATTTAACGGCGAATTAATAAGAATCCTTTTATTAAAACGATTTAAACAAAAAAAAGGTCCTCTGTAACCAGAAGACCTTAACCTGAGCTACACTGGATTCGAACCAGTGACCCACGCCTTAAAAGGGCGTTGCTCTACCTACTGAGCTAGTAGCCCATCCATTCTTGCGAATGTTTTGACAATATATCTGTTTAATATAAAAATGTCAATAGTAAAAAAGTTGAATTTAGAAAATTTTCTGGAATTGAAAGTTTATACAATAATTAAGAACGGGTACAATGAGGAACGTACATTCCTTAAAAAAAATATGTATTATGTGGCACGATATCTAAATAATTGAATATGGAATTATTTTAATTTTACTCCGTTTTTAATTATTGAAGCAGGATATTGCTCAACATATACAATTCGTCCATTCAGAATTCCAATTTTTACAACTTCGCTGTCTGTTCCGCCACGCATTCCTTCCATTCCATTAAAAATAAAATTTCCCATAGAAAAAACTATCAGGCTGTTTCCATACCATTCGGTGGGCTGAAGGACATGCGGATGACTTCCAAAAACTACATCGGCTCCGTTTTCACAAAGTTTTTCATAAAATTCTCGCTGTTTTTTTGTTGGAGAAAAATTATATTCTTCTCCTCCATGAACATTTACAATTATAAAATTTCCGGCTTCTTTTTCGGCTTTAATCTGGTCATATAATTCATCATTTTTCCAGAGAATACCGGCTCTTTCTTCGGTAGCTGTAGCTGTTTTTTCTCCGTTAAAGCCGGAGCGTTCTACAGGAAATGCGCCGCAGGAAATTACCGCTACAGGCAGACCTTTTATAGTTGTGTGATAAAATTTTTTAGCTTCTTCTATATTTTTCCCTATTCCGCTTGAAGGAATATTATATTCTTCAAAAGCAGCAAGAGTATCTTTAAAGCCGTCTTCGCCATAGTCATAACAGTGATTATTTGTCTGCATAAGATAATCAAAACCCGCATCTATAAGTTTTGGAAGAACTTCTTTTTTGAATTTAAAAGTATAGGTTTTTGTAGCATTCTTCCAGGATTCCGTAACAACGCCTTCAAGATTCCCGATTGTAAAATCTGCATTTTGAAGAATTGGAAGTGTATCTCCAAAAACTTTTTCAATACCATTTTCATTATCTATAAGAATTTCCTGAACTCCACGTGCAACCATAATATCGCCAACGCTTGCAATTGTTACAACTTCGGCTGATGACTTTATTTCTGGGGAAGGAAATACTTTCTGACAGTAATCAAAAACCGACTGCATAATTGTTTCTTCTGTAATTGTGCAAAGAATTCCGGTTTTAAAAATCAATTTATAAGATGGATCATCTGAATATGCTTTTTCTACTGGCAAAGCCCTGCTGCCTTGAGGAAGATTTTCTGGAGTAACAAAAGTCAAATTTAGTTCCGGAGAATTGAGTGAGATAGAATCACCTTTAGCAGAAAAATCTGCCGGGACAGCAGGAAGAAAGATATCTTGAGAAATTATAAAAAATTTTTGATTTGCTTCATATTCCTGATTCAGCAGTGCAATTTCCTGGTGAGGCTGAATTGTTCCTGCAGTTTTTATAACTGGCCCAAAAAATGATTCTTTATCTGCTTCTTTATCTGAAGTTTTTACAAAAGAAATATTCAGTTCTTTTTGCGGAAGTGGTGCATTTTTTATGTATTGTTCATATATTTTATCGTTCACCCGGACTATATAAGAAACAGGTCTGAATGCATGACGGAAAAAAATAATACACAGTGCTATAAGTATAATTATTGCAAGAGAAATGATGATATTTGCTTTAACAGCAGGAGGCTTAATCCATTTTGTTATTTTTTTAATGATTGCATGAAATTTTTTTGCCGTTTTTTCTTTTATTTTTTTACAATCTGATTTTACTGTCTTTTTTGATTTTTCAGGAGAATTTGCTCCAGATGATCTGGTTGATTTATTTTTATTTGAATTTTTTTTTGTTTTTTCAGACATTCATGATTCCTTATTTTTACGAAGCAAAAAATGCGCTATTTTTTGAGCACTTTTATTATAGTTATAGAATTTAAGTCTTTCAACATAGTTATAAGCAGACTAAAGAGTGTGGATGAATTTTCTGCGGGCAGGGATTAACATATATATTCTTGAATTTTTGCGGTGCTGGTATGAGAGCATATATGATATATTTCTGCTGCACGGGCAATGCATACATACATGCGTACATAACTTTTTCAATTTTTTTTTATGGCACAAAATATTAAAAAAAAAATATAAAAAAATTATGTTTCTATTGACAGAAACAAAAACATAATGTATAACTATCTGTAGATGTTACTATGTATAGAAACATTTACAGATTAATAACACAGCTTGTAATGCGCGACCGCTGCCGAGGAGGATGATATGGCTAGGACCGATTCTGTTTATTTTTCAATTTCTTGCGAACGCTATACACCGTTTAGTCTTGCAAGAAAACTTGGTGCTTCTGCAATTCTAGAAAGTGCATCTTTTGCAAGGGGAAAAGATCGCTATTCAATTCTTTTGCTTGATCCTGCTTTTCATATTATTCAGGATGATGATGGTGTTGCATTTTTAATAGATGGAAGACGTCTTCCTTATAAAGAAAAAAATGAAACTGGAGAAACAATTGCTCCTGGAAGCCAGCAGCTCCATACGCCAGATATTCTTGATGCGCTTTTATATGTTGCTCAACAAAATGATATGAGCTTTGTTAATAAGGAAGATGGATCAAAAGCTGCAAATTCCATTCCGGTACCTACCAGCGGTCTTGGATTTCTCAGTTATGAATTTTCTGCACGTTGTGACACAATAAAAATGGAAACTCAGACAGATGAATTACACATTCCTGAGAGTGAGTTTATTGCAGGACATCTTTATATTATTTTTGATCATTTTACAGAAACCCTTCATGTTTTTGCTTTAAATTATAATGAACATCAGATTGATCTGGAAAATGCTGTTAAGGATTTAAAGGCTCGCCTTTCGGATATGGATTTTTCATATCTTGCTTCTCCGGAAGAAAAATGTCCTGTAAAGCCAATTACAAATCTTGAAGAAAGTGAACGCCAGTATAAAGAAAAGGTTGAAATAATAAAAAAAGAAATTATTGCCGGAAATCTTTTGCAGGCTGTTCCAAGCAGAAGATATCAGTTTGAATGTGAAAATTCCGCTCTGGAAATTTATCGCCGCTTACGTGCAGTAAATCCAAGTCCTTATCTTTTTTATATTGATTTTGGAAATCATCAGTTGATTGGTGCCAGTCCTGAAAGTTTAGTTCGTGTTAGAGAAGGCGTTGCTTCTATTCGTCCGATTGCAGGAACTCGTCGCCGTGGAAAAAACAGTATGGAAGATGAAGAGCTTAGTAATGAACTTTTGAATGATTCAAAGGAACGTGCAGAACATCTCATGCTTGTAGATCTTGCAAGAAATGATCTTGGACGTGTCTGTGAAAATGGAAGTGTAGAAGTAAGTCGTTTTATGGATATAGAAAAGTTCAGTCATGTAATGCATATAGTCAGCGATGTTCAGGGAAAAGTTAGAAAAGAGTTTAAACCAATTCAAGTGCTTAGAGCAGCTTTTCCTGCAGGAACAGTTAGTGGTGCTCCAAAAATTAATGCAATTCAAATTCTTAGCCGTATAGAAAAAGTTAAGAGAAGATTCTATGCCGGTGCGGTTGGATATATTCAGTCAAACGGTGATCTGGATTTTTGTATTGCCATACGCTGTGCCTTAAAACAGGATAAAGTCTGGACATTACAGTCCGGCGGTGGAATTGTTTATGACAGCAATGCAGACCGTGAATGGGAAGAAACTAATGAAAAGCTAAGAGCTTTAGTTTCAATTTTTGAAAAATAAAAATGATACGTTATATCGGAAAAATCAGGAGACAAAAATGATTGTATTTATAGATAATAAAGATAGTTTTACATTTAATATAGTTCAGAGTCTGGAGCGGGTTTCAGGTGAAAATGTAAAAGTTTTTCGTTCTGAAGAAATTAAAATAGAAGATATTGTGAATGTTAAGCCGACTCATATTGTAATTGGTCCAGGTCCCGGAACTCCAGCAGAAGCGGGGATTTCTATAGAAGCTATTAAATATTTTGCAGGTAAAATTCCTATTCTTGGAATTTGCTTAGGACATCAGGCTATTGGTGCTGCATTCGGAGCAAAAATTGTTGGAGCTAAATATATCCGTCACGGAATTGTTGAAGAAATAAAAACCGATGGACGTGGTATTTTCCGTAACATAGGGCTTAAAGGAAAATTTACCCGTTATCATTCTCTGGTAATAGATGAATCAAGTTTGAGTGAAGATTTTGAAGTTACTGCCAGAGCTAAGGATGGAGACATAATGGGAATCCGCCATAAAAAAATTATCATAGAAGGCGTTCAGTTTCATCCAGAAAGTATTGCAAGCGAAAACGGTGATGCAATTTTTAAAGGATTTTTGAAGTATTCCCGCGAAAATCTTTCTCATGTTCTTATCTTGAATCAATTAATCGATCAGAAGAAGCCGTTAAGCCGCGAACAGATCAGCCAGTTTATTGGTGAACTTACAGACGGAATGATGGATGAAAAAGTTGCTTCTGCTGTACTTACTGCTATGGCGGCACGAGGTCTCCCTACTGCAGAAGAAATGGCAGGCGCCGCAGAAGTAATGCTTAAAAAGAAAACAGATTTTCCTCTTTGTAGAACTGGTCTTGCAGAAATTGTTGGAACAGGAGGCGACGGAAAAGGAAGTTTTAATATTTCTTCACTTTCGGCACTTGTTGCTGCAAGCTGCGGACAGGTTATGGCAAAGCATGGAAATCGAGCTGTTTCTTCAAAATCCGGATCTGCAGATTTTTTTGAAGCCCTTGGTATTAACATTATGGCCGCTCCGGAAAAAACTGCAGAGCTTATAGAAAAAACAGGTTTTGGTTTTTTGATGGCACCTGTTTATCATTCAGCAATGCGTTTTGCTGCCCCAATCCGAAAAGCACTTGGTATAAAAACTATTTTTAATGTACTTGGACCGCTTTTAAATCCGGCAAATGCAGAATACGAAGTTCTTGGTGTTTATTCAAAAGCTCTGTTAAAAGATTATGCGCATGCAGCAATTTCTCTTGGCGCAAAAAGAGTTATGGTAGTTAATTCAGAAGATGGTTACGATGAAATTTCTCCGTGTGCTGTTACAAACGTTTATCAGATAGATGAAAAGGGAAACGAAAATCAATATGTAATCAATCCGGAAAAATTTGGAATTACAGATGCGGATGAAAATGAACTTTATGGTGGAAACGGTATTGAAAATGCTGCGCTTGCAATGGATGTTCTTAAAGGTGCTGGCCGTCGTACAATCCGTTATGCAATCGGATTAAATGCAGGTGCTGTTTTGTATTTGTGTGGAAAAGTAAAAACTTTGAAAGACGGATATGATATGGCTATTGATGCAATTGAAAATGGCAAAACTCTTGAAAAACTGAATCAGATTCAAAAGGTTAGTGCAGAAATCAAATAATCTGGGAATTATACAAAAAAATGAGCGATATATTAAAACAAATTATAGATAAACGATTGTCTGATATAGAACGTCTTGGCATGACTTTTGGAATTGAAATTCCTCAAAAGCGAATTCGGGCAGTTCATCCGTTTATGGCTGCTAAAGGTGTAATACTTGAAGTAAAACGAGCTTCTCCAAGTAAAGGAGATATTGCCTGCGATCTTGATCCTTCAGTAACGGCTATAAATTATTCTAAGTCCGGAGCTGCAGCTGTCAGTTGTCTTACAGAATCAAATTATTTTAAGGGAAGCTTAAAAGATCTTCTAGAAGTCTGCAATGCAACAGAAACTGCAGTTCTAAGAAAAGATTTTCTTTTATTCAAAGAAGAAATAGAAATTTCTTACAGAGCTGGAGCAGACGCTGTTCTTTTAATTGCAAGAATTCTTTCTAAGGAAAATCTTTTAGAAATGGCAGAAAAAGTTCAGGAACTTGGAATGTCTGCACTAATTGAAATTAGAAGCGATGAAGATTTGGAAAAGCTTTCCTTTATAATGCCGCAGCTTGAAAAAAAATGTTTTGTATGTGGAGTTAATTCTCGTGATTTAGCTAACTTTAAAATTGATCTTCTTCGTCCCTGTATGATGATGAGCAAAATAAAAAAAATAATGGGCGATGATGCAAGAATTATTTTTGAAAGTGGTGTTACGACTGTTGAATGTGCAAAGTCAATCGGTTCGTTGGGGTTTTCAGGACTTTTGCTTGGGGAAGCTGCTGCGAAGAATCCGGAAAAATCAGTTCAGTTTGTAACAGCTTTTTGCAATTCCCGGGAGAACAAAAATTCACAGTTCTGGAACGAATATGCATCTTCCCTGGTTTGCAAAAAAAATAAACCTCTGGTAAAAATCTGTGGGCTTACAAGAAGTCAGGATGCTTTACTCGCAATGAAGCTTGGTGCAGATTTTTTAGGCTTTATTTTTGCAGATAAATTTCCACGTAGTATTACAAAAGAAAACCGGCTTAAGGAGTTACTTAAATATTTTGATTCCATTAAAGCAATAAAGGTTTGTGTAATTACAGATGTTACTTCTCCAGAAAGTCATCAGGCAATTCAATTTGTTAAAGACGGTATTTTTGATGTCCTTCAGTTTCATAATATAAAATATTCTGAAGTAGATTCTTCTCTTCTTGAGTTGCCGCATTATTTTGCTGTAAAGACAAATGAAGAACGTCAGGAACTTATTAAAAAAGGAGAACTGCGTGTACTTCTGGATTCTAAAGAATTTGTTTCGGAAGTAAAAAAAGCAGATTCAATTCAAAAAGATTTTGATTTTGCACATAAAGATAATTTGTGGCTTGCGGGTGGCCTGAATCCTGAAAATATTGCAGATGTAAAAAATTTTGAACTTTTAGATATTTCGAGTGGAATTGAAAATCTTGAAAAAATCGGAATAAAAAGTGAGGAAAAAATGAACAGATTATTTGAAAATATTAATTCAAAAAAATCAATAAGCGGCAGAAAATCAACTGCTTCGGTTGACGGTTTTTTTGATGATTTTGGAGGAAAATATGTTGCAGAAGTTTTGCGACGTCCTCTTGATGAACTGGAATTGGCGTTTAATGAAGCTATGAAAGATTCATCTTTTTTAAATGAACTTGAGATTATCCGTCGTGATTATATTGGCCGCGAGACTCCGCTTTATTTTGCACCAACTGCAACAAAGCTTTTAGGCGGTGCTCAGATTTATATAAAACTTGAAGGTCTTGCAAATACAGGAGCTCATAAAATTAATAATGCTATAGGGCAGTGCCTGCTTGCTAAACGTATGGGTAAAAAACGTATTATTGCAGAAACAGGAGCAGGACAACACGGACTTGCAACAGCAGCAGCATGCGCAAAACTCGGACTTGATTGTACAATTTATATGGGCGAAGTTGATGTGCGGCGTCAGCAGCCAAATGTGGCAGCTATGGAATTATATGGAGCAAAAGTTCATCCGGTAAAATCTGGAAGTCGAACATTAAAAGATGCAGTAAACGAAGCAATGCGCGACTGGGCTGCAAATCCTGATTCAACTCATTATGTTTTGGGAAGCGCACTTGGTCCGGCTCCTTTTCCTGATATTGTCCGCGAGTTTCAGAGCGTAATTGGACGCGAGGTAAAAAAGCAGGCACAGGAGCGTGGAATAAAAATCGGTGCAATGATTGCCTGCGTAGGAGGTGGTTCAAATTCAATAGGATTTTTTGAACCATTTATTAATGAAAAGTCTCCACGTTTAATAGGTGTAGAAGCAGGTGGAGTAGGAAAGGGGATTGGAGAAAATGCAAGCCGAATGACAGGAAATGCTGGCCGCGATGGAATTCTCCAGGGATATAAAAGCCGTTTTCTTTTAGATGAAGATGGACAGGCTTTGCCGACACGCTCAATTTCTGCAGGTCTTGATTATTGCGGAATTGGTCCGCAGCTTGCAAGTCTTGGAAAATCCGGGCGAATAGAATTTACTTCTGTCCTGGATAAAGAAGCACTTGAAGCTGTAAGTTTCTTTGCAAAAAATGAAGGAATCCTTTTTGCATTGGAAAGTGCACATGCTGGTGCAGCAGCAATTAAAATGGCGAAGGAGTTTTCTTCTGATCAGGCAATTATAATAAATATGAGCGGCCGCGGAGATAAAGATGTATTCATTACAAGTCCTGTTTTCCGCCCGGAAGAATGGCTGAATTTCCTTCATGAAGAAATTGAACGTCTTGAAGCTAATAAAGATATTCATGATGCAAAAGTAATGAACTAAAAAAATCAGGAGTTAATTATGAATAAAATAAAATTAATGAGTCATCTTGTAGCTGGTTATCCTTCAGTTGAAATTTCACTTTCTGTTGCCCGAGCACTTGTAAAAGGCGGTGCGGATATTCTGGAAATTCAGCTTCCATTTTCAGATCCGAGTGCGGATGGACCTGCAATTCAGACAGCCTGTACTAAAGTTCTGGAACGCGGTTTTAAAACTTCTGATGGATTAAATTTTATTTCTCAGGTTCATAAAGAGTTTCCAGATGTAACAATATATCTTATGAGTTACGGTTCATTAATATATACTCCAGGAGTAGATAATTTTTGTAAACGCGCATCCGAAGCTGGCGTAAAAGGAATGATTATTCCAGATTTTCCATTTGATTTTGATGAAGGGCTTACTGCTGCCTGTAAAAAATATGGAATGATAAATATTCCGGTTGCTGCACCTTCTATGAGTAATGAGCGGCTTTATAAACTTGCACATGCAGGTTTTCCATATATTTATGCTGCGCTTCGAACTGGCATTACCGGAACAGATACAACAATAGATGATGCAACCTTGAAATTTTTAAAGAAAGTCAGTGAAGGTGGAAGCAAAGTATACGGAGGCTTCGGTATTTCAAATGGTGAACAGGCAAAAGTCTTGTGTAATTCTGTTGAAGCAATTGTAGCCGGAAGCGTTTTTGTAAGAATAATTACAGAAAATCAGAATGATTCTGTAGCACTGGCAAAAAAAGTTGAAGAAAAGGCTCGTGAGTTAACAGGTCAGAATTAGGAAAGAAGAAAAAAAAAGATTTTTTTGATAATTTGAAAAAATAATGGAGAAAAAGTAAAAAAAAGAATGAAAAATTAAAATCAATTTTTCCCAACTTTGATAAATTTTTAGATATATTGAAAAGACTTTATTCTTCTTATATAATCACAATATTATGAGTAGATGTTTTACAATGTTAAAGCCAGGTGTAATTAACAGGCGTCTGGTTGGCGAAGTTATTGAACGCCTTGAAAAGAAAGGTTTTAAGCTTGTCGGTTTGAAAATGGTTCATGTTTCTAAAGAACTTGCTGCTGCTCACTATGCAGAGCATAATGGAAAACCTTTTTATGATGGTTTAGTTGAATATGTAACATCAGGTCCTGTAATTGCAATGGTCTGGCAGGCTGATGATTGTGTTTCTTTGATGCGCAAATTCTGTGGAGCTACAAAGCCTTCTGAAGCTAATCCTGGAACAATTCGTGGAGATTATTGTATCCATACAGAAAGAAATATTATTCACGCATCTGATAGTGATGAAAGTGCAGAAAGAGAAATTAATCTCTGGTTTAAGCCAGAAGAAATCTACGACTGGAAAGACTGCGAGGATGGCTGGTATTAGCCTAAAATCGAAGAACCGTTAAGAAACGGGCTGCAGCAGCGGGCCGTTTCAGGTTCATCGAAAGAACGGCTCAAGCGGCGAGGCTGGGGAGCCGCCTAAAATCGAAGAACCCGTCATTGTAGTGGGAGTAGATATATGTCAGAAAAAACTGTTGGTGTAATCGGTGGGGGTGCCTGGGGAACTGGTCTCGCTCAGGCTTTGGCACGTGGTGGACATAAGGTTCAGATATGGGCCATGGAAGATGATGTTGTTTCTTCTATAAATAATGAGCATGTTAATAAAAGATTTCTTGACGGTTATAAATTAAAAGATACAATAACCTGTTCTAAAGATATTGTTGAAGTTGCTACAGGAAAAGAATTTATAATAGTTGCATCTCCTTCTTTATATCTTGCTTCTACAATTCAGAAAATTAAAGATGTTCCGAATATAGCAGACGGTTCAACAGTTATTGCTTCTGTTACAAAAGGCTTTGTCCCTTCTGATAACGGACCTAAACTTATTCTCGAAACAATGGAAAGCGTACTTCCTGAATATTATAAGGATTGTACTGTTTATGTAGCTGGTCCAAGCCATGCTGAAGAAGTTGCAATGGGAAAACTTACAGGTCTGGTTGCCGCTTCTCTGAATCCTAAGAATTCTATTAAAGTCCGTGAGCTTTTAAGAGTTCCTGGTCTTATGGTATTTTCAAGTTTTGATGTAATAGGTGTGCAGATTTGCGCCGCAGCAAAAAATGTAATTGCTGTTGTTTATGGTGCATTAGATGCAATTGCAGAAAATTCAGAAGTTTTTGGAGATAACACAGAAAGTCTTTTGCTTGCAGCCGGTTTGAACGAAATTCAGGCCATCGGCTTTGCAATGGGTGCAACTCATGCAGAAACCTTTACATCTATTTCTGGAGTTGGTGATCTGGACGTTACCTGTAAATCAAAATATGGTCGTAACCGTCGTTTTGGTCAGGATTTAATTAAGACAGATATGCTTTCTAAATTTGAAAATATAGACGATTTGATTGCTAATGTAGGAAAAATCGGATATTTACCGGAAGGTGCAATTGCCTGCAAATATGTTCACGAAATTGCACAGAAAAAAGATTTAAAATTACCGCTTTGTAATGGACTTTATTCAATTTTGAATAAGGAAACAACTGTAGAAAATTATTTGTATCAGTTAATGCATTTATAAGATTTTAATCGGGCGCTTAAAGCAAGATTAATCGTGCAGCTTGATGAGGTTTAAGAATGTTAGAGAAAATCACAGGAACTTTTAGTGGAATTGTAAAAAAACTCAGCGGAAAATCTACAATTACAGAAAAAAATATTGAAGAAACAGTAGAAGAAATTAAAATGGCTTTGCTTGAAGCCGATGTAAATCTTCGTGTAGTACGCCGTTTTGTAAATTCTACTATTGAAGAAGCAAAAGGTGAAAAGGTATTAAAAGCAGTAGATCCTGGCCAGCAGTTTACAAAAATCATCTATGACAAGATGGTTTCTATGCTTGGAGATACCAAGGTTGATTTACACTTAAAAGGACCTGATACTCAGTCTGTAATTTTGATGCTTGGTCTTCAGGGTGCCGGTAAAACAACTGCAGCTCATAAGCTTGCTGCCCGATTAAAGAAGGATGGAAGAAAACCTCTCCTCGCTGCCTGCGATTTAGTTCGTCCGGCTGCTGTTGAACAGCTTTCTCAGCTTGGCGAAAAGATTGGTGTTCCTGTTTATAAAGAAGATTCAAAAAATGCCGTAAAAAATGCAAAAGATTCAATCGATTTTGCACGTAAAAACGGATATGATACAATTATTATAGATACTGCCGGACGTCTTCAGATTGATGAAGAAATGATGGCAGAACTTGTTAAGATTAAAAAAGAAACTTCGCCTGTAGAAGTTCTTCTTGTTGCCGACGCCATGACTGGTCAGAACGCAGTTGATATTGCAAAGAGCTTTGATGAACAGCTTGGACTTACAGGTGTTATTCTTACTAAATTCGATTCTGATGCTCGTGGTGGTGCAGCGCTTTCTCTTAAGACAATTACAGAAAAACCAATTTTATTTATTGGTACCGGAGAAAAAACTGAAGATTTTGAAGTTTTCCATCCTGAACGTATTGCAAGCCGAATTCTTGGCATGGGAGACGTTGTCTCTCTCGTTGAAAAAGCCCAGGAAACTGTAGATGCCGAAGCTGCGCTTAAAATGCAGAAAAAAATGCAGAGAAACGAATTTACTCTGCAGGATTATCTGGAGCAGTTCCAGCAGGTAAAGAAAATGGGTAATATGCAGTCGCTTCTTGATATGATTCCTGGAATGAGCGGAATGGATGCTTCACAGATGGATCTTTCGAGTATGAAGAAAAACGAAGCAATTATTCAGAGTATGACTTATAAAGAACGTCTTAATCATTTAATAATTGGCCCAAGCCGTCGCAAAAGAATTGCAAAGGGAAGCGGTACATCAGTTGCTGACGTAAACAAGCTTATCAAACAGTTTGAAAAAACTAAGCTCATGATGAAGAAGGTTAGCCGCAATCGTGGAATGCAGGGACGAATGATGAATCAGCTTGGACTTGATCCTTCTATGATGAACGGAATGGGCGGTGCCGGTGGAATGGGTGGCCTTCCCGGCGGAATGGATCCAAGCGCATTAAAAGGCATGGACATGAAAAAACTCATGGAAATGGCAAAGAGGTTCAGATAGAGAGGGTAGCGTACAAGACCGGAGCGCGTTAGCGCGAGGACTTGGGAGCGAGGGGGAGACTTCCCCCTCTTTTTTTTCTTTCTTTTAATCTACTGTGATTACGTTTGCGACTCTGCCGTCTGTCGTGTAAATCTTTTGTGAATTTGTGTTGTCCAGGACAGGCGTTAAACCAATATAGTAAGTGTAATAATATTTTCCTTTTGTAAGTGGCAGTGTAAGCTCGTAAATTCCACTGCTTGTTTCTTTTAATTCATAAATCCACGGATCCCAGGAAGTAAATGTTCCAGCAAGATGAATTTTCTGACCGCTTTCGCCTCTGTAAATAAATTTTACCCCGGATGTTTCTTCGTTCTTTGTATATATTTTTACACTGTCAGGATCATTTACAACAGAAAAATACAGGTTAACATTATCATCATAAACAAAGTTAGGGTTAAGTGGATCTTTTGTCCATAATCCGTCAAAAACAAGACGATATTTTAGAGTCGTAAATTCATGCTGGCGCTTGTAACAGTAAAACATAAAGTGCCGGCTTACATTTTCTTCATCATCCTTTCTGGAAAGAATTTGAAATGGATGAATCGTCTGATAGTTTTCAAAATCAAAAGCAATTCCTACATAACGATAATTTGGAGCGCAGGTAAAAATTATATAGTCTTCGGTAATTATTGGTGCTCCAGGTTTTTCAATACTGTGAATCAGGGTGTCCAGCTCAAAATCCTGAAAATTCACTTGTTCTGCAGAAAATGCAAAAAAAGATACAGAAATGAGAAAAAAATAAATGAGAATATGCTTTTTCATAGTAATATTATCGTCATTCAAAAATTAATGTTTAATGATATTTTGAATTGTTCAAAAATTGCTTTTTTTAAGGTGCTTTTATCCACTTTTTCCTATTTTTATATAAAGAAAAGAAGATTTTTTTCCGTAAAAGTAGTATAATACTATAGAAAGGGGACTATTTTTAGTTCTGTGGTGGGGAAAATAGCGTAGTATGCCAGGTTTAAGTCAGCTAAAAAAGTTCAAAAGCGATTTACTGTCTCTTGGTGATGAAGTAACAGTCAGAGCTTCTCGTGGTGAAAAACCGGTTGATGTAATCATTCCAAAAGAAGTTGAAGACAAAGACGATTCCGAAGATTTTGTACTTGGCATGCCAGAAATTGAGGCTGCTGTTGCAGACACTCAGGTAGACGATGACCTTTCTGATTTAACAGGAATAGTTCAAAATACAACTAAAACTTCAGATTCTCAGGAAGAAGCAGCTCCAGCTTTTGCTGCCCCGGATTTATCATCGCTTTTAACTCCTATGGCAGATGATTCTGCCGGTGATATTCCAGACCTTTCTATGTTCGATAATCCTGAGCCGGAAGAAGAAGAAATTGTTGAGGAAGAGCCGGAAGAAATATCTATTGCAGATATGGGACTTGATGCTCTTCTTGCCGGAGGTGGATTTGATGAAGGTTCTGAACAGGAAGAAGAGCCGGAGGAAGAAACTCAGATTGAAGAAGAACCTGAACCACAGCCCGAAGAAATTGAAGATTTACCTCCAGAAGATTTTGGAATTGAAGATACAAGGCCTTTCGATTCTATTCCTTCCACTTACGAAAAGAAAAATCCGAATGAAAATGGTTTGAGCCTTGATGATTTGCTTGGTGAAACTTCAAAAGATACAGAGCCAGTTGAGGATATTGAAAGTCTTGATGAACCCGAAGAACTTCCTGATTCTAATGATTTAAATGCTGCTGGCGATTCAGACGGGCTTGGCGATTTGGATTTGCCTGGCGATTCAGGTGATTTTAATATTCCGGAAGAGCCTGCTTCTTCAGAACCTGTTGAAGATTTGGGTGCGGCAGATGATTTTAGTTTACCAGATGATATTTCTACTCCAGATTTGTCTGATGCTTCGGATGCTCTTGGAGATTTGGGCGATTTAGGAGATATTGGCGAGCCTGGAAATATCGGTGATATTGATGAGACTGCTGGTTCCGGAGAAAATGCGGCCTCTGGAGAGTTCAGTGAACCTGAAGCTTTTACAGAACCAGCTGCAGCTTCTTCAACTGAGCCAGGTGAAGCCGAAACATTTGATTTACCTGATGATTCAGATTTATCTGCTGAGCTTGAACCTCTTGAAGATTTAAATGAAATTCCTTCTGAAGACAATAAGACAGCTGAACCAAAACCGGCTGAAAATGCACAGAATGTAGATTTTAGTTTTGATTCTTTTGAAGTCCCTGGCTTTATAGATGTAGATAATCAGGAAGAAAATAAAGATGCTTCTTTGCCGGGCGAAGAATTAGAAGCGCCGGTTGAGGACTATGCAGAAGCTGAACCTGTTGATATTGCAGGTACAACAGATGGTACAGAAACTGCTTTGGATGAAGTTCCTGAAGCTGTTCCAGAATCATTAGAAGAGCCTGCACCTGCAGATGAGGCTTCTCTTGAAATGCCGGATAATGGGCTTGAAAGTTTTGATAGTTTTGATTTACCAGATTTAGACGATGCTGATTTAGCTCCAGCCGAAACTGAAAATTCTGGTGAAGAGCCGGCTGCTGATGATTTTGCCGTAGAACCTCAAGCTTCTGATGATTTTGCCATGGAACCTGTGGCAGAAGATTTTGGAAGCGGCATTGAAGCAACAGAAGATAATGTTTCTGATTCTGTTTCAGAGGATTTTGGAACAGGAACTCAGCCATCTGAAGGACAGGAAGAAGATGGAGGTGTTCCTGACGATTTACTTGCAGGAATGTCTTTTGATCTTGATAACATTCCTGGAGAATCTCCTGAGAATTCTGATTTTTCTACAGAACCTGAATCAGAAACAGCTCCTGAGTCAGAATCTGCAGATTCTTCTTTTGATTTTGATGCAGACAATTCTTCAAATTCAGATTTTGGCTCAATGGATTTTTCTGCTGATGATTCAATTCCAGATTATGCAGATGATATTTCAGATAATGAATCTGAAGCAACTGATGAAGAAAATACAGATGATTCAGCAACTCTCGAAGTTTTTGATACTTCCGAAATGGAAGGTCTTGATTTTGGAATTAAAGATACAGATTCTCAGTTAGGCGGAAGTCCTGATTTTGAACTTGGAGGAAGCGACGATTTCGCCATGGAAGGTGAATTCGAAATTCCAGGCTTCTCTGATGTAGATACAATTAAAGAAGAGAAAAAAGCTCCAAAAGTTATTGCTCCAAAAGGTTCAAAAAATCAGAAAAATAAAAATCTGCCAGAACCGGATTTTTCGGAAGCACAAGAAAGCGAAGATTTACCACCGAATACTCTTTCTGATGCTCAGTATAAAAAATTCTTAAAAAATCTTTCTGAATATCCTCTTAATGTTCGTCTTGCATTTGAAGATCTTATTGTTCAGGATGAATTTACAGATGATGCAGAATTTGAAATTATAGAAAAAATCCTTCATAAAGCTCCTGCACGACAGATTGCTTCTATGCTGGAAAAAATGCTTGATATTTCCATTCCGGTTCCCCGCGATTTTGAACACAGAACTGCAGAAGAATATGAAGCATATAAAAAATCTCTTTCTTATCAGCTTAGAAATAAAATTATTCCGGGAATGCTGGTCGCTGCTTTGCTTTTAATTGTAGGCTGGGGACTTTTCAATTTTACAAGAAGCTGTATTTATCGTCCTCTGGTTGCAAACAAATATTATAAACAAGGCTACACACTTTTAGAGGCAGACGAATATCCTCAGTCAGAAATGAGTTTTAATAAAGCTGTTTCATATAGAATAAATAAGAAATGGTTCTTTAAATATGCCCGCGGTTACAGGGAACACAAGCAGTATCAGAGAGCTTCAGGAATTTATCAGAAAATTCTTACTTATTTTAAGCATGATAAAATAGCTGGTCTTGAATATGCAGATATGGAACTGGAAGATCTTGCAAATTACGAAAGAGCAGAAGAAATTGTCCGCCGCGAAATTCTTGATTATCACGTAAATGATCCGGATGGCATTTTAAAATTGGGTGATGTATTCCTTGAATGGGGAACAGAAAAAGATTCTTCAAAGCTTGAACTTGCCCGTGAACAATATGCAACATTAATTCAGCTTTATAAGCCAAATGATTTGTATCTTTCCAGAATGATGAGATATTTTATCCGCTCAGATAATCTGAGGGAAGTTCTTCAGGTTCAGCAGACCTTTACAAAAGAAAAACAGCTTTCTTCTGATGACTGGACAGAACTTAGCGGTTATCTTCTTGAAAAATATTATGGTTCTCTTCCACCTTCGCAGGAATATCTTCGTTATGAAATTGAAGGCTTGCGCGGACTTTTAACCAGAGCTGTAAAAACAAATCCAGATAATCCAATTGCGCTTTATAATCTTTCAAAATATTACGTAAAGACTAATGAAAATGAATTTATAGAAAATACTTTGCAGCGTTCAATAGAAAAATTTAATTCTGTTGAATCTATTAAAAAACGCGATTTGTATAAATATATAGATGCTTACAAACTTTTGGGCGAATATTATGTTTCTTCAACCGACTATTTAAAAGCTCAGGAACAGTTTGCAGAGGGTATTTCTTTATATACAACCGAACGAGATTATGCCGGCTTTGAAGGAACTCCGGAAATTGGAAAGCTTTATGAAGATATGGGAAACATAAAGTATTCAATTTCGGGCGATCTGGAGCAGGCTTTAAGCAATTATACACAATCGGTTGCTTTGGAAAATGATTCGCCTTCAATTCGTTATAGAATTGGTTATATTCAGTATAAGAATAAGAATTATCTTGAAGCTTTAGGTTCATTTATGAAAGCCGGAGATGGTAATGTAAAAGAACGAAATCTCCTTTTAGCTATGGCAAATACACTTTCTTTAAGAAAAGATGATTATGCTGCTCAGGGCTATTACAATCAGCTTATTGATAATTTAAATATTCAGATTGCAGATAATGGAATTGTATTCCCACAGGCAAATATTAATGATTATGATATTGTAAATACATATTTGCATGCAGCAAATAATTATGGCGTAACACTTTATCGTCTGGCAAAGCGGACTGGAAACAGTTCTTTAAATGCACAGGCAATTGTTCAGTTCAGTCAGTCAGTACGTGCCTGGGATGCATTAACAAGAAATCAGGAAACTATGACAAGACTTGGTGGAAGTAATCTTGCAGAGCAGAATATTAAATATATAACAAATCCTATACCAGACTTTGAACCTTCTATATATATTGATATTTCTAAAACTTTGACAGATAACGAAAAGCTGTAACAAAATTATAAAATTGCAGGTTTAAAAAATGATGAGTACAAATAATGCATCTTATGGTATTATCGAGCGCCAGCGTTTAAACAGCATCAAAAAGGAGTTGTTTCGTAAATCGATACATATCTGCTCAAGTATTACACCTCTTTTGTTAAATTATTATAGAATTCCAACTCTTATTCTTTTGATTACCGGCGTTTTATTATATTCATTAAGTGAATTATTACGATTAAAAGGAATTCAGGTTCCTTTAATTTCTAAAGTTACAGAAACTGCAGCCCGAAAACGTGACGAGAATAAATTTGTTCTTGGACCAGTTACTCTTGTATGCGGAATTTTTTGTGCAGCTCTTTTTTTCCCTCTGGAAAATGCGGCATTAGGTATTTTTGCACTTGCGTTTGGTGATGGTTTTGCAAGCTTAATTGGAAAACTGATTGGAAAAGTTCCTGTTCCTGGTGCACGTGGAAAAACAGTTGCCGGAAGTCTGGCGTGCTTTTTTGCGGTTTTCTGTTCAACCTTTTTTATTTGTAAAAGTACTTCGATTTCTTTTCTACTTGCTTTTTGTACAATGCTTATAGAGGTTTTACCGCTTGCTGATTTTGACAACATTTTGATTCCAGTAGTTATAAGTTCAATTTCACTTTATTTATAGTTAAAGAATCAGTCTGTCCATAAATAATGCCGGTGAAGTTTATCAAGATAAAGATAAGTTCCGCAGATAAGCAGAATAAAAGCTGCCGCTAATGCAAATGGTGAAGTAGCAGTAAATACAAGTCCATAGCCTATGGCCATTATTCCAAAGCCAAGGGGCATAAAATGGTTAAACTCTTCTCTGAATGAATTAATTAACACCGTAATGGAAGAAAGAGTGTTTATAATAACTGCAAAAATACGTACAAGCTTAATGTATCCATAAGAAATTGCAAAATTCCCAAAAATTACAGATGTATTTAAAGGAATAAATTCAGCAAAAAACAGAGAAGTGACAATAATAATCAGCGAATTTTTTTCTATATCCTGGCGATATTCTTCTTTACTTATAAACGCAATTCCAAATAAAGAAAGAGGTGCTAAAAGTCTTGCAAATAAAGAAACGTCCCCAACACCAATAAGAAAATTTGAATAGGTTTCTGAAATGTAAAAAATTGGAATTAGAATCCTTATAGAATCACACAGAAGTGCAAGCAGAAAAAGCATGAAAAATACAATTTCGGTTGTTTGTGTTTTCTGAAAATTTCTGTAAACAAGCATGCTTGTAAAAAAAGCATAAAAGCTTTGTAAAAGAATAGCTGCAATAATAATATATGGATTATACGAAAAAAGAATATTAGAAGAAGTAGAATTATTTACGACCTGAGGAAAAGAAATCTTTTTAAAAACAATACCGTAAAAAATCAAAAGAAGCTCAATTATAAAAACAACAAAAGAAAAAATTGTAAATGCAAAAGTAATTCTGTTTCTGGCACGAATTGTCATAGTTTAAAGATAACGTTAAGAGAAATAATAGTAAAGAGTTATAAAAAAATTCCGACAATAGAATATATGAATATTGCGGAAAATTCCGCTGGTCGTTTTTTATGGGAGGTATAAAAAATGAAAAAATCAGCATTGTTTGGAGCTTTTATTTTTTTAGGAATCTGCAGCCTCCATGCCGGTGACGTAGCTTCTTTTGTTGATAAAGGTTTTACTGAAGATGGAAAATATTACATCTTTGGACAATATGGAGTAACCGATAAAAAATTCCAGGGGTGGGCAGAAATTTTTCAGGTAGATATTGCTGCCAATGATTATGTTGATTCCGGACTTTTTTCTATAAAACCAACAGCAGTTACAAGTGGAAAACAGGGAAAAGAAGTTTATGATTCTCTGGAAGTAAAAAGTTTTGATTATTATAAAAATCTTAAAACTGAAGTTGCTAATCCCGATCATATTCTTTACATACTGGATGATGTAAATAAAAAAGGTACTGATGAAATTGTATTCAAGGATTTCAGAGGTTCAAAAGATATAGAACAGCCGGATACTTATCATATTCAGCTTATTCCAACAATCAATGGCAGCGGAAAAAATGTAAAATCTTCTTTTTACATTATGCTTGAAAAACGAGATGCAAACGGAAATATCATTACAAGTAAAAAAATCGGCTCGCCAAACATTGTTCGTAAGGGTGTAAATAATTATAAAATAGAAAGAATTTTCTGTGACAAGTCAGAAAAAAATCTGATTTTTGTTGTTGAAAAAATGCTTGAAGATGATACAGGAATTTCAATCAGATATATGGTTGAAGCAGCAGCATTTTAATAAAACTAATTAAAAATAATAAAAAACTGTAGACCAGCCTGAATGCAAGGAAGAAAAACGCATTCAGGCTGTTTTTTTTATTTTTTTTGGGAATTTAACTTCCTTTTTTTAATAGTTTTTGCGTCTTTATATATAGAGAAAATTTCTAAGGAGACGAAAAAATGAAAAAATGGGGAAGATTTATTTTTATTATAATTACATTTATATCATGTACTTCATTATTAAGCGCTTTTGCCTACAATGTAGATGGGCAGTATAATCCGTATAGTGATGGAACACCGCCGACCTATGGTAATGATCAGAATGAAAACAATAATCCGCCGGCAGATGGAGAAAATCCTGGTGGGGGAAATCTGAGTGAGCAGGGATATTCTAACAGCTCAAGTGGTTATGGAAATACCGGATTAAGTGAAGATGAATTAAAGAAGCTTAAGTTAGAATATGAAATTCAGGAAATGAATAATGAAATTGAAAGACTGAAAGCTCAGAAAGCAAGTTACGAAATCTGGAGCATAGAAGAAGAATTAAAAATAAAGAAAAAAGATCTGGAGAAAGTAGAAAAGGCAATTGAAGAAAGAAAAAAATTAGAAGAGCAGAAAAATTCCTCCAAAAAAGAAAGCCAGGATTCAGCAGTACCGGGTGATCCTGTAAAGGCAACAGAAGGAAGCTATGAACAAAGCGAAACTGATTTTACTCTTGGTTCTTCAATTGAACTTAAGGTTACCAGAAATTACAGTTCGGCAGAAAGCATAACTTCGGGCTTCGGATACGGCTGGACAACTAACCTTGATCAGAGAATTATTCTTGGCGTAGAAAAAAATGCACGACAGCTGTATGAAGCAATGCTTGAATATAATCAGAATCTGGCAGAAAGCATAGAAAATCTAAAAAGCCTGATCCTCAGGTCATACGGAATAACAAGTCCTGATACTTCACAAATAGATTCGGCTATCAGCCGAGCAGAAGAAATCGGACACGAACTTGAAGAGCTTGGAGAAAGCGGACGTGCAGCTGGAACTATAAGCGCTCTTGAAAGCGTAAAGCAATCGCTGGAAAGAGATTTAGAAACTTTACATGGTTATGAAAATGAACTTGAACATAAAAAGGCTGAAGCTGAATCATATTATAAAAATGTTGTAATCCGTTCAGAAAGAAATCATGCTGCAAACCGTTATGTTTTGTTTACCGGAACGCCGTCTTATTATGAAGAGACCGGAGTAAATACAATAACTGTTGCAGATGAAAACGGTTATCCTCATATGATGAAGCAGACCGGAGAAGGAGAGTGGAAAGAAGGAAATGAAAAGACTTATATAAAATGTGTTTCAGCTGATGACGGTTATGAGTTATATGAGACTAACGGAACCATAAAGAAATTTGATTCAAACGGATTAATCGTAAGCATTACAGACAGAAATAAAAATGAAATTAAAATAAAGCGTAATTCAAATGAAAAAATAATTGAAGCAGAAACTACAGACGGTGAAAAGCTGAGCTTTGAATACAGCGGAAACTATATTACAAAAATAACGAACGTTCGTTCGCCGGAAGAAAACGCAGTTTATACTTACAGCGGCAATAAGCTGGTCTGCGTAAAGGATACGGACGGCGATATCGTTACAATGGATTATGATTCAGACGAAAGGATGACATCGCTTAATAAATGCGACGGAAGTTCTGTAAAGTTTGAATACGGAGAGCAGACTTCGGACGGAAAGGTTCTTACAACTAAAACAACAAATGAAGAAGGTCACAGCGAAAGGTTTGAATATTTCAGAAATGACAGGCGCACAGATTACATTGACCATGACGGAAACAGGACAAGCTACTTTTATGATGAGCACCACAGAACAATAAAGGAAATCCGGGCGGACGGAAGCATAATCCAGAATGAGTATGACAATTCCGGCAGCCTCATAAAGGTAAATGAAAACGGAAATATAACAAGACTTGAATATGATGAGAGGGGAAACAGAATATCTGCTTCATACAGCGACGGAAGCAGCGAGAAGTGGACTTATGACAGATTTGGTTCAGTAACTTCCTATACAGACCGGGACGGAGTAAAGCAGGAAATCCTTCGTGATGAAAACGGCAATGTTACAGGCTTTAAAAACGGAGGTAAGAGTGTATATCTTCAGGAAGTAAATCCTAAAGGCCAGGTCATAAACCGGACTGTTTCCGGCCAGAATACAGTTTATACTGAATATGAATATGATGCTTATGGAAATTTAATCTGTGAAACCTGCGAGAGAATCAAAACTGAATATGAGTATGATTCAAGAAACAGAATTAAAAAAGTAATCCGGGGAGGAAAAGCTATAAGTGAATACAGCTATGAAAATATTCCTGCAGAAGGAAATAAAACAGGCGAAAACAGAATAATCCGTAAAGACTACAACGGCCTTGAAACAGTTTATGTCACAAACGGAAGAAAGGACATAACAAAGATTATCCAGAAAGATCTGGTTACAGAAACAGTTCACGAGACGAGAATTGAGTATGACAGAAGGCATCTGCCGCTTAAAGTATATTCAGGAAACGGCGAAACTGAAAAAACAGTTTCAGGCTATCTTTATACAAAAGAAGGAAACCTTAAGGCAGAAGTTTCATACGGAAATGAAAGCCGGATTAAAGTCTATGAATATAAGAACGGACAGATTTCCGAAATAAAGCAGTTTAAGACAGCTTCACTTACTGAACAGGAAGAAATTACTGAGGAAAAAATTAATCAGCTTCTTTTACTTGCAGGCGATAAGGTTTATGTTCAGAAATATGACATAAAAATCCAGAACGAAAACAGAAAGCTCCTAACGGTAACTGATGCCCTTGGAACTTCAAGCCTGTTTGAATATGACGGCTATGGAAAGCTTGTAAAGACAACAGACGGAAACGGAGAAATCCGTCAGAACAAGTTTACCCGGGGCGGACGGCTTACAGCTGAACAGAACTCCTTCGGCGGCTGGTATGAATACGGCTACAGTACAGAAGGCTTTATGAATAAAGCAGGAGAGCAGAATGGAACTCCAGTTAAAGCAGAATACTATCCTGACGGAAGCATAAGATACATGACAGACCGCTATGGAAAGACTACATATTATAATTATGATTCCAGAGGCCGCACAGAAAGCATTCAGAGTGAAGGAAAGAAAATCTGGTATGAATATGATAAGTTTGACCGCATAATTAAGCAGACTG
>JAQXNX010000015.1 GCA_029098225.1 Spirochaetales bacterium | reverse complement strand
AGGAGCTGCTTTTAGTACGAGAGGACCGAAGTGGACGAACCTCTGGTTTACCAGTTATCCTGCCAAGGGTAAGTGCTGGGTATCTAAGTTCGGAAGGGATAACCGCTGAAAGCATCTAAGCGGGAAGCCCACCTCAAGATTAGACTTCCCTGGAACTTTAAGTTCCCTGAAGACCCCAGAGAGACTATCTGGTTGATAGGATGCAGGTGTAAGCGTCGTGAGGCGTTCAGCCGAGCATTACTAATAGGTCGTGAGGCTTGACCATATTCTCGCTCTTTTATATAAGTTGAAAACCAATTTTCCGTCCTGCAGTGCTGAGGAAACTCACTAACTGCCCTTTGTATGATTTTGAATTATTGCCCGGTGGCCATAGTGGAGAGGTAATACCCGTTCCCATCCCGAACACGGAAGTCAAGCTTTCTTACGCCGATGATACTGCACTTTTGTGGGAAAGTAGGTAGCTGCCGGGCTTTTTTTATTTAACCGTCCAAAACTTCGTTTTGACGGTTAAATTAGTTTACTGCGGACACTTTGTGCCGCCGTAAACGGTGTTCATATCCGACATCTTTGGTGCGGTATAACTGATAATCTTTAATAAGTAAATGCGAAGCATTTACGTCGAAAGCAGGTTGCTGCCATTCTTAAACTGAAATAAATCGTACAAAACTTCAATTCTCAGAAAGATAGATAATTTTACATCGATTTTACCAGAAATTCAGCACAAATCAGGTAAACCAAGCGAATTTTAAGATGAAAATCTTATGATTCGAGTTTATAATTAATTAATATGGAGGAATGTAAGGGAGAAAAGAGGTTTCTGGAGTAAAAATCAGGATTTTGGCATTCAAATAGCGATTTGTGGGCACAACAAAAAGGGCATACTTTAGATAATTTTGAGTATCTGCAGCTGATTGAAAGGAACAAAAACAATTCCTATTTACAAGATTTTGAGAAAAAGTCAACAACTTTAGCTGAACCTTCCCTAGTTATGGGACTAGGAATACTCTTCGGAACTATTATTGAAGATTTTGCAACATTAGGAGCTGGAGTAGCTGATGATCCTGTTACCATAGGAATCGGACTAAGTTTCATAGCTTGTGCTTTTAGGTCTGATTCAATAACTGCCACTATAGTTCAATCAAAAATTGTTAAAAAAGAATCAGATTCATTGGTCACTTTGTATAGGGCTGTTAATATAAAAGAATTGAATTCTATTAAAAATTCTGGCGGAAAATTTACTATGGGAGATGAGAGTACATACGAAGTTGGAAAATTATTCCAGACAAATCCTTTAGATGCTTATGGTTATGCTAAATTAGCAAATCAAAGCATTGCTGAAGATGATCCATATGTAGCTGTTGTAGCAACTTCAGCACCCAAAGATTCTTATATTCCAATTAATTCAATTATTGATGCACCTTCTGCAGTAATTGTTCCAGAAGAAAATTTATCGTTACTATCGCCACCTGTGATAAATACCATTGGAGAATTAATATGTATGAATATGATATTATGGTTTCTATGAGATTTTTATCCGAAGAAAAAGGAGGAAGAAGAAAACTTCCTCCAATAAAGAATAAAGAATACACCTATAGACCTCTCTTTAAAATAGAAAATGAAAAAATTGGATATTGCTGTGGAGTTGTGATAGGCGAATACATAAACAATTATAGTTTTGATACGGATTTAATGGATATAAAAATTATTTTTTTGCAATTTTCAGAAGTAAAAAATAAATTATCTGTTGGCAAACATTTTAGCTTATATGAAGGAAATGAAATGATTGGAACAGGATGTATTTTAAAAATTCGAGACTAATATATATAAATAAGTTTAAAATGATAGATACTATTCTTTCCCACAAATAATAATTTGCAGGGGCAGAGCAAAAATCAGTCTGATTTCGCCTGAATTTCAGCATATATCTGGCGAAATCAAGTTTATAATTATATAGGAAGGAATAATTATAAAAAAAATTCTATATTCTTATGAGTTTAATAATATTTCAAATGTATTCAGAAGAAATAGAAATGCCAAATTAAGAAGAATTAAAATCTATAAGAGTTGTTTTTTATTATAACGATCCAAGTCTTTATACAGACGTAAATAGAACTTTTAACGATGTATTAATTTAAAGGATTTAGATTCTTTAGAAAAACTGTTTTCCCACAAATAAATTTGCATATTATATAGACTTTACATCGAAAGCAGGTAGCGGTCACCGGCTGCAGTTATGAATATAAGGCGGGAGCCGGAGGGTGGATGCGGATTGATTCATTTTCGTTTATCAATCCGACAGACGCACTCCGGCTCCCGCCTTTATTTGCATATATGTTTATCTGAGCGCTAGTGTATGGAGCGGTGGAGCAGCTTGCTGCGACAGCCACCGCAGCTAAAGGCGAGGAGGCTGACCGTTAGGGAACCGCGGAACACACGGCCCGTAGGGAAGCGCCCTCTTTAAAAAATTATTCTTTTTTAAGCACTTTTATATGTTGAAACTTCCGTCATTTTTTATATAAAATAATTTGTATAATCAGGAATTAATCAAATGATAATATTAAAAAAATGTTTGTACTCATTATTTGCCTTATTTATTTTGTCTTTTTTTACAGGCGGTTGTTCTCGTCCACAAAATTATAATTTTTCAAATGAGCTTGTATTTGATCCTTCTGTAAAGCAAGGCAAACTGGAAAATGGTATTTCGTATTTTATTAAAGAAAATACTGAGCCTGGAAATCGTATTCAACTTAGACTTGCCGTTAAAGCTGGTTCCTGCATGGAAGATGATGATCAGAAGGGTGTTGCTCATTTTGTTGAGCATATGTGTTTTAACGGAACTAAACATTTTAGAAAATCTGCTATTTTTGATTATTTTCAAACAATTGGTATGCAATTTGGTCCGGAAGTTAATGCATTTACCCGCTTTGAAAATACTGTTTATGTGCTTGAAATTCCTGCTGATAATCCTGAAACTTTAAAATCAAGTTTGATTGTTCTGCAGGATTGGGCACATGACGTTACTTTTGATCCGGAAGAAATTGAAAAGGAGCGTGGTGTTATTGTTGAAGAATGGCGTAGTACTACTCAGAGTGCAGATGGTCGTATTTTTGAAATTATATTTTCTGAATTGCTGAAAAATTCTCGCTATGCTGACCATAATGTTATAGGAGATATGAATATTATTCAAAATATTACTCCAGAACGCATTGTTGATTTTTATAAAAAGTGGTATCGCCCGGAAAATATGGCTGTAATTGCAGTTGGCGATTTTAAATCTGAGGAAATTGAAAAGGTAATTATTGACATTATGGGCGCAATTCCTGCTTCAGATTCTGTAACTGAAGTTCCATGTTTTTCTATTCCTGAAAATCATGAAAAAACTCTTACTGTAATTCGTGATAAGGAATTAAATCTTCTTCAGGTTGAAATTTGCAATATGAGTTCCAATGAAGAACCTGTTAATACAGTTGAAAAGCTTAGAGAAAAATATGCTTTGAGCATGGCGTGTGAAATTTTCAGAAATCGTCTTAAAGAATTAACTATAAAGTCTGATTGTTCGTGGCTGGGTGCAGATTTTAGTCAGACAACACTTAATAATTCTAATACTATATATTTTGCACAGTTTATTCCAAAAAATGATATGTTTGAAGAAGCTTTTAAGGCTTATTTAGACGAATATGAACGTTTTATAAATCTTGGTATTACAAAATCTGAGTTTGATAGTATTAAACAGGAATATCTTTTAGAAATCAGACAGAAATATAACTCCAGAAATATTATTTCTTCTTCCAGCTATGCAGATGCTATTGCTTCTTATTATTTTGACGGAAAAATGATGATTGCTCCTAAAGAAGAAATTAAAATTTCTAATTCCATTATTAATCAAATTTCTCCTGATGAAATTATTGCTGCTTTTAAGAAAGTTTTTGATAAGCGCGGAACTTCGATGTTTATTTATAGTCCTGAAAATGTAAAAATTCCTTCTGAAAATGATATTGAAGATATATGGAAGAATTATGAAAGTGAAGCTCGGAATGTAGCTTTTGAAAATGATTTTGGCGATAACATTCTTATGGAAAAGCCTGAAAAAAAAGCAGAGATAATTGATAATAAAATTATTAATGAGCTTGGCGCAAATGAATATACTTTTGAAAACGGTGTAAAAATAATTATTAAAAAAATTAATAATAAAAAAAATCCTATTTTAATATATGCAGGAAGTAAAGGAGGTTTGTATTCTCTTGATGAGCAGGATGTTCCTTCTGCTTCAATTGCTGTAGATTATGCATTATTTTCTGGTTTTGGTGGAAAATCTCTTACTCAAATACAACGAATAGCTTCTGAAGAAGGGTTAAATGTTTCTTTAGAAATTGAAAAATCTGTAGAATTTTTTAAAGGTAGTGCTTCTTTAAGTAATATGGAAAAAACTTTACAGCTGTTGTGTCTTATGATTAGTGCGCCGAATTTTAATGAAGATTCCTGGAATTCTATTTATGAGAAGTATGTGACTGTTGCAGAAAATTTTGATACTCAGCCACAAAATGTTTTTATACAAAAAGCCGCCCAGGAAGTGTATGGTAATAATCTGTGGTATACACCTATGACAAAAGATTATGTTTCGAAGATGAATCGTAAAACTGCAGAAAGAATTTATTTTGACAGATTTGGTAATCCTGCAGATTTTACATTTGCTTTTGTAGGTGATTTTAATGAAAAAAAACTCGTAGATTTGTGTGCGTATTATCTTGGAAATCTTAAAACAAATGATAACCGTGAAGAAATGAAATATATTGATTTTCCTTTTCCAAAAGGTAAGAAGAATTTTATTGTTAAAAAAGGAATCGATAATTTAGGTTTTGTTTTTATGATTTTTGGAGGAGAGCTTCCTGCCGCAGATAGTCTGGATGATAATTATAAGGAAAATAAAATAATTGAATTTCTTGCTTCTGCTCTTGCTATTCGTTTGCGTGAAGTAATTCGTGAAGATAAGAGTGGAACTTATGAAATTTCCTGTGATGCATATATTTCTGGACTTGCTGATCGTTCTTATAAATGTTTAATTAATTTTGGATGCAAGCCCGAGCGAGAAGAGGAACTTTCTGCTGCAGTTGTTGATATAATCAATGAATTTAAAAACGGAAAAATTTCTGATGAATTGATTGCTAAAGTTCGGGAAACTTATATGCGTAATTATGAAAACGCTTCCTCAAGTGTTGACTGGTGGCTTGAACGAATTAAGAATGAAATTATCTATCAAGACGAACCTTTATGGGTAAGCAGTTATTATGGAATAATTGTTGATTGGATTAAAAAAGAAGCTATAATCGAAGCTGCAAATAAATATTTAGATACTGATAACTTTATGACATTTTATTTAAAACCAGAACGCTAGAAATTCTTTTATTGAAAATATTAAAACTATAAAATCAGAGTCAATTATACATGCTGATTTTATATATAGAATAATATTTTAGATTCTGTTATAATTATTTTTTCATAAAAAGTTTGTGAGGTATCTATGGACTTGAAAGGACGCAATTTTCTTACATTAAAAGATTTTTCTTCAGAAGAAATAATTGGTTTGCTTGATCTGGCTGCTGATTTAAAAGAAAAAAAGAAAAAAGGAATTCCTGTAGATATTCATCGCGGAAAAAATATTGCTTTGATTTTTGAAAAAACAAGTACCCGAACTCGTTGTGCTTTTGAAGTTGCTGCTCATGATTTAGGAATTTGTACGACTTATCTTGCAGAAGGAAGTCAGATTGGAAAAAAAGAAAGTATAGCAGATACCGGGCGTGTTCTTGGCCGAATGTTTGATGGAATTGAGTATCGTGGATTTGAGCAGAAAATAGTTGAAGATCTTGCAAAATATTCTGGTGTTGTTGTCTGGAATGGTCTGACAAATGAATATCATCCAACACAGATGCTGGCTGATATGCTTACTATCCGTGAGCATTTTGGAAAGCTTAAAGGTTTAAAACTTGTTTATTTTGGTGATGCCAGATATAACATTGGAAATTCTTTGAGCATTGTATGTTCAAAGCTTGGTTTGAATCTGACTCTTTGTGCTCCAGAAAAATATTTTCCTGATAAGAATCTTTTAAAGGAATGTGAAACCTGGCAAAAGCAGAGCGGCGGTTCTGTAACTTTGGAAAGTGATGTTTCTAAAGCTGCAAAGGATGCAGATATTATTTATACGGATGTCTGGGTTAGTATGGGTGAACCTGATGAAGTTTGGGCAGAAAGAATTGCTGATTTGAAGCCTTATCAGGTAAATGCTGATGTTATGAAAAAAGCTAAGCCGACTGCAATTTTTATGCATGATTTGCCTTCGTTCCATGATTTAAATACAAGGATTGGAAAAGAGATTGGTGAAAAATTCGGACTTACAGCTATGGAAGTTACAGATGAAGTTTTTGAAAGTAAACAGTCAGTAGTTTTTGACGAAGCAGAGAACAGAATGCATACTATCAAAGCTGTAATTGCTGCAACTTTGGGAAATAATTTTTAATTAGATTTTGGGAGATGATAAAATGAATGCAATTATTACTGTTGTTGGTAGTGATAAAGTTGGAATTATTGCAAAGGTAAGTCAATATTTAAGCGATCACAGAATTAACATTGCTGATATTACTCAGACAATTCTTTCGGGAAATTTTGTAATGATGATGATGGTAGATTTATCTGGAGCAGATATTCATATAGAAGACCTCCGCAAAAATATGAACAGCCTTGCCGAAGAAATGGGCGTAGAAATAAATATCATGAATGAAAAGGTCTTCTCAGCTATGCACAGAGTATAAATGAAGTTTTTGCTTTTAGCAAAAACTTCAGGCGACTGAAAAAATATTTTTTGGATAAGAAAGAATTTTTACAGTCGCCAGCTATGCAAAGAGTATGAAAAAATGAATCATAAGAGTTTTGTTTTTTTTGATTGTGAATGTGCAAATACTTTTGACGGCGTGGGAAAAATCTGCTCGCTTGGTTATGTCGTCTGTGATGATGAATTAAACGTGATTGAAAGCGAAGATGTTGTTATGAATCCTGAATGCGATTTTGACTGGTATCTTCTTTCTGGAAAAGGTGATTGCAAACTTGCTTATTCAAAGGATTATTTTCGCACTAAGCCAAATTTTGAAGCATATTATAAAGACATAAAAAAGCTTTTTACAACAGGAAATCGTTATATTGCAGGCTTTGCGGTTAGTAATGATGTTGGTTTTGTGAACGATTCCTGTGAACGTTATGAGCTTCCATATATTCAGTTTCGTGCTTTTGATCTTGAACGTTATCTTGAACGAAAATATGAAAAAAAACAGAAGCTTGTAGATTGGGCTAATGAGTTCGGCGTTAATGTTGCAAAGTATCAGAGTCATAAATCTGAAGATGATGCAATTATGACTATGTTGTGCTTAAAGGCTGAATGTATGAAAACAGGGCAGAGTGTAGAAGAAATTTTTACTTCGGCAGAAGGAAAAAAATGCTTTGTTTCTAATGAACAGATTTTAGAGCAGGCCGCAGAGCGTGCATATCGTAAAGAAATAACTGAAAAAATAAAGCGTCTTTATGGTAAAATTTCTCCAATGCCTCATTTTAAAACTGTATCTGGTGAACGTTTTGAACTTGATGGAAAAATTCTTCGAGATGTAGATTCTGCCTTTGATCTTGTAAAAAAAATTTATGATAATGGCGGTTCAACCGGAGAGCATCTGACAGGTCGTGGAACTTGTATTTTTATTAATGAACCTCATCCTGAATTGCGTAAAAAAATTGAAAAGCGCGGATTGAAAATTATGCTGCTGGAAGAGCTGGAAAGTAAATTAAAGTAGCATTATATGTATAATGCATTTATAATAGAAGAAAATGAATTTTATTATGGATGTGTTTCGATGAAAATAAAATATCCAATAAGTCTTAAGCAGATTCTTCTATTTTCTTTTTTAATTATTCTTGTTCTTGGAGTTTCTACAACTCTGGTTTCTACACTTATTCGTCAAGATGATAAAATTAAAGCAGAAGAAAATAATCTTACTTTAAATGGCAGAACTGCCCAGACAGTTCAATCTGCTTTTGAAAATATTCAAAGCAATTCGTATATTTTCTTTAAGGCCTTTTCAATGGCTCAAACAGAAGCTGAAAAAAATGATTTTATAAATGAATTCTTTCTTTCAAATCCTGATGTTTTGTTTGTGCTTGGTGGTGGTTCAGGTCTTTGTATAAATCCTTCATATTCAGATTATAAAAATGATATTGGCTTTATTGTTCAAAAAGCTGCATTAGATGTTATTCTTGATCCGCAAAATCAAAATTCTGTATATTCAAATATTTCTTCAGCTTTTGACTTTCCTGCTATAATGTTTGTTTATAAATATGGTCCTGTAAATAATTTATGTGCTGGTATTGTTGGAATGAATGTTTCTACTCTTTGTGATTTGATGGGAACTGGTTCAAATAATACAACTGTCCTTGTTGATAAAGATGCAAAGGTTTTAATTAATCCTGATTTTGCTTCTGCAAAAACGGAATATACAGAGGATTTGCCTCGAATAAAAGAACTTTTGGAAAATTCCGGAGAAAGCAACTCACAGAATGTGGATAATAATTTTTTTACAGCAATTCACCAGATAAAAGATGATTTATTTGTAATTACCAAAATTTCAGAAAAATCAGTTTATGCCGTAATCAACAGAACTACTTACAGAATTGTTTTGTTTTCGCTTGCGGTTTTATTTGCAGCAATCATACTTATAAGAATTTTCAGTAATGGAATTACAAATCCTATAAAAGAACTTGTTGCTGCTTCTGCAAAAATCGAGCATGGTGAATTTGAACTTGATATAAAACCGCGCACACGCGATGAAATAGGACTTTTAACTTCTTCATTTGTTCAAATGGGAAAAGGTCTTTCTGAACGAGAAAAACTGATGACTTCGTTCAGTAAATTTACAAATAAAACAATTGCTCAAAAGGCAGCAAGTGGAGAGCTTACTCTTGGAGGAGAAAATCGTGAAGCAACTATTTTCTTTTCTGATATCCGTTCATTTACAGCTATGTCCGAAAAAATGAATCCAAATGAGGTTGTAGAATTTTTGAACGCATATATGACAAAAATGGTTGCCTGTGTTAATAAGACAGATGGTGTTGTAGATAAATATATAGGCGATGCAATTATGGCGGTTTGGGGAGCTCCGGAATCTTCTGGTAGTCCTGCTAAAGATGCATTATGTGCTGTAACCGCTGCATTAATGATGCGTATTGAATTGTTCCGTTTTAATAAAGTTCGTGCCGAAGCGGGACTTCCTCCTGTAAGAATCGGTTGCGGAATAAATTCGGGACCTGTGGTTGCCGGCCAGATTGGTTCTGAAGACAGAATGGAATATACTGTTATTGGAGATGCAGTTAATCTGGCAAGCAGAACTGAGGCCTTGAATAAGCCTTTTGCAACGGACATTTTGATTACAGAAAATACATACAATCTTATAAAGGATAAAATTATAGTTGAGCAGATGCCTGGTGTTCATGTTAAAGGAAAAACAGAAGCTGTTAAATTGTATGCTGTAATTAATATAACAGGAAAAGGCAAGCCTGAATCTATAGAAGAAGTAAGAAAGATTATTGGAACAAAAGCTCCTGATTTAGCGAAGGTAAATACAGACGATGAAGAAAAGAAGTACAGCATACAGGCTTAATAAAGTAGATTATTTAATATTCATCTTTTGTTCTCTTGCTGCTGCTTTTATGCTTTTTCTTTTTTACAGAGATTTAACTTCCTTTACAATAAAACAGGCAGAATCTCCTGTTGCTAAAATTTATTATAAGAAAAATACAGTTCAGAGAAAATATCTGGATAATGAAATTTGGGAAGTTTTAAACGATTCAAGTGATATTTATGATGGAGATAGAATAAGAACATCAAAAAATTCTGAAGTTTATACTGAGTTTTCAGACAGTGGAATTCAAATACAAATACACGAAAATTCTATGGTGCAGATTTTTAAAACTAAAAGTCAGCATAGTATAAATTTTATTGGTGGTGAAATTTTTGTTGCAAACAATTCGCCGGAAGAAAAGCTTGTAATTCATTCCGGTAAAAAAGAAATTTCTGTTTCTCAGTCTTCGGAAGTAAAACTGGCACTTCCGGAGGTTTCAAAAGCGGTTGCAGCCGGCGCGGAAGAAGCTGTTGAAGATGATAATACTGTCGTTATTGAGGTTGTGAGTGGACAGGTAGAGGTTTCTGAGCATGCTAAGAAACCTGAAACTGGAAGCCAGATATCTGAGCCTATGGTAGTTTCTGCTGGAGAAAAAATTACGCTTTTACCGACGGTTGGGGAAATTGCAAAGGAAAAAACTGATATAGTTGCCGGGATTGCTGAAAGTGCAGCTGTTGAGGAACCGGTAGTGGTAGAGAAAAAAGTAGAAACAGAAGAAGCAAAAGAAACAGTAGAAATCTTAGAAACAGAAAAAACAGTCGCAGAGAAAGTTGAGATTTCTGAAAATGAAGAACCTGCTGTTGTAAAAACTGAGGCACCTGCTGTCACACAAACAGTCATACCGACTCAATCCGAGCCTGTTGTAATTCTACCGGAACCAATTACAGTTGGTGTTGAAAAAAAATATGAACGGGGCACTGTATATTTTCAGAGAAATGATTATGACAGGGCAAATGGAAAATACAACTATGGAACCGGCTGTGATCTTTTTGAAGTTACTGAAAAAGATAAAACTATTCCTGCCGGAACTGCTCTTGAGTTTACTATGAAGGGCATATCAAATAAAGATATTTCCAGATGGGCAATTCAGATCTCCACAGGCGAAGAAGAGTGGGTTCAGGCTCATCCATTTAAAAATTCATTTGGAAATGATGGAAAAGGAATTACGGCCAATGAGCCTTTTACATATAAAACGGTTTATGTACTTAATAAGCCGATTGTTAATACAAATTCTTCCTGGGTTAATATCTGTTATGATCCGGAAATATTAGACGAGGGTGCAGTAATCAGGAATTTTGAAGTTTCAGCAAAAGTACTTTCGGTAAATGCTGCAAATGAAAGAAAGAATATCTCCAGCGGATATAAGAAGACTTTAGAATTTGAATCAATCTCTTTTTCTTTGGAACATTGGGGCGAGAAAGACAGTGAATATGAATTTAAAATTAGTATGGATTCTGCTGATATATTTGGTGATTTTATTATAATTCCTAAAGGTACTAAAATCAAAATTACTATAAGTGGTACCTGTGATAGAGATTTCAAGGGCATGCGGCCTGATCTTATAGATAATACTGAGAATGAATGGATTGAGATTCTTATGGATAACGATAACAGGGATTATGAGGCTGCAAAAATTAATAATAATGCAACTGCATTAAAAAACAAAGAGTTCAGTTACTCTAAAGAATATATTACCTATAGTGATCTGCCAGACACTTCTTCAGGAATATTCTATCTTCAGATTGATAATGAAAACAATAGAAATAAACCAACCTTTACAAATCTTAAAATTTCTTTTGAAGTTGAATAAAAACTTATAATTCAATATTATAATAGAAATACATAGCTGATTTCCGACTTGCTGACACTCGCGAGAGTGGAAGTGAGCTCGCCCGGATATTCGGGGAAATTGCGGACTTTGGCAAGGTGGTACAAAATGATTACTCTTAAATTTGGTGGAACGTCGATGGCTAATGCCCGACGTATTCTTGCTTCTGCGGATATTATCATAAACCGCGCAAAAGAAGACAGACTTAGTGTTATAGTCAGCGCAGCAGCCGGCGTTTCTAACACTCTTCAGGCTGCAATCGATGCATGTGTTTCGGGCATCTCCGGCACAAATTACGTAGCCGACATTAAAAATACTCACAACGAAATCTGTCTTGAACTGCAGTCTAAGCTTCCGGGCTTTGATGCAGAAAAAACAATGGCCCGTCTTGAGCCTAATTTTACTGAACTCGAAAAACTCCTCGCCGGCTGTGTTTCATTCGGCGAGTGTCCTGATACTGTTCACTGCCGCATTATGGGTATGGGAGAACTCCTCTCAGCACCTATTATGGAAAATGTTCTGCTTGCAAAAAAACAGAGCGTAATCTTCCTCGACAGCCGCAAATTTGTTTTCACAACAGGTAACCAGAAAGAGGGAGAAGCTGATTATTCTGCATGTAACGAAGCCTGCGCTCCATTCCGTGACGGTGCTTCTCCTCAGCAGACCCGCATTCTTTTGTTCCCGGGCTTTATCTGCACATGGTCCGGCGGACATGGAACGAAGCCTGTTATGGGCTTGCTCGGCCGCAATGGTTCTGATTTCTCTGCCGCAATTATTGGTGCAAGCCTCCGCTCAAAGCGCGTTGAGTTCTGGACTGATGTTGACGGTGTTTACACTGCAGACCCACGCGTTGTAAAAGACGCAATCCTCGTAGATGATATGTCTTATGAAGAAGCTATGGAACTTTCATTCTTTGGTTCTAAAGTTCTTCATCCAAAAACAATTGCACCTCTTCAGGCAAAGGGAATTGAAGCCTGGAGCTTGAACTCGCATAATCCAAGTGCCCGTGGAACACGCATTGGTCAGGGACCTTTTGAAAGCCGCAAGGGAAAGTCAAGCATCTGCGGTATTTCTTCTCTTAAGCATGTAAGCATGATCAGTGTGGGCGGTTCCCTTATGCGCGGCCGAACCGGTATGGCAAGTAAGATTTTCTCTGCTGTATCTGGAGCCGGCTCTTCTATTCTTTTGATTACTCAGTCTTCTTCTGAATATACAATTTCTTTCTGTGTTCGCGACAGCGAGGCAGATATCGTAAAAGATGCTCTTGAAGCAAAGTTCGAGCTTGAAATCCGCGAAAAGCTGATTGATGCAATTGATGTCCGCAAGGACTGCGCAATTGTAAGCGTTGTAGGCGACGGAATGATTGCTAACCGCGGTGTTGCAGGAAAGTTCCTCAATGCTCTTTCAAGTCAGGATATCAATATTCTGGCCATTGCTCAGGGTAGCTCAGAGCGCTGTATTTCTGCCGTTATTGAAAATGAATATGCTGATACAGCGGTTCGTGCCGTTCATCAGTTCTTCTTCCACACAGCTCAGACAATCGAAGTATTTGCCTTTGGTGCCGGCACAATCGGTGGAACAATGATTGACCAGATCCGCGACCAGCGCGAGAAATTGTTGAAAGAAAATGTTGATATTAAGGTGCTCTGCATTACAACAATCGACGGAATGATTTTGAATGAAGACGGACTCGATCTTTCAAACTGGCGCGACCAGATGAAAAAGCCTGACTTCCCGTTCAACTCAAATCAGAATGTTGATGATATCATTAAGTTCGTAAAAGAAAAGAAGCCTCTTAATCCAGTCTTTGTTGACTGTACTGCAAGCTACGATTTGCCGGAGCGTTACCTCGACATTCTTAATGCGGGTATGAGCATTGCAACTCCAAACAAACGTGCTAACTCTATGGACATTAAGTTCTACCACGAGCTCCGACGCACAGCAAACAAGATGCACCGCCGCTTCCTTTATGAAACAAACGTTGGTGCTGGTCTTCCTATCATCGATACATTGCAGAACCTTTATAAATCCGGTGACAAGCTTGAAAGCTTCAACGGAATTATGTCTGGTTCTCTTTCATACATTTTTGGAAAACTCGACGAGGGAGTTCCTTTCAGCAAGGCAGTGCTTGAAGCAAAGGAACTCCGCTACACTGAGCCGGACCCTCGCGACGACCTTAACGGAATGGACGTTGCCCGCAAGGGACTTATCATTGCCCGCGAGTCTGGTTACGACATTGAGCTTTCTGATATTCAGATGTTCAAGGTATTCCCGGATTCCTTTGATTCAAGCGGAACTGTAGAAGAGTTCTTAAAGAAGCTTCCTGAAGTTGATGACTACTTTGCAAAGAAAATTGCCGACCTCAAAAAGAAGGGCAAGGTTCTCCGCATGGGTGCAACAATCAAAGACGGAAAGGTTAGCGTTGGTATGATGGAAGTAGGTCAGGATGATCCACTTTACAGCGTAAAGGGTGGTGAAAACGCCTTTGTATTCTACACAGAGCGCTACCAGCCGATTCCTTTGACTGTCCGCGGATACGGTGCCGGTGCAGGCGTAACAGCTGCCGGTGTATTCGGGGATATTTTGAGAACAGTTTCTTTTAATCCTGAGAGATAAGGAATAGGAGTAACAAGATGTACAGGATGTTTAGGATGAATAAACAGAATGTAAAAGATGTTTATATTATCTTTTACATCTTGTATATCTTGTTAAATTATAGGAAATATTATGGAAAAATACGTATTAAGTGTACTTGTAGAAAATAAAACCGGTGTACTCAGCCGTGTGTCAGGCCTTTTCAGCCGCCGCGGATATAATATTGATTCGCTAACGGTTTGCGCAACCGACAAGCCTGAACAGAGCCGCATGACAATCGTAGTTACCGGTGACGAATATATTCTTGATCAGATTCAAAAGCAGCTTGCAAAATTACAGGAAGTTATTGCTATTAAAAAATGCGAGTCTGGAAGTTCTGTACAGCGCGAAATGTCCCTTATTAAAGTTCGTGCCGAAGCAAGTAACCGTGGTACAATCATCGAGACTGCAGATATATACAAGGCACGAATCGTGGATGTAAGCCTGGAATCAGTCATTATAGAAATTACTGGAAGCGAAGAGAAGGTAGAAAGCCTCTTGCGCCTGCTTGAGCCATATGGAATTCTTGAGTACGTAAGAACCGGTTTAACTTCTCTCGATCGTGGCAGTGGTGTAATGTAATTTATTTCAGCTTGCACCATACACTTTTTCTTATAGACTTTGTGTTCGGGCTGTCAAACTGTTCAATACCTAAACGGAAAATTTTTAGAGGTAGAGGAAATTCTTTTTTAAAGAATTCCTTTATCTCTTTTTTTTGCTTTTCTGAAATTATATTTGTTTTAATAATAATAAAAGGCATTAAAAACTGTTTATTTGATTTTGTATAATTCACTTCGGCAGAGCAATTAACATATATATAGCTTTCAGCTTTATCAATGCAAAAATTCTGAAGTACAACCGAAATTATTGATTTTCCTTCATTCTTTAGTTCGTCTTCACTCAAATCAACAGAAGTATCTGAAAGTAGCCATAACGGAAGAGCTGGTATAACAAAGCTATTGTTATCAGACATTTTATCAGAAGCTGTTTGACTAAAATTTTCTCTAAGAATATTGCATAGTTTTTTCTGCATTTTAGAAAGCTTTAGTAAATCATTTTCGTTAGGAATTATAACCATTTTTTCATTGTATATCTTTTTAATTATTTATGATATAATTTCTGAACTTGTTTTGGAGCATATTTATGGAAAAAAAAGATGAAAATCGTTCAAAAAAATTGTTTTTTATATTATTAGGAATTTTTATAATATTAGATTTATTCATTGCGGTTTTTCTTTTTGCGACACGTCATTTTTCTCCTGTATATTTTGAAAGTTATGGTTCTTCAAAAATGGAACGTATATATGCTTTAAACAAAAATGCTCATAAAGGTCTTGTCCCTAAAACCGGAATTGCATGTTTTAAATTTTCAGAAGCAGAACAGACTGTTATGGAATCAATTTATAATGAGCATGAAAGTGTTAGTATTACTGTTCGATTAAGAATTAAACCTTCTCGTTCTGATAAGCTTCTTTTAGATTCTTCCGAAAAAACTTATTTTAAATTTGGTTATCTTGATGATTATGATTTTACAGATAAAGGAAAATACATTCCTTTAAAATATATTTCTAATCAGAGAATTGTTGTACAGGGTGATTTAAAAAATGCTCCAGAAGTTTTTGATGTTTCATTTGCATTAAAAAAGACAGATGATATAAGTTCGATACTACCCGAAGGATTTTTTATTTATTCTGCAATTCGTTGTCAGATAGAAGGAGTCTATGCAGCTCCTGCAAAAATGGGCTTTGATTATTCTTCTGAAATTCCGTTTTATGGTTTTGCAGCAAATGGCGGAGAAGTTGGATTTTCTAAAACAACTTTTGATTTTTCCGGTGCAGCAATGCTTTTTAGTTCCCGAGGTGGAAATTCTCCTGTTCAAAGTCAGTATCTTGTAAAGCTTTCCAATAAAAAAGAATTTAAATCTACAAGCGAAAATTCAATTCGTTCACAGGTAAATTTTGGCGGTGAGGTTTTAAATATAAAAAATGTTGAAGGCGCGGATCAGATTGTAATTCCAAGCTTTGCATTAAAAAGTCCTTATCCGCTGGTTCAGGTAAAAACTAACATTGATTGTATAGAAGCAATTATTCTTGAAGTAGAAACAACTCAGCAGTTTTCAGCAAGACAGAAAAGAGAAAAATCCGGAAATGAAGTTTTGTATCCTATAAAAACTGATCCTGGATTAATTTTGAATTATCCTCAGGAAAACTGGCGTACACTTGATTATGAAATTTTTACCTGGGACAGGTTTTCAAATATTTTGTTTTTTGATATAAGAAATTTACGCATTCAGGATGATTTTTTCAGGCGAATGGCTTTCTTTGTTGAAAAAGCCGGTTATAAAGGTCGTCTTCTTACAAATGAAGAGCTTGGTGATATGCATGGTTATAATGCTCACGATTATTCTGCTGCTTCTATGGCTGATTTCTTTAATACAGCCGAAAAATTAAATTTTAAATTAAATAGTGAAGAGCTCCTTCTAAAAAGAATTCTTATTGCAAACGGATTTTTTGAAGTTGATGGAGATTATGTTATAGCTAATGAAGGTGGTCTTGTTTCTATTTCGCGCGGAACTCCTGCCTGGAGTAGAGTCAGTCTTTTAGCCCATGAAAGCTGGCATACAATTTTTTTCCGCGATCCAGATTTTAGGAATTTTGTTTCTGCAATTTATTATACGATGGATCAAAAATCTTTGAGCTTCTTAATAAAATATTTTCAAAGTCAGTCGACTTTAGGCTATGATGTAACAGATGAATATCTTATGCATAATGAATTTATGGCATATATGATGCAGCAGGGAATTTCTGCTCTTGCAGATTATTATGTAGCCAGAGCTAAATGGAAAACTGTAACTGATTTTTGTCCGGAAGAAGCTGAGTATATACGTGAGACAAATGCACAGGGACTGGAAGATGCAGCGATTGCTTTGAATGATTATGTATTTGGACGATTTGGAATTGTAGCAGGAAACGTTTCTTTAGTTTCCCGCTAAATCAATCAAACAATTTCACAAATTCCTTTGTTCGCTAAGAAAGCATTATTTTATTGCTGATTGAATTCTTTTATGGCCCCAAGAGTGCTTGGAGGACCGTGGCCCGGCATTACAATTATGCTTTCCTGCTGTGAGTAAATTTTTTCTTCTATATTTGAGCGAAGAATAAATTCAGAATATCTTGAATTTGTAGTACCTATGTTTCCTGCAGAAAGAACATCGCCCACAAACATAATATTTCCGATTAAGTAAACTACAGAATCTGAAGTATGGCCCGGAACTGAAATATATTTAACGTTCATTTTTGCAAGCTTTAATTCTCCGTCGCCCGAAATAACCTGAGTATCATTTTTTGCTACTTCCCAGTCTGCAGCAATAATTTTTGGATTATAAATTTTTCTTAAGGTTTTTAAACCGCCTACATGGCTGCCATGATTATGAGTAATTAAAACAGCAACCAGATTAAGGTGTTCATTTTCTATTTGCGCAATAATATCATTAGTAATTTTTCCCGGATCTATAATTAATGTTTCTTTTGTTTGTTCATTTTCTACCATATAGCAGTTTGAAAAACCACCAAGATTTAAATGGAAGTATACTTTCATAAAATACCTCCATCAACCACAGAATTTCCGAATGCCAGATCATTTTGTTCTTCAGAGCCGTCTCTGCTGAATTTAGCCTCGCGGCTGTTAGACATTTTAAAAGAAACATTTGTTCTGTCTGTATTATAAAAAAGCGTTCGTTTTAAATTACAGTTTCTGAATGATGTATCTACAAGTGTTGCAGAAATAAAGCGTGAATTTAGTAAATCGGAATCATCAAAGGATGACTGATAGGATTTTATTCCGTTGAAATTATTCTGAATCATATCGCTGGAAGTAAAAAGTGTGTGTGTGAATGTGCTTCCAGAGAACGAGGTAAAAAGCATGTTTGAATGAATAAAGTTACAGTCGTTAAAAATAGCGAAATCAAAAATACACATTCTTAAAACTATTTTCTGTGAATGAATATTCAAGAATGAACAGTTAGTAAAATTACAGCCGTAAAACCTTTTATTAGAAAAATCTATTCCGGAAAAAATCAAGCCGCTGGCATTTAGCCCTTCAATTTTTTCGTTCTTTATTATGTAATCATATATTTCTTCTTTTATTTTTCCAGGATTAGAAATATGATCAATGCAATATCCTTTGTTATATTCTAGACAGCCATTTTCGTCTATTTGAGAAATTGCGTTATTCTGACAGTATGGAACCATGCATTTGTTTTGAATAAACATATTTTAATTATAGTAGAAAGTTTTAAAAAATGATACTATATATTTATGATTTGCTGGAAATGTCGCAAGGAAATTAAAATTGAGAAACCTTCTCGTTCAGATGAATGTCCATTTTGTCATGCAGATTTACATGTTTGCAGGGCCTGTGAATTTTATGAAAGCGGAATTCATAATGATTGCCGCGAAAGCTCTGCTGATTTTGTAAATGACAAAGAACGTGGAAATTTCTGTGATTATTTCCGTAACTCACATATTTTATGCCAGACTAATGCAAAGTCTGGCTCTGCAGAAAATGACAAGGCTGCTGCTGCCCGCGATGCATTTAATGCTTTATTTAATTAACTGTTTGTCCGGCCGAGTGGGACAATAACATGGTATTTTATGACTGACTTTGTATTTATTGATTCCGGTGTTGGTGGAATTCCATATATGACGACTCTAATTCAGCGTGCTCCTGAGGTAATCTGTGTTTATGTTGCCGATACTGCAAATTTTCCTTATGGTGAAAAATCTCACGAACAGGTTGTTGAATGTGTAACTGAACTTGTGGGAAAAATCAACTCGCAGTTTGCCCCAAAGGTGATTGTGGTTGCCTGCAATACTATGAGTGTTAATGCGCTTGAATCTTTGCGCGCTGATTTTCCGGATGTAAAATTTGTAGGAACTGTTCCTGCCATTAAGCTTGCAGCCAGTGTTTCTAAAAAGCGCCGTCTTGGTCTTCTTGCAACTCATGCCACCTGTGAAAATCCTTATAACCTTGAACTTAAAAATAAGTTTGCTTCTGACTGTACGATTATAAACCGGCCGGACCCGGAGCTGATTTCTTTTATTGAACACAAGGCCTTTACTGCAAGCCGGGAAGAATGTCTTGAGGCGGTAAAGCCTGCGGTGGATTTTTTCCGCGGCGAGAACTGCGATGTAATTATTCTTGGCTGTACTCACTTTTTGAATTTTACTGAAGTCTTTGAAGAAGCATGTGGTTCGGAAATTAAAATTGTTGATTCTGTTGATGGAGTTGTACGACATTCACTAGAAGTGCTCGAGGGGGGCGTTGCGGGGGGCGAGCCACCCGCTAGAAGGGGTAGCGAGCAACGAAGTGCGAGCGAGGGGAAGTCATTCCCCACCTTACTGATTACCGGTTTTAATGACACTGAGGAAGAAAATCAGTATAATGTGCTGTGTTCACGTTTTGGAATTAAATTCGGCGGTTTGCTGAGTAAATAGAGGTATAAGATGAAGAAAATTATTTCGGGTAAAGTTAGAGAAGTTTATGATCTTGAAGATGGTCGCATGGTAATTGTTACAACTGACAGAATTTCTGCTTTTGACGTTATTCTGCCTACAATGATTACAGACAAGGGTAAGGTGCTCAACGCTCTTGCTAATTTCTGGTTTGACTACACAAAAGATATTGTTAAGAATCACATGATTTCAAGTGATTTGAAGGATATGCCTGCAGAATTCCAGAAGCCGGAATATGAAGGACGCACTATTCTTGTAAAGAAGCTTAAGATGATTCCTTATGAAGTAATTGTCCGCGGATATATGTTTGGTTCTATGTACGAGGCTTATAAGAAGGGCGAACCTTTCCTTGGTCACAAGTTTGATAAGGAATACAAGCAGGCTGAAAAGCTTGAAGAGCCTATCGTAACTCCTTCTACTAAGGCTGCCGAAGGTCATGATATTAATGTTACTCTTCAGTATATGAAAGACGACCTTGGCGAAGAGCTTGGTACTAAGATTGAAAAAGCTGCTCTTGCAATTTATAAGAAATGCTACGAGCATGCTTACAAAAACGGAATTATTATTGCCGATACTAAGTTTGAATTTGGTCTTGATGAAAACGGAGAACTCGTACTTGGTGACGAAGTTCTTACTCCTGACAGCTCTCGCTTCTGGGATGCTTCTAAGTACGAAGTTGGCGGAAGTCCTGCAAGCTACGACAAGCAGTTTGTACGCGACTGGCTCAAGGCAAATAATCTTGCCGGTGATCCAAACATTAAGGAAATTCCTGCAGACGTTGTTGCTAAGACAAGTGCTATTTATAAAGAGTGCCAGACACGTATTTGTGGTAAATAAATTTTCTAACCTTTTTTTGTAAAATTTTAAACATTTATATATAAGCGGCAGACATATAGTTTGCCGCTATTTTTTTTCTTAAAAATTCATAAATAAATTCCGAAATTTCTTCATTCAAATCTGGTTGCAGTGGGCGTATTATTACGATGTAAGCAAAAATAAAACATCTATAGGAGGAAAAATTAGATGAAAAAAAGCGTAATATTCGCTGTTGCACTTATGTGTGTTGCATCATTATTTGGTGCTTCAAAAAAGAAGGCAAAAGCTGGTAATGACAAAATTAAAATTGGTATTATCAATAACCCGCCTTCAGAGTCTGGTTACCGTGCTGCTAATGTAAAGGATATGGAAACTGTATTCTCTGCAGAAAAAGGTTATGATGTAAAAACTTTCTACAGCATGAATAATGATGAACAGTTAAATGCTTTCTCTCAGTTTGTTACAGAAGGCGTAGATTATATTCTTTTGTCTCCTGCTGATATGGCTGGCTGGACTTCTGCTTTTAATAAAGCAAAGAAAGCTGGAATTAAAGTATTCCTTTTTGACCGTCTTGCAGATGTTAAAGAAAATCTTTATGAAGCTGCTGTTGTTTCTGATATGCCTAAAGAAGGTGAATCAGCTGTTGCTTGGCTTAAAGCTCAGAATCTTAAAGAGTACAAGGTAATTCACCTCCAGGGACACATGGGTTCTGCTGCACAGATTGGTCGTACAGGTGCATTGGATAAGGAATTTGCTGCAGGAACAATGAAGAAAGTTGTTCAGCAGACAGCTGACTGGAGTGCAGATAACGCAAAGAAAATTGTTGAATCTGTTATCAACTCAAAAGAAGATTTCAATGTAATTTATGCTGAAAATGATGATATGGCTAAGGGTGCTGTAGCAGCTCTTGATGAAGCAGGTATCACACACGGTGTAAATGGTAAAGTTACAATTATGGGATTCGATACAAATAAATGGGCTCTTCGTGAGCTTAAGGCAGGAAACTGGAACTATGATGGACAGTGTTCACCATTCCAGGCTGCTATTATCGAAGACATGATTAAGACTGGCAAAGTTCCTTCAAAGATTATCTATAATCCAGAAAAGGGATTCGATGCTAAAACAATCACTGATTCTGATATTAATACATACGGTCTTGGTGATTAATTTCAAAGTCCTCTTTTAATGATTTCGGCGTAAAGTGTGTAGGATGCATATTTTACGCCGTTTTTTTTAAGCAGTTTTTTGCGAAACAAAAAATGCGTGAGTAAAGAAATCTTGTTTACAATATTTCTTTATTAATATTCGTTGAAGGCCTTTTATGGCCGTAATAAATATTTAGCTTAATAAGATTACAAAGGTAATTTTTGATCTTTCATATTTAGGACTTAAAAATGGAAAATAATGTTGTTTTATCTATGCGTGGAATCTACAAGGAATTCCCGGGTGTAAAGGCTTTGCAGAATGTTGACTTTACACTCAATAAGGGAGAGATTCATGCGCTTATGGGAGAAAACGGAGCTGGAAAATCTACTCTGGTAAAGGTTATCACAGGTGTATATGAAAAGGACGCCGGTGAAATCAGAATTGAGGGTCATGAAGAGCCTGTAACAATTCGTTCTCCTCAAGATGCCCAGAATCTTGGCATCTCTACTGTATATCAGGAAATTACTCTCTGTCCGAATTTAAGTGTGGCAGAGAATATGTATATAGGGCGCGGAAATTATAAGTTTGTTAATCGCCGCTTGCAGGAAAAAAAGGCAGGGGAACTTTTAACAAAACTTAATATTCCGGCAAAGCCAGGTCAGCAGCTTGGAACCTGTTCTCTTGCTGTTCAACAGATGGTTGCAATTGCTCGTGCTGTGGATATGGAATGTAAGGTTCTTATTCTTGATGAACCGACTTCTTCTCTGGATGAAAAAGAGGTTGAACTTCTTTTTAAGCTTATGCGTGACCTGAAGGAAAGAAATGTTGGAATTATATTTATTACACACTTCCTTGAGCAGGTTTACGAGGTTTGCGATAAAATTACAGTTTTACGTAACGGTGAACTTGTAGGACAATTTACTGTTAGCGAGCTTCCTCGTGTAAAGCTTATTTCTGCCATGCTTGGAAAAGATATGGAAGATATGACGAATCTTAAAAATCAGAAAAGGCCTTATACTGGAGCAGGTACTGTTGTATACGAAGCTGAAGGGCTTTCCAGCAGTGAAGGTATTAAGCCTTTTGACTTTTTGATTAATAAGGGAGAAGTTAATGGTTTTACGGGTCTTCTTGGTTCTGGTCGAAGCGAAAGTGTACGTGCTATTTTTGCAGCCGATCGAGTTACTGGTGGAAAGGTAAAAGTAAACGGTAAAAATATAAAAATTACTTCTCCAAAAGATGCCATGAAAGCTGGTATTGGTTATCTTCCTGAGGACCGCAAGGGAGACGGAATTATTCAGGATCTTTCAGTTCGTGAAAATATTATCCTTGCCCTGCAGGTTCTCAATGGTTTTACAAAACCAATCAGTCGTGCAGAGCAGGAAAAACTTGCTGATGAATTTATTGATATGCTGGAAATTAAAACAGCCTCAAAAGAAACTCCTATAAAATCTCTTTCGGGTGGAAACCAGCAGAAGGTTATTCTTGCACGCTGGCTTTTAACTCACCCTCAATATCTTATTCTTGATGAACCAACTCGTGGTATTGATGTCGGAACAAAACTTGAAATTCAGAAACTTGTTCTTAAGCTTGCCGAAGAAGGTGTTAGTGTAACCTTCATCTCTTCGGAAATAGAAGAAATGCTTTCTGTATGTCAGAGATTAATAGTTATGCGTGACCGAAAAATTGTTGGAGAACTTAAGGATGATCTTTTACGTTCTGATGTAATTATGCAAACTATTGCGGGAGGAAAAGCACAAAATGGCAAATAAAATTTTTGATAAAATTAAGAAAATCTTCCAGTCGCAGCTTGCAATTCCGCTTATTGCACTGATTGTTCTGGTTATTTTTAATCTTATTCGAGATCCGGGATTCTTTTCTATTATGATTAATAAGAATAATCTTGGAAATATAGTTCTTACAGGAAATCTTATAAGTATTTTGAACGGTGCTTCGGAGCTTGTAATTCTTTCTATAGGAATGACTCTTATTACTTCTGCTACAAAAGGTCAGGATATTTCCATAGGTGCTTTGTCAGCAATTGCAGGTTCTATGTTTGTAAAGATTCTAAGGACAGGAAATATTAATGCAGGCACAATTATTCTTGGACTCATTGTTGCATGTATTGTTGCAATCCTTTTCTGTTTATTCAACGGAACACTCATTGCAAAGTTTAATATTCAACCGATGATTGCATCTTTGATTCTCTTTACTGCAGGACGACCAATTGCTTACTGGATTAATGGTGGAGCAAGTCCTAGTGTAGAAAGTAATCTTCTGAAATATATGGGAAGTTTTATTCCTCATGTACCAATTCCAACTCCTATTATTACGGTTATAATATTTACCATTCTGATTAATCTGCTCTTGAAGAAAACAACTTTAGGGCTTTACATTCAGTCTGTAGGAATTAATGAGCGCGCTGCAAAATTAAATGGAATTAATCCGACTGTATGGAAATATGCTGTTTTCATTATTCTTGGTATCTGCGTTACTATGGCTGGTTCTATGAGCGTTTGTAGAACTGGAATTATTAACCACGAAACAGTACTTATAGATATAGAAATGGATGCTATTCTTGCTGTAGCTATTGGTGGAAACTCTCTTGGTGGCGGTAAGTTTAAGTTATCTGGTTCAATTCTTGGTGCTTATATTATTCAGGCATTGACAACAACTTTGTATTCTATGAAAGTTCCTTCAACTTCTGTAAAAGCATATAAAGCTATTGTAATTATAATAATAGTTGTTGCAGGTTCTTCTGTTGTTAAGTCATGGATTAAACATTTTAAGAATTTGATTCAGGCAAAAATTAATAAAAGAGCAGTGGAGGCTAGATAATTATGGCAAATATTTTTACAAATCTTTTTGGGAAGAAAGAAAAAAGACAACCTCTCTCAAATACTTCACTTCTTCTTTTGATTACTATATGTATTTTTGTTGGAATGTATGTTCTTGCAATGATTATCTGGGGCGGTGGATTTTTAAATCCTCAGCAATTTCTTGATTTATTTAATAACAATGCCTATCTTATTGTTGCTGCATGTGGTCTTACAATAGTAATGATTACTGGTGGAATTGATATTTCGGTTGGTGGTTCAATTGCCCTTATTACAATGGCATCTGTTGTATTTATGGAAGATAAGGCAGGTGGAATTTTCAGCTCGATTGTAATTTCGCTTGGTATTGGTCTTGCAATGGGTATTATACAAGGTTACTTTGTTTCTTTCCTTAAGATTCAGCCTTTTATTGTTACTCTTGCCGGAATGTTCTTTACACGAGGAATGACAACTGTAGTAAGTACTGCACCTCGTACAGCAAATAATGAAATGTTCCTTGCACTTAAGGATTTTTATGTTGATATTCCTTTCCTTGGTACCTGGGCTCGTAATGGTAACTGGATTCCGGCTTATATAGAAGTTGGTGTTATAATAGCACTTTTAGTAGTGTTGCTTTTATGGGCTATGCTGCGATGGACTCGTTTTGGCCGTAATCTTTATGCAGTTGGTGGAAATGTAGAAAGTGCTCTTATGCTTGGTATTAATGTTCGAAGAACTCAGTTCCTTGCTTATGTTTTATGTGGTGTTCTGGCTGGTATTGCAGGTTTCTGTTATCTGCTTCATACAGGTGCCGGTAATGCTTCTAGTGCCACAGCTGCAGAAATGCAGGCAATTGCTTCTTCAATTATCGGAGGTACTTTGCTTAGCGGTGGTGTTGGTAGTGTTGTAGGAACCATGTTTGGTGTTATGTCCCTTAAGACAATTAATAACATTGTTGTTGCAGCTGGTTTACGAGAACCTTACTGGCAGAGCATTACAACCGGACTTATGCTTGCATTCTTTATTGTATTGCAGAGTGTCATTCTTTCTCAGAGAAAAAAGAAACTGGGAAATATGGCGGGTTAGTCTGCAAGCATAGCTTGTCGTCTTATTTTTCAACACTAAGTTTATATTCACGGGGCGAAAGTCCCGTGTTTTTTTTGAATATATAGCTGAAGTAGTGTGGATCTGAAAATCCGCATTCATATGCTATATCGTATCCTTTCATGTCTGTTTCGCGCATAAGACGTTTAGCATTTTCCAAACGAACGTTCGTAAGGTATTCAATAAAAGTAGTTTTACATTCCTGTGAGAAAATCGTACTGAAATGATTTGGACTCAGGCAAACAACTTCTGCGACTGTAGTTAAAGTTGTGTTCTGATCTGAATAGTTTTCTTCAATAAAGCGTTTAGCCTTTAAAATAACATCCGCATATTTTCCGGTTACTTTTGAGTCGCGGAATTCAAGCGCAAAGTTTAAAACCTGTTCCAGAGTTTTTGTAAAACGTGATTCATCAGATACTGCATCATCAATGAATTTTCTCTGTAAAATTTCCGGGTTTAATTCTTTTATATTTCCACCAAGCTTTTCAACTAATTTAGATACTGCAAAAATTAAATCTACAAGCAGATAGGATGCGAATACACTGAACTGGTCGGGATTCTTTTTTATAAGCTCCATAGATTCTTCTATTATATTTTGAACATCCCCTTTTGCAGCATATTTTAATTTATCAACGAGAGGATCTCCTTCTCTAATATCCAGAACCGTTTCATTGTTTTCTCTGGATGAAAAGTCTGTAAGATCATCCGAACTTATAATTCTGTTTTCTAAGTTCTTGCTGTTTACGTCCAGAATTTTTTTTGCATCTTCGTACGAAATTTTAAGCTGAGAAAGATGCTCTACGGTTTTTCCTATTGCCGTCAGGACTGTACAATCTTCATTTTTTGTTGCAATGTGACTTATAGTTTCTGCGGCGCGAAAAATATTATCTTCAAGTTCATTTTGTGAAGTTCCCTTAAATATGCATACTAACAGATTTGTATGATGAAAAAATGAAACTGCTTCGCTAATTGCAGAAGAATAAGAGTTCAACAGAGAGCAGGCTTCCTGTTGATTCTGGGTGTTTCCAGAACGGCTTTCTATGCGGCTTATAAGAACCTTGTAGTATCTTGAAATAAGATTAATTCCCAGTTCTCCACATTTTTGCATTAAATTATTTGTGTCTGCCTCTCCGTGAACAAGATTGTTTAAGAAATCTTTTTTTATAAGCGCTTCTTTTGATTTCAATTCTTCCTTCATTTTTGAAATATCAGACAGCTGCTTTCTTTCTTTATCTATTTGGGCTGCGGTTTTATTAAGGCTTGTAATAAGTTCATCCGGAGTAAAAGGTTTTAAAAGATAATCTTCAATGCCAATAGAAATTGCTTTTTTTGCATAATCAAATTCATCATGTCCTGAAAGAATAATTATTTTTATCCATGGCTGAGTCTGCTTGATAGCCTGAGCTAACTGCAGTCCATCCATAAAAGGCATTTTTATATCGGTAATCAGAATATCAGGTTTTATTTCATGAATCATAGATAGGGCAATTTCTCCGTCTGTAGCTTCACCGGCAAAGGTAAAACCACTGCCTTCCCAGTCAATTTTGGAACGGATTCCTTCTAGTACAATAGGTTCATCATCAACTGCAAAAACGCTATACATTAGCTCCCCCTTCTGTGACTGGAATCCTAAAAGAAATTTTACTTCCTTTTCCAGATTCAGATTCAATAATAAGTCCTTCGGTATGATCACCATAGTAAAGCTTAAGCTTTTTATTTACATTGTAAAGGCCATAAACAGAAGATAGTTTTTCCGAATCCTGCGATCCAGTTCTTAATTCGTTTCTAACCTGGCCAAGTCGTTCTTCTGTAAAGCCGGCTCCATTATCTTCTACTGTGAATTGAATTATTGAATTAGTTTCATCGGTGTAATGAACACTAACTTTTAGTTCTCCTCGTCCACGTTTATTTTTTATTCCATGGTAAATTGCATTTTCAACAAGAGGCTGTAAAATTAATTTAATCATTTTTATATTCATTAAGGATTCATCTGCATCAATTGAATAATTTAAAATATCTGCATAGCGGATTTTTTGAATAGTTAAATAATTCTTAATGTGCTCCAGCTCCTGAGAAACAGTGATCCATTCGTGACCCCGGCTTAGAGAAATACGCAGAAAGTCAGAAAAAGCTTTTGTAATTTTTACAACTTCATCTGTGTGCTCTTCCTCTGCAAGCCATACAATTGTATCAAATGTATTGTATAAGAAGTGAGGCGTAATCTGAGCTTGAAGAGCCTTCATTTCTGCCTTTTGAAAATTCTTTTGTTCTTCCATATTTTTTTTAATTAAAACATCAATCTGTTCTGTCATGGAATTCAAGTTTTCTGCCAGAGTATCAAGTTCATCAACCTTTGGAATATCTATACGGGCGGTAAGATCTCCGTTTGCAACTTTTGTAGAAAGCTTTTCCATATCGGCTATTGGTTTTTGTACTGCGCCTGATACACTTATAAAGCTGTTAATAGAAATAATAATTGCCAGAACTGTGATTATAATTTGAATTGCTGTAAGAATAATTGAAGTATTTCTAAGCGACTGATTTGTCTGGTTTGCATATTCAATTTCTGTAACGATAAAGTCATTCATAATATCAGAAAAGAGAGACGTAATTGTTCTGATTTCGTCAAGCGTAGCTTCGTTTTGAGTAACGAGACTTCCTGTTTTCATTTTGGAAATCAGCATATCGACATTTCGTCTAAGAGTAGTGTAGGCTCTGTTTGCAACTTCAAGCTTTCCGCGGCTTTCTTCGTTTTTGTTCGTAAGAAGCATTAGAGAAAGACCGGAAAAAATATTATCCAGCATTTTATTGTGATCTGCTGATTCAATTTCTTTTTTACCACATATTATATTCCACAATTCAGCCGGAACATCATTTTTTGCTATTGAACTGATTCTGTTCGCTGTACTGACATTTGAAATTATCTGACTGTATTGTTTTGTATGAACTTGAAAAACTACAACGGAAAAAACTGAAGGGATGAGCGTAATAAAAAGAAGGAAAATATAAGTAATAAGAAGTGTTTTTCTGAGGCTTTTATTGTGCTTCAATTTCTGCCTCCGCTAATAACCACGCGGTTCATATGTAGAAAAATCATCATTTTCTGTAAAAACTGTTTCTGTGTTGTAGGTTATTCGTGGAATTGTGTTTCCCTCTGCTATTTCTTTTACAAGCTCCATGAGCTTAGGTCCAAGATTAGGATTGCATTCAACAACGCAATTAAGTTTTCCTGCCGTTAGTGCATCTATTGATTTTTGTTCTGCATCAACACTTATTATGATTGTGTTTTTTGTATTCACTCCAAAATTTTCTATAGAATCCAGCATACCAAGCGTCATTGAATCATTATGGGAATAAACAACATCTATTTTCTGATTCTCAAAAAATAGTCCGTCTTTTCTGTTGCTTTTAGATATAAGGTTTTCTGCAATTTCTTTTCCACGTGAGCGAAGAAAATCACCGTCTTCGGAATGAATAATCTTGAATTTTGGATTTGCATTAATTATTTCACGGAAGCCATTTGCACGATCCCGAACAACTGAGGAATTTTCTGTTCCAGACATTTCATAAATATTTATAGTACTTTTTCTGTTTTTACATTTATTAACAAGAAAACGTGCCGCCCGTCGTCCTTCTTCCAGTCCATCTTCTCCCAGAAATCCTGCATAAAGTGAAGGATCGGCATTTATCTGACGATCTACAAGAATAACCGGAATTCCAGCTTCTTTTGCTTCTGTAAGAACATTGTCCCAGCCATCTTCTACTATTGGAACAAAAGCAATTACATCTACCTGGTAAACTATAAAGGAACGAATTGCCTTTAACTGATTTTCCTGCTTTTGCTGAGCGTCATCAAAAATTATCTGTATATCATTTTCTTCTGCGGCTTCAAATATTGACTGAGTATTTCGTGTTCGCCAGGCGCTCTCGGAGCCTATTTGTGAAAAACCAAGAATCAGTTTGTTATCTTTTGGTGCTTCAGTTTTTTTATTATTCTTTTGAGTAATAATAAGAAATGTAAATAGAAAAATTATTGTTACTGCGAAAATTATAACAGAGAGAATTTTTACTTTTTTTATTTTTCCTTTCATAAATCTATTTTATTTTAAAGCCGAAATATTATGAAGTCAACAAAAAAGCGGCTGAAAAACAGCCGCTTTTTTAGTAAAAACAAATTATAAATTTTTATAACTGTCTGTAAATTATAATCTGCTTCTGATAGCTTCAATAAACTTCCATGAATCAAGGACTTCTTTTGCAGCTGGTTCAGCAATGCGTGCAATGTCTCCTGTCATGTAGCCTTCTTCTATAGTCTGTAATGTTGCTTTTTCAAGGCGTTTTGCAAAGTCTACTAGCTCTGGAGTTCCGTCGAGTTCACCACGCTTTGCAAGTGCACCTGTCCAGGCAAAAATTGTAGCTACAGGATTAGTTGAAGTTTTTTCGCCTTTAAGATAGCGGTAATAGTGTTTCTGAACAGTTCCATGACTTGCTTCGTATTCAAAGTTTCCATCTGGGCTTACAAGAACAGATGTCATCATTGCAAGACTTCCACATGCTGAAGCAATCATATCACTCATTACGTCGCCGTCATAATTTTTTGTTGCCCACATGAATCCGCCTTCGCTTCTCATAACGCGGGCTACAGCGTCATCAATTAAAGTGTAGAAATATTCAATACCTGCTGCTTCAAATTTTTCTTTGTACTCTTCATCAAAAACTCTCTGGAAAATTGACTTAAAGTTTCCGTCATAAGTTTTAGAAATTGTATCTTTTGCGCCAAACCAAACACTGATTTTTCTATCAAGTGCATATGTAAAGCAGCAGCGTGCAAAACTTTCTATAGAATTATCAAGATTGTGAATACCCTGAATTATTCCAGGGCCTTTCATATCCATAATAGTTTTGCGGATTTCTTTTCCATCTACACCTGTAAAAACAAGCTCTGCTTTTCCTGCAGTAGGGCATTTAATTTCACAGTTTTTATAAACATCACCATAAGCATGTCGTCCAAGAACAATCGGCTTTTTCCAGCAACTAACAGTACCATGAATATTTTTTACAAAAATAGGCTCGCGGAAAACTGTGCCGTCAAGTTCTGCACGGATTATTCCGTTAGGGCTTGGAGTAAGCTGCTTAAGTTTGTATTCTTCTACTCGCGCCTGGTTAGATGTTATTGTTGCACATTTTACGCCAACATGAAGGCGTTTAATTGCATCAGCAGCAGCGTAAGTAATTTTGTCGTCTGAATCATCGCGGCTTTTAAGTCCTAAGTCAAAATATTCAGTCTTCAAATCAACATAAGGTAAAAGAAGTTCATCTTTTATAACCTTCCACAAAACTCTGGTCATCTCATCACCGTCAAGTTCGGCGATTGCGTTCTTCATCTGTATTTTTGCCATAATGGAAGTTATTATATAGAAAAAAGATTAGTAATTCAATCTAAAATCTTCTGAGCGGGCATTCTGAAATTTTTATTTTTTTACAAAGCTCTTTACAGCCTGTGGCTTCAAAATAGTCCGAAAGAACTTCTTTTGTAACACGTGCCTGAGGACCAATGCAGATTTCTTCAAAAAGATTGGTATATGGAATATTCATGTTCTGGCAGACTTTTTTAAGGTTCAGAATATAATATTTTTTTATATTTGTTTCTTCAACAAAAAAATGAGGCTCACCAAGATATTCATTTATATTATAAGGAAGAGATACAAGCCTGTATTCTTTTTCGCTTATAAAAGAAGGATGCTTAAAAAGTGGCGAACTTGAAATTAGTCTGTTAAAGACCTCGTGAATTTTCTCGTTATTGCTGGATTGAGAATTTGCAATGCTTTCGTGAATTAATCCGGAAATTTCTTTTACAATTTCCAGTTCATCGCAATTACGCGAATAGTTTACACGACAAAGAGGTGTGCGGCCTTCATCTCCAATTTTTGATAAAAGCTCTTTATTAAAAGCAATGCAAACGCCCATTCCATTTTTTGCATAGCGTGCCCATTGAGCAGCATCGTCTGCATATTCACTAAAGCAGGCTGCATAACTTGAAAGCTTATCAAAGTCTTTAAGGTTATTTGAGAAAAGTTTTTCCATGCAGTCATATTCTGAGTTTTGAAGCTGCTTTTTTACCGCAATCTTTAACTCTTTTATAAAATACTGCATTTCTTCCCTATCATTCATGCGGCGTAAATTCCAAAGCCAGATTTCTCCGTTTGTAATTATACCCCGCATGGCATTAAAGTCCGTATAGTGATATAGCTTATCTATGTTTTCTATGCAGCTGCTCATTTTTTAGATTGTTACACCTTTTTCTTCGTTCTTCTTCTGAACATAAGTAATGAATTCTTCAATCTTCATTGTCTTCTGTTCAAGACCGCTGTTCTGGCGGAAGCGAACGGTTACAGTACCTTCCTTCTGTTCATTTTCACCAACAATCAGGATATAAGGAGTTTTGTGTTCCTTAGTGATTGTCTTGATCTTGTTTCTCATGTTTTCATTTGAAAGGTATGCATTTGCACGGATATCTGCACCAATCAAAGCTTCATAAACCTTCTTAGCATAATCATCAAAATCATTAGAAACAGGTACAATTGCTGCCTGCTCAAATGCAAGCCAGGTAGGGAAGTTACCTGCAAAGTTTTCAATGAGGATACCAAGGAAGCGCTCGAAAGAACCGAGGATAGCGCGGTGAAGCATTACCGGGTGATGTTTCTGGTTATCAGCACCAATGTAAGTAGCGTCAAGGCGCTCGCTAGACGGCAGCTGATAGTCTACCTGAATTGTACCGCACTGCCATTCACGGCCGATGCAGTCGTAAAGCTTAAACTCAAGCTTTGGACCATAGAAGGCACCTTCACCAGGCTGAATCTCGTATTCAAGACCTGCTTCGTGACAGGCATCAGCTAGTCCTTTTTCTGCTCTTTCCCAGGTTGCAAGGTCACCAACATGATCTTCCGGCATTGTAGAGAATTTTACTACAAGGTCATTGAAACCAAAGTCATGATAAACTTGTTTCAAAAGTTTACAGAACTTTGCTACTTCTGGTCCAATCTGCTCTTCTGTACAAAGAATATGAGCATCATCCTGAACAAAGCCGCGAACACGCATTACACCGTGGAGAGTTCCACTTGGCTCGTTGCGGACATCGTGACCAAACTCAGCGAGACGGAGTGGCAAATCCTTATAAGAACGCTGGCGGCTCTTGAAAATCTCAAGGGCACCAGGACAGTTCATAGGCTTAATAGCGAACATGCGCTTTTCACTTTCTGTGATAAACATATTCTGCTGATAGTGTCCCCAGTGACCAGAGCGCTCCCAGAGAGTGCGTGGCATGATAGCCGGAGTATTTACTTCCTGATAGCCGTCGCGGCGAACCATCTTTCTCATATAGTCCTGCATAACAGTGTAGATAGTCCATCCGTTTGGATGCCAGAAAATCTGACCAGGATCTTCAGGGTCAAGGTGGAAGAGATCCATTTCCTGACCAAGTTTACGGTGATCGCGCTTTTCAGCTTCTGCAAGCATAGCAAGATAATCTTTAAGATCATTTGGCTTTTCAAAACAGAGAGCGTATACGCGGGTAAGCATAGAGCGGTTTGAGTCACCACGCCAGTAAGCACCGGCAACGCGGTCAAGCTTGAATGCCTGTCCGTTGATTTCTTTTGTGCTTGCTACGTGTGGACCACGACAAAGGTCAAGGAAACCGTCCTGCTCATATGTAGAGATGGTTTCACCTTCCGGCAAATCGTTAATCAGTTCAATTTTATAAGGCTGGTCTGCGAAAAGCTTAAGAGCCTCTTCCTTAGAAACTTCCTTACGAACAAACTCATGAGGTTCGCTGAGAATACGTCTCATTTCCTTTTCAACGGTAGCAAAATCGGTCTCGGTGAACTTGGTTTCGGTTGGGAATTCAAAGTCATAGTAAAATCCGTTTTCGATAGCAGGTCCGATAGCAATCTTTGTGCCCGGGTAAAGCTTCAAAATAGCTTCTGCCATCACGTGAGCGCAGCTGTGTCTTACAGTCTGCAAGTGTTCATCAATAGCCATTTTTGTACCTCTTTAATTTAAAAATGTTTTCCTATTATAGCGCTTTGATTGTAAGTATTCAATAAATCTACTATATTATGTTTATGATTAAAGCACAAATTACAGATAAAGAGCTTTCTGCTCACTTAGATAAAATTGAAGCCGACCAGCTTCGCATTTTTACAATGGCTGATGGTCGAATCCGCGGAGCACTTTTTCACGGAACAAGATTTGTAAACCAGATGAGAGCCCAGCACAATTTGGGGATTCTTGAAACCTATATTCTTGGTCAGGCCAGCCTTTGCGGTGCCCTTACAATTCCAATGATGAAGGATATGGAACACACTTTGATTCGTTTTGAGGGAACCGGCCCTGCAGAAGGCTATACGGTAGAAGCTGATTCAACCGGCTATGTAAGAAGCTATCTTGAAAACGAACATATTCAGATAGATAAGCCTCTGGAAAACTGGAATCTTAAACCTTTCCTTGGACCGGGAAATATAACCTTTTCCCGAATCCATAAGGATGATAAGTATCCTCAATCTTCAACCGTAGATGTTGACGGTGAAAATATTGCACAGGACTTTGCAAGTTATTTTGCCCAGAGTGAACAGATTAACACAGCCTTTAATTCAAGCATTCAGTTTGATAAGGCAGGCAGGGTAGTTGGGGCTGGTGCCATGTACATTCAGATTATGCCAAAGACTGGCGGTACAGCAGAATTAGGTTCTCAGGTAGACAGTCATCAGGAAGAAGATAAAGATGAAGAAGATTTGTTACGCCGTGTGGAAAATGCTTTCCGTGCCTGCCCGAGTATAGGTTTGCTTTACAGCGAAGACGAAGTTGATTCTGAAGATATTATTATTGGTTTGTTCCGGGAATTTAACCCGATTATTACTATGAAGCGTGATATAGTTTTTGACTGTCCGTGCAGTAAAGATTATTACATAGAACACATCCGCGGTTTACCGGCTAAAGATCTGGATGATATAAGAAAAAATGGTCCTGATCCGCTCGAAGTAATCTGCCGTAAATGCGGTTCCGTTTATCATATTCCTATAAGCGAAATCTAAAATAATATGAAAATAGAAAAATCTGTGGTATAATTATATATTATGCAAATTGATAAAAAGTATATTAAGCATGTTACCTGGTTTTTTGGTCTTGTTGTAATACTTGCAAATATTATTGCAGTTGTTGTTCCTTCAATAATCAGATTTCCTATGGGGGATATTGAAAATATAGTTAAGTGGGAATCTTTTTTAAATTCTAATAAGCTTTCTAACATTTCTCTTGTTGCTGCTTTTTTAGTTCCTACAGTTTTCTGTTTAAATTATTCACGAAGAAATTTAAATGAAGATGATAAAATACTAAAATCTGTTGCGGAAATTCCTTCCGTATTTTCACTTTCCTCTGTAATAGGCTGGAACGTATATTACTTTATTGAAATTCCTTTTGTAATTTATGCAAAAGTTAAACTTGGAATTCATATTTCATATATTTTAATTTCCAGCTGGGCGTTTGCGTTAATTTCTGGAATGACAGCTTATACAATTTCATTTCTAGGTATTGAGCTGTTAAATAGAACTTTGCTTCTTCCAAAGATTTTTCCTAACGGACATATTCAGCATTCAAAGCATTCTGTGAACCCTCATTTTTCGCATCTTCTTGTTTATTGCTGTATGGTTTCTTCTGTTTTTCCAATAAGCATGCTGCTTGCTAATCATATTTTTACACAGTTAAGAAGTGGAGAAAGTATTCAGATAAGTCTTGTAATAATTTCATCAATGTTTCTTTTCTTTTCTATAGTTATAACTTTTTCGCTTTCTAAAATAATATTAAATCCGCTTTCTAAACTTACAGAAACTGCCCGAAGAATAAAAGACGGAGATTATAAAACTAAAGTAGATGTCGTTACTGCAGATGAGCTGGGACTGCTTGCAGACAGTTTTAATGACATGGCCATTTCTCTGGAAGAAAAAGAATTTATGCGGGATACCTTTGGTAAAATTGTAGATCCTGAAGTTCGCGATTATCTTATGAAAGAAACTAAAGAAATAGAACGAGGTGGAGAAGTTCGTGAAGTTACAGTTCTGTTCTGCGATATCCGCAGCTTTACTGCAATGAGTGAAAAAATGTCTGCTCAAGATGTCGTTTCCCTTTTAAACCGATATTTTACCTCACTTGGAAAATGTATTACAAATCATCATGGAATAATTAATAAATATATTGGTGATTCTATTATGGCAATTTTTGGTGCTCCAGTTTCTTCTTCTAATCACAGTAATGATGCACTTGCTGCAGCAATTGAAATGAGAAAAGCTCTTTTAGAAATTAACGGACAATTTACGAATGAAGGATTCCCTGAAATTAAATTCGGAATTGGAATTCATACTGGCTCAGTATTTGCCGGAACAATTGGTGCTGAAAACCGGATGGAATATACAGTAATTGGAGATACCGTTAATACTGCAAGCCGAATTGAATCTTTATGTAAAACATATAAAGTTGATTTACTTTTATCTGAAGAAACGGTAAACAGAATAAAATCAGAAAATAAAAATGAACAATTTAAATTTATAGATGATGCCCAGATTCGGGGTAAAACAGAACAAATGAAGGTTTATACAATATGATTTTATATTTTTCGGCTACAGGAAATACTGAATTTACAGCAAAAGAAATAGCAAGGCTTACAGATGATAATTATCTGAATTTGCTTACAAAAATTCAGAAATCTGATTATTCTGAAATTTATTCAGAAAAACCTTTTGTAATCTGCGCTCCAATTTATGTTTGTGAAATACCATATTTTATGAACAGATTTCTAAAGAAAGTAAAATTGTCCGGGAATAAAAATATTTACTTTATTTTTACAAGCGGCGGTTATAGCGGTTGTGCAAGTGTTCTTGCAAAAGCTTTGTGTCGAAAAAAGCATTTAGTTTATAGAGGTTCTGCTGATATTATTATGCCAAGAAATTATATAGCAAGCGATGCTTATCCTATGCAGAATGCAGAAACTGTAAAACAAAGAATTGCTTGTGCCAAAGAAAAAATCTTTCAAATTTCACAAAGTATTATAACAGGTGAAAAATTAAAATCGCGTCATGTATTTATTTTTGAATGTCTGATTATTCTTCCATTTACACCGATATGGATAAAATTAAAACTAACTGCTAAAGATTTTTATGTAAAAGATTCCTGTATTGGCTGCGGAAAATGTGCAAAACTTTGTCCATTGAATAATATTTCCATAATAGAAAAAAAGCCTGTCTGGGGAAAAAATTGTACGCATTGTATGGCTTGTATTTCAAATTGTCCTAAAGAGTCAATTGAATATGGAAGCATTACAGAAGGAAAAGCGCGTTATCTTTTTAAGAAATGGGAAAATGAATAATTAGAAAAAAAACTAACTATCGATTGTTAGTTCATTTTTTTACACCAATCATCTCGCCCATTTTTACCGGAGTTTCAATTCCGTTTTGAGAGTTTTGAATTATTTCCTGATTTATTAATACAGAATTTTCTTTTAAAAGGAGAATGATAGTAGAGCCGCCATATTCAAAAAAGCCTTTTTCTTTTCCTCGTTCAGCAAAACCTTCTTCTTCAATATTCACAATTCTTCCAACAAGCATTGCGCCAACTTCCATTTGAACAATTTTTCCAAATGATGGACTTTCTATAGTTGTATATTCCCGACAGTTTTCTGTAAATACAGGAATTGTTTCTAAAGCTATAGGTCTTACTGTATGAAGCTTTCCGGGAATAAAAATATTTTTACTTTTTGCTCCTGAATCTGCATAACAATATCTATGATAATTATCAACACAAAGCCGGAAAACCAGACATAAGCCATTGTTGTATTCAGCAGCGAGTTCTTCATTTTTTAGGAGAGATAAAATTGTGTATAAACTTTGCTTTACAGGAATAACTTTATTTTCTTTAATTGTCCATACAGACAGAAGACCATCACATGGAGCGCATAAATGCGAAGATTCCATATCAAAGTTACGTCGTCCGTCTTTTATTTTTCTTCTGAAAAATTCATTAAAAGTTTTTATTCCCTCTGTCTGATATTCATCAAGGTTAATTTTATTTTTGCGGACAAATCCTTTTATTATAAAAGAAGAAATTCGTGAATCAAGAAAAACTCCACAGATTTTTGAAACTGGACGCGAAGCAAGAAGTTTTAAGCATATTCTTCCAGATACTGTTTTATAAAGAAAAGTAAGTGAATCCATATTTCAGTTATTGCTTTTTCATTACTATAAAAATCCAGGCAAGAGCAGCTGCTTCTATTATTCCAATGGAAATCATAATTAAAATGCCTTTCATGGTTGGCTTTTTAAATTGAATTTTTGAAATAAATAAAAATCCGACAATTCCAAGAAAAATAAAGTAGAGTAGTGTTAAATCAGCACTGCTGAAAATATGAATTAAAAGTATAGTCGGGAATACAAGGGCTGAGCTTGTAACAGGAAGTCCTAAATAAGTTTTATTTACGCCACCGCCTTCTTTTTGCTGACGTTCTTCTTCGAGTACATTAAAATATGCAAGACGAATCATTGCAGCTAAAGAATATAATACGGCAATAATTGTCAGAACTATTTTAATTATTGCAGATTTGTCTGCAAGGTGAAGAAATTTAAAATCAGGAAAATTTGAATATTCAATACTGCTTCTTAGCATTGCAATTCCAATGCAGGCTGGTAAAACTCCAAATGCTATAAGGTCAGAAAGTGAATCAATCTGAATCCCGAATTTTTTCATCTGTTCTGTGCGGTTTTTCTTTGTGCGCGCAACTTTTCCGTCAAATGCATCGCATAATCCGCAGAACATTAAAAAGAACATGCCAAGATACGGATGTCCAATGTCATTTAAGCAAAGCATAATTCCGGTTGTTGCAGAAAGCATAGAAAGATAAGTGAGAACTACTGTGTAATCATAGTAACCAATCATTGTTTTTCCTCCGCCAGTTTACATAAATGAGAGGCGTTTTTCTGTTTTGTACGAATAAATATATATCCGAATATTACTGTAAATATACTTATAAAGCTGCATGAATAAAATGCTATTCCTCTTCCCAATATTGCAAGAGAATAAGCCGCTTCTTCATTTAGCAGCATAGTATAGCCATAAAACATCAGGAATTCTGAAATTCCAATTGCTCCTGGAACTGGAATAAAATTAGAGCCCATAACTACATAAGTTTGAATTATAAAAACCTTAAAACCATCTGCAATATTTCCATGCAGAGCATAATAGCAGAAAACAGTTACAAGAATCTGCATTGATCTTTGAAAAAGATTAAGAAAATAGGTTTTTAATAGAAGCTCCTTTTTTCCTGCCAGAGTTATAACGCATTCATTATATCTTTCAATCATCTTTTCTAGTTTGATTTTAAGTTTTTCTGCTGAATTTTTAAAATGAAATTTATGTATTATTTTTACAATTAGATTTCCCAAGCTTAAAAGAATAGCCTGTTTTTTTAATAAAAGAATAAAAAAAACAGAAAGAAGAATCATTGCAAAAATACCGATTAAAATCATTATCCGGCAGGGAAGTGTAAATTCAATGAAAATTTTGGGGAAACTGATTAGTGATATAATTCCCAGAGTGATTATCGCAAGTGTATACATTGTAAGGTTTAAAATAAGAGAGACTGTTACAACTTCGGTAGGGAGACCGTCTTTGTGCATAAAGTATGCGCTTGCCGGCTGGCCACCGGTCGCTGATGGTGTTATTGAAGAAAAATATATATCGGCTGAAGCGTATAAAAATCCTCGGCGTTTTTTTACAGGGTAACCTAGTGTTCGTAAAATTAATACAAGAGAATGCCCTTCAAAAAAAATAAATGCAAGCATACAAAGAACCGCAGGTATGAGCCATATTGGAGTAGCTTCTTTTATATCTTCAGAAAGTTCTGTAAGAGAAAGTCCACTGTTGTAGAAAAGTGTATAAATTGTCAGTACAGAAAGAACAGTTGTAATGACAGCCCACAAAAACTTTTTTTTCATAATATTTTGTTATTTTAACAGTTTTATAAAACTTTTCAATATGATTTAAAAATTTTTAATTATATGTTGACATACGATATATGTTGTGATACGATATATATCGTAAGGTGATATAACGTAAGTCGACAGCTTTATGTTACTTCAATTATTAGATGTTGCGCATAATTGTGCATTCATTAATGCGGAGTTCAATCCGTAAATGTGAGGAGGTTGATTAATGAAAAAAGAAAAAATTGAACCATTATCTGAAAGTTATTTTTATATTCTTTTATGTCTTTCCAAAGGTGCTAATCATGGTTATGGAATTATGAAGCAGACAGAAAGTCTTTCTGAAGGAGAGGTAAAAATTGGTTCAGGAACAATGTATGGAGCTACCAGCAATATGATTAAAAAAGGCTGGATAAAAGAAATCTTTTCTGAAGAGCAGGGCTTTGAGAAAAAAAGGCTTTATACTCTTACAGACGAGGGAAAATCTGCTTTTGAAGCAGAGGTCAACAGGCTTAAAAGAATGCTGTCTGCAGTTGAATAAATTATTTATGGAGGAATTAATTATGAAAGGTTATAAAAGAGTATTTGGAATTTATTCTGCCTGGGATTATACACGAGAAATTGAAACTTTGAACAGAATGTCAAAAAAAGGATGGCAGCTTGCAAAGGGTGGAGTTTTTTCAAGTAAATTTATAAAGAATGAAGATATCTGCTATTGCTATCAGATTGATTATAATAGAAATATTGAAGAAATGGGACGTTATATTGAAACTTTCCGAGAGCAGGGCTGGGAATATATTAATTCTACATTCAACGGCTGGCATTATTTTAGAAAAGTTTATGATAAATCTGTTCCTGACGAAGAATATGAAATTTATAATGATTCTGAATCTCTAAAAGAGATGCAGGGAAAATGGCAGAAATTTGCGGGAAAATTGCTTATTTTTATTTGTGCTGCCGGAATTTTTGAACTTGCTGTTACTATATTGAACTATAAACTTCCTGTGGCAATCCTATCTGTTATGTTAATTATAGAAGGAATTGTTATTGGTCGTGGAGTTTATGTCATGCGAAAACCTCAACGGGCAGACGGTCACAAACGTTCCTGGAATGGTATGCCTTGTTTTATATCAGTTTTAATTGCAGGAATTGTTCTGGTGGGATTTTTTACTTTCTCTCGAGGTAGTATTAGTGCTCAGATGACTTCCACCGAATATTCTGCAATTGATAAAAATATAGAAAACTCTGTTGTATGGCTTAAGACAAAAATTAATTATCCTGATTTTTATGGTTATGAGATTGAAGGCCAGGTTGACGCACCTCTTACTGTTTCTTTATTAAATGAAAAAGATGGCAGTCTGGTGAATCAGCTTCGCGTGGATTCTTCAATGGCTTCTGAAAAGAAAGGCTATTCAGAGAAGAGTTATATTTTTCTTACGCCAGGCGAATATTCAATTCGGGTATCTGATTTTTCTGGCGGAAATATAAAACTTTCTGCTTCGATTAATTAAAAAAAAAATCCCGGCCGAGATGGCCGGGCGTTGCGGGGGCGGGGTTCCGCCCTCTTGCTATTGGCTGCTCGCTAGTCTCGCAGCTTGAGCCGTTATATTTTAGGCTTTCACGAACTCTTTCTTCAAGAAGTCGAGGTCGAGCTCTGGGTAAAGAACGTGTGCACCAAGCAGCTTGTTTACACGCTCGCGGGCAGCAGCAACTGTGTCGTCGCTGATTTCAATCTTACCCTTAGCCGGCTTTCCTTCTTTTGTTACGCCAGGCTTTGTGTTCTTAAGAACAAAGTCGATGATATCTGCAACTTCCTTCATATCAGCTTCATTCATACCAAGTGTTGTAAGACCTGGAGTACCGATACGGATACCAGATGTCCACCATGCACCGTTCTTGTCATAAGGAAGAGCGTTTGCGTTAGCAGTTACACCGCACTTAAAGAGAGCAGCTTCTGCCTGCTTTCCTGTAAGACCGTAAACAGTTACATCGCAAAGCATAAGGTGGTTGTCTGTTCCGCCGGTCTGGAGAGGAATGTTGTGTGATTTACAACCTTCTGCCAAAGCCTGAGCGTTCTTTACAACCTGCTGAGCCCAAGCCTGGTAAGCTGGAGTGCGAGCCTCTTTGAAAGCAATTGCCTTAGCAGCCATGATGTGTCCGAGTGGACCACCAAGTACCATAGGACAACCCTTGTTTACGTAATCAGCAAATTCCTTCTTGCAGAGAATCATGGCACCGCGAGGTCCGCGCAAAGTTTTATGAGTTGTAGTTGTAACGATATCTGCCCATTTTACAGGATCGTAGTCACCAGTGAAAACCTTACCTGCAACAAGACCTGCGAAGTGAGCCATATCTACCATGAGAACTGCTCCGCACTTGTCTGCAATTTCGCGGAAGCGCTTGAAGTTGATTTTGCGTGGGTAAGCAGAGAAACCAGTCAAAAGAATGAGAGGCTTAACTTCCATAGCCTGCTTTTCGATTGCATCGTAGTCGAGGAGTCCTGTTTCCTTATCAACACCATATGGATGTGATTCAAACATACGTGCAGAAACGTTCATCTTATATCCGTGAGTAAGGTGACCACCACAAGAGTAGTCCAGACCCATAAGCTTCTGATTTCCGAACTTCTTGCGGAGAGCGTCGAACTGCTCGTCTGTAAGGTCGTTCAAAGATTTTACACCAAGTTCTTCGAGAGTAGGTGTTTCAACCTTTGCACTCAAGATTGCCCAGTAAGCAACGAGGTTTGTATCAGCACCAGAGTGAGGCTGAACGTAAGCGTAGTCAGCACCAAAAAGAGCCTCAGCTTCATGGGCAGCAGTATTTTCAACAGCGTCAATATTTACACAGCCGCCGTAGTAGCGGTGCTCAGGATATCCTTCAGCGTATTTATCAGTAAGAAGGTTTCCCATAGCAGCCTGAACGTTGAGCGAACAGTAGTTTTCGCTGGCAACCAGTTTCAGGTGGCTTCTCTGATTTTCAAGTTCGTTTACAATGCTTGCAGCGATATCAGGACCAACTGCAGCAACCTGCTGAAGATTTGCAACATAGGCACACATAGCGGCATTTGGCTTACCGTTTGTGGCAGCAAGATAATTTTCCAAAGGTGTTGACATATTATAACCTCGTGTTATTGATTTTAATTATATTGAAGTATTTTAGCGAAAATGCAGGGAATATGGAATAGGGAAAAGTATTTTGAAAAGTGTTTTACTCCCAAGGGTATTTCATATTCCAGTCACGCCTTAATGCATCCATAGTTGCACACAACTCTTCTGATTTATTGAATGTGTGAATATCTGACTCAGTTTTTCCTGTAAGAATACATTCTGTTGCATGAGCAAGTTCGTATTCGTAGCCGTTTATTTTGAATGGCTTGCGAATTTTACGGAAAAGCTTAGCATCGCTTCCGCCTTCATTTTTGTATACGTAAACATCAGCTTTTTGCGAGCAGAAAAAGTTTTCTACAGTTATATAGCCTTTTGTTCCGTATATTACAGCATCATGAGTACATGTTGTAGATGGAACATCCATTGCACTTTGAAAACTTGTTACAATTCCGTTTTCAAACGTAAGATTTACGCTGTTCCACGCATCAACACCTTTAAGCATTCGCACAGCAGAGCTTTCTGCAGTAACTGGTGAAAAATCTGCAAGCATCATTGCAAAATAAATATTGTAAATTCCAAGATCAAGTAAAGCACCTCCAGCCTGATCCGGAGCATAATTTCTGTCATCAGGATCGTATGGATTACGGTTACAGAAGCGTGAATCTATATTTTTGAGTTGTCCGATTGTCCCGTTTGCAATTTCTCTACGGATTTCAGCAATGCACGGATTAAATGCCGTCCACATAGCTTCCATAAAAAACAGATTTTTCCGGCGCGCAAGATTAATCATATCATCAAGTTGAGAACGTGAACAACCGGCCGGCTTTTCGCAAAGTACATGTTTTCCGGCATTTAGAGCAGACATAACAGATTCATGATGAAAAGCGTGAGGATTAGCAACATAAATTGCATCAACGTCAGCGTCGCTAAAAAGTTCATCATAACTCCCGTAAGCTTTTTCAAAGTGCCATTTTTTTGCAAAATCTTTTGCCCGTTCAAGATTCCTGCTTGCAACTGCGTAAAGACGAATTTTTCTGCCGTCAATTGTTTCTAATTTTCCATTTTTAATACCATTCATTGCTTCTGCCATTTTTACGGCAATTCTTCCCGGGGCCAATATTGCCCAATTTACGTATTCTTTCATACCTTTTATTATATTACTGTTTTTTCATTTATAATGAATAATTCTCTATTTAAATTGTCTAAAAAAATAATCCTGTACTTTTTATAGTTTTGTGAGTTTTATACTCTATCTTATTCTAAAAGTATGGAGTAAAATATAAGTTATGAATTTTCGGAAGTATTGTTTTATCTCAATTTTTTTTCTTTATATAAGCGGAACCTTTTTTGCTCAAAGTTCAGAAGAAGTTCAAAGACTGATACCTGACTGGACTGCTAATATAGATGAAGTAACTGACAATTATGTTTATCAGTGTGTAGGAAATGAAGACAATTCTCTTTTTCTTTTGAATGTTGTTATTAAAGAAGGCTGGCATAACGTAATATATGCTTTTTCTCCAAATCCATATAGTAGAGATAGTCGTATTAAAGCTGTTTGGGATCAAGCAGTATGTGGTGGAGATGTCCGAAGTCTTGTTTTCAGTCCTTTTTCAAAGAAATTTTATTTTATGGCTTCCTGGGAGCATCCTTTAGATTTTGAAGCTAAAAATCACGGGCTTTGGATTGCAGTTCAAACTCATAAAGATTATGAACCTGTTCTACTTTCACATCAGGCAATGCAAACAGGTTTAGGTTTTTTAATTGTAAATAAATCTGGGGTATGGCTCTTATATGATGAGAGTCACTGGGATATTGAAGACGGCTGGATGACAAGTGTTTTATATCAGATAGAAGATGATCATGGAAGATTTATTTTTCAAATTCCTGAACCGGTGAATAACTTTAAAGAATATACTTTTCATTCTTACTGGTCATTTGAAAATCCTGTTCGTAGAGAAATTAAAGATGAATATATAAAATATGAATATCAGATAAATTTTCGTAATACAGATTATGCACTTATTATACGCGATAGAGATGAAAATTCCTGGTGGGTATTTAATTGCCTGACAGAAGAATGTACTAAATATGAAAGTTTTGAAACGGCAATTAAAAAAGCCGAAATAATTGATCAGAATTATTATAAAAAACTTGATGTTGAAAATAATAATAATAAATCACAAAGATTTATATATTTTTATATAATCTTGATTATTTGTGTTTTAATTTTTGCTTTGCTGATTATAATGCTTCTTTTGCAAAAAAAGAAGATAGCTGCTAAAGCAGAAGAGAGTCTTATAGAACACAACAAAATGGTTTTTGATATTCAGGAAAAGGAAAGGGCCAAAATCAGTCGTGATATTCATGATTCTGTCGTTCAGGATATTCGTGTAATAAGACTGGAAACAGAAAATCTTGCTGTTGATGAAGATTCTAAACTTCGTCAGACTAAAATAGAAGATATTGCAACAGATTGTATAATAAAACTTAGAAACATCTGCTACAATCTTACTCCGGCGGAGCTTGCAAGTTACAATAAGGGAGATACTTCTAAATTAGAACTTTTTTCTATAATTAATTCTCTGGTTCAGCAGTTTACTTCTCGAACTCATATTCCGTGCGTATTTAAAATTGAAGAAGGTTTTGTATATCCTGTTCTGAAGAAAGAAGAAACTCAGAATCTTTTCCGTGTTATCCAGGAATCCTTTACGAATATAGAAAAGCATTCTTATGCTACACAGACTTCTGTTTTTATCAAAATGGATTATACTCAGCCGAATAATCAATCTCTTTTAATTTTTATTACCGATGACGGAATTGGTTGTTGTACCAGTCAATAAAAGTAGACAAAAATAATTATTTTTTTAATGCTTCATTTACAAGAGTAGACAAATCGAAATCTTTTGTTTCATCTTCTTTGACAGGAGTAGACAGTTTCTGCTGAACAAATTTCGGTGTTTCTGTC
>JAQXNX010000014.1 GCA_029098225.1 Spirochaetales bacterium | reverse complement strand
CTGCATGAGACTTACGACCTGACACCAAAGTTTTCTCGGGTCTATCAGTTGTCAGTTCGTCACGACGCAAGTCTACACGTCCACGTGTACCTGCTGTCATTGGCTTAAATACTTTAAGAGCCATTTTATATCCCCTTAATTCTAACTAGTCTTAGACACCTTCAAAAGCAGAGATTGTCTCACCATCTGCAAGACGAACAATTGCTTTTTTGTAAGATGCTGTACGACCAGGTTTACCACGAAGTCTTTTAACTTTACCAAGCACATTCATTGTTGTGCAGTTTACAACCTTTACCTTAAACAAAGAAGAAACAGCTTCTTTGATCTGAGTTTTTGTTGCATCAGGATGAACAATAAATACATATTTGTTCTGTTCACGCAACATACTTGCCTTTTCTGAAACTACAGGCCTAATAAGAATATCTTCGTACATCATTATTTTGCCTCCTTATCATCAGCATAAAACTCAGAAAGATTTTTTACTGCACTTTCAAGTACAATAATTTTTCTTCCGTAGTATAAAGTATGTGCTTCAAGACGATTGTAAGAAAGGAATGAAAGGTTTGGAATATTTCTTCCTGCTCTCTTAATCATTTTGTCATCATCTTTAAGAATCAAAACTGTTCTTTCATCTTTAGCAAAATTATTAAGGATAGAAACCAAATCCTTTGTTTTACCGCTTTCAACAGTAAAATCTTCTACAACTGTAAGTCTATTGCCCTGTGCATGAGCACTCAAAATTGACTTCATAGCAAGTCTTTTTTCTTTTTTAGGAATTGAATAACTGAAATCTCTTGGTTTTGGTCCAAAAATTGTACCACCACCTACCATAAGTGGAGATTTCTTATCACCACGGCGAGCATTACCTGTACCCTTCTGTTTGAAAGGCTTTGCATTTGAACCGTGAACTTCAGCACGAGTTTTTGTACAAGCTGTACCAACACGTCTGTTAGCCAATTCATTTGTGATAGCGTAATAAATTACATCATCATTAACTGGAAGACCGAATACTTTATCATCAAGATTAATTGTACGCAGCTCTTTTCCAGAAGTTGAATATACTGTCTTTTCCATATCCTATCTCCTGACTATTTCTTTACTGCGGACTTTACGATTAAAGTACAGTCCTTGTTGCCTGGAACAGCACCACGAACCATAATTACTTTAAGTTCCGGATCAACCTTTACGATTTTCAAGTTCTGAATAGTAACTCTTTTAAATCCCATACGACCAGGCAATTTAATATTTTTAAAGCTATGACCTGGAGTTGTACATTCTCCAGTTCCACCTGGCTCTCTGTGGAATTTTGAACCGTGGGTAGCACGTCCACCATGGAATCCCCAACGCTTCATAACACCCTGAAAACCTTTACCTTTTGATGTAGCAGTTACATCCAAGAAGCGACTGCCTTCAAAAAGTTCAAGACCAACTTCATCTCCAACATTTACGTCCTTTTCAAAATTTCTGAATTCCTTCAGATGACGTTTTGGAGCAATGTTCTCTGGGAATTGACCGGTATATGCTTTGTTTGCTCTAGATGCTTTCATATCATCTAAACCAAGAACAACTGCATCATAACCGCAATTTTCCTTTGTTTTTTTGGCAACAACAACATTAGGCTCGATTTGGATCACGGTTACTGGTGTCAGATTACCGTTTTCATCGAATATCTGTGTCATGCCAATTTTCTTTGCAATCAGACCTTTCATTCTGATATTCTCCTATTAGGATTCAGTAAAACTAACTGAACTCCTATTTTATTTTTTTAAGGCCGCCATCCCAGATCCAACAAGGGACCGAACCTTTATTTACAAATAATTCCGTGTAATAACTACTTATATAAACTACTGTGTAATTACTACATCAACACCGGCAGGCAACTCAAGCTTCATCAAAGAATCCATAACGTTCTGTGAAGGATTCATGATGTCAATAAGACGCTTGTGAGTTCGCATCTCAAACTGCTCACGTGATTTTTTATTTACGTGAGGTGAACGCAAAACTGTCACCTTATTGATACGTGTAGGAAGAGGAATAGGTCCGGAAACCTTTGCTCCTGCTTTCTGCACAGTCTGCACGATGGCTTTAGCACTCTGATCGATCAGTTCTACATCAAATGCACGAAGTCTGACTCGAATCTTTTCATTAGCCATTTAATTTACTCCTTTTCACAACAAAAGGACTGAATTTTTCAGCCCTTTTGTTTGAAAAAATTAACTACTGAATAATTTTTACAACCTGTCCAGAAGCGATTGTGTGACCGCCTTCACGGATAGCAAGCTTAAGACCTTCGTCCATAGCGATTGGGTGAATAAGTTCACCAATAACTTTTACGTTATCGCCTGGTTTAACCATGTCTGTACCAGCTTCGAGTTCGATAGTACCAGTGATATCTGTAGTTCTGAAGTAGAACTGTGGGCGATATCCTGTGAAGAATGGAGAGTGACGTCCACCTTCTTCCTTTGAAAGAACATAGAGCTGAGCTTCGAACTTTGTATGAGGTGTGATAGATGCTGGCTTTGCCAATACCTGTCCACGAACAACGTCTTTCTTTTCAACACCACGGAGGAGGATACCAACGTTATCACCAGCCATACCCTGATCAAGAGTCTTCTGGAACATTTCAATACCAGTTACTGTTGACTGAGCTGTTGGGCGGATACCAACGATTTCTACTGCATCGTTCATATTTACAACACCGCGTTCGATCTTTCCTGTTACTACAGTACCACGACCAGAGATTGTAAAGATGTCTTCGATTGGCATAAGGAATGGCTTATCTGAATCGCGAACTGGATCATCAAACCATGTATCCATAGCTTTAAGAAGTTCTTCAATACATGCTGTATTTTCTGGAGTTGGCTCGTTCAAAGCCTTGAATGCAGAACCCTTAATAATTGGTGTGTCTTCAGAGAAGCCATACTCTTTAAGTACATCTTTAACTTCTTCTACTACCAATTCAAGCAAATCAGGATCATCAACCTGATCAACCTTGTTCAAGAATACGATAATCTTTGGTACACCTACCTGACGAGCAAGAAGCAAGTGCTCACGTGTCTGAGGCATAACTGAGTCTGGAGCAGATACAACGAGGATAGAACCATCCATCTGAGCAGCACCAGTAATCATGTTCTTAATGTAGTCAGCATGTCCCGGGCAGTCGATATGAGCATAGTGTCTCTTATCTGACTGATATTCGAGGTGACGAGTATTGATTGTAATACCACGCTCTTTCTCTTCTGGAGCGTTATCAATTTCGTCATACTTAAGGGCCTTATCACCATATTTGTTAGCACAATATGAAGTGATTGCAGCTGAAAGTGTAGTCTTACCATGGTCTACGTGACCAATAGTACCAACGTTCATGTGAGGTTTGGTTCTTTCGAACTTCTCCTTAGCCATGTTTTTCTCCTTGCCGGCTTTATTATTCCTTACGTCCGGCACTAATATTTTTTATGTGCTGCACTTTAAGCCAGAATATGCAGACATCTTTTACCAAGACCGTCATATTCGCAGACACACTATTTAATAATTTAACGAAAGATTTGAAACGGATATGATTTTTAACGATATCCATCATTTCGGATATCTCAAACCCGGCACCACCATTCGCTATCATTCATTCTGACAACAGGTCTGGTATTTTCGAGTTTAGCTTTTTCAGCCAGACAGAAACCCAAAACCAATTGCATATCCTTACATCCAACGGATGCAAAACTGAAATTAAGGGCCGCACTCCCTAATAATTATTTACATAATTATTTTTACGGTCATACCGGAACAAGTCCGCCTGTCTCTCAAAGAACCCTTTCTGCAAAAATGCAGACTACACCCCTAGAGTGCAGTATTATATTTATATAGTTTTTTAAAACTTTAGGCAATAGGCAAAAGGCTGATTTTTTATTTTTTTTAATCCTTAAATTCACCCACATCAAAGACAAGTTCTATCAAAGATTGCGGATAACTTAAAAACTTTTTCTGATTCCACAATTCAATTACTTCTTTTCTCGAAGCCCACCTTGCATTTTGAACTTCGCTCTTTTGAAATTTTAATTCCTGAATATCTATATCTTTACGTACTATATAATAATCATTGTAACTATTAAAAAATATTTTTGTAATTACCGGAGCTTCAGAAATAATTATATCAATTCCAAGTTCTTCTTTTACTTCTCTCATCGCCCCCTGCTGACTGACTTCGCCTGAAAGAACCTGACCACTGGCAGAAAAATCCCACATTCCCGCACCTGATTTTTTGCTTTCTGCTCTTTGTTGGATTAAAAGTTCATTTTTAGAATTAAATATGCACACATGAATTACAGAACGAAGCAGATTATTTTTTTCAAAAAGCTCAGTCCGGCAAATTGTTTTTCCCGTTATACGTTTTTGATTATCATAAATATCTATTACTTCGTTATTCTGAACAGAAGTATTATTATCCGATTTTTCATCTGCAGAATCTTTTTTACACAAATCATCTTTATATTCATTTAAAAGATTTTTCTGCATGTAAACAATACTGTACCATCGGTTGAATTTTCGTGCACAATTTGGAAAATATCCTGCATTTGTAAATCCAAGCTTTTCGTGAAATTTAATACTAGCGTCTGTAAGATATTCATCCGGATTTCTTGAAGAGCAGGCAATGCATGCATACATAACAGCAAATCCGCGGTTGCGCAATTCGTTTTCTAACTGCAGATAAAGAAATTTTCCATAACCTTTTCCATGACAACTTTCTTTTAAATAAATTGAAAGCTCAACACTGGAATTATATGCTTCCCTCCAGTGAAAGGTTGAAGCATAAGCGTATCCGAGAATTTCTTTGTCTTTACATAAAACAAGATAAGGGAATTTTTTTGTAATAGATTTTATTCTTTCCCTAAACTCATTTATAGAAGGAACATCGTATTCAAAGGAAACGGCGGTATTTAAAATATATGGAGAATAAATATTAAGTATAGCTTCAGCATCTTCCGGAACAACGCTACGAACTATTAAATTTTCCATGTTTTTTTCCTGCAGCTTTTAATGTAAAAAAAAGGCGTTCGTTTTTCGAACGCCTTTTTTTAGAAGTTTTCTACCAGCGGTAGTGAGCAAAAGCCTTGTTAGCTTCTGCCATCTTGTGAACATCTTCACGCTTTTTGAATGCTGTACCTGTATTATTATATGCATCCAAAAGTTCAGCAGAAAGTGTATCTGCCATTCCATGTCCACTGCGGTTTCTTGCAGCTTCGATAATCCATCTCATAGCCAAAGCTTCGCGACGTGATTCACGAATTTCCATTGGAACCTGATAAGTAGCACCACCAACACGGCGTGATTTTACTTCTACTAAAGGTTTTACATTATCAATAGCCTTAAGAAGAACCTCTAAAGGATCTTTATCTGTCTTTGACTTAAGATTGTCCATTGCATCATAAACAATGTTCAAACAAGTCTGCTTTTTTCCATCCAACATCATACGACAAACAAGTTTAGAAACGACCTTGCTGTTGTATTTAACATCTGGCAGCATTGGACGGTCAACTGATTTCTTATGTCTTCCCATCTTAAGCCCCCATTATGCCTTTGGTTTTTTAGCACCGTATTTAGAACGGCCACGTTTGCGGTCTTCAACACCAAGAGTATCTTTTGTACCGCGAATAATATGATAGCGTACACCAGGAAGGTCCTTAACACGACCACCGCGTACCAAAACAACTGAGTGTTCCTGCAAGTTATGTCCAATTCCTGGAATATATGCAGTTACTTCAATACCATTTGACAAGCGAACACGCGCAATCTTACGCAAAGCTGAGTTCGGCTTTTTTGGTGTCTGAGTCATTACACGAGTGCAAACTCCACGTTTCTGTGGGCAAGATTCCAAAGCTGGAGCCTTTGTTCTGTTTGCAGCAGATTTACGACCCTGACGAATTAATTGATTGATTGTAGGCATTGCCTAAGTCTCCTATAATTTTCCGGTCAGCACTCCGGAAGATATAAAAATCAAAAGAACGAGCAACGCTCCAAATTCTTAAGATTCGTTTAATCTGTTCAAAACCCTAAAATAGAACAGACAGGTTTTAGAATTATAAAGAATTCAAAAAATGAATTCAACTGAATTTCTAACTTTTTTAAAAAAAAATGGAACTGTCTGTAAAAAGACAGCCCCATCTTTACTAAAAAATAATTTTAGTCATTTTCTTCTGATTCAAAAACAGGTTCATCTAACTGAGATTCCATTTCTCTTTCGAGACGTCTCTGTTCAAGAATTTCATTCATCTGAGCTTCAAGATCTCTATCACTATCATCAAAAAGCTTGATATCTTTGTAATTCTTAATACCAGTTCCGGCAGGAATCATATGACCAATTGCAACGTTCTCTTTAATACCATGCAATCCGTCTGTTGCACCGGCAATTGCTGCATTTGTAAGAACACGTGTTGTTTCCTGGAATGAAGCTGCAGAAATAAATGAATCAACACCAAGCGAAGCCTTTGTAATTCCCTGGAACATTGGACGACCAATTGCTGGCTGACCACCTTCAGAAATTACTCGGTTATTCTCTTCATGGAACTTGTACTTATCAACCTGCTGACCGAAGATGAACTTTGTATCACCAACTGAAACAATTTCAACTTTACGGAGCATCTGACGTACGATAATTCCAATATGCTTATCATTAATGTCTACACCCTGTGCACGGTAAACTGCCTGAATTTCATCCATTACATAATTCTGTAAAGCGTTTTCACCAAGAATTTCAAGGATTTCCTGTGGCATTGGAGATCCGGCGCATAACTGCTCACCAGCTTCAACATGGTCACCATCACGAACGATCATACGTTTTGTCATTGGAACTAAATGTTCAAATGATTTTCCGAATTCGTCCTTAATGATAACAACACGTTTACCCTTACGGATATCCTTGAATTCAACAACTCCGGAAATCTTTGCAAGTACACAAGGATTCTTTGGTTTACGAGCTTCAATAAGCTCTGTAACACGAGGAATACCACCAGTAATATCGTTTGTCTTAACAGCTTCCTTAGGAATCTTTGCAAGTGTAACACCAGCTTTTACAGACTGCTTGTCATTTACAAGAAGCATAGCTTTTGGAGGCAGGTAGTAGTTACCCTGAATATTTCCTGCTTCATCTGTAATAATAATTCTTGGCTGTTTAACATCCAGGTGAAGTTCTGTAATATATTTTTCAGAAGCACCTGTTTCAAGGTCAACACGTTCTTCAAGAGTTGAACCAAGATCAATATCTTCAAAATGAATATAACCTGTACTTTCAGCAATAATTGGTTCTGAATATGGATCAAATTCACCGATTGGTTCACCCTTCTTTACAATCTGATTAGGAACAGCATAAATTGTAGAACCGTTTACGATTTCAATCTTCTGTTCTTTACTTGTAAAGTAGATGTATCCATCCATTACAATTACTTTTCCAGTTACAGCAGCAGCAACTTCCTTTCCTTTATGTTTAAGAACCGGAGTTCCTCTCATTAAAGAACTTCCATCTTCTACTAAAAGTTCATCGCCTTTTTCAATCTTCATTTTGTCAAGAATACGAATTACAGTCATGCTACCCTTACGAGTGAACAACCATGCTTCTTTGTTTCTTCCATCAACTTTGATTTTAGTTTCAACGTGTGTTCCTGACATTTCCTTAAAGATTGCATCAAACTTAAGGATTACCTTGTTATCGCTTGTAGACATTTCGGCAGCACCACCCGAGTGGAATGTTCGAAGTGTCAACTGTGTACCAGGCTGTCCGATTGACTGAGCTGCTATAATACCAACTGCTTCACCAATTTCTACAATCTTATTGCGTGCAAGGTTCTTACCATAACACTTAACACAAATACCGTGCTTAGCTTCACATGTAAGAACTGTGCGGAGTTTTACCTTTTCTACACCTGCATTTTCAATTTCCCATGCAAGATCATCATCAATATACTGATTAACATCACAAAGCAATTCACCAGTAATTGGATGAACAACACGTTCAATTGTAAAGTGTCCCTTAATTCTGTCTGCAAGATGTACTTTAATATCATCTCCATCTTTAATTGCAGCATAATCTATACCGTTGATTGTACAACAGTCTTCTTCATTAATTACAACATCCTGTGCAACATCAACAAGACGGCGAGTCATGTATCCGGCATCGGCTGTCTTAAGAGCTGTATCCGAAAGACCTTTACGTGCAGCGTTAGTAGAAATGAAGTATTCCATTACGGAAAGACCTTCCTTAAAGTTTGCCTTTACAGGAAGTTCAATAATTGCTCCGTTAGGCTTTGTCATCAATCCACGCATAGCAGCAAGCTGAGAAATCTGTCCACGAGAACCGCGGGCACCAGACTTAGCCATCATATAGATAGTATTAAATCCGTTCTTATCCTTCTCAAGATTATCCATCATGAGATTTGTAAGGTTATCATTTGTTCTAGCCCAGATGTTACAAACACGGTTATAACGTTCATCCGCTGTAATTGTACCTTTGCTGTACTGACCAATAATTTCTTCAACTTCCTTATTGGCTTTTTCAACCATCTCTTTCTTTTCTTCTGGAACAAGGATATCATCCATACAAAGTGTAGCGCCATAGAAGGTAGCATTCTTGTAACCAACATCCTTAATTGCATCGTGCATCTGGATTGTGAGCCAGGAACCCTTTGTATGATATACATGTTCAATCATCTTCTTAAGAGACTTATCGAACATCTGGCGGTTTACATAATCTACACCTTCTGGCATAGCTTCGTTGAATGCAAGACGGCCGGCAGAAGTTTCAATTAAATCTCCTGCTTTAAAATCCTGAGTTCCCTGAACGAATCCTTCATCTCCCTTAACCTTAAGTGCGGCACTATTGAATGAATCTTTTGGAGCTGGAACTTTAATAAGAGCCTGCCATTCAATATTTCCAAGTTCAGCGGCAAGACGAACTTCATCTGGGTTGCTAAAGCGTTTTCCTGTTCCCTTTGCTTCAGGCTTAATTGCTGTCATGTAGTAAATACCAAGTACCATGTCCTGAGAAGGAGCAACAATTGTATTACCATTAGCAGGGTCAAGAAGGTTTCTTGCAGAAAGCATCAAAGTCCAGCATTCCATCTGTGCAGCCTGTGTAAGAGGTACGTGAATAGCCATCTGGTCACCATCGAAGTCGGCGTTGAAAGCTTTACATGCAAGAGGATGAAGCTTAAGTGCTTTTCCTTCTACAAGAACAGGCTCGAATGCCTGAATACCAAGTCGGTGAAGTGTAGGAGCACGGTTCAACATAACAGGATGCTCTTTTACAACTTCATCAAGAATTGCATATACTTCTGGAGACTCGCTTTCTACGAGCATCTTTGCTTTTTTGATATTGAATACTACATCTTTATCAACAAGCTTTTTCATAAGGAATGGCTTGAACAATTCCAAAGCCATTTTTGTTGGAAGACCACACTGCCAGAGCTTAAGTTCTGGTCCAACAACGATTACCGAACGTCCAGAGTAGTCAACACGCTTACCAAGAAGATTCAAGCGGAAACGTCCCTGCTTACCTTTAAGTAAGTCAGAAATTGACTTGAGCGGGCGGTTTGAAGCACCCTTAACTGCACGTTTTCTCTTTGTATTATCAAACAAAGCATCAACTGCTTCCTGAAGCATACGCTTTTCGTTACGAATAATAATATCTGGAGCAGAAAGCTGCTGAAGTCTGTCTAGACGATTGTTTCTATTAATTACTCTACGATACAAATCGTTCAAGTCTGAAGTTGCAAAACGTCCACCATCAAGCTGTACCATTGGACGAAGCTCTGGAGGAATAACCGGAATTACATCCAGAATCATCCATGAAACTTTATTTCCTGATGCACGGAAATTTTCTACAATTTCAATACGGCGGAGCAATCTCTTATCTGATTTTGCACCCTTTTCAATCATTTTTGCACGAAGTTCTGCAGCAAGAGCATCAAGATCAAGATGTTCAAGCATTGTTTTAATAGCTTCTGCACCCATGTCTGCAGTAAAGCCAGAACCTGAATAGTGCTCAAGAGCTTCTGCATATTCTTCTTCTGTAAGAAGATCACCTTTTTTAAGATCAGTATCACCCGGATCAATTACAATATACTTTTCATAGTACAAAACCGAACGAAGAGCTGCTACCTGAAGATCAAGCAAAAGTCCCATACGGCTTGGAACTGAACGATAATACCAGATATGGCTTACAGGAGCCTTAAGCGCAATATGTCCAGTTCTTTCACGACGTACTTTAAAGTGTGTAACTTCTACACCACAACGGTCACAAATTACACCCTTATAGCGGATAGACTTGAACTTTCCACAGTAACATTCCCATTCCTTTGTTGTACCAAAGATTTTTTCACAGAAAAGACCTTCTTTCTCCGGACGGAGTGTTCTATAGTTAATTGTTTCTGGCTTTTTTACTTCACCATAAGACCAAGACAAAATAGTTTCTGGAGAAGCCAATTTTATTTTAAGACTGTCAAAATCCTGAACATCACGCATTTGTGTCCTCCTTATCAAATCCGGAAGCTGCTTTATCAATTAATTCCTGATCACGTTCTGTAAGAGCAATCTGCTTACCCTTAGCATCATAAATTGTAAAGTCGAGTGCAAGTCCGCGAAGTTCCTGAACCAATACATTGAATGATTCTGGAATTCCAATTGGAGATGAAGGATCGCCTTTTACAATAGATTCATAAATCTTTGAACGACCGTTCATATCATCAGACTTAATTGTCATCATTTCCTGAAGACAGTTTGCAGCACCGTAAGCTTCGAGAGCCCAAACTTCCATTTCTCCAAGACGCTGACCACCAAACTGTGCCTTACCACCAAGAGGCTGCTGTGTAACAAGAGAATAAGGTCCTGTTGAACGAGCATGCATCTTATCATCAACAAGGTGATGAAGCTTCATATAATAGATAACACCAACAAAAATAGGGTTTACAAATGGTTCACCAGTCTGTCCTGAATGAACAATCTGTTTACAGCTTCTTGGCAAGCCAGCTTCTTCAAGTTTATCAGCAATCTGCTGCTGTGAAGGAGACTGGAATACAGGAGCTTCAAAGAACTGATTCAAATATTTACCTGCAATACCAAGCTCTGATTCAAGAATCTGACCAATATTCATTCGTGAAGGTACACCAAGAGGGTTCAAACAAACATCAAGTGGAGTACCATCTTCAAGATATGGCATATCTTCTACAGGAAGAATTCTTGAAACAACACCTTTGTTTCCATGACGTCCGGCCATCTTATCACCCTCGCGGAGTTTACGCTTGTTAGCAATAAGAACCTTTACAACCTTTTCTACACCAGGAAGTAAATCATCACCATTTGCACGGCTCATTTCCTGAATATCAATTACAACACCTTCAATTCCATGTGGAACGCGGAGTGAAGAATCGCGAACTTCTTTTGCCTTTTCACCGAAGATTGAGTTCAAAAGCTTGAATTCTGGAGTTGTTTCTGTTTCTGATTTTGGAGTTACCTTACCAACCAGAATATCTCCTGAACGAACCTTTGAACCTATTTTGATAATACCTTCGTTTGTAAGGTTTGCTACAGCTTTTTCTGCAGTATTTGGAATATCACGTGTAATACGCTCTGGTCCGAGCTTTGTTTCACGAACTTCAATCTGGAACTCTTTAATATGGATAGAAGTATACATATCTTCGCGTACAACACGCTGAGAAATAAGTACAGCATCCTCATAGTTGTAACCATTCCAAGGAACGAATCCTACAAGAATGTTACGTCCAAGAGCAAGTTCTCCGTTGAATGTTGCTGGTCCATCTGCAAGAATATCACCTGCTTTTACTTTCTGACCAACTTCTACTGTAGGTCGCTGATGGTTACAGGTATCGTTGTTTGTTCTCTTGTATTTAAGAAGTTTATACTCATCTTCTACATCAGAACCCTTTACCTTAACTCTGATATATTCACTTGAAACATAAGTTACAACACCGTCATGCTTAGATTTTACAAGAACACCAGAATCATAAGCACAACGCTTTTCCATACCAGTTCCAACATGTGGTGGCTCCGGGAAAAGAAGAGGAACAGCCTGACGCTGCATGTTACAACCCATGAGCGCACGGTTAGCATCGTCATGCTCAAGGAAAGGAATCATAGAAGCAGAAACAGAAATTACCTGACGAGGAGAAACATCAATATACTGAACATCCTTTGGAGCACGCTGAGTATAGTTTCCACGGTTACGACAAGAAATTGTTTCTGTTGGGAAAGAACCATCTTCTTTCATACCTTCTACAATCTGACCAATGTAGTATTTATCTTCATCCATAGCAGAAAGATACTCAACTTCTTTTGTTGCCTTTCCGTCTACAACCTTGCGATATGGAGCTTCAAGGAATCCATAGTCATTGATGCGTGTGTACATAGCAAGAGATACAATAAGACCAATGTTTGGACCTTCAGGAGTTTCAATAGGACACATACGTCCATAGTGTGAATAATGTACGTCTCGAACTTCAAATCCGGCACGGTCACGAGAAAGACCACCTGGTCCGAGAGCGTTCAAACGACGCTTATGTGTAAGTTCAGCCAATGGGTTAATCTGATCCATGAACTGAGAAAGCTGAGAAGAACCAAAAAATTCTTTTATGTTAGCAACAATAGGTTTAATAGAAATTAAATCCTGTGGCTTCATTGTATCTGTTTCTTTAAGACTCATTCTTTCTTTTGCAATGCGCTCCATGCGGGCAAAAGCAGTCTTAAGGTTATTAGTCATTAATTCGCCAACAGAACGTATACGACGGTTTCCAAGATGATCAATATCATCAGTCTGTTCGTCACCAATATAAACCTTGATGAGGAATTTCATTGTATTGATGATATCTTCTTTGATAAGAGTAAAATCTTTTACATCATCCTTATAGTCGAATTTCTTATTGAGCTTATAGCGACCAACACGTCCCAAATCATAGCGGCGTTCAGAGAAGAACAGAGAATTCAAATCTTTTTCTGCCTGATCTACTGTCATTGGTTCGCCAGGTTGTAAAATTGCATAAACAGCAGCAAGACAATCTTCTTTAGTTGGTTCATTATCTATAGAACCTTCTTTTACAAACTTTACTTCCTCGCGTTCAAAACAGTTAATAATCATCTGAGAATCAAGAGACTGATTTACTTCGTTCTTATTCTGTGGATTATCTCTTGTGTCAAAACGAATTACGCAGATATTTTCAATCTTATTAGCAATAAGATCATCAATATCATGAGGATGCAATCTCGTTCCTGCATTAAAGAGTCTCTTTTCCTCTCCATTTTCATCTTTGATGAATACAGCAGAAGCAAGAACTTTATCTACTAAAGCATCGCCTTTTTCTACTTTAATATCTTCAACATCGTAGAAGCAGCGGATAATTTCTTCGCGGGTTGAATAACCAATTGCACGAAGGAAAATTGTTCCAAGAATTTTCTTTTTGCGATCAATCTTTGCAAAAATCAGTTCTTTTTTCTGGTCAATTTCAAATTCAAGCCAAGATCCACGGTACGGAATGATACGGCTTGAATATACGCCCTTATCATGGCAGAAAATTACACCAGGCGAACGGTGAATCTGAGAAACAACTACGCGCTCAGCACCGTTAATGATGAAGGTTCCGCGATCTGTCATGAGCGGAATATCACCCATATAAATATCTTTCTGGAGGATTGCTCCAGTCTGAAGGAAATTCAAATTAATTCTGGCTTTCAAAGGAACTGAATATGTAACACCTTTGTCTTTACATTCAATTTCTGAAAACTTCATATTTTCCCAGTCTAGTTCATAAAACTCATATTCAAGCGACATATCGCCGTTTGGACTTTCGATTGGGAAAGTAGATGTAAATACATCCTGAAGGCCCTGCTCTAAAAGAGGCTGCCCTTTCTTCAATCTTTCTGACTGAAGAAAACTTTCATAAGATGATGTCTGGATTGAAATTAGATTTGGAACATCCATAGAACTCTGGATGTCTTTTCCAATGTACTGACGGTTGATTGTTCGGGTCTTTGCGAACATCACGTCCCCCTGTTAGTTTAAGTTCAGATAACTTTCTGCTACATGCTGGAAACTCCGCACAGCACAGAAAAATCTGATATAAATACCGTTTTTTATAACGGACTTTTTTTTGCACTAAATACGACTAAAGGGGATACTCGAAAAATAATGAAATTTTCCGGATATCCCCTATAAAAATTCTGTTTTATACGGCTTTATAACCGCTTAAAACAAACTTATTTCTTGCTAGCTTTACCACCAGCTTCTTCAATCTTCTTGATCATTTCGTCAGCATCAGCCTTGCTTACGCCTTCCTTAAGAGCCTTTGGTGCACCTTCAACAAGAGCTTTTGCTTCACCAAGTCCAAGACCTGTGATTTCACGAACAGCCTTGATAACTGGAATCTTTTTAGCTGCATCGAATGATTCGAGAGTTACTGTGAATTCAGTCTGCTCTTCACCACCAGCTGCTGCTCCACCTGCTGCTGCAGGACCTGCTGCTACTGCTACTGCTGCTGTAACACCGAATTTTTCTTCCATTGCTTTTACGAGTTCTGAAACTTCAAGAACTGACATAGATGCGATTGCATCAAGAATCTGATCATTTGTGAGAGCTGCCATATTGTCTTCTCCACTATAAATTAGTTATATTTTCCACCTTTCGCACATCCGACTGGTGGCAGCAGATTTAGTTCAACTGAACCGTTCTGCATTTAGCACCGACAGTCGACAGCTATGAAGCCTGACGGTACTTTATTTGTTGTTTTTTGAAAGCAGATTGTCCGCTATTGCGAAGTATTAGTTTCCGCCTTCTGCTGCTTTTTTGTCGGCATAAGCCTTTAATGTAGCAGCAAGCTTCTGAACAGGACCGTTCATTGCAGACATAAGCATAGCAATGAGCTGTTTCTTTCCAGGAACTTTTGAGAATGCTTCGATTTTTGCAGCATCGAAAACTTCATTTTCAATACTTGCACCCTTTACTGTAAGTGCAGGAGCATCTTTTGCAAAATCAAAAAGAACTTTTGCTACTTCATTAGAATCTTCTTTTGACATAGCAACAACAGTTGGTCCCTTAAGATAATCTGCAACATTCTCTACTTTCATTTCTTCGAAAGCAATGCGTGCAAAGTTGTTCTTTACAACTTTAAGAGCAGCATTCTTTTCACGGAGCTTATCGCGCAATGTTGTAATCTGTTCTACAGTAAGTCCACGATAATCTGCAAAAATGAAGTCATTGTATTCAGAGAAAGCCTTTTTTGTGCTTTCAATTGCTTCAGTCTTAGCAGGCTGAAGTTTCTTTGCTTTAATAGCCATTATTCGCCCTCCTTATAGTCAACCCAAACACCAGGGCCCATAGAAGAACTTAAAGAAACTGTCTGAACAAAACCAGCTGCAGCACCTGCAGGCTTTTTACGGCTTATTTCAGAAAGAAGTGTCTGTACGTTTTCTGCAATTTTTTCTGCATCCATTGAGCATTTTCCAACTGCAATGTGAACTGTTCCAGCTTTATCAGCACGGAATTCTGTACGACCTTTTTTAAGTTCAGCAACAGCCTGTGCTACGTTAGGAGTTACAGTTCCTGTCTTAGGGTTAGGCATCAAACCTTTGCGTCCGAGAACCATACCAAGACGACCTACATCCTTCATCATATCTGGAGTAGCAACTGCAATATCAAAATCTAACCAGCCGTCTTTTACTTTGTCTACATATTCTTCACCAGCGAAAGCAGCACCAGCATCTAAAGCTTCTTTTACTTTTTCACCTTTACAGAATACCAAAACTTTCTTTTCGCCACGGAACTGATTTGGGAATACCAATGTATCACGAACAGTAGCATTTTTTTCAAGACGAAGTGAAACGTGAGCTTCTACAGTCTCATCGAATTTAGCAAACTTCATATCCTGAACCATTTTACAAGCTGAAGCTACATCATATTTCTTTGAAAGATCATATTTTGCAGCAGCTGCGTTATATTTCTTTCCATGTTTCATATTACTGCTCCACCTCTACACCCATACTGCGTGCAGTACCGGCAATAATTTTCTTTGCTGCCTCGATATCGTTTGCATTGATATCTGGCATCTTTGTCTTTGCGATTTCTTCCAAATCTTTCTTAGAAAGAGTTGCAATCTTATCACGAAGAGGATTTCCTGAACCCTTGTCTTTACCAATTGCTTTCTTAATAAGAACAGCAGCTGGAGGAGTTTTAAGGATGAATGTGTAAGATTTGTCCTGGTAAACTGTAATTACAACAGGAATTACAAGACCTTTTTCCATTGACTTAGTTCGATCATTGAATTCCTGAACGAACTTTGGAGCAGAAACACCGTGAGGTCCAAGAGCTGGTCCAATTGGAGGAGCTGGAGTTGCTGCTCCTGCAGGACACTGCAATTTAATCACGGCAGTTACTTTTTTTGTAGCCATTTTTTTTCTCCCAATATTGGTATGAAAGTATCATATAGATATCTTTCTAACGAAATACCTATGTCCAACGGACTTGTATCTCTCCCAAAAACAGGATTAAATGATTTGCATTTGGGATGCAAATCCCTGATTTTGCATGTTTAAGAACTTAGGCTTTTTCTGCCTGAAGGAAATTTACTTCTACCGGAGTAGGTCGTCCAAAAATCTGAACTTCTACAGACAGCTTTTCTCTTTCCAGATTAATTTCTTTAATTGTACCAGTAAATGATGCAAATGGTCCGTCATTAATTTTAATAACGTCGCCAACATTGAATGACTGACGAACACGAACCTGTTTTTCACCTTTAATTACACCAGACTTCTGTAAAAGATTTTTTGCTTCATCTGCAGTAATAGGGAAAGGTCTCTTATTGCGATCTACATTTCCTACAAAACCTGTAACACCCTGAATACGATAAAGCTTTGAACAAGTATCTTTCCAGCCAAGCTCAGGCAAATCCATTTCCAGCATTATATATCCCGGAAGGAATTTGTTCATACGAGTTCTTTTCTTACCATCTTTGATTTCTACAAGCTCTTCTACAGGAACTCTAACATCAGAAATTACATTTGGATCTATTTCACTCTTTTCAAGTAATGAGCGGATAGTCTTTTCAATCTTGTTTTCGTAACCTGTGTATGTATGAAGTATATACCAACTTTTAGACATCTTTCCGTCCTATTTTACTATCAAGCGGAACAACTGTGTGAAGCCTAAATCAAGCAGTCCAAGAATTACAGCTACAATAAGAGTAGAAAGAATAACAACCTTTATAGATGAGAATACATCTTCTTTTGTAGGCCAATCAACCTTCTTTAATTCTGCACCACTTTCCTTAAAAAATTGAAATACTTTAGCCATAACCTTTTCCTTTAAAAAAATAAAAAAAACAGGGCAGGCAGGATTTGAACCCACGACAGGCGGTTTTGGAGACCGCTGCTCTACCAGCTGAACTACTGCCCTATATATCTAAACCGACCTAAGCCGGCTAAATACCAAAATTATTTTGCCTTTGTTTCTTTATGAAGAATACTCTTCTTGCAGAACGGGCAATACTTATTCTTTTCGAGCTTTCCAGTAATATTCTTACGATTCTTATAAGTTGTGTAATTTTTTCTCTTACACTCTGTACACTGTAAAGCAATAATTTCTACGGCACCCTTTTTCTTGCTAGCCATAATATTAACTCCTGTATATATATTTTCAAAAGCCCATTTGCAGAATCGAACTGCAGACCTCCACATTACCGATGTGGTGCTCTACCAACTGAGCTAAAGGGGCAAATTCGCACCTGCACTGTGCTATAGAAAATGTGCGTCCTATGAATATAATTAAATAAAATAATTATGTCAATAAAAAATCCTTTAGTTTTAAAAAAAAATATAATATTTTGCATTTTATCATTTTCTTTATAATTGCACTATGCTATTATACAACTATGAATATTGATATGTTAATTGACGGAATCTTAGATTCCTATGATCGTTATGGTCTTGTAAACCGCAGTGATACTCAGGCATTTCCAAACCGACAGAATGTTGTTAACGTTCTGTCGGATTTACAGACTCTGGTTTTTCCTGGTTTTCGAGTTGCAGAAGATATTGATCCTATAAACCTGCGATATATTACCGGCCAAAGAGTAAACAGCATAATTGCTCATCTTACCCGCGAAATTCAAAAAGCATTAATTTACACAAAAGCGCAGGAAACAGGCGAAGTAGAAAATATTCAGGAATCGCATTGCTTTAAACTTGCAGAACAAACTGCAGTTGCTTTGATAGAAGAAATTCCGGAAATAAGAAGAAAAATTCAGCTGGATACACTTGCAACCTATGGCGGAGACCCGGCAGCAAAAAGCAATGAAGAAATAATTCTTTCTTATCCTGGACTTGAGGCTATTCTTGTATACAGAATTGCACACTTCCTTTATAAAAGCGGAGTTCCAATTATCCCTCGAATTATGACAGAACATGTTCACGGAAAAACCGGAATAGATATTCATCCTGGTGCAAGTATAGGCGAATCTTTTTTTATTGATCACGGAACTGGTGTAGTTATTGGAGAAACCTGTGTTATTGGAAATAATGTAAAAATCTATCAGGGAGTTACACTGGGAGCATTAAGCGTTAAAAAAACACTTCAAAATAAAAAAAGACATCCTACTATTGAAGACGATGTAACAATTTACGCAAACGCAACAATTTTAGGCGGCGAAACTGTTATAGGAAGAGGTTCTACAATTGGTGGTAACACCTGGGTTACAGAATCTGTTCCTGCCGGCTCAGTAATTACACAGGGATAATTAAAAAATATCGTGAACGATATTTTTTAATTTGCGCACTTTTTTGTTGTTTGATTTGCGCATTTTTGCATCGCAGAAAGTGCTGAAAAAAGGCAATAAAATTTATTGAGTTAAAATAAAACAGGCTTCCTAACCAGTAACACTAAAAAGGAAGCCTGCCGTCCAGCGTTGCTGGACATCGGAGAGAGTTTATCAGCTTATTTACAAGCTAATTACAATATATAACCAACTATAATATTTGTCAATAAATAAATTCATTTTTTTTTATTTATTTGTGAAAAAAATGAAAACTTGTGCATATATTATAATAGAGATTTTATTATGGCAAAAAAAAATGGTTCAATAATTTACAAATGCTCTTTCTGCGGATATTCTCAGCCAAGATGGCTTGGAAGATGTCCTGAATGTGGAGAATGGAATTCTTTAGAAGAAATTATAATTGACAGAAACAACATTACTCCTGCAGGACGCGGATCAGAGGAAGTTCAGGTTCAAAAGCCGGTTTCTCTAAATACTGTTAAGGCACAGGAAAAATCCAGGTTAAACACGGGAATTGAAGAATTTGACAGAGTTTTAGGGGGCGGAGCAACTAAACGTTCAGCAATTTTACTGGGAGGAGAACCCGGAATAGGAAAATCTACGCTGCTTTTACAGACAATTTCCTGTATTTCTGAAAATTTAAGCAGCGGACAGAATGTCCTTTATATAAGCGGAGAAGAGTCGGCTGCACAGATAAAAGAAAGGGCTGACCGTCTTGAGCTTAAAATAGATAAAGTTCAATGTTTATGCACTTCTCGTCTGGAAGATTGTCTTGACGCCATGGATTCGTTAAATCCTGTATTTGTAATTATAGATTCTATTCAGACAATTTATTCTGCTCAGGCAGGAATGATTCCAGGAACAGTGAATCAATTAAAATTCTGCGCAAATGAATTTATTTCCTGGGTTAAAGAACGAGATTCTGTTTTAATTATGACTGCTCATGTTACAAAGGAAGGTACCATATCCGGTCCAAAATCTATGGAACATATGGTAGATACAGTAATTTCTTTTGAAAGAAATAATGATGATATCAGATTCCTGCATGCACAAAAAAACAGATTCGGTTCAATTGATGAAATTGGTATTTTTTCTATGACAGATAAAGGTTTAATTCCTGTTACCGATCCTTCAAGCTTATTTTTAACAAAAAGAAGCGGAATTCAGCCCGCAGGTGTTGCCTGCACTCCGGTTTTTGAAGGCAGTCGTGTTTTTTTAGTAGAAATTCAGGCGTTAACGGTTCCTGCGAAAGCAGGAATTTCCCGAATTTACAGTGAAAAAATTGATTCTGGGAGAGTCGCCCGCATTGCAGCTGTAATTGAAAAACGCTGCGGCTTAGTTTTTTCTGATCAGGATATTTATGTAAATGTTGCCGGTGGAATAAGGCTGACAGAAAGTTCTATTGATGCGGCGATTGCTGCTGCACTTTATTCTGCAAGAACAGACATTCCGATTGAAGGAAACTCAGCAATTTTTGGAGAATTAAGCCTTGCTGGAGAAATAAGACCTGTAACAAAACCAAAGCAAAGAACTAAAGCTGCCTTGAATTCCGGTTTTAAAAGAGTATTTTCTCCGGAAGATGATTCCAATAAAATTGAAAACATAAAGGATTTAGTTTCCGGAATTTTTAAAAAATAAATTAATTATAGGCGAAAAATGAGCAAATTTTATCAAACTGTTTCATTTTGACAGAATAAATTGGTACTTTTTGACACAAATTTTCTAAAATATACCTTTTTTTCTCAGTTAAATTTACTCACCTGAAAATACACCGGGCAAGGCGTGAAGTGGTTTTAAGTCTTCGCAAAGCGAAGACCGAGCGTTAGTGAGCCACGGAAGGCCGTTAATTATAGAAAATTTCCCCCATTTTTATTGTTTTTTTAATTCGTAAACCACTTGGCACGAAAATTGCTGTATAATATATGTAAGTCGTATGACTTATAAATATTTCAAAAGCAAGAGGTATCTATATGAACGAACTTTCAATTTTTAATTCACTTTTTAATGATGTTTTTGGTTGTGAGGCAAGACCTGGTGTATATACTGTTGCACCTCGTGTTGATGTTACAGAAGATGACAGTGAGTACAAATTGGAAATGGAACTTCCTGGACGCACAGAAAAAGATGTAAGCATTGAACTTGACCATGACAATTTGACCATTGCATCTAAGATTGAAGAATCAGAGGAAAATAAATCTGAAAAGAAAGAAGGAAAATCTAAAAAATATCTTTTAAAAGAAAGAAGAAGTTCCGGCTTTAGCAGAAGATTTACACTTCCTTCTGATGTTGATGAAGAATCAATCAGTGCAAACTTTAAAAATGGAGTTTTGACAATTGATTTGAAGAAAAAGCCTGTGGCAAAGCCAAAGAAAATCGCAATTGAAGCATGCTAAAAATGCTTTATACAGCCGATGGACTTAAACGTCTCCTTATTTACAGCCTGATAAACGAAAATGAATCAGTCTGTAAATAAGGAGACTCTTTTTTTTGTCCATCGGCTGTAAAATTTTTTCTTTACTATGTTTCAATTTTATTTTCTAAGCATGAAACGAAGATGAATCACTCTTAAAACCCTTCTTCTTTTATTTTATTTTATTTTTTTTATATGCTTAAATTATATTTTCTGAATAATTAAGGAAATGAATCAGTCTGTAAATAAGGAGACTCTTTTTTTTGTCCATCGGCTGTTGAAATTTGTTCTTTACTATGCTTCAATTTTATTTTCTACATTTTTAGTTATCTTTTAGTACTTTTCCGAAGTGTACTAAATAATCAATAAATGATGCATAACTGCAGATTACGCAGATAATAAAGAGTACTACTGAAATAATTTTTAATGTATTAAAGCAGGCTGGAATATTATCTGTACGGATGAAAGTTTCAAGCAAAAGTGCGTAAAATTCGCTTACTATGTACATTACTGTTTTGAATTTTCCGCCTTTGCGGGCAGCTATAGCTACGCCTTTTTTTGCTGCGACCATTCTCAAAAAGTTTTGAGAAAATTCACGGAGCATTATAAAAAGTAAAACTGCAATCGGAGTATAAGAAATTTCCGGATTATAAGATTTTATAAAACAGACAAAAGTTGTTAAATGAAGGATAACATCTGCAAAAGGATCGAATAATTTTCCAAAATCGCTTACTTCGTTATGTTTTCGTGCATAATGGCCATCTAAATAATCTGTAAATTCGGCAAAAATCAGACAAGGAATAATTATACAAATTGAAGCAAATGCAAATTTTCCTGTCCAGACAGGCAAAAAGTAAAGCAAAAAGAAAATTGGAGCAAAAACTATTCTGGTAAATGTAAACTTATTCGATAATTGCATGATTTATTAGTATCCAATTTATAAGAAGAAAAGTCAAGTTTATTGAAACTGTTTAAAATCATGAATTATGCTTACATTTGCTTTTGGCTCATATTCAGGTAATTCCTGCTTAATTATTTTTAATGCCTGTTCAATTAACGCCGGAGAATCGCAAACTCCATGAAGAATTACACAGTTATCTTCAATTGTTACATGCATAAAATCTATATTAAGATGGTATTCATGCGACAATTTATTAACAACTGTCTGTGCTTTTAATAATTCTTCAATAATTTTGTTACCTTCTTCTTCTTCCTTTACGGTGACTTTACGTTCAACAAAATCGGCAATAATTTTTGCAGCCATATCTACAGTCATCATTCCTGTATTTAAAACCATATGAAAAAGAGAACTGTCATCAACATTTAAATTATAAAAACTGCTGTGAAAGCCGGAACGGTTTACATCACTTTCCTGAATACGCTGTTTTGCCTGTTTTTCATCCCAGTTGAACTCTTTTTTAAGGCGTTCAATTCTCGTTTTCTCGTCGGCAACAAGTCGTACAGAAATATTATTCGGCACATTCTGTAAAACTCCAAAAGCACCGCGCCCTATTATAATTGCATTCTTCTGCTCTGCAGCTTCTAAAATAGCATATTGGGCATAATTAAAATATTCATCTCTATCTTTTGTTAATGAAGCAAAAAATCCTGGTTTCCGCTCATCATATTTTTCCATTTTATCCCTGGAAAAGCCTAAATCAACAATGCGCTGCTCAATTTCTTTTCGAGTAATAAATTTATAATTAAGGATTTTTGCAAGTTCAGAAGCAACCTCATCGCCGTGAGCTGCAACCTGTCGTGAAATTGTAATAATAGCCATAATGTTCCTCCTCTTTTGTGCCAAAGACAAAATCTGTCGTTGAAATTCTTGCTAAAATAATAATAAAACGAGATAATAAATATGTCAAAAAATATTTGCGGGAAAAAATATGAAAAATTATTTCTCTAAAGAAGATGAAAAACTAAAATGGACTACAGGAGAATCTAAAACACTTCTCTCTACCGTAGTATGTAATATTACTTCGCGACACAATATTTCTTCACAGGGTGTTGAAGGCGACTATATTACAATGGAAGCACCAGACTGGGTTATTGTTATTCCAGAAGCTGATGAAAATTTTCTTATGGTAAAACAATGGCGTCACAGTTCTCAATGTTTAAGCATTGAATTTCCAGGTGGAGTAATTGATAAGGGTGAATCGCCGGAAGAAGCTGCAAAACGGGAGCTTGAAGAAGAAACCGGCTGTAAAGCTGGAAGACTTGAAAAAATGGGCGAATTAAATCCAAATCCGGCACTATTTAATAATACAGTTCATCTTTTTTATGCCACAAATTTAATCGAAACTGGAAAGCAACACTTAGATTCTGATGAATTTATTGAATGCTTAAAGCTTTCTAAAAAAGAAGTTATTGAAGGCTTGGGAACAAAACAGTTTCCTCATGCAATGATGTCTACTGCTTTTCTTTTTTATTTAAGACATACAAAGCAAATTTAGCTTTGCGTTAAAAAAAAAACGAATTTTATGCTATGAACATAAAATTCGTTTTTTTTATTCAATCCATTTTCTTATTTATTCTTATTCACCATAAGTTTCATAAGATTTTTTAGGATCATATGTTCCAGAACGATATTCTCCTGTAAGGCTTGGAATCTTCATCTTCATACCTGGATGAATAAGGTTTGGATCTTCTGGTTTTGGCATTTCACTCTTATTTGCCTGATAAAGGTTTTCCCAAAGAAGAGGATTATTATAAACATAAGGACGACCAGAAATATTCCAGTAACAATCCTTTGTTTCTGCCCATGGTCTTACAATATAAAACTCAGGAAGAGGAGTAACTTCTTTTACTCCATCAAGAGCAGCAAGAGAAGCTTTTGCATATTCTGTTGCTTTAGCCCAGTCTTCATCATCAAAAGCTGTTTCTGCATTCTCTAAATTATCCTTTGCTGAAGTATAAGCCATTGGATAAATATTTGGGGCATCAATTTTTTCTGCCCATGCAAGCTGATTTTTTGCAAGCTTAATTGCATCTTCTGCATCTGTTCTAGCCATCATTGCCTGAATAAACTGTCGGGAAAGTTCTGCATTTTCTTCTGCAAGGCGTGCATATTCAATTGAATCTGCATACTCGCCGGCATCCATAGCTTTTTCTGCCTTCTTTGCATATTCATCTGCAAGCTTTTGATATGTATTGTTTTTATAACTAACAGCAAAGATAGAGGCTGTAAATGTAATTACGAATAAAACACTAAAAAACTTTTTCATGATTAGTCCTCCTCTCCAAGCATGTCAGTAGCAAAATCCAAAGCCTGATTTGCAATTTCTTCTTCAATTGTTGGCGCAATGTCAGATTCTGCATCTTCCGGATCTTCATATTCATCTTCTTCCAAAAGAACTGCATCTTCATCTTCTATGCCGTCAATTTCTTCAGTAATAGGATTTCTTCTATCTGCTTCCAATGCATAACGTTCAGATTCTTCAACCTTGCGTTTTGCTTCATCAATTGCAGCCTGAGCAGCAGCTCTTTTTTCTGCTACATCTTCATAAAGGAATGTAAATTCTTCTTTAGCAGACTGATAATTTTCTAATGATTTTTTAGGACTCTGCATTGCGTAAAGTATATCGCCATTTTTGAACGATTCAGTAGCTGCCTGATAGCGTTCTTTTTGTGCAACACCTGCTTTTACGCTGTCAGCATTTTTCTTTGCTTCATAAGCAAGTTCTCGTTCAGCTTTTGCAAGTTTTTTATAAGCAACAATCAGAACATTCTGGAATTTTCCGTTTGCATCTGTTGCTGAAGCAATTGCTGATGGATCCCAATTTTCAAGATCATCAAATGCAGCCTGAGCTTTTTCCAATGATTTTACACCAGCGTCATAATCTTTCTGATCGTATGAAGCAAAATCATTATCATCAATTTCTTTTTTAGCTTCTTTTGCTTTTGCAAATGCAGTAAGAAGATTATATCTTTCTATGATAGAAGCTCCATTAAGCTTCAATGCATCTTCATCATCTTTCAAACTGTTATAATAATCATCAACCTTTGAAAGTTCATCAGCAGCATTTTTATCTGCACCTGCTTCTAAAGCAAGACGACGTGCATCATCAATCTGAGAGAGCATTTTTTCATACGCATCTGCATCAGATTCCGTAGACTCATCTCCCGAATCAACTGTATCTTCTGTAGTATCTTCAACAATTGGGGATGTTGGAGTTGTTTCCTCCTCCTGAGGCTTTGAACCGCAGGAAATAAAAAACAAAACTGTGGAAATAGAAAGAAGGATTATAAAAACTTTCTTCATGTTCACCTCACATTTTGAAAAATCAATTTTCTTCTTATATTTTACTATATTTTCGGTAATCACACAACGATAATTATAGTAGATTTTATACTTTTTGGAGGCTTTATGGCTGACGAATTTACTTTTAGTATTGAAAAAAGTTTGGGCGTAGTTTCTGAAGGTAAAGGCGGATGGAATCTTGAATTGAATATGGTTTCCTGGGGAGGAAGACCTGCAAAATACGATTTAAGAAGCTGGTCACCGGATCATCAGAAAATGGGAAAAGGTTCAACTTTTTCTGAAGAAGAAATAAAAGCGTTAAAAGATTTACTTAATAAACTGGAATTTTAATCAAATTCTGCAGATGCAATAGACGCACCTTTTTTTATAGTAATCTCATAAAGCATTTTCTGAAGCAGGAGATCTTCTATCTGTGCTCCACCTGGCGAACGAATTTCCATATCGGTTTTTGCAAGCACTGCAAGAATTGCTGCTGTTTGACCAACGGTCCAGATTTTTGCCGCACTTCTATACTGTTTTTGCATAAGTGCTTTTGTAATTGCAGTTTCACCAAAATTATGCCACAAAGAAAGTTTTCTGAAACAGGAAGCAAGACCTGCTATAATCATTACAGAAGAATTTTCTTTTGAAAGCCTTATTTTTTGAAGGATTTGAAGAGATTTTTCCAGCCTTACAGAAGCTTCTTCGGAAGAATCGGCAAGCTGAGCAAAAAGTGTAAATGCATTTTCTTCACGATTATGAGTTAAAACAGCTTCTACCTTTTCTTCATCAATAACTGTGCCTTTTGGAAAACAGTAAAAAAATCTTGAACATTCAGCTTTTAATTCCTGAGTATTGTTTTCTACCATTTCCAGAATAAGTTCTGCAGCGCCAGTCTGAATAAAATATTCATTTTTTTTGAAAAAATTTACAAGCCACGGAACTTTTTTATCTTCATACATTTCCCAGAATTTTTTACGGTTTTCTGGAGGAACTAATTTTTCTAATTTTGAATCTACAGAAATTTCATCAGAAATAAAAACTAATTCGGTTGTTTCCTCCGGATTTTTAAGCCAGTCAGAAATCATTTGAATTTCATCTTTTTTCTTAATTAACTCCGCATTTTTACAAACTATAAAAACTCCATCAGAAAATAATGTTCCATTCTGAAGAATAGACATTACTTCGTTCAAAGGAGTTTCTATAAGAAAAAAAGAATGTTCGTCTACAGTTCCTGTTTTTTTAATAAAATCAGCCTTTAATTCATCTACGGCTTCATTTCTAAGACCAAATTCGGGACCAGTATACAGATAAATTGGAAGTTTCTTTGCCATTTTTTAATATGTTCTTACGATATTTGAAAGAATTCCGACGATTCGTACATCTGTACAGTAAATCGGCTGGAATGCAGGATTTTCAGGTTGTAATCTGATTCTCTCTGATTCTCTGTAATATCTTTTTAATGTTATTGCATCATCAATTACTGCAACAATTATCTGACCGTCTGTTGCAACAGAAGCCTGTTCTACAACGGCAAGGTCGCCATCAAGGATTCCTGCATTTATCATACTTTCACCACGAACACGAAGTGCAAAATAACTTTTACCAGGACGAACAAAAGGTTCTGTCAGATTCACATAACCATCAAGATTTTCTTCGCTTAAAAGAGGTTTTCCGGCAGCAACGGAGCCTAAAAGAGGAACTTGCCCTACATAAAGGGAATCTTCTTTATCCTTCCATTCAGAAATAACTTTGAGAGAACGAGCTCTTTTCTGAGTCGGTGATAAATAGCCTTTTTTCTGAAGAGCCATAATGTGATCTTGAATTGCACGGATTGTAATTCCAAAATAATCACTTATTTCTCGAACAGTAGGAGGAAATGAATGTTCTTCTGTGTATTCAGAAATATAACTTAAAACCTCTTTCTGCCTTTCAGTTATTTCTTTCATAATAACCTCCCGAATTATTTTTTTTATTATTCTTCTTCAAAACGGCTGTTAAAGAGCTGTTCCAGAACAGAAGCTGCCTCCGATTCGTCAGAACCTTCGGCACGCAATGTAAGCTGAGTATTATAGCCTGCTCCCATTGCAATTACTCCCATAATAGATTTAGCATTTACAGTAGCATCATCTCGTGTAAGTGTAATTTCGCTTTCGAATTTATTTGCTGTCTGAGCAATTATTGCAGCGGGTCTTGCATGAATTCCTGCACGATTCTGTACTGTCAAAATTTTTTCTACCATAAAAATAATTTCCTTGCGTTTTACGCCTCAGTTTAACTTCGAACAATCTAAAAGTTTTTAGAAAGTCCGTCAATATGAATCATCATTACCATTAAAAACTTTTTGTGTATCACCATTTTCAATCCATCTAAGAATATTCTGGTTAAATTCCTTTGCAGAATTATATCCCATATTTTTAAGCCTTTCATTCATAGCTGCAGCTTCTATAATAATTGGAAGATTTCGTCCAGGTCTTACAGGAATTTCAATAACAGGAACATTAACACCGAGTAATGTCTGATATTTCTGATCGGTTCCAAGGCGGTCATATGCTTTATTAGAATTCCAGTCTTCAAGCTGAACAATTAACTGAACTTCTTTTTGTTCGCGGATTGCACCAACTCCATATAGCTGCGAAATATTAATAATTCCAAGACCACGAATTTCCATATGATGGCTTACAACTGTATTTGCACCACGTCCAAGAAGAACATTTCCGTTTACACAGCGAATTTCTACTATATCATCTGCAACGAGTCGATGCCCGCGTTCAACAAGCTCAAGAGCAGTTTCGCTTTTTCCAACGCCGGAATGTCCGTTTAATAAAATTCCAATACCATAAACCTCTACCAGAACACCGTGTAAAGTCTGACGCGGCGCAAAAATATTAGAAAAAGCGCGGGTTAATCTGTTTGAAAATTCTGTTGAAGTTAGAGAAGTCTGCAAAAGCGGGCAGCAATTTTCTTCAGCAAGTTTTCTAAAAGCTTCGGTGGGTTCAAGATTGTAGGTAAAAACACAGCAAGGCATTTGCGGTGTAAAAAAATTCTGAATTAATTCAATATTATGTTCTTTTTTTAATTTTTGAAGATAGGCCGTTTCTCCGCGTCCAAAAAGCTGAACACGATTACTGGAAAAAGATTCATAAAACCCAAAAAGAGCAAGTCCAGGTCTATTAATCTCTGGAACAGTTATTGCTCTAGGCAAGCCACGTCGTCCTGCAATACATTTTAAATCCAGAGCATCGTGACCTGAAAGTTCAAGTTCAAGTAAATCCAGAACTGTAAATTTCTTTTCAGCCATAAGTATACTATACACATTAGTATCAGTTTTATCAATAGAAAAACGAAATGGCCTAAAATGCAGAAAAAATCCTCTGTTTAACGCCGATAATCATTTTTTTTAGTGAAAAAAAATAATTTTTCAATTATGTATTTGTTTTTTCAAAGATTCAATGTTAATATATTAATCAGTTGATATGATAATCTATTGTCATTCGGCTGAAAGTCTGCGTATGCAGGCTAAAACTTGAACTCCAGGGAGAAAACTATGACACCATCAATTAATGCAGTAGGGTTTACACTCGAAAAAAAACAATCAGAGATGATAGAATCAAAATTAAAAAGAATCAGTTATGCTGATGATTTAATTGTTGATTTACTTATAAAAATTAAGCATGAAAAAGAATATGCTTTTGATACTACCGTAAATTTTAAGTGGGGAACACAGGCTCATGTTACAGGCCAGGATTTTGATTTTGGAGCAGCCCTCAACAAAATGATGGACGTTCTTGATAATAAAATCAAAAAAGAAAAGGATAAGGTACAGGGAAAATAATTAAATAATTTCTTAAATGGAATTATTTGATTTACGCATTTTTATCAAAAAAATGCAAATAAAACTAAATTTTAAGCGGTCTGATTTTCAGGCCGCTTATTTTTTTACAGGCGTGTGCAGTTAATAAAGGCATTTACGCACGCAAAAGACATATTCTGCCACAAAAAAATGCCTTTCCGTGCAAAAAAATCTATTGCCTTTTATATGAATTTTTAATTCCAAGCTGATTCCTATATTTTGAAACTGTTCTTCGCGAAATTTTTGCTCCTTTTTTATTCAATAATTCGCAAAGCTTTAAATCTGATAAATTTTCATTTCCCGGTTCTTCAAGAATTTTCTTCATCTTAATTTTTACTTTTTCCGAAGAAATTTTATGATTTCCATTAACTGATTTTATACCCGATGGGAAAAAATAACTTGCAGGAAAAAGCCCGAATTCTGTCTGAAAATATTTACTGTTTTTTCGTGCAGCTGTTCTGGAAACAGTAGATTCGCTTACTCCAATTAAAGCAGCTATTTTTCGCCTTGTTAAAGCTTTTATGTGTTCGGGACCTTTTAAGAAAAAAGCTTTCTGCTCCTTTACAATTGCGCAGCCCTGCAGAACAATTGTAGATTCCCTGAATAAAAGACATTTTATAAAATTCTGCGCCCGAATAACATTTTCTTTATCTATTTTAAAGCTTTCAGAAATTTTTAGCTGAGGTAATTCACCCGAAGCATATTTTACCTGAAAATGATATTTTTCATCTCCGGCAACAAGTCCCGAAGAAAAATCATCATTTATTATACTTCCGGATTTTTTTTCTATAGTAAGAACAACATCAGGAGTTTCTATGGAATAATTTTCATCACTCTGATAGCCCATTGCAGGATGAGGATTTAACGAAAGAATAAAATCCAAAGCTTCTTTTATTTCTTTTTCTGTAAGCTCCAGCTCGCTTAAAACTATTTTTTTTGCAAAACTTTTTTTTGCCCATTCTTCCTTATAAGCAATCAGTTTTTTCTGAATCTTTAATATCTCGGGTGGATTTATAAAATCTATATGACCATCAAGAATAAAAAGAGAAAGTGGTGTTGCTTTTTTAGAAATTTGAGCCTGAACAAAAAGACTTTCTTCCGGAGACTTACAGCAGGTACCAACAGGATCCATCTGCTGAATACGCTTAATACACTGCTCAAGCATTTTTGAATTCTGCGCCGGACGAGTTTTATCTAAAAATGTTTCCGGAGAAATTGAAGACCCGTAAAAACCATTTTTGTCCAGATTATATATAAGTTTTTTAGAAAGCTCCATTTCATCCTGCGAAAGATTCATGGAATTTAACTGATGCAAAAGATGAGCCTGTAAAGTTTCATTTTTGTCGCTTATATTTTCCAGAGCCTTAAAATAATTCTCAGAATCTTCGCTGCTTCCATATTTCGCTGTATAAGCTTCAGAATTCTGATGCGGGTCATAAATAATTTCCAGTGCCGGATTTTCTGCAGCAGCACGGTAAATCTCCTGGCTCAAATCTGAACTGCTCATAGAAAGCAAAGATAATGCATAAATTTGTCTTTGAGAAATTTTTTGAATTTGCTTTTGAGTTTGAATCTGTTTTGCAAACTGAGCCATAAAAAAATTATATACTTTTATCTTTATATATCAAGATTTTTCCAATTGCTTTTTTTGCAGCATGATGATTCTTTTCTATAATTTTTTTAAATTCTTCATCATTAAATCTGATTAATTCGCAATCCGTAGATGCAGTGGCCTTTGAACCATAAGCTTCATTTAAAATACATTGAACATCACCAAGAAATGCGCCCTTGGAAATTTCTTTTCTACCCTCTGAGTTCTCTTCAATTATAAATCCGGATTTTATAAAATAAACATTTTTTGCTTTATCTTCCTTTTCATACAAAACCTGATCTTTAGTTACAAAAATAGTATTCTGCGGAGTTTGAATTTGAGAAGGATTAATAAAAAGAAATCTTCTTAAATAATCTTTAATTCCTGCAGGACTTCCACCGACAGTCTGAAAACTAGGAAGAAGATAAATTTCGGAACGAAGCAAAGTTTCAAAAAATTGAGAAACATAAAGCATCTGTGCATAAAACAAAAATAAGATAAAGAATAAATAAACTTTCATCATTAAAAGAACAATAGAACTGATTGTTCCATAAACTGTATTGTAATTTGCAACATTCATAAATTTATTTAAAAAGAAAGAAACTATAAAAAAGCTGATTGCATTAAGTGCTGAATAAAATAAGCATCGCCGGCGCATAGGCTTTGTTCCTGGAATTACACGATAGGCAATAGTACCTGCGATAAATATAATAAAATATATCATAAGAGTAGCAAAACCATGTGAACTCTGGGAAAACAGAATCGGGAACTTAGAAAAAATTGTCTGAAAAAAAGGTAAAGCCAAAATTCTGCTGAAAATAAACGCCATAATTACAATTGCAATTATTACAAGAGTCATGGCAAATTCAGAAATAAAAATCAGCAGTTGATTAAACCAGGATTTTCGTTTTGAAGCAGAACGGAAAATTTTATTCATGGAACTTATAATGGAATTAAAAAGTTTTCTCGCCATCCATATTACCCAGACTGCAAGAAAAATATTAAAACCATTAAGAGATTTTGTTTCCATCATTTTATCAAGAACTGGCTGAATATTTACAAAGGTTTCAAACTCATGTGCAAAAGTAATTATAAAATTATAAATATTTGGATAAACGCGAAGGATTCCGATTAAAATTGCATAGATAATTAATGAAAGTGGAATAAATGAAAAAATGAAACCAAAAGCACAAGCCGAAGCACTTTCCCAAAGCGCGTTTTTTGTAAAATTCGAAAGAGTAAGATAAAACATCTGCCCAAAACGCGAAAACTTCTTTTTAAAATACGCCGTAGAAAACATATATATAATAATAGTCCCTAAAAGTTTTTTTGGAAATAGTTTTTTTTTCTTGCCCTTTACAAAAAAAATTTTTATACTTTAATAGACTGCAGCATGCAGAAAAAAGTATTATTAAAGGAGGTCAACCCGCATGACTACTTTATCTATTCTAATTATTTCCCTTGTTGTTGTACTGTTTTTGTTTTTCTTTATTTCTTACAAGAAAGTTCCAAAAAACAGAATCGGTATTAGAGTTGGTCCGTTTGGTTCAAAAACTGTAACAGGAAAAGCAATCTTTGTAATTCCTTTTTTACAGAGAATCGATTATATGACTCTTGAAAATATTCAGGTTGATTTTGTCTCTAAAGATTCAATTCCAACGCAGGATGCAATTAATATTAAAGTAGATGCTGTTGCAAACATTGCCGTATCACAAGATCCGGAAACTATGAAACGCGCTGCTGCAAAATTTATCGGCTATTCAACAAGTGATATAGCTCAGGTTGTAACTCCTGTTCTGGAAGGTAATATCCGTGAAATTATTTCTCAGATTAAATTAAAGGATTTAATTCAGGGAGATAAAAAAGTTCTTTCAGAAAAGGTTGTAGAGAATGTTAAGCCTAACCTTTTTGATCTTGGACTTGAACTTACTACTTTTAATATTCAGAACTTTAAAGATGACAATGGTGTAATCAATAATCTTGGTATTGAAAACACAGTTGCAATTTCTAAAGACGCAGCAAAAGCAAAGGCAGCAGCCGAAGCAGAAGTAAAGATTGCTCAGGCTCAGGCAGATAAAGATGCTAATGATGCTCGCGTGGCAGCTGAACTTGAAATTGCACAAAAACAGACTGATCTCGCAATTAAAAAAGCATCGCTCCAGCTCCAGGCAGATACAGAAGCCGCAAAGGCAGAAGCTGCAAAAGGAATTGAAACTGAAAATCAGCGAAAGGTTCTGGAAATTAAAGCAGCCGATGCAAACATTGCAAAACAGGAAAAACAGATTGAAATTCAGGAAAAGGCAGTTTCCATTAAGGAAAAAGCTCTTGATGCAGAAGTAAAGAAGACTGCTGAAGCTGAAAAATTCGCAGCACAGCAGCAAGCCGATGCAGAACTTTACACTCGCCAGAAAAATGCTGAAGCTGAAGCATTTGAAATTCAGCGACAGGCAGAAGCTGAAGCATTTACCAGACAGAAAAAAGCCGAAGCAGAAAAGATTGCCATGGAAAATGAAGCTGCCGGTAAAAAAGCACTTGCAGAAGCAATTCAGGCACAGGGAGAAGCAGAAGCTGCTGCCGTTAAAGCAAAGCTTGTTGCAGAGGCAGACGGTATGCGCGAAAAAGCCGAAGCTCTTAAGGAATATGGAGATGCCGCAAAACAGCAGATGCAGCTCGATGCCCTGAAGGTTTATTTTGAACAGCTTCCAAAAATTGCAGAGGCCGCAGGAAATGCATATCAGAATGTCGATAAGATTTATATGTATGGAGGAGATTCTTCAAAGCTTACAAAAGATATTATGACAAATGTAACTCAGGTATCGGAAAGTCTTGGAGAAACTCTTGGTATAGATCTTAAATCTGTTCTTGGAAAGTTCATAGAAAACAGAACTGAAAAACCAAAAAAGAAAACAGATAAAGACGAAGAATAATAAGTGCTCAAAATAATAAAGCCGGATTTCATAATTGAAATCCGGCTTTATTTATTATAGAAGGAGGGGCAAGTCTTCCCCTCGCTTCAACCGCCTGCGGCGTTTTCCGCTACCCCTTCTAACGGGGGCTCGCCCCCGTAACGCCCCTGCAGCTTAGAAGTCTGCCAGTTTTGGAGCGCGTGGGTAAGGGATAAGTCGCACGCAAGCGTGCTTACCAAGTTTCCTATCGGAAACTTGCATATTAAAAATCCGCCAGCTTAGGAGCTCTAGGATAAGGAATAACATCCCTTATATTGTCCATACCTGTTACGTAGCGCATGAGGCGTTCAAAGCCTAAGCCGAAGCCTGAGTGTGGAACTGTACCAAAGCGGCGAAGGTCGAGATACCATTCGTAGTTTGACATATCCATGTTGCGCTCTTTGCAGGCAGCAAGAAGCTTGTCGTAGTTTTCTTCGCGTTCAGAACCGCCGATAAGCTCGCCGATTCCAGGAACAAGAACGTCTACGGCCTTTACAGTCTTGCCGTCGTCATTCTGCTTCATATAGAAAGACTTGATTTCCTTTGGATAGTTGTAAACCATAACCGGACCGTTGTAAATCTTTTCTGTAAGATAGCGCTCGTGCTCAGTTGCAATGTCGCAGCCCCAGTAAGGCTTGAATTCAAACTTAGCGCCGTTTGCAGCTGCCTTTTCAAGGTCTTCAATTGCCTGAGTATAGCTGATTCTTGTGAACTTAGCCTTTGCAACCTTTTCAAGACTTTCGATAAGTCCTGGCTGGATTCTCTTGTCAAAGAACTCGAGGTCACTGCGGCACTTTGTTAAAGCCCAGTTCAAAAGATATTTTACAAAGTCTTCCTGAATGTCCATATCGTCGTCCAGGTCGAAGAAAGCCATTTCAGGTTCAATCATCCAGAACTCAGCGAGGTGGCGTGGAGTGTTAGAGTTTTCTGCACGGAAAGTAGGGCCGAAGGTGTAAACACGGCTCAAGGCTGTAGCGAGAGTTTCTGCTTCCAGCTGACCACTAACGGTGAGGCTGGCCTTCTTTCCAAAGAAGTCCTTTTTATAGTCTACAATCTTGTAAGCGTCTTCCGGCTTCATACCGCCGTTTCCGGCTTTTACAGCCATCTCAGCAATCTTTTCCATGCTGAGGGTTGTTACCTGGAACATCTCGCCGGCACCTTCACAGTCGCTGCAGGTGATTTCCGGCGCATTAATATACTGGAAGCCACGCTCCTGGAAGAAGCTGTGTACTGCAAAAGCCATCTGGTTACGAACACGGTAAACTGCACCAAAAGTGTTAGTGCGGGCACGAAGGTGTGCAACGTCGCGCAGATATTCCATAGACATCTTGTTTTTCTGCAAAGGATATTCATCCGGATTTGATTCGCCAAGACACTTGAGGCTTTCGAGAGTTACTTCTACAGCCTGACCGCTTGCAGGAGATTCAATAAGAAGACCTTCAGCGCGGAGACTTGCTCCAGTGTTGAGCTTTTTGAGTTCAGCTTCGATTTCATTTACATTTGCATTATTAGAAGGATTATTGCGGTCAAAGGTGAGCTGGATATTTGCAAAGCAGCTTCCATCGTTCACCTGAATAAAAACAAGACCCTTTGAGTCGCGGACAGTGCGCACCCAACCACATACTGTAACCTTCTGCCCATCTGGCTTAGAAGACAGTAAATCTTTAATTAATACTGGTACCATAGTACCCTCCTTCAATAATCCGTCTGAACCGACCGCGCCCGCGACCGGAAGACATAATGTAAATGTTGACCTATATTATCACTTTTTACGTAATGCGTGAAGTAGAAAATAAAAATCATAGAATTAGTGATTTTTCTTATAAACAGAATTGAAATAGTATGGTAGAATACATGTTAAATTAAATTTGCGCATTAATGCGAGACCAATAGTAAGGAAAAATCTTATGTTCAAAATTGATGGGAAAAATGAATTTTTTTGTGATGAAGCTGAGTTTTCTGGTGTAAAGAAAATTGCAGATAAAGTATGTCTTGATGTGGAGCGGGTGACTGGTAAGAAACCTGCTATGAGTGCGGTGGTTGAGCCTGTCGAAAGTCGGTCGCAGAGCGACCTTACCGAGTTTGCTGGCGCAAACTCGCCACAAAACACCGTCTACTTTGCCACTATATCTCAGGCGCCTCTTGCAGAAAAGCTTGCTTCAGATAATGGTCTGACAGCAGATGTTTCTAAAATCAGGGGTAAACGCGAGTGCTATATTTTTGCTGTCCGCTCAGACAAAATCATCATAATCGGAAGCGACAAGCGCGGTACAATTTACGGTCTTTTCCATCTTTCTGAACTTATGGGAGTTTCTCCTCTCGTTGACTGGTGCGGAGTTTTGCCGGCAAAGCGCGACACTGTAGAACTCGAAGAAGGCGTAACAGTAACTAAAGAGCCTTCTGTACGTTTCCGTGGTTTCTTTATCAACGATGAATGGCCTGCTTACGGCAACTTTACTACCCACAATTTTGGCGGCTTTAATGCTAAAATGTACGAGCACGTTTTTGAGCTCCTTCTCCGCCTCAAGGGAAACTATCTCTGGCCTGCAATGTGGTCTGCTCAGTTCAGTCTGGACGGCCCTGGCCTTGCAAATGCAGAACTTGCTGACGAGCTTGGCGTAGTTATGGGAGCCAGCCACCATGAGCCATGTTGCCGTAACGGAGAGGAATACCGCTATGTGCGCGGCCCTGGTTCTATTTACGGTGATGCCTGGAACTTCTGGAAAAACCGCGAGGGAATTACAAAGTTCTGGGAAGACGGCTTAAAACGTAACGGCAAGTTTGAAAATGTAATCACTGTTGGTATGCGCGGCGAAGCTGATACAGCCATCATGCAGAACGCTACTCTGGCCGACAACATAAACCTTTTGCGCGACGTTCTTAAAACTCAGAACCGTCTTATCCGTGAAAATGTAAATCAGGATCTCGATAAAGTTCCTCGTATGCTTGCCCTATACAAAGAGGTTGAGCCATACTTCTACGGCGATAAGCATACAAAGGGTCTTATGGATGATCCTGAGCTTGAGGGCGTAACCCTCATGCTCTGTGACGATAACCACGGAAACCTTCGTACTGTTCCAACTGAACACATGCGCTCTCACAAGGGCGGCTACGGTATGTATTACCATTTTGATTACCACGGATGGCCTTACAGCTACGAGTGGCTCAATACCAATTATCTTCCAAAGGCCCGTGAACAGATGTCTGCTGCCTACGAGTTTGGAATCCGCGACCTCTGGATTGTAAATGTCGGAGATATTCTTACAAACGAGTTCCCGCTTTCTTACTTCCTTAATCTTGCTTACGATTATGAAAAATATAATTCTGATACTAAGGCTTATTGTGACCAGTGGTTTGCATCTGCTTTCCCATATTTTACTGCTGAGCAGGTAAAAGAGCTTTCTGATATTGTCTATGAATCAAATAAAATCACAAGTATGTGCCGAACAGAAGCCCTTAAGCCGGACACCTTCCATCCGGTAAACTTTGGTGAAGCTGATTATATTATCAGCCATGCAAAGGCTTTGATTGAGCGCACAAAGGCTCTTCGTGCGCTTGTTCCGGCAGAGCAGGAGGCTGGCTTCTTCAGCCAGGTTTATCTTCCTGTTGTGGGAACAATGAATGTTGAACTTATGCAGCTGTACAGTGGAAAGAACCGCTGGTTTGCAAGTCACAACGCCCTTGTCGCTAATGTGTATGCGGACAAGGTTCGCGAGTGTGTAAAGGCGGATAAAGAGCTTGTTGATGAATGTGATAAGGTAGGTGGTGGCCGCTTCTTTGGAATGGCCTGGTCTGAGCACTTTGGCTTTAATAACTGGTGTGAAGCTGCTAACTCATATCCGGTTTATGCTTATGTTGAACCTACCCGCAAAAAGCGTAATGTTTTCTGGATTGATGGTGCAGACTTTACAACCACCGGTCAGGACTGGACTATACGCGACCTTTATCTTGACGCTTTCAAAAATCCTGATTGCAATGAAGCCCGCATAAAGCTTGCAAACTGCAATGAACCTGGCTGTGAATATACAGTAACTCTTGGAAAGTATGACAAGGATGATTCAAAGCGCTGGCTTAACGGCAAAATCATAAAGGATGAAGAAGGCCTTGGTGATAAGCTTGCTAATATTGACACAATTCTTCTTACAATTGACCGTGAAAAGCTTGCAAAAGAAAGTGACAAAAGTGATATAATCACAATTGAAGGCAACGATGGTCACGGAGCCCGCATTCTCGTTAAGGTTCATGTGGATGCTGCTTCTGTAGATACTAACTTCCCGGCCGGAACCTTTGTTCAGACAACAAACTATATCAGTATGGAAGCTCCTCATTTTGTGCGTTCGAGCGGTTTTGATTTGCTTGAAGGATATGGAAAAACTCTGGGTGCTGTAAAGGCTTCTGATACAATCAGAACTTTTGCTCCTGATGCTAAGGACGCTCCTTTTGTTGAGTATGCATTTGCTTTGTCTGAAGATTTTGTAGAAAAGACCGGCGGAGTTATGGCTTTTGATTTCTACATCAATCCTTCAAATCCGGCTTATAAAGATAATAAACTTCAGTTTATAGCAGAAATAAACGGTCAGAGACTTTTGAAGGATGCAGTTGATCCTGAAAAGTTTGCAGTTGGTGATAATCAGTTCCCTTGGGGAGAAGATATTCCGAATAATATCCGCATTGCAACTGTTTATGCAGACTGCCATGCAGGCTTGAACTCTGTAAAACTGAGCCCGGTAACTCCAAATATAGTGCTTGAAAAAATCGTGATTCACGAAGCAAACAAGCCTATGCCAAAGTCTTATCTGGGAGCACCGGAAACTTACAGAATCAAATAGAGTTGATTGAGGCTTGATAATGCAATTTCAAGCCTCAAAACGAATGAGTCAGGGCTTTAAGCAAAGCATGCCTTGATCATTTGTTTTGCTTAACTGCTTTGCGATTCTCAATAACTTTTTTTTCTTGTAACCCTGCGGTAAATTCATTATTTTATAAATATGAGTAACTACTACGAGATACTTGGCGTATCAAAAACAGCAACTGCAGATGAAATTAAAAAGGCCTACAGAACTCTTGCCTTTAAATATCATCCGGACAGAAATCCTGGAAATGCCGCTGCAGAAGAAAAATTTAAACAGATAACTGCCGCATACGATGTACTTGGAGACGAATCTAAGCGAAAAAATTACGATTTAAGCGGATATTCAGAAAACGCATACAGTAATTCAAGCCAGTATCAGCAATATCAGCAAAGTCAGTATCAATATACTTACAGAAATCCTTTTGGTGATGATAATTTCTGGGACTGGTTTGATGAAAAACAGTCTAACTCAAGAAGAAGCTATTATTACTACAATAAAGATAATCAGCCAAAACGAACAAACCGTAATTATTTTTCAATGTTTATATTAAAAGGATTGCAGGCATTTATAAGCTTTGTATTCTTCAGATATTCGTGGATGTTTTTTCCATTTGGACCGATTATATGTATAGCTTTATTTGTGAACGGAATTACAGGCGTTGTTCAGTCAATTAAAGGATTATTCAGAAGCCAAAAATCCAAAGAAAGCTGATAAGTGAATTATATTTTAGTAAGCATAAAAAAGCCCGCGAAAGAATTTTCATCAAAATCGCGGGCTTTCTTTTTATTTAAAAAATTGAATTAAATGTTTCCAATAAAATACTTCTTTTTTCCACGACGGAAAATCAGGATTTTTCCTTCAAGAGCCATATCTTTTGTAATAACTTTTGTTTCATCATTTACAGTTTCGCCGTTAATCGAAATTGCATTATTCTTAATGAACTCGCGGGCCTCTCGTTTTGAACTAGCCATGCCATTGTTTACAAGCACATCAACCAAAGGAAGCTCTTCCTTAAAATCAAAATTTGGAACACCCTTTAAGCCCATCATAATGTCATTTACAGAAAGGCCTTTGAAGTCTCCCTTAAAGAGTTTTTCAGAAACCATAACGGCATTGTCTGCTTCTTCTTTTCCGTGGAGGTCTTTAACAACTTCCCATGCAAGAGTTTTCTGTGCAATACGTGTTTCCGGAGCGGCCTGCTGCTGAGCGTAAACATCTTCAATCTGCTCTTTTGTAAGGAAGGTGAATACCTTGAGGTAGTCAAGAACCAGGTTATCATCTGCATTGATGAGGTACTGGTAGATTGCGTATGGAGAAGTTTTTGATTTTTCCAGCCAGAGAGCGTTACCTTCTGATTTACCGAACTTCTTTCCTGTTGCATCGAGAATCAAAGGCATTGTGAATGCATATGCCTGTCCGTCGAGCATTTTGCGGATAAGGTCTACACCAGTTGTGATATTTCCCCACTGGTCTGAACCTGCTACCTGCATGATACACTTTTTGTCCTGGAAGAGGTGAACAAAGTCAAAGCCCTGGAGAAGCATGTAAGAGAATTCTGCAAAAGTAATACCTGTTTCAAGACGACGGCGGATAATATCCTTGTCCAGCATGTAGTTCAAGCTGATATATTTACCAATGTCGCGGAGTGTGTCGAGGAATGAGCGGTCTTTCCACCAGTCGTAGTTATCTACGAGTTCTGCACTTGGAACAAGGCGTTTAATCTGCTCACGGATTCCACCAATATTTGCATTTACAGCTTCTTCTGAAATAATTTCACGCTCTGCTGTTGGGCGAGGATCTCCAATACGGCCTGTTGCACCACCACACAAAAGAACAGGATGATGTCCTGCATTAGCAAGACGTTTTGCCATACACAAAGAAGAGTAGTGGCCAAGATGAAGAGAATCTGCTGTAGGATCTGTTCCCCAGTAAAAGGCGAATGGAGCTCCGTCCAGTACTTTCTGTAAGTCAGCTTCTTCGCCGGCAACGTCTTTAATAAGCCCGCGCCATTTTAAGTCTTCAAAGAGTGTCATGTTGTTTTTCTCCTATATATCAATTTTATATTTTCAACCTGCAATAAAAAAAGGCTTTCCTTTTACGGAAAGCCTTGTAATTACCATTTAGTAACACAGCGCAAACTACTTGCGTTTTCCGTAAGGACAGAGAGAATCTAAGCTATAATAAAGGTAAGCCAACGTAGAGGAATTGATTTTCTGTGCCCAACGGACTGTGTGTTTCATAATTATTTTCTTCCTAAAAAAAATTAGCGTTCGCGGAATACGATGCGGCCCTTGTTCAAATCATATGGTGAAAGTTCAACTTTTACACTGTCACCAGGAACGATTCTGATGTAATGCTTTCTCATTTTTCCAGAAAGATGAGCGAGAATAACGTGTCCGCCTTCGAGTTCTACGCGGAAGGTTGTGTTCGGGAGGGCTTCTTTTACTATGCCCTGTACTTCAATAGCTTCTTCTTTTGCCATAATTATCCTTTTTTTTCACTTTTTATGCAAAAAATGTTTGTCAAATTTATAATTTGCATTTATATTATTATAATACAATTATATAAAAAACAGTGAATATTGACAACACAGTTAAAAAAAAATATTAGCACTGTTTAATTCCATTTTTGGGAGGATGGCAATATGGAACAGTCTTTCTTAGATGAAATGAAAAAAACACTCATGGAGCAGAGAAACACAATTCTTGAATCGCTTGCAAGCCAGAGTGAAGATATGAAGGGTTTAATTAAAACCGTTGATTCCGGAGACGAAGCAGATGTTGCTGCAGATGTAATAGACAGAAATTTGCTTACTGCACTTGGAACTCAGGATTCAAAAAGATTGCAGCAGATAGATAACGCATTAGACAGAATCCGTCAGGGAAAATATGGAAAATGCGTAAAATGCGGAAACGAGATTCCTCAGGAAAGACTTAAAGTTTTGCCTTATGCTTTAATGTGCATTACCTGCGCAAGTCAGGAAGAAAGAAAGAACAGATAAGCTATAAACCGGCTGTCTGATTCTGCCGGTATTCAGCTATTTATATTTTTACAATAATATTCCCAGGATATACCAGCTCGGTATATCCTGTTTTTTTTGCAATTTTTTCAGCACGGTCAAAAGCACAGTCAAGGCCATCGGTTGTATGGGCATCAGAAGAGATGCACACAGGAACATGCCTGTCATAAAGCATTTGTAAAAATTCAGCTGAAGGATAAACATCATCCATTGCACCACGAGCAATTGCACCTGTATTTATTTCTGCAATTACACCGGCCTTTGCAATTGCTTTTGCTGTTTCGCGAATTTCTTCTTTATACCAGCTTTCTTTTTCCGAAAAGAATTTTAATTCACCATTTCTTTTACGAACTAAATCTGGATGAGCTATTATGTCAAATTTTCCGTTTTTAAGCATTTTTCGCTCAGCTTCAAAATAATCACATACTGCAGCCTTTCCGTCTATTTTTCCATTTTTAGTTGAATAAAGCTTCAGCAGATTTTCTTTTACAATATTTGTTTTATGGTCTACTGAGTAAAAGCCCTTTGAAGTATTTACAAAATGAACTGCTCCAATTAAAAAATCCGGGGAATATTGTGAATATGATTTCTTATCTGGATAAGCTTTAAGGATGGAATATTTTTTTTCAAAAGAATTTTTTTTCGAGTTTATAACATTCAAAACATTATTATCATCACACTCAAAATAATCAGCTTCAAAACCAAGATAAATATCTATCTGCCCGGCATATTTTTTTTTGAGACAGGAAATTTCATTCGTGTAATTGTTTATATTTTCCGAAGGAATATGCCAGAGAGAATCAAAAGGCTTATAAAAATCAGGATTTAAGGGATGAAAACAATGAGATGAAAAACCAAGCGCATTAAAACCTTTTTGAATTGCAGCTAAAACCATTTCTTCTGCTGAATTCTTTCCATCACAGAATGTTGTATGAGTATGAAAATTGGCTTTCATAAATTCCTCTAATGAATTTTACGATTATTCCTGCTCTTTTAAAATTGCAAGCGCTTTTTGAACAAGAACATTTGGTTTTTGAGGTTTTACAATATAACTTTTTGCTCCGGCACTCAAAACAGTAACTATAATATCCTTTTGAGTTGTTGCAGAATAAACAATAATTGGAGGACACATTGGTCTGCTCTGAAGATATTTTAGTAACGAAAGTCCTGTTTTATCCTGAATAAGCACGTCCAGAATAATTAAATCATATTTTCCGTCTTCGTAAGAATCAGAAAATTTCTGGCCCTGAGTATAACATTCGCAAACTGCACCTGCTGATTCAAAGCTTGCCTTTATAATTTCTGTACTGATTTCATCACTATCAATAATAGCAAGAGTAAGAACAGTTCCAGTTTTTTTACTGTTTCCAAAATCAAGAGAGTCTGAAGAAAATCTTGTATCAAGAGTTTCAACATTCTGAGAAGCCGGTCCGGAAGAAACCAGAACCTGATTTGTAATCAACTCAGAAATACTCTGACTTGCAGGAATCTGAACAATTTCTTTCATTATCTGAGGAAGACTGTTAGAACAATCAATTCCTGCATAATTTTCGTGCCCATTTATTAATTCCTTTACAAAAGGACTTAAAGAAAGCACCTTTACATTTTTATTATGAACCTTTGGACAGGCAAGAACATTATCTATTAAGTATTCAAGGTTGTAACCATCAATAAATGATAATTCCAGGCTTGTAAGCATAATAATAACTTTTGGATTATCAATCTGCTCACGTTCTATAAGCTCCGCAAGTTTAAACTTTAATAATACAAGCTTTTCTCTGTTTAAGCCTAAAGCAAGTTCTACAAATATAATATCGTTGTTTCGGTGAATATCAAGAACGCATGGAGTTGTATCCATGGAAAGCGGAACGTGAACAACAGAACCGATTGCAGAAAAGAACATATCGAATTGAATAGGTTTTTCAAAATATTTGATAACACCGTATTTTGCCAAAGCAGCAATATTTGCACGTGATTTTGCAGGGCCCATAATAATTACAGGAATATTAACAGCGTTTGTATCTTTGAACTTCATTTCTAAGAATTCCATTTCTACAGAATCATCATCTTCCATATCAAGAATAACAAGATTAGGAAGATTAGAAATGAGTTTTGCCTGCAAATCGAGGTTTCCTTCCTGAGCAAGAATTACATCTATCTGATCTTCAGAAAGTTTTTCCTTCAGATAATCTCGTAACATCGGGTTGCAGTCTGCAATCAAGACCTTTCTCATAACAAATATAATATCACAGAATTCTATTTACGAAAAGATAATTTTTTTCTTGCCGATTAACAGAAATTTCTATATTTTATTATATAAGTATTAATTTTAAACAAATTAAAGGAGTATATATAAAAATGGCTAAACAGTTACTTTTTAGTGAAGACGCACGCAAGAAACTTTTAAGCGGTGTTGAACAGATTTCTAAGGCTGTAAAGACTACACTTGGTCCTTGCGGACGCATGGTTATGCTGGATAAAAAATACGGCGCACCAACAATTACAAAGGATGGTGTTTCAGTTGCAAAGGAAATTGAACTCCAGGATCCTTATGAGAACATGGGAGCTCAGTTTGTACGCGAGGTAGCAAGCAAAACTAACGATGATGCCGGTGATGGTACAACTACTGCAACTGTACTTTCTTACGCACTTGTTCGCGAAGGAATTAAATCTGTAGCCGCTGGTATGAGACCAATCGAAATTAAACGCGGTATGGATAAGGCTGTTAAGCTTGCAGTTGAAGAAATCAAAAAGAATGCAAAGCCTGTAAAGGGCGCTGATGATATTACAAACATCGCAACAATTTCTGCAAACAACGACCCTGAAATTGGTAAGATGCTTGCTGATGCTATCGAAAAGGTAGGAAAAGACGGTGTTATCACTGTAGAAGAATCAAAGAACATGGAAATGACTGTTGATACTGTTGAAGGTATGCAGTTTGACCGCGGATACATTTCTTCTTACTTTGTAACAGACCGTGAGCGCATGGAAGCTGATTTTGATGACGCTTACGTTTTGATTTATGACAAGAAGATTTCTGCAATGAAGGATCTTCTCCCAATTCTTGAGAAGGTAGCAAACGCTGGTAAGGCTCTGGTAATCATCTGTGAAGATGTTGAAGGTGAAGCTCTTACAACTTTGGTTTTGAACACAATCCGTGGAACAATCAAGGTTTGTGCTGTTAAGGCTCCAGGCTTTGGTGACCGCAGAAAGGATATGCTCCAGGATATCGCTATTTTGACTGGAGCTACTGTAGTTTCTGAAGAAGTAGGACTTAAGCTTGAAACTTGCGGAACTGAAGTTCTTGGTAAGGCTAAGTCTATTAAGATTGACAAGGACAACACAACAATCGTTGGTGGTGCCGGAGCTTCTAAGGCTATCAAAGACCGTGTTGCAGAAATCAAGAATGCTATCGAAAAGTCTACATCATCTTACGATAAGGAACAGCTCCAGAAGAGACTTGCTAAGCTCGCTGGTGGTGTTGCTGTAATCAATGTTGGTGCTAACACAGAAACAGAAATGAAGGAAATGAAGTTCCGCGTAGAAGATACAATCGCTGCTACACGTGCCGCTCTTGAAGAAGGTATTGTTTCTGGTGGTGGACTTGCTTTGATTGAAGCTTCTAAGGCTTTGAACGAAATCCCAGCTGACCTTACAGAAGATGAAAAGGTTGGATTTAAGATTGTACGCCGCGCTCTCGAAGAGCCAATGCGCCAGATTGCAGAAAATGCTGGTCTTGACGGAAGCGTAATTGCTGAACGCGCTAAATCAGAAAAGAAGGGAATTGGTTACAATGCCCGCACCGGTGAATGGGTAAATATGCTTGAAGCCGGAATTATCGACCCAGCTAAGGTTACTTGCTCTGCTTTGAAGAACGCAGCATCTGTTGCAGGAACTCTCCTCACAACAGAATGTGCAATCACAGACATTCCAGAGCCAAAAGCTCCGGCTGCACCTGCTGCAGATCCTAGCATGATGTATTAACACAAGCGAGTTTTCGCATAGCGAAAACTCGGTAAGCACGCATTAACGTGCAGCGCAGATTTTTATACCTGCCGAATTATTACATATAACAAGCCGATGGATTGAAACTTCAAACCATCGGCTTGTTCATTTAGTATGCTTATTTCTTTTTTGTAACAATCTTCTTATGTTTGTTGATAGAGCCGCTTAAAGCTGCAACTTCATCAACTGTCAGATGAGTTCCATTTACCTGATTGTAATCGTAAACTATTTGGGAGAGTGTATCTCCACTCTGAACTGTATAGCTGTCAGAGTTGTTTGAAGAATCGCCTTCCGGAGAAGTTTCATTTTGTTCTGCTTGAATTCTTCCGCCGCCGGTAATTTCGCGGCAGACTGAGAAATCGTAGTCTTCAAATTTTGGATACTTTTTTTTTATACATATTTATAATTTTTGTTCATGAAAATAAATTATCTATTTTATCAGGTTCTTCTGTTCCTTCATCATACTTTTTTCAAAAATAAAATATACTATTGAACCGAGTATCATTGCTAATATAAAAAAATATATTACCTAATATTTCTTTTTTAGTAATCTCTTGAATAATTACTCCAATGATGAAAATAATGATGGTATTCTAGATGATTATGACGGAGACGTTTTTCATAATCAGTACTATCTTGAAATAGAACCTGATAAAGAATACAAAAAAAAGTTCATAAACTTTGATATGAATGATGATGGTATAGTAGAAGCTGAAGAAGGTCTCTTTGTATCATATTAGTGTTTGATAGTGAAGACAACAAAGTTTTTTTGTTTCTTTCTCTTTAATTGATAAATCTAAAACTTATTATGAAGATTTTTAAGGGGTTTTTAAGGGGCGGAGCCCCTTAGGCGAAAGGGGTAATGAGCAACGAAGTGCGAATTAGGGGAAAGGCTTTTCCCCTCTTTTTTTTTATAAATCTTTTATGTTATACTTTCCCTTATGGAAAATACAGCAGATTTAGAAAAAGCCCGTGAATTTTTTGGCGGCGACTTGTATGCCACAAAAGCTACAGGTATTATAATAGAAGAAATTGGTGAGCATTATGCAAAATGCTCTTTTGAAATTCAGGAACATCATAAAAACGCTTATGGCGGCGTAATGGGCGGCGCAATTTTTACTCTTGCCGATTACACTTTTGCGGTTTCTTCGAATTTTAATCAGCCGCAGACTGTTTCTACAACGAGTCAGATTACATTCTTAGGAATGGCAAAGGGCAAAAAACTGATTGCTGAATCTACTTTAATAAAAGACGGAAGATCAACCTGTCTTTATGTAATTAACGTTACAGACGAGCTTGGAACAAAAATTGCTTACGTAACCATCAATGGAATGAAATTACAAAAATAATTTTTCCCTGCAAAAGTCATTTTTCTTAAACAGCCATAACTTTTTCCGCAAATTATGGCTGTCTTTCATTTTTTCATACTTCAAATTTTGAATCTTACCCATGCAAAAATGCATCTTACCTTTTTGCTGATTGTAGGATTTTCAGTTCAAACTTATACTCAACTCATACAACGCCGAAGCCACGGAAACTATCCATGGACAACGGCACAAAATTACAGCTGCAGAAAAAATAGTTTTTCGCAGATGGTACAAATATTTCAGGAGTTTTTTATGAAAAAGAGTAAGTTTATTTTTGTGTTTTTTCTGGTTTTAGGATTTTTGTTTTCATCCTGTGCATACCGCGATGAAATGGAAGCCATAAAATCAATGAAGCAGATTGATGATGGTGTTTTTTATTTAGAGTTTGAAGGAGATTATGGTCTGGATGAATATCTTTCTAACGGTGGTGGAAAATCTGTTGGAGATTTAATTAACTTCATTACTAAGTCTCTTAAAAAAGGAACCTGGTCTTCACCAAGAAATAAATCTGAATCAGAAGTAAAGATTTCTTTTGGTGATTTTGGTTGTGCATCTCTTTCTGCTAAAAATGCAGATTCCTGCGGCGGAATGATTTTTGGAAGAAACTACGACTGGAATGACTGTGCAGTTATGATTGTTCACACAAAACCAGATAACGGTTACGAATCAATTTCTACCTGCTGTCTTTCTCATCTTGGAATTAACCGTGACTGGGAACCAAGCTACAAGTTTCCTGCCGATGCCGTTGCGCTTGGAATTATTTATGTGCCAATGGATGGAATGAATGAAAAAGGTTTATACATTGCAGATTTAATGGCAGGAGACAGAGAAACAACTGCTCAGGAACGCGGAAAAATAAGTGTTACAACAACCGACGCAATCCGTCTTATTCTGGATAGAGCCGCAACTGTTGATGAAGCAATTGAAATTCTTGAAAATCACGACATGCACTCTGTTATTGGAGCTGCTCACCACTTTGCAATTGCAGATAACAACGGAAAAAGTGTTGTAGTTGAATGGGCAAATAACGAAATGTATGTAACAGAAACTCCTGTTCTTACAAATCACTATACTGCCGACTCTCCAAAAAAAGATGACGGAATTAATGAACAGGCTGGTAATTCAAGACTTCGTTTTGGAATATTAAAGGACACCTGCGAAGCTTTACAGTACAAATTGAATACAAGCGATGTTCGCGATGCTTTAAAATCTGTTCATGCAAGCCAGTATAGTAAAAGTGGCGAAGAATTAACTGCATGGAGTGCTGTTTTTGAACCAAATAAACGAAAAGTAGTCTATTATTTTAGGGAAAATTATGATAAACCTATTATAGTGGAATTTTAGATGAAGATTACTATTTTAGACAAAAAACCGGATGAAGAAGACGAAATTATTGTAAAGTGCGAATTTCTGGATGAAGGAATTACAAAGCTTTTGAATCAGCTGAAAAACGGAAATTCAAAAATCAACTTTTACAAAAACAATCAGATTCATCTGGTTGAAAAAAATGAAGTTTTATATTTTGAATCTGTAGACGACAAGGTTTTTGCCTACACGCAAAAAGAAGTTTTTGAAACAAAACTGAAGCTTTATGAGCTGGAAGAAATTCTGCCTGAAAGAATTTTCTTCCGTGCCAATAAAGCTGTAATTGTGAATATTGATAAAATCGAAAGCCTTTCGCCTGCATTCAGCGGGCGTTTTGAAGCAGTTTTAAAAAACGGATACAAGGTTATTATTTCCAGAAACTATGTTCCAAAACTAAAAGAACTTCTTGAGTTTTAATCTGCAGAAAATAGAACGGGGATTTATATGAAAGAATTAATTAATGCTTTAATTTCTATATTTACAAGAGTTGTAACTTCAATCTTTATTTTTACTTCAATTTATCTGGTTGCATTCGTAGGATTTTCTGCAAGCTTTGATATTTTCGATATTCTTTTTATTCTGTTAATCGGATTTCTTTCTGCGGTATTCTACATTCCATTTCTTGTAGACAAATCAATTTCCAAAACAAAAATGCTGATTATGGAAATTGTTTATTTTTTAATTATAAACACAATCGTACTTGTAATCGGAAATTTTTCCGGCTGGTTCTGCTTTACACAAATTGCATCGTTCATTGCGTTCGAAGGTGTAATAGTTGCAGTGTATGCATTCGTACTTTTTATTTCGTACAAGGTAGATTCCAACACCGCAAACGAATTGAATAAAAAATTACACAATAGAAATAAATAAAATATAGGAGGGAGGAGCCCCTACCTCGCTCCCAAGTCCTCGCGCAAAAGCGCTCCGGTCTTGTCCGCTACCCTTCCTTGTTTACCGGTAAATATTTTAAACTAGAAAATCTTATGAATTCAATTTATATTTAATTTATGGAATTATTATTTACAATTTTAATAATAGCTTTTGGAATAATTAATATCTATATTGTTGTCCTAGGAATTATAAAGCTTAGAACTCTTCCAAAAGAAGAAAAAACAAAACGAAGCATCTGGATATTTGCTATTATAATTTGCAGTATTATTTCATTAACCATTATTGCTGCTTTTATTTTTGTTATGATTATTATCTATAATCTGGCTGTGCATGGTATGTAAAAAATGAAAAATAAATTTATTCCGGCAATTATAATTACATTAAGTTTAGGCATTTTATCTTCCTGCTGTCTGGCTGGCTACACCTGGTATCTTCTGAAAAACAGTTCACTTACAGCTTTTATTTCAAATGAAAAAATCAGGTAATTTATGAAGCGTTCTGTTTGTATAATTATATGTATTTATTGCGCACTTCCTTTTATTCTTTTTGATGTTTTCCTATATACACATTTTATCAAACGTTTACAGAATCCATTCGGAAAAGAAATGCAGGCTAAATCAATTGTGCTGGAAGACTATCTCCCCTTTGAAGATAAATCAAAAATTGTAAAACTAAAGGCTTCTGACGAATATTGTTTTAAGCCTGACGAAAAAATGCCTGTTCTTGATGGCGCAACTGCTCTTTATCCAGTTTATTCTGCATTCTTTAATGCAATGTATCCAGAAGGAACCTGTTTTTTTAATGGAACTGATTTTACGGAAAAAAGTCTCCTGCAAAAACGTAATACAGGCGGCGCTTATAAAGCAATTGTAAATGGCACAGCTGATATTATTTTTTGTGCAGAGCCTTCGGAAAAGCAGCTTGAATATGCAGCGCAAAACAATGTTGAACTTGTTCAGATTCCTATAGGCTTTGAAGCTTTTGTTTTTCTTGTAAATAAAAATAATCCAGTTGATTCTCTGACAATTGACCAGATACGCGCTATTTATTCTGGAAAGCTCCGCAGCTGGTCAGAAGTTGGCGGAGATAATTCAAAAATATCTGCAATTACAAGACCAGATGGAAGCGGAAGCCAGACAGCCATGCTTTCTTTTATGAATGGCCAGAAAATAAAGCCGGCAAATTCAATTTATGCCGGTCGTACTTTGGGCTATTCCTTCCGATACTATGTTGAAGGAATTGTTGCCTCACAGAATATTAAGCTGCTTGCCTTAAATGGAGTTGCTCCAACAAAAGAAAACATCAGAAATCATACATATCCGATTGTTTCAAACTTTTATGCAATTTACAGGGCTTCTGATTCAGAACGGGCAGACATTCAAAAAGTAATTTCTTTTATTCTTAGCGCCGACGGACAACGAATCGTTGAAGAAAGCTCTTATGTAAGTCTTAACTGAAATTATCGCTTTCAGTTATTTTTTCATAAAAATCCGCTTCTTTTTATTTAATTCATATTTAAACATTCCTTCAGTGTCAGCATACTGTTCATTGCCGCACCAGAGGGTAGTCAGATTATCAAGATTATAAATTACGCTGTGAATAGTCAGAATAAAATCATCTGCCTTGCGGTCAGGTCTTACAGTTCTCTGCGAAACCTTATGAAGAATATCCATGGCATCCATTTCATCAGCTACAAGGCCATCGCTTTTTGAAAGCTCATCGTAAATAATATTGTAGCGGTCCCAGCCGGTCAGGTCATTATTATAAACCTTATAATATCCCGGCTGAATTATAAAATTTGTAACCCACTGAAAATCAGATTCACCTTCGCGCTTGCCGATATTTGAATCCTGGTCATTGTAAGTTACTACTAACTTACGCAGGCTTCCGTAGTTATCACTTTCATCAGTGTCATTAACCCATTCAAGAATTGCACTTCTTCCGGAAGGCTCTGCAACCATTATATGAAATGAAGTTCCTGCAGAATCGTGCATATCATAGCTTCTGGCAAAGTCCACAGCTTCATCAAGGGAATCAGCATAATCAAGAATCAATCGAATAAGGGCAGTTGGAGAAATGTCGGGAAGGTCTGTATTCTGATCTGTCGCAATAACATTTTTTCCCACACCCTGATAGGTCATATAAATTCCGCAGCTGATTCCCGCATCATTAAGCCCATCGAGAGGTGCATAAGGAGCGGCAAGGGCATAAGCTTTGGAAATAAGATTATTCATATCAGCCCGGGCCGGAATATTTATAAAAGAAGTGTCCACAGTAGAAATTGAAGCATGGCGTTTTTTATTTCCTTTGACGCGGACAATGCAGGTGTTTGTCGCATACAGGTCGTAGTTTCGTGCAAAGAGATGTTCGCCGTTTTCTTTGTGAGCAGTAAAAGAAGAACAGCCGATTTTTGAAGTATTGATTTTAATCTTCAAAAGCCCCTTAGTCATTTTATTCATTATGAAGTCCAGAAGCTCGCGGTCGTTTTTAGCGCCACCCTGAGCCAGATAATCTTCAAAATAATAATCGCCATTAAAGGTCATTTCGTAGATTCCACACTGCAGGGAATTTTCCACGCGGGGTTTTAGCAATTTAATAGAAGAAATTGATGAAATTTCATTCCTAAAGATAAAAGTGATTACTGCAATGGCAAGCAAAATCAAAGCCAGAATAGAAGTTAATACAATACAGATGATTTTAGATACTTTTTTCATTTTTATTTTCCTCAATACAGATATAATAAAGATAAAAGCTGTATATGAAAAGCAGAAAAACCGGCTTAAATTATAAAATAAAAAAAATCAAAACCCGGGAATTTTTCCCGCGCAATTGATTGTTCCGCAGTCGGTTTTGGAGTTTTTTATGTTATTTTTTATTTCTAACTCTTTCTAAGCCTTCAGAAGCATAAGCTTTTGCATTATCTGAGTTTATTTTTGACATAATAGTATACCATTTTTCAGCTTCTTTATAATTTTCCATTTTTTCATAATCGGAAGCAAGGTTTCCTATAATAATATAATCATCAGGATCTATTTTATAAGCTGATAGTAATACTTCAATTGATTTTTCATATTCTTTTGCTGAGGAATAATAATAAGACAGATAATTTAAAAATACTACATTTTTAGGGAATACCTTTAAGATCTGGTCGAGTGCACTTTTTACAGAATCGCGGTCAACATAAAAATCAAATAACTGACAGTAATCTTGTAATGTACCTAATACAATATTTTCAACATTCCAATTGTTATCACTAAATTTTTGATTATATGACCAATACCAGTCCGTTTTGTTTTTTTCATAAGCTTTAAGAAAATCAATAATTGCTTTTGAGCCATCTGAATATTTTTCAGCAGACAGAAGTGAATTAATTTTACCAAAATATATATCCATTCTGTATGGATTAGTTTTTAAGGCTTTATCAAGATATGAAATGGCTGTTTTCAAATCATTTTCATCATAAACTATTTTTGAATACATTCCATACTGTCCGTTTTTCATATAACCGAACATGCTTTTTTCTTCAGCCTTTCGATTTATATAATAATTAAACCAGCCGGTCATTAAATCCGGATCTTTTGGATTTTCTTTTTCCCATTCTTGAAGAAGTATTTTCACGTCCTCATATTTTCCGCTCTGAAGCCCGCTGATTACCTGATTCTGTTTATCAAATCCAAAGACATTCATTGATAAAATAAATACTAATAAAATTACAAAATTAATTTTTTTCATTTTTCTTCTCCAAAAATACATTTCATTGGGAAATCCAATCGTCTTCAATACTGTAAATTAAATATTCTTTTTCATTATTAAAATATTTTAACACATGATTTTCAAGAATAAAATATTCATCTTCAGATATTTTTAAAATATTATTATTTAATAAAGCAATTTCTGTTTCTTCTGCTACAACAGGAACTCCACTTCCATATATTTCTTTTACTACTTTAAATTCATTTTCTCCCAGTTTTTTACCGATTAAAAATCCCATTCCTGCAGAACCAATATTAACATTTATAAGCTTATTACTTTTTCTAAAATATTCAAAATCTTCCGCTTCAGTATAAATTCCAAGCTCTGCGGTATTTTCTGAAAAAAACAGATTATCATAAAATTTTTGATATTCTTTAATAATTTTGTATCTTTTTACTCCAAATATAGTAACGGGCAAAATTACAAGCAGAAGAATTATTCCATAAATAATTGATTTTATAATTTTTCGTTTTTTTATATTTTTAACGAATCCATATATTGCAAAAGCAAATATAAATAGAAAAATTAGAATTTCAATTATTATCAACCACAGGCTTTGTTTTGAAATATAAATTGAAGTGGGTCCATCAGCTCCTCCAATAATTGCTATAGTTAAAGCTTCTTCCAATTGATTCATTTTTACCACTTTATTATAAATTTATGTTCGGAATCCTTTATTTTTCCTAAAACACAAAGAACAAAATCCCTAATAGAAAAAATTGTTATAGGTAAATACGGAATTACTGCCAGAATGATTGAAAGAAAAAGAGATTTCGATTGATTTAGATTAAAAGTATATGAATTTATAAGAAAAGATTCCAGAAAATTTGAAAAACCATATAAAATTAGATTAAATAAGGTACGAAAAATCTTTACTACTATAGGCAAACCAAGTACTAATTTAATAATTCCAATAGCTATATTTTTTGCATAGAATCTGTCTATTCCGAATATTCCTAAAAATCCTGAAAACAGAATTAATTTTGTCCTGCTTTTTTCTGAGGCTTCAATTTCTAATTCTTTAGTTTCATTATCATTTAAGACAATTAAAGTTCCTGTTGATAAATAGAAGCATACAGTACTTATCAATGTAAAAATATATGTTATAGATTGTAAAGCAGAAGAAAGAATTGCTTTTGCAGCAAGATATTCTGAGCCTTTCATTCCTGACAGCATTGCTGAAATTGTCGAAACGAATGGATTTGAAAATAATAATGTTATAAATAGGAAAAAATATAAGGCTATTATTGCACGATTTCTATTGTTTGTCTTTTTTTTATAACAAAACAAACCTACTATTACTAATAAAACAAATCTAATAAGAATTTCTTCATACAGAAAAACGGTAACATTTAGTGTAGACTCACTAAAGAGTTTAACAATTTGTTTTTGAAATACAATAACAAATATTGTACATAAAAATGCTGCCACTCTTGTCCAAAAAGCAATCAATCCTGTAATTTTTGAAAATTTATTCATATTCTCTTCCTTTAAAAATACGCCAGTGACATATAGTCATAACAACTATTTTCTGCTGGTCATTTTTATAAATCAGTTTTCATTATAATAGCCAAAAAAATACATTTCAGTATCTTTCCATGGAAAGTTTTTTTCTACGGTTTCTTTTTTATTAATATAGAAATGAGATTTTTCTTCGTTTCCGATTTCTGAATAATTAATTGAAAGACTGTCATAAGCTATAAGTAAACCCGGGCAGGCAGAAGCGGCATCGTAATTCAAAAAGTTTTCCCATTCAACTATTGCCTTTTCATAGTCTGCTTTTTTTCCGCTATAATATGCTTTTTCATTCATAAAATATGCAAGCCAGTACTGCGGCCACGGATCTTGAGGATTCATTTTAATTGCCTGTTTCATATTGTAAATTATATAGCCGCAGGCTTTTTTACCCATTTTTTCATAATCTATATAGCCATAGATATAATCTTCAAGCCATTCATAAGAAAAAAGGTATTCTGCATATTTTTCCCATTCTTCAATTGTATAGGATGGAAGATTTTTACAGAAAGAAGAGGGGGCTTTTCCACTTTGAAAAACAGATTTTTTTAATAAATCAAGAGCTTCTTCCAGATTGTTCTCTTCAAAACTAAAAGGAAAATAATCTCCAAAACAATATTTTAAATAGGAAATTGCTAATGCAAAATATGAAAGCTCACGAGCTCTGTTCGGAGATTGTTCGTTTATATCAAAACCGGCAACGTTATTATAAAGCGCCTGTAAGTTATAATCTGTAGTAATATAAGGAATAGCAATTCCATAGATTCGCTGGTTTGTTGCGCAATAAAAGTCATAATTTGAAATTTCGTCTTCGGAAAGTTCCTTCCTTAGATATTTCTCATTTAAGATTTTAAAATCTGAATCTTTGCCGTAATTAACTTTTGTATAATCATTATTTATAAGTTCATAAATATTAAAAGAAGCATACTGGTCTCCATAGTGGTTATTCAAGTGATAACCGCTAGAATACCATAAAGCTTCATCACTATAAAAATGGCCTGGATTTTTCATTCCATGTCCGCTGCCGTAAAAAATAATTGCCTTATCTTCAAGCTTTGAATTGTCCATAATCCGAATGATTGTTTTTTGGGCCTGAGCATCACGGGCATTTAAAACCTTTGTTGCATCATTCATATCTTCCGGCCAAATAATGCCTTTTTCAGGAAAAATTACATTTATAGGGTCATCCGGGTGCAGCTGATTTATTCGAGCTACTTCAAGTTCCATCAGATGATATTCATATTTCCAGCCAAATGTGCACCATGGAGGAACAATTTGCAGTCTGTAATCATCATAGTTTCCGGCAGGGAAAAAGCCGTCGCCTTCTTCTTCTAAAAAAAGATATCGTACACCAGTGTTATAAAAATTTTCCATATTTTGTGTCATGTACAAAATTGGAAAAACAGTTGAGTGATTTTCGCCTATAAATACAATTTTTTTTGATTTCAGATATTCAATAATCTGCTCATCGGCATTTTTTGCATCCTGCAAATTAAAAGTCGTTTTGCAGGATATAAGCAATAATAAAAAGAAACAAAAAAATGAAATACTTTTTTTCATTATTTAACCTCGCGCCCCAGTGCGGGCGTCCACCTCACAACTTATTGTAACGCTGCGGGCTTGCCCCTGCCTGTCTATTTTTCATCCTTTTGATTCCCAAAAGAAAGCATGTTACCCTGTTTCTTCGGAAAAGCTCATAAAGTCCAAGAGTAATCACAAAGGAAATCAAAACTATTAATATGTACTGAAGAACATAAGGAATCATAACATATTTTGCAGCAAAGAATCCTAAAATTACTATTACTGATTGATGAAGAATATAAAGGGGATATGACGCCTGTGAAAAATACTTTGTAAAAGCGCTGTTAAAGTTTAAAAACTTTTTTCCAAGGCCAAATAATGAAAGTATTCCACTCCAGGTAAAAATATAGGTTAATACATCCCAATAAGGTGGAAAAACCTGCATTTTATACATTATACATCGGGTAATTAAAAGAATTGCAAAGATTGGGAATGTTACTATAGACCAGGCAGCAGCTTTTTCCTGGAAAGTTTCATTTGAGAAAATAAAGAAACCAATTAAAAACCAGGCCATAAATTCTGCAATGCTTTTTCCACCCAGATTAGCAATTGGTTTAATAAAATAAGTTATTACCGCTATTAAAAGGAGTTTGAGAATAAGAAATCGGGAAAGCTTTAAATCAAAATTTTTATTATAGGCCAATTTTAATAGTGGCAAGGTAATAAGAGAAATCAGGAAAAGATACAGAATAAACCAGGTATGAGCGGGAGTAAAGTGGCCATCATAACCGGTAAAATCTGTAAAAACAAGAAATTCTTTAAAGTGTTCAAAGTAGTTGCCCGAATAATTATTGAAATAAATATCTGCCAGATAAGGCTGAACAGGAATTACAAAAATAAGAGCTGCGGTAAAAGGAATATAAAGCTTTAGTACTCGTTCAATAATGTACTGCTTTGCTGTTCGCTTTCCAAAAGCATAAAAGGTTGAAGCTCCGGCTAGGACAAATAAAAGTGGCATCCACCAGGGGTATGTGCTGATATTCAATAATGAAGCTGGAATACAGTCTGCAATATGAACATAAAATCGTTCGCCGAAATCATTGTAAAACATTCCCGCATGAAATGGGAAAAGCAGCAGAATACAAAGAATCCTGAGATTGTCGATAAAATACTTTCTTTCCATTTTTAAATCCTTTTTTTTATCAATTATTTTTTAATATTTTACTTCAGTTATTAAAGAAAAGTCATTATTTTCTTCTACAACAAAACCTTCACTGGTAATTGAAAGAGTATATTCCTGTTTTTCTCCAGCCAATTCAAAGAATCTTTCAACATTATTCTTATGCATGATTTTATATTATAAGATTTCACACAGGAAGTTACAATGAGAACTACATATTATTGTAAAACTTCTTTCATAACGCTAAAATGATTAGAAAATTACCTCCATGTAATTTTCTAATCGCAAGAAAACAAGTTTTCTTGCAAATTTTTTTTAATCTCAAAATGCGGCATCCGTGCCGCTCGATAAGGCAAAATTATGCAGAATAGTAAGCGTACAGTCACCTGCGGCGAGCTTCGCAAGAGTGATGTTGGTAAGAAAGTTGTTTTGAATGGTTGGGTAAGCCGCACCCGTGACTTGGGCGGTCTTTTGTTTATTCGTCTTCGCGACCGCTATGGAATTACTCAGGTAATGGTTGGCGATAAGGCTAGCGATGATGTAAAGAAAATTGCTGCCAGCCTCAAGAGTGAATATTGTATCGCAGTTGAAGGCGTGGTTAATGCCCGCGCTGATAAAGATATTAATGCCGATATGGCAACCGGTGAAATTGAAGTTGAAGCAACTGATATTGAGATTTTCACAACTTCTCAAGAGCTTCCTTTCTCTATCGAAGAGGTTCGCCAGAAGGACGGAACTCTCGTAGTTGCTAACGAAGACCTTCGTCTTAAGTACCGCTACCTGGACCTCCGCCGCGACCCTATGCAGCACAATATCATTTTGAGAAGCCAGGTTGCTTTTGCTACCCGTGAGTACCTTACATCAAAAGGCTTCCTCGAGATTGAAACTCCAACCTTTATTAAATCTACACCGGAAGGAGCCCGCGACTATCTCGTTCCTTCACGTGTTCACCCTGGAAAATTCTATTCCCTTCCACAGAGCCCTCAGCTTTATAAGCAGCTTCTGATGGTTTCTGGTTTTGATAAATACTTCCAGATTGCCCGCTGCTACCGCGATGAAGATGCTCGTGGAGACCGCCAGCCTGAGTTCACTCAGATTGATATGGAAATGTCTTTTACAAACCGTGAAGAGGTTTTGAGCACAACAGAAGGCATGATGGGCTACATCTTCAAAAAGACTTTGAATTATGATTTGCCAGCTAAGTTTGACCGCATTGCCTGGGAAGATGCTTTTGACTGGTACGGAAGCGATAAGCCGGACCTTCGTTTCGATATGAAGATGCAGGATGCTGCTTTCATGGCAGACCTTGCTGATTTCAACGCATTTAAGGCTGGTGCCGCAAACGCAGGCCGCGATATCCAGCGCCACAAACGCTCTGGTCTCAAGGCCCTCGTTGTAAAGAATGTTGCAGACAAATATTCACGCAAAAATATTGAAGCCCTTGAAGAAGTTGCAAAAACTTACAAGGCAAAGGGCCTCGCTTGGATGAAGGTTAATGCAGAAGGTGCCTTCGAAGGCGGAATCTCAAAGTTCTATGCCGGAAAAGAAGCAGAAATCTGCAGCAAGCTTGGAGCAGAAAAGAATGACTTGATTTTGTTCGTAAGCGACGAAAACTGGCAGCTGGCATGTACAGCACTTGGTGCAGTCCGCAAGCAGCTTGGTAAAGACCTCAACCTCTATAATCCAAAGGATGAATTCCACTTTGCATGGATTATCGACTTCCCATACTTTGCATGGAATGAAGAAGAAAATAAGTGGGAAACAGAACACCACATGTTCACACTTCCACAGAAGCAGTATTGGGATACACTTGAATCAGATCCTGGCGCAGTAAAGGGTGACCTTTACGACCTCGTACTCAACGGTTACGAGCTTGCATCGGGATCTATGCGTATTAATGATCCTGCTCTCCAGCAGCGCATTTTCAAGATTGTTGGTTACAGCGAAGAGCGTGCCCAGAAGGCCTTCGGCTTCCTCGTACAGGCCTTCAAGTTTGGTGCTCCACCACACGGAGGAATCGCCCCTGGTCTCGACCGCCTCATCATGCTCATGTGCCACGAAGAGTCAATCCACGAGGTAATCGCCTTCCCTAAGAACAACCTCGCAGCATCTCCTATGGATGAATGTCCGTCACCAGTAGACGAACAGCAGCTTAAGGACCTTCATATAAATATTTATGATGCTGAGGAATAATTGATGAAGCTGTGCTGAACCTATAGATTGAGGGTGTATGATGCACTCATACACCCTGCCACACTCAAAAAGCTCCGTAACTTTCCGCAAATCACCGTTTACAATCTGAATCTCTTTTTCAAGCCAGTCAAGTACTATGCTTCTGGTCTCCATATCAGCAGATTCATTTTGAATTTCCCCTTTAAACCCCTTTTGAAAGTAAAAAAAATTACATTTTTTTTTAGTTCATGATATAATAGTAAAACGATTAATTATAACGTTAAGTTATAAATTTCCATAATAACTATTCAACAGGCTAATCACCAAGTTATTATTTATTTAATAATCAGAAAAATCAACTAAAACAGGAAGGTTTATATATGGCAAAGAAACAAAAGTTGCGCGTTACGCTGCCGGTAAAGCTGCTCGTAATGTTTTTAGTGGTTATTTTTATTGTAAGTGCAGTAGTTGGAATGGTTTCCTTCAAGGTTGCTACAACTGGTATGACAAAAAGTGTGTACAGCCATATAGATGCGGTTTCAACTGATGTTGTGAACCAGATTGATTCAATCAATAAAAAACACTTTCAGTCTCTGCATGCAATAGCGGAGCTTTCTATAATAAAGGATGATAATGCAAGTCTCGCAGAAAAACAGGCTCTTCTTACCTCTGTTGCGGCAAGCATTGGTGCTAATTGCGAAAATGTTGCCTTTTATGATGCCGAAGGAAACGCCATTGTTGGTGACGGCCGCGTAATGAACTTTGCTGCCCGTCCGTATTTTAAGGAAGCCTTTGCAGGAAAGGATTTTGTTTCTGACCCGGCCTTCAGTACAGTAACAGACACAGTTTTGCAGCATTATGGCGTACCTGTTTATAACAGCAGTAACAGACCGATTGGTGCAATCGTAATGGTTATCAGCGGTAACTCAGTTCTTGATACAATTGAAAAAATTGATATGGGCGGTGGAATGCATCCTTCTGTAATCAACTGGGCTACTTCTACAACTGTTGCAAATGCAAATGAGAATACAGAAACCAGTGAAGAAGAGGGTGGCGCTGCTCTTGATAACACACAGGGGCTTGGTCTTGTCCTGACTAATATTTTTGAAGGAAAAGAAGGAATTGAAGATTTTGTGGATCCTAACATTCACGCACATCTTATTGCTTCCTATAAAAAGGTTCCTGATACAACCTGGACAGTTTTTGCCGTTGCTCCTTATGATATTTATTTTGGAGCCCTCAGAACCCTGCGGAATTCAGTTTTCTTTGTAATGCTTGCTACAATGGCAGTTGCAATTGGCATTATCTCTTTCCTTATCAGACTTCTTGTTAAGCCTCTTAAAACTGTAAGAGAGTCTGTTACTACAATTGCCAGCGGAAATGCAGACCTTACACAGCGTATTCCAGAGGCTACAAATGATGAAATTGGTGATGTTGTAAACGGCTTTAATGCCTTTGTTGAAAAGCTTCAGGGAATTGTATCAAACCTTAAGTCTTCAAAATCAAATCTTATTGCTGTTGATAAAGGACTTCAAGAGACTACTCAGGATACCTCAACATCAATTACAGAAATCATTGCCAATATTAAAAGCGTAAACAATCAGATTATAAATCAGGCTAATTCTGTTCAGGAAACTGCTGGCGCGGTTAATCAAATCAGTTCAAATATTGAATCTCTTGAGCGTATGATTGAATCTCAGGCTGCCAGCGTTACAGAAGCCTCTGCTTCGGTAGAAGAGATGATAGGAAATATAAATTCTGTAAATGCTTCTGTTGGAAAGATGATAGAATCCTTCAATACCCTTCAGAATCATTCACACGAAGGTTACAACACTCAGAGTAATGCAAATGAAAAAATCATGCGCATTGAAGAGCAGTCAAAAATGCTGCAGGATGCCAATACTGCCATTGCAAGCATTGCAGAGCAGACCAACCTTCTTGCCATGAACGCTGCAATTGAAGCTGCACATGCCGGCGAAGCAGGAAAGGGCTTTGCGGTAGTTGCAGATGAAATCCGTAAGCTTTCAGAAACTTCTACAGATCAGTCTAAGAGGATTAGTTCTGAACTTCAAACGATTCAGCAGACAATTCAGGAGGTTGTAGAAGTTTCAAACGAAACAAACACAGCCTTTACTGCAATTGAACAGAGTATTGCGGAAACAAGCCAGATTGTTGAGCAGATCAAGGGAGCTATGGAAGAACAGCAGATCGGTTCTAAGCAGATTATTGATGCCCTGCAATCTATGAATAACTCTACCTCTGAGGTACGTTCTGCTTCTAACGAGATGACAGAAGGAAATAAGCATATTCTTACTGAAATACAGAAGCTTCAGAATGCGACAGATACCATGAAGGACAGCATTGAAGAAATGCATATTGGTGCAGAGCGCATTAATCAGACAGGAGCCGCTCTTTCAACAATTTCTGGGCAGGTCGCAGAAAACATCAAGCAGATTGGTACTGAAATTGATTTGTTCAAAGTGTAAGAAATTCTCGGGACAGGCATGAGAATTATATTAGTCATTAAGTTTAATGGATGACATTAGCGGACATTCCCATGCAGTTCCCGAGAGTACATCATATAACCTACGGAAGATAAAGCGCCTGAATATTTTTTAAAGAAGCAAACAATCTTTCCTTTTTTGCCTGAGAACCTTCTGTTAATTGTTCCAGCAAACGCCTGGCCTCTTTTCTTCCTGAATTATCCTGAAAATTACATGTGCAGGTATAACCCGCATAGCCGCCGCGCTCAGCTTCTTCAATCAGCCGGGCTTCGCTCACATAGCAAAGCGGACGAATAATTGTAACAGGAAATTTTTCATACTTGAGGCGCGGCGGCATACTTGCAAGTTCCCCTTTATTGAGCATATTCATTAAAAGAGTTTCTAACAGATCATCCATGTGATGACCAAGCGCAATTTTATTATAACCATTCGCAATTGCGTAATTTAACAGTTCAGTTCTGCGCTGGGTAGAACACCACCAGCAGCTCATCTTCTGCCCTTTTTTTACACGTTCCAGAACATTTACATCAAGCTTTTCAAAAGGAACCTGCCATGCCTTAAATAATTCAGCAATTTCTAAAGGAAAATCAGGAGCAAAATCATTTTTTATAAAAAGTGCTTTGTATTCAAAATCAGGCGCTTCATCCATTCTACATAACTTCGAACGTCGTTTTGCCCGCTGTGCAAAATAACTTATAAGCGCAGTAGAATCTTTTCCACCACTGGCTCCAATCAAAATACGATCGCCTTTTTCTATGAGATTATAATCAAAACAAGCCTTATCTATAAGGCTTGAAAGTTTTGTTGATTTTTTCATTTTTTTATTAATAGATTATAACACAGTTCAAGAATTATGCTTACATAAATCTGCTATTAAACATTCTTCGCATTTAGGAGCACGTGCGGTACAAACATAACGACCATGCAGTAAAATCCAGTGATGCGCATCTGCTAAAAATTCCGGAGGAATTCGTTTTAAAAGACTCTCTTCTACAGTCTCCGGAGTTGTTCCTTCTGCTAAGCCTATCTTAGGCGAAATACGTAGTAAATGAGTATCTACCGGCATTGTCGGCTGGTGAAAAACTACATTCAAAACAACATTTGCAGTTTTTCTTCCAACTCCAGGAAGAGTCATCAGTGAATCTCTGTCGCAGGGAACTTCTCCATGAAAATCATCTATCAATTTTTGTGAGAGTCCAATAACATGTTTTGCTTTGTTTCTGTAAAGCCCGATTGTCTTTATATAAGAAATCAGTCCTTCTTCCCCAAGTGCGAGCATTTTTTGAGGAGAATCGGCAATTTTAAAAAGCGGACCGGTTGCCTTGTTCACTCCTTTATCTGTTGTCTGAGCACTGAGCACAACTGCAACTAAAAGCGTAAATGCATTGACATAATTCAGTTCCGAAGCCGGCTTTGGATTAGCCGACTTCCATCGTGAAAATACTTCGTGCATTTCTTTTTGACTTAAAAGCTTCATTGTCCTGTTTCCCGAATTTCCATTTCCGTTTTTCTAAAGCTTCCTTAAACAAACGGATTCCAGAATCGGCTTCCCTTCCAAAAAGTTATAATTAATGCCACAGCAGAAAAAACTACTGTAAGAAAAATAATTATATAATCAGATTTCTTTAATCTGCGGGCAGAATACCAGGTTCGTGCTTTATGTTTTCCAAATCCCCGAAGCTCCATTGCATTTGTAACAGAATCGATTTTTTCCATACTCGTAAAAACAAGCGGAAATAAAATTGCACTCATATTTTTTATTCTGGAAAAAATATTTGCCTTGGAAGACATTTCTATTCCGCGTGCTTCCTGCGCATTTTTAATTCTATTAAAATCTGTCTGAACATCCGGAACATATCGCAAGGCAATTGCAACTGAATAACTTGCTGTATACGGCAACTTTATTCTATTTAAACTTGCGGCAAATTCACTTGGATTCGTTGATGTAATAAACATAAACACGGAAGGAATAATTGTAAAATATTTAAGTACAACATTAAGTTCGTAAAAAAGCTGTTGAGCCGTTATTGTATATCTTTCTGTAATGCGGAATAAATCAATTCGCGAACCATAAATTTTGCAGCCTTCATAAGGCGAAAATAAAAAAATAGCAAGAACATTAATGGTCAAAAATAAAAGAACAACACAGAAAATAGAGCGTACCTGTTTCCAGTCAGTTTTAGAAAATTTAAAAATTACTATACTTGAAACAAGCATTACACCAAGAACTCTGGTATCGTAAGTAAGCATTGTAGTAAGTGTCCACAAAATAAAGAAAATAAGCTTTGTAAGCCCGCATAATCTATGAATAAAACAATCTTTTTCTTTATAAGTAATAATTCTAGCCATTCTGTTTTTCCTCCTCTTTGAATCTGTTCTGCCGTTCATAATAAATAAAACTGTCTACCAGCTCAGAAGGATTTTTTATTCCGCATTTTACCGCAAGATTGTAAAGACTTGTTTTTTTAAGGCTTGCTGCTTCTGTAATTTTTTCATCTGTCAGAATGTGAGAACTTTTTCCATCAGCAAGCACCTGACCATCTGAAATTACAATTGCGCGATCTGTGTATTCAAGCATAAGATGCATATCATGAGTAATCATAATTATTGTAATTCCAAGTTCCCGATTCAGCTTGCGCAAAAATTCCATAATTTCTGTATAATGCGCATAATCCTGACCAGCTGTAGGTTCATCCAGAATAATAACTTCCGGATTCATTACAAGGATAGAAGCAATTGTTACTCGTTTTTTCTGACCAAAGCTTATCGCACTCACAGGCCAGTTTCTGAATGGATACATTCCACAAATTTTAAGAGCATTATTTACACGTTCTTTTATTTCTTCTTTTGGAACTTTTCTGACAACAAGACCAAGCGCAACTTCATCAAAAATTATACTTTTTGAAATCATCTGATTCTGATTCTGTAAAACAAAACCAATTCTTTCGCCACGCTCTTTTATTGAAAGCTTTGTAATATCTTCTCCGTCAAGTAAAATTTGACCTTCATTCTGAACATTAAATCCACAGATTAAAGAAGCTATAGTAGATTTTCCCGCGCCATTAGTACCAACTATACTTACCATCTCACCTCTGTGAATAGAAAAACTTACATTTTTTACAGTAAGCGGAGCATTTTCATCGTATTTAAAACTAACATTCTTTAGTTCAAGTGCTACAGGTTTTTGAGGCTCTTCAAGTGGCTTTTCGATTTTTGTAAACCAGGATAAAAGCTTTTCTTTATGCGGTTCAATATTTATTGTGTCTACATGTTCGGGTTTTTCTTCCGGCTGCAAAACACAGCCTGCATATTTTAATGCCGAAATATAAAGCGGTTCCCGAATTCCTTTTTGAGGAAGAAGATTTGTACATAAAAGCTTCTCTGGAGTTGTATCTGCCGCAATCTCTCCGTTTTCCATAACTATAATGCGGTCGACATTTTTATACAAAACATCTTCAAGTCTATGTTCTATTATAATTATTGTCTTTTTCTGATTTTTATTAATTTCGTCTATAAGTGAAATAATCTTTTTTCCGGCTGCAGGATCTAAATTTGCGAGCGGTTCATCAAATAAAAAAATATCTACATCATCAACAAGAATTCCTGCAAGAGAAACTCTCTGCTTCTGCCCGCCACTTAATGCTCCCGGAACAGAATTTAATAACGAATCTGCATTTACAGTCTTTGCTGCTTCCAGAACCTTTCTATGCATTTCTTCCACAGGAGTGTTATCGTTTTCCAGCGCAAAAGCAATATCCTCTGCAACTGTAAGTCCTATGAATTGTCCGTCGGTATCCTGCAAAACTGTACCGACATGTTTAGACATACTGAATATTCCTTCTTTTTCCGGATTAAGGCCACAGACTGTTATTTGCCCTTCAATTTTTCCCGGGTAAGATGAAGGAATCAGTGCATTAATACATTTTGCAATTGTTGATTTTCCGGAACCTGAAGAACCTATAATAAGAACTTTTTCACCTTCATTGATTGTAAAATTGATATTTTTAAGAGTTGGATTAGTCTGAGTTCTATATTTATAGGAAAAATTCTTGAATTCTATAACTGGAGGCATTTCTTCTGCATTCCGTAAAAAATAAAGCCAGCCTTAGATTTTTATTTTCTAAAACTGGCTGTTTTTCATTTTAAGCTTCTTCTTTTAATGAAGATGATTTTGTTTTAATTTTTGAATAGCCAAATGCAAGGAGACTTCCAAGAATAGCTGTTACAACAAGATTACAGATACAAGCTGTTACACCCTGTGCAAAAACCTTGTTTGCAGGCTCTTTATAAATAAGAATGTCGAGAACTGGAGCTACAAGAATCCAGGCAGCTGCATTTGCGAGTATCTGAACAACATTAAAAAGAACACACTGTTTAAGTCCGAATCCGCCTTCTTCTACAGCATATTTCTTTGCAAATAATCCAACTACAAGACCAAAAATTGCATCCGGAAATACCCAAGACCACCATATACTGCCGTAAAAAATTGCATCTCCAAGAGCATGGCCGATAAGTCCAATAGCAAAACCTGCAACCGGGCCAAATACAACAGAGAAGAAAGCCAGAACAGCAGCCCTTACCTGGAGAGCTGTGTTTGGAATAAATCCAACTGGAATCTGCACTGTAGTCAATGCAACAAAGATTGCAGCACCAATACCAATTGCTACAACCTGACGAATGATTGATTTTCCTTTTGTGTTAGCCATATTAACACTCCTTTAAATTTATTTAACGGCAGCTCTAAGCTCTTCAGCTTTGTCTGTCTTTTCCCATGGAAAACCTTCGCGGCCAAAATGACCATACGAAGCTGTTTTACGATAAATTGGCTGCTTAAGCTGAAGAGTTTTAATAATTCCGGCTGGAGTACAATCAAAAATCTTTTCTACAGCAGCAACAATTTTTGAACGTTCAACTTTTTCTGTTCCAAAAGTTTCAACCATAATAGAAACTGGGAATGGAACTCCAATTGCATAAGCAAGTTCAACTTCAGCTCTGTCTGCAAGGCCTGCTGCAACAATATTTTTTGCAATATAACGTGCCATGTAAGCAGCCGAACGGTCTACCTTAGATGGGTCTTTTCCAGAGAAGGCTCCACCACCATGACGACCCATTCCACCATAAGTATCTACAATAATCTTACGTCCTGTTAATCCGGAATCTCCGTCAGGACCTCCAATTACGAATTTTCCTGTCGGGTTAATAAAATATTTTGTATCACCCTTCAAAAGTCCTGTTGGCTCAAGAACCGGCTTAATTATTTCTTCAATAATCGTCTTTTTGATTGTATCGTAATCTACATCTGGATTATGCTGATGAGAAACTACAACTGTATCAATACGAACAGGCTTAAATCCGTCATATTCAACTGTTACCTGAGACTTTGCATCAGGGCGAAGCCAGGCAATTTTTCCTGAATGGCGCAATTCGTGAGCCCTTAAAAGAATCTGGTGTGAATAATAAACCGGAGAAGGCATCAAACTTGGAGTTTCGTTGCAGGCAAAACCAAACATCATACCCTGGTCGCCAGCTCCCTGCTGACCTTCATATTCATCAAGACCTTTTCCTACAACGCCCTGATTAATATCTGCAGACTGTGCATGAAGCCTGTTCATGAATAAACAGTTTGCACCATCAAGACCAACATCAGGCGAATTGTAGCCAATGTCCAAAGCAACACCTCGGGCAATTTTTTCTACATTGCGATTGAATTCTTTAAGATCAATTCCCTGTTTCTGAAAACCGATTTCTCCACCAACTAAAAGGAAATCTGTAGAAGAAAAAGATTCACAGGCAACGTGAGCATCAGGGTCCAAAGAAAGACAATAATCAAGAACGGCATCAGAAACCTGATCACAAAGCTTATCCGGGTGACCTTCACCAACAGATTCAGAAGTAAATAAATAATGATTGTTAGATAAGACAGACATATAAGTCTCCTATTTAGCAAGATTTTTCCCCTCATACGAGAAGAAGTCCGCCCTGCAATTTGGATAAATCGGCGGAAGTATAGCAAAATGTTCAAAATCATTGTATTGCATAAACAATAAAGAATCAATATAATTTAGTTTACAAATAAAAGTTTATGGGATTGATTTTTCTATAATTTTAAAAAGGGAGACGCTAATGTCTTTAAAAAAATCGTTTTCAGAGGAAAAAGGTATTTGTAAAGTAACATTCACAGTTTCTAAAGAAGCTGCCGGGAATGCAAAAACAGTTAATATAGCTGGAGATTTCAACAGCTGGAGCAGTACAGACACTCCACTAAAACAGGCAAAAGACGGTTCCTTTTCGGTTACACTGGAACTTCCCATAGATAAAGAATTTCAATTCCGTTATCTTTTAGATGGTTACAGATGGGAAAATGACTGGAAGGCAGATAAATATATTCCAGCGCCTTTCAGTAATGCTGACAATTCAGTCGTAGTAACACGAAAATAATACTTCCGCACTAAAACTACTTATCTATAATTACAAAACTTTCGAGTTTATTTAATTTCTCTCCAAATTCTCGGGCAATTTTCATTGCATCAAGCTTATCTGGAGTTTTTACAGTAAAATCAAGCTCCATAAGATTTTCTTTAGGCAAATATTTTGAATTCACATCATGAACAATAAATCCATATCCTAACATAATAGCCTTAGCTTTTTGATTATAATCTTCCGAAGTTTCATCTAGCGTAAATTTTACAACGACAACCTTTGTTTTTGCAGCAGGAAAAAATTTCTTTTCGAATTTATCCATGGTTAAAAGAATAATCATGACAAGTACAAAAATTACAGCCGGTGGCCAGTACAAGCCTGCACCAAAAGACATTCCTATTGCCGAAGTTGAAAAAATAATTGCTGCAGTTGTTAATCCGCGGATATTCAGCCCCTGTTTTAAAATTGCTCCTCCACCAAGAAAACCTATACCGGTAATAACACCGGCTGCAATTCTCGTTGGATCGCCTTTTACAGCAGGAACCTCTGCCATATGAATGGAAAGTATAGAAAGCAGGCAGGAAGAAAGACCCATTAACACAAGAGTTCTTATTCCAACAGTATGCTGATGCGATTTGCGTTCAAGTCCAAGAACAAAACTGCAGGCAAAACTTAACCCGATTCTTATAAGATATTCTATCTGAATGTCCATTTATATCCGCCCTTTCGAATTTGCATTTTTACTATTTAAATAATGAAAATCCTGTTTGAATTTTTGAACCGACTTTATTCCATGCACCAGCCTGTTTTACATTCTGATGATTTTTCATTGAAGCTACAGACTCAAAAGAAGAAACTGCCCACTGAGCAATTCCCTTATCATTTTTATACAGTTCATTATTAGGAAGGATTCTTGCAAGAATTACAGAAAGATACTGTCTGTCAACTACATTCACTGAAAAATTTTCAGCAATTTTTTCAAAAGCAGCCTGAGCAACGCTAACAACTGTACTTACAGGCGATATAATAGAAGATTTCTGACTTGCAGCGTCGTATTTAGAAGGAGCTTCTTTTACAAGAAAAAGAACAGAAAGCTTTTCCTGTTTTTGATCTACTCTTCTTAAAAGTTCAGCAGAACTATACAAAAAAGAAGTCATCATAAAATCCATAGCAGGTGCAAAATCTTCTATTTTATCTGTATCAAATTTAGAAGCAAAATAAGAGGCATCAAAATAAAAAATAACTTCATCTATTTTTTCGAATTTATTCTGAGCGTTTAATAAAAGGGAATGCGTAGAAATTGAAGAACCTTTATTCCATACAGCAGAAAATATATTCTGTGATTCAAAATTTTTTACATCTGTTTCATTTTTGCTGACAGCAAAAACCTGTTTTCCAGAAGAAACCAAAGCTTCTGCAAAATCAACAGCTTCTGGCAAATCTTTTCCAATCAAAAGTAAATTAGACATATTGAAATTATAGCACAAGATAAAAATCAGGGCAAACGCAATTCGTTTGCCCTGATCAGTTATTTTATGATATACTTTTAATATGAAAGTATGGATTAAATATTTAATAGGCGTTGCACTTGGAATTTTTGCTGCTTTTATTCTTCCTAAAGCAAAAACACTTGAATTTATTACTTTATTATCTGAATTATTTATACGTGTCGGCAGATATATGGTCGTTCCACTCATTTTTACCTGTGGAATTTGTTCTATTCATAAATTAAGAAATTCAAAATTACTTTTAAAAAGTACATTATGGACTTTCCTTATAATAATTGTTGCATCTTTAATTCTTACAACGGTTGGACTTCTTTCTATTTTGATTGTAAAACTTCCAAGAATCCCAATCACTGTAGAAAATATAAATCAGTCTTATTCTCTTGATGTTAAAAATCTGGTTTTCTCACTATTCCCTTCATCTGCATTCGACGCATTAAGAGAAGGTTCTTTCCTTCTGGTTGCTTTGATTTTTGCATTTTTGATTGGATGGGAAAGCGCTTCAGATGAAACAGCATTTAAACCTGTTTATTCACTTTCAGATTCATTTTCCAAGCTTTTCTATAACATTTCAAACTTTATTACAGAAATAATGGCTATATGTATGGTTGCAATTACCTGCTGCTGGATTATGAATTTTAGAGATATTATTGCTCCTGGAATTTTTACTCCAATAATCATTATGCTCGTAGTCGATTTTGTAATTGTATGCGGAATTATTTATCCTTTAATTCTTCATTTTGTCTGCCATGATCCGCATCCTTATAAAGTTTTATATGCTTCCATTGCTCCTATGATTCTTTCCTTCTTTACAGGCGACTCCAATATTGTAATTCCTTTATTAAACCGTCATGGCTGCGAAAGTCTTGGAATTAGAGAAAGAACACGTGGATTTACTTATCCTTTATTCTCTATTTTCTCTCGCGGTGGTTCAGCTTTAGTTGTCTGCATTTCTTTTATAACAATCTGGCGCTCTTATTCAGGTCTTACCTTAAAAGGAAGTCATATTCTATGGATATTTGGAATTTCTTTTCTGCTTTCATTCCTTCTTGGAGGACTTCCAAAAGGCGGAACTTTCATTCTTCTTGCAATAATCTGTAACAGTTATGCCAGCGGATTCGAAACAATTCAGACCAGTTATCTGCTGCTTCATCCTGCGGCACTTATTTTAGGTTCTTTTGCAGCTCTTTTTGATACGGTTACTGCAATGTATGGCTCATATATAGTTGCTGTAAAAACAAAAACTATAGAACATCACTCAATTACTCATTTTATTTAAAATTTCGCTTTTGTTTTGATTCTTTCTGTGTTAAAATACATGCAAAGAGGTAATTGTGGGTGTTTCTACAAAAGAAATTGTAACAGGAAGAAAAACCTTCTTTATTGTACCAGATACAACACTGATACCAGAAATTTATCTGGAAGACTTTTTCTCTCTCGGTTATGAATGCTACTATATTGAATACGACAAACGATTAAATATCTCAAAAAAGATTGATATAATAATATCTCTTTTCCATGATGTTATTATTTTCTTTAATATCGATTATAATCTCCCGAATATTCAATGGCCTGATTTTATAAAAAATATTTGCAACAGTTACGATAACAGAACTTCTCTTGGTGTTTTATATACTAAACGCCAGTCTAAGGAAGACAAAGCTAAAATTGAACAGAAATATCTTTTTGAACTTGGCCTGAACTGTGGATGCGTTCAACTGGAGTATCAGAAAAAGCAGAATTTCGAAATAATTGAAAAATTATTATATGCAAATCAGGCTCAGGGAAGACGAAAAACTATCCGCGCATTATGTACCAGTTCCTGCACATTCTCATGTACCTATCAGGGAAACCTTTATAATGGAACTTTACAGGATATAAGTCTTTCACATTTTTCTCTTGTTTCTCAAGAAGCAAATATGCCTGTTAAACTTTATGAAAAAATTACTGACTTCCATTTTAATATCAGAGGCTTTATGTTCCGTTCAGATGCTGTTCTTATTATGGACAGACCAATCAGTGGTTTTCGACTTTTGATTTTTGCTTTTGTTTCATCTAACGGAGCTAATGGTCTGGATCAAAGAGTAAAACAGCTTCTTGTTCCTAACCTTTACAAGCTTATGGCTTCTAACCTTAAAAATCTTCTTGATCAGGTTTATAACAGGGTTGGAGATAATTATGATATTGGTGAGCTTCAGGAAATTCCGGAAGATAAATAATACATATCAAAATAAAATAATAACTCACTCTATATATTAAAAGCTGATTTCCGTTATCAAGTGTTTTTTTCTATTCCCAAACTTCTTACTTTCCACTAAAATACTCCCACTATGGAATTTACACAAGAAACTATCGACGCACTTTCAGTTAATGAAGTGGAAATTATGAAAAAAATCGCGGAAGAATTGAATATCCGCGTGCAGCAGGTGAGTGCTGTTATCAGCCTGGTTGAAGAAGGATGTACAATCCCATTCATCAGCCGTTACCGCAAGGAAAAGCATGACAATCTTGATGAGGTTCAGGTTCGTGACTGTGACCACCTCTATAAATCATATCATAACCTTGAAGACCGCCGCCTTGAAATTGTAAAAGGTATTTTTGCTCAGGGAAAACTTACAGAGACTTTGTACAACGCGGTTATGTCTGCTACTACAATGACTGCCCTCGAAGATCTTTGGGCTCCCTTCAAGAAAAAGAAGAAGACCCGCGGTATGCTTGCCGCAGAAAAAGGCCTTGAGCCTCTGGCTGATTTTATTTTAGCTGATAATGATGATGCTGCCTGCGAGAAGGAAGCTGAAAAGTTTATTAAAACTGATAATGAAGACAGTGCGCTCAACGTTGAAACTGCTCTGGACGCCCTTGCCGGTGCAAAAGACATTATTGCAGAGCGCGTTAGCCAGGAAACTTCTAACCGCGAAGCTGTTCACGATCTTTATATGAGAACCGGTACAATCAAAACAAAGGGTATTGTTCCTGAAGGCCAGGATGCCGCAGTTGCCGAGAACACATCTACCTACAAAATGTACTGGGATTTCAGCGAGCCTTTGAACGAGGTAAAACCTCACCGCATTCTCGCCATTAACCGCGGCGAGCGCGAAGGTGCCCTGGAAGTTACTATTGATGTTGATGTAGATGCAGCTATTGCAGATCTTCAGCGCCGTGCAGACATTCACAATAACTATCATAAAGATGCTATTGAAGACGGCGTGGTTCGTCTCTTGTCGCCAGCCGTTGTCCGCGAAATCCGCAGTGACGAAGCTGATGAAGCTGATGTTCACGGAATCGGAATCTTCAGCGAAAACCTCAAAAACCTTTTGATGACCCAGCCAATTAAGGGAAGTCGCGTGCTTGGTGTTGACCCTGGTATTCGTACAGGTACAAAGTGTGCCGCCCTCGATGAAACTGGTAAATATCTTGGATATTTCAAGTTCTTTCAGGTTACAGACCCGGAAGGCTCTTACAAAATGATTAATGATGCCATCGACAAGTATGATATTCAGGTTGTTGCAGTTGGTAACGGTACCGGCTCACAGGAAGTTCAGGCAATCGTCAGCAAGGTTATCAGCGATAACTATAATGATGTTGTTTACACCGTGGTTGATGAATCAGGTGCTTCTGTTTACTCGGCAAGTGACATTGCCCGCGAAGAATTCCCGGATCTGGACCTTACAATCCGTGGTGCCATCTCTATGGGGCGCCGCCTTCAAGACCCGCTTTCAGAACTCGTAAAAATTGACCCTAAGGCAATTGGTGTAGGCCTTTATCAGCACGATGTAAATCAGAAAAAGCTTGCTGAACAGCTTGATGAAGTTGTTGGCTCGGTTGTAAACAATGTTGGTGTAAACCTTAATACTGCATCATACTCACTTTTGAAGTATGTTTCTGGTATCAACGCTTCTACAGCAAAGAAAATTGTTGCCTATCGCGACCAGAACGGCAAAATTAAGAGCCGCGAAGACCTTAAAAATGTTCCGGGCCTTGGTCCAAAAGCCTTTGAGCAGTGTGCAGGCTTCCTTAAGATTGCAGAAAGCTCTGACCCGCTGGACAACACCTGGGTTCACCCTGAAAACTACGACGCAGCCCGCGAAGTTCTTCCATATATTCAGAATAAAGAAAAGGTTCCTGCAGATTTAATCAAAAAACTTGCAGAAAAATATAACATCGGTGAAACAACCGTCCGCGACATTGTAGACGAGCTTCAGAAGCCAAACCGCGACCCTCGCGACGGCTATCCTGCTCCAATCATGCAGAAGGGCGTTTTGCAGTTTGAAGACCTCAAGGAAGGCATGAAGGTAACCGGAAAAATCAAGAATGTAGTAGATTTTGGTGCCTTTGTTGATATCGGACTCCACGAAACAGGCTTGGTTCACCTTAGTGAGCTTTCAGACAGCTTCGTAGAAAACCCAATGGACGTTGTAAAAGTAGGTGATGTTCACGAATTTACAATTATTGAACTGGACCGTGACCGCCGCCGTATTGCCCTTTCGCTTAAGAGTGATGCAGCAAGCCGTGCCGGAACAGGACAGAAGAGTACAGCTCGCCGCGACAGCCCTCGTGACGGAGCCGGTGCTTCTGGTAATGGCCGCCGCGTAGTTGTTGTAAAAAAAGGTGGTGCCGGAAACGCTCAGGCTTCCCGCGACCGCGATAATTTCCGCCGCGATAATGATCACCGCAGCAATAACAGCTACAACTCTGGCAGTGACGACGGAATGACTTATAATCCATTTGCTGCATTACTGAAAAAATAAAATGCGTCGAGTTAAGGCAGGCAAATATTACTTATGTAATTTTGTCTGCCTTTATTTTTTTTATCCAGAAATTATTTTGCGCTAAGAATCTTTTTTATCTCATCTTTTTGGAATCCAGCTTTTTTTAGCTGCTTTTCTGTAAGATTTGTGGCAGCTCCCTTTGATAAGAATAAATTCATAAGTTCTTTTCCAATTTCCGAATCATGAATAGTTCTATTTGGAGTAAGAAATAAAATAAGAGAAACTTCAGAATCAGATTCATATGATTTTTCTATAACTCTGGAACAATCTGCCCCATTTTCTACAAGGAATTTAATAAGTTCAAAATACATTGAATTTATATCACCATAACGGGTAATATTTTCCGGGTCTCCGTTTGTATTAAACCAGTCAGACAGTTCTTTTGTTATCTGATACAAAGCAGGAAGAGATTCTCTTTTACCTTTATATGTATCCAGGATTACAGATGCATTAACATCGGCACCATATTTTAAAAGAAGCGAACAAAGCTCTATTTGTCTTCTCTTTGCGACATATTGAATGGCATAAATTCTGGCACCATACGAATCTTCAATTAAACAGTCGGGCTTTGCTCCATATGCGAGAAGCTGCTCAACTACTAAAAGTTTTGAATTAGATGTCTTACGATATTCAGTATAATAATCAAAATTCCGATTTATAAAAGCTGCAAGAGGTGTATTAGAATTATTATCTGCAAGATTCAAATCCGCTCCGGCTTCTAGAAAGATTTGAACAATTTTATCCATAACAGGAAAATCATCTGCCTCCTCAAGAATTAATGCAATCGGAGTTTTTCCATCTTTATTTTTAATATTTACATCCGCCCCTTTCTTTATTAAATAACTGATTGTCTCAACATCAGCATAATCTGAATCATCGTAGCAGCATTCATGAATTACAGTATTCCCTTTTTTATTTACCGCATTAATATCAGCTCCGTTATTTAAAAGAAAATCGAACAGCTCTTTTACCTTTTCTTTCTGCTTAGCTTTTTGAACAATTTCTTTCGGGCTATAATCTTTTTCATATTCCTTTGGAACACAGGTTCTGTAATACATTTCTGCAGCAATAGCAACCGGTGTAGTAGAGCCTCCTTTATAAGACCAGGTTTCAAGATTCTGCGGAATAGAAATTCCAAATTCTTTAAGAAGCGTTACTAACGGAATAATATCTGTCTCATTATCAAAGACATCATCCATAAGCGTAATATTTTTTTTCATTCCAGAATGGTAATAAGTATCAAAAATATTTACGCCATTTTTCTGAAGCAAAATAAAAACTGATTTTATGTAAGCAAGTGCTTTTTCTTCTTTTGAATTATCTTTTGCCTGATTATAATACCTGATTATTTCTGAAAGAATTATTTTTCTTTCTTCTTTTTTTACCAGAGGTAATAATTCTGCTAATTCTTCAATTTTTTCTTTTTTAAATGCATTAACAAGCATTTCTGGAGTATATGAAGCCCCTGCCTGAATTAATGCAGTTCTTACTTCATTAGAATTCTTTCCGGCCTGCCATGCTTCCAGTACGGAAAAAATATTATTATAACCGTTGCTGGCATTTGTTGATTCATCTGTAACCTTATATCCGTTATCTGAAAGGAATTTAATAATTTTTTCATCACGGTTATAAAAAGCAGGATAAGCAAAAATCTGAATTGGTGAATCATAATAATTATCAGCAGCAGCATCTTTGTATTCTGATTTCCAGTCTCCTAATGCTTTAAGATTTTCTACACTTCCAAACGCAAGTTCTATACGAACATTATCTTTATACGGAAGAAAAATTCCTTTTTCTGAATCGTATTCAAATTCAAATGGAACCGGCAGACAGAAGTTCGGATCATTTGGATTCGCAATAATTTTTACACAAGAATCATCATCTTCTGTTGTATAAAAATCATAAAACAAATCACGTTTTTCAATAAATGAAAGTGTATTAAAAAGTTCGTTAAGCGAAGCTTCATGCTTTAATGCTGTCTGTTCTATCCAGTTTGTGGAGTTCCAGCAATAAATCTTTAGATTATTCGGATAAAGCTCAAAGCTTCCATAAAATTCTTCATTCCAGATAAAAAGATAATGAGCACCGTTAGGATTCAGAAAAATTTTAAATTCACTGTAATGATGCCCGCCACCGGTTCCAGGCCAGAAATTTTTATACAAGGTTCCGGAAAAAGCTCCCGCAGGCTGAGTCCAATAGGAATTTCCAGTTTCCCAGTCTTGCGTCTTAACCTGAACAAAACCTTCTTTACTTACACGAACATTTTTTTCTCCAACATCAAGGGTGTAAAGAGCTTTTAACATCCTCTGGATTTCCGGATCATAAACATAAAGAAGTTCTTCGCTATCGTAAAAACCGCCATAAACTTCGCGTCTTGCAATTCCTGCGTTTACAGCAATTTCATCAATTGCACAGTCATTTGCAGGATCTGAACCTTTATAAACGCTTTCAATTTTGAGTGTAACCTTTGAATAAAGCCCGTCTAAGTTATAAAGGTTAATGTATTGAGCAAGAGGTGTATCATCAAGTGTAAATTTTTTTGCTGAATTTTCATCATCATCAAAAATAAGAATAATATCTTTAGGACGATTATTTGCCCAGTAATACAAAAGATTTCCAAATCCATTTTTTATACATAAAAATTCAATTCTGGTTGGTTCTTTTAAAGTAAAAGAAATACTTTCTCCGCTTCCGTCTCCACTACTTCCTTCAACCCAGGATTGCCAGGTAGAATTTGATACATTTTTTGCTGAATATTTTCCACTGGCTTTATCAAGCTCACTTGTTGCAGTAACATCCACAATAATTCCGGTTTCTGCATAACCATTAAATAATAAAATTATTAAAAATGCTGTAAGAAAAATAGAACGTTTTAACATTAGACTTCCTTAAATTTTTAAAATTTTCTTTTTTATTTTACTATAAAGATATTATTTTGTAACCTTCCTCAAATTTGCTTTTTTAAATCAAATAATGTAAAATACCTAGTTAAAGTGGGGATAATTCATAAAGTTTTTGCAGGCAGAAAGAGTTTTCTGCCGATAATATAAGTTGGAGGCTTTTATGAAAAAATGCATTTATTGCGCTCTTGCAGTCCTACCACTTCTCTTATTTAATTCATGTTTCAACCTTACCGATCTTGAAATTCCAGAGAGTGTTTCAGTAAAGACAGATGCAACATATCGTGCTTCCATCGGGGAAAAGAGTATCGATTTTTCTGACAAAATCAATTTAAATGAACTTCTTGGTAACAATACCCCTGATGGTTATAACGTATATGATTACTTACCTGCTAACGATTCAAGTTCAACCGCAGGATTAAAAAAATTCCTTATAGAAGCAAAACTTCAGGAAATTGAACTTGATTTTTCCAGAATTTTCGAAAATTCAACAATTGATACAGCAATTCAGGGTGCTTCATTTTCTCAGGATATAAGAGTGCCTTCTATAGGCTTTAATGTAACTCAGGCTGCTGTAGTTCCAAACCTTTCTGCCGCAATTGCTGCACAGCAGCTTATGGGCGACACAGAAACTCGAAGCATAAGTGTAAGCTTTAATACTACATACACACCATCTATTGATCCTTCAATTAAAGAATGTGTAATTGGAACAGGATCAATTTTAGTTTCTATAACAGAGCCGGACGGCTGGGAAAATGTACAGATATCCAGCGTTTCTGTTTCTCAGACAGGAGGAATTTCTGTATCGGATTCTCCAAATGCAACTTCTACAACAATAGATCTTGCAGGCGAAAATGTAAGCTCAAACCAGCTTACTTTAACTGCAACTATTTCTGCAGACATTTCTAAAACTACAAATTTAAATAATCCTCCTGCTGTAACCGCAAGATCAGAAATTACACAATTTGAAACAGTCACTGTAGATTTAGGAGACAACTTTAATCCTAACTTATCTGCAAATTTTGATTTGTCTGACGAAATGGTAAATTCTATTGATGAAATTACATTTGCTTCCGGAACCGGCATAAGAGGCTCTTATGTAAATAACCTTCCTGAAGTTACAGGCAGTCCAAACGCAAATAAAATTACTCTATCTGCTTCTTCATCATTTCTTGGTTTAAGCAGTTCAAGTGCAGATATGTTAGCTGGTGGTAATTCAGGAAATATTTCTCTATTGTCTTCTTCAGAGCATACTGAAACAATTTCCAACACAAATAAAAGAGTTGATTTTACAGGAACTTTATCTCTTCCCGGAGCTTCAAGCTCACATCCAACCTATCTTACAGCACAAAAGCTTGTACCAGGAACAACTTACCATGTTGGAGTAAATATAGAGCCTGTTATTAACTGGTCTTCTGTTACCATAAAAGATTCTGCTTTAGGTTCAGGTTCCTCTCTAAGTGATAATATTGTATTAAACAATCTTGATATAGGCGGAATGCTTGATGAATTTGGCGATAAATTAAATATAACTCATCTTGGCTCGCAGGTTAGTTTTACAGAACTTCCATTCTACCTGTACTGCCAGCTTCCAAGCCAGCAGATTAGTTCATTAAATGATATTTCAATGAATGCCACAATTTATGCTTATAGAGGAAACAGTTCCGGAGCTTCTCCTTCTAATCAAACTTATATTGTAGGCACAAGTTCTGGTCCCGCCGATCTTGAATCACACGCATTACCGGTTCTCAGCAAAAACTCAAATGGTGCTGTAACAACAAATTTAGACAATGTACCTTCAACTACAACTTCAGATTTGGCAACTGTAATAAATGCAGTTATGGATAATTCCGGCTCGTGTCTTTGTCTGCATTATGACATTACAACTTCTTTAGGTTCTTCCGGCTCTGGATTAACTATAACAAAAGCAGAATTAGACAGCATTTCCAGTACAAGAACTTCAATTTCTATTTATGCATACATAGTACTTCCTTTATCATTAAGTGTAGAAAACGACATAAATGTTGATGTACTAAAAATGATAGAAATGGATGACAAGGAAGATCTTTTTGATAGAAGCGAAGCAACCTCTGTAAGCGATATGGAAGAATATCTAAATGCTATAGAAGCTGCAACTGTAATATATAAACCTTCAAGGCTTCCATTTGTTTCGCAGAACAATCTTGCAGTAACAATTGATCTTGATGGTGATGAACAAACTGTAAACGGAGAAACTCAAGGTATCAATTTTTCAACAGAAACCTTGTATCTTTCTGGAGGACAGATTTCTGTCAATCCAACATTATTACTAACAACCTATCCGCTAAAACCAAAAATAGAAATGGTAATTCCTCAGGGACAGTTTGGAATTTCTGCCGATCTTTCATTTGCTATGAATGTTCAGGCTGCCGTTAAAACAAACGGAACTATTAAGCTTTTTGGAGGTCAATGATGAAAAAACTTATATTTTTATCTTTAGCCTTCATGGTACTTGCTAATTCTATTTTCGCAAAAAGCTTTTTTGATGAACGTTATGTTGAACTTCGCGTAGAAGCGCCTTTTGGTTTTTCTAATAATACTTTCTCTGCAACAGATATTTTTAAAAAGGATCTGGTTATAGACCTTAAAAAAATTGCTGATACAATTCCAGAAAAAGGACTTGATTTTGCACTATATGCTAATCCTAATGTTCAGTTGAATTTCCGTTTTGGAGACGTTTTTGTAGGCTTTGAAGATGGAACTGATATTTATGGAAAATTAAATATATCTAAAGATTTATTTAAATTTATCGGCTATGGAAACGAAATTGGTGAGACACTTGATATTTCTTGTGATGCCATTTTTGATGCTTTTGCTTACAGTCAGTTTTCTTTTGGATTAAAAACCGGAAAAATAAAATTCAGAGTTACACCTGGAGTATTTATTCCTATTGCCAGTGCAACAAGCGGAGATTCTAAATTTTCATATGTTAATTCAGAAGACGGAACTATTTCACTAAATCTTTCAAGCAAATTTGATGTTTATACAATAATTGATTTTTCTGAAATGGAAAAATACTCATCATTCAATTATGAAGATTATATCAGATATGCCGGTGTAGATTTAGGAGGAATCATAGGCTATCAGGTTTTCAGTCCGCTTTTAATTTATGCAGATTTTAGAATACCTATAGTTCCTGGTATTCTTCCAATGCATGCAAGCATGTCTAACGAATTCACAATGAATATGAAAATTATGAATTTTGATAACATGGATGAACCTGATTCTCAATTAATGCAATTTAAGTATGATACCAGTTCTTCTTATAAAATAAATCGTCCATTAAAATTTATGGGTTATATGGATTTTGCACCACTTGGAAATTTTCTTGATATTAAAGCCGGTGCAGGTTTAGGTGTAAGACATCCATTTGTTTCTGACTCATATGTATATCCTCAATATTATGTAGGATTTATGTTCAATTTATTTAATGTATTAAAGCTTGGAGTTTCTTCTGATTATATTGATCAGATATTTAAACAGCAGCTTACTTCTGTGCTGAATTTGAGAATTATCGAAATCGATGCTGGAATTTCCATGCAATCTACATCATTTCTTAAGAGTTTTTCTAAATGCGGTGTAGGAGCTTATCTGGCATTCAGTATAGGTTTCTAAAAAGTCATTCGAATCTTATCTGATTTGATATGTTATTTTCAAAAGAAGAACATATCACCCACTGACAATAATATTTCATCCTCCGGTTCCGGCCGGAGGATTTCTTTTTTAATCATTTTTTTAACCTCATTGACTGAAATCCCCTCATATTATAAAATAATTTACTATTTGTTTTTTAAGAGGACTGAAGATGTTTAAAATTATTGAAAAAAAACAGCTTTCTGCCGGTGTATTTTATATGAAGGTTACTGCTCCTGAAATTGCACGCAACCGCAAGGCAGGACAGTTTGTTATCGTTCAGGTTGATCTGGACTTTGGTGAGCGCATTCCGCTTACAATCGCTGATGCAAATGCCGAAGAGGGCTGGATTGCTCTCGTTTTCCAGGCTGTTGGTGCATCTACTTTGAAACTTTCTTTGAAAGAGGCTGGAGAAGAACTTCCTGCTGTGCTCGGTCCTCTTGGAAATCCATCTAAAATCGAAAAATATGACCGCCCTGTACTTGTTGTTGGTGGTGGTTTTGGTGTTGCTCCATGTTACCCAATCGTTCAGGCTCACAAGGCTATTGGTAACAAGGTAATCATGGTTATCTGTGCACGTAATAAAGACCTTCTTATTTATGTTGATGAAATGAAGGCTCTTGCAGACGAAGTAATCATTATGACTGATGATGGTTCTGCCGGTCGTCAGGGTGTATCAACTGTTCCTGTAAAGGAAATGTGCGAAAGCCAGTGCCCTCCAGCAGAGGTTATCGCAATCGGACCTCCAATTATGATGAAGTTCTGTGCCGCTACAACTAAGGAGTACGGCGTTAAGACTACAGTTTCTTTGAACACAATTATGATTGACGGAACCGGAATGTGCGGTGGCTGTCGTGTATCTGTTGGCGGAGAAACAAAGTTCGTTTGTGTAGACGGTCCAGAGTTCGATGCTCACATTGTAGACTGGGACAACATGATGATGCGTATGAAGTCTTTCAAGCCACGCGAGCAGGAAGATTTCCACAAGTGCAAGATTGGCCTTGGTATCGAAAAGTAGGAGCAGAAAAATGGCAATTAATGTAACAGAAGAACTTAATAAAATTAATGATTTGATTAAGGCTAACGGCAAGCTCACTGCTAAAGACCGCAATGCCATTCCTCAGATGGAAATGCCTGCCCGTGATCCAAAGGTTCGCGCCCGCCAGATGGACGAGGTTGCCCTTGGCTTCAGCAAGGAACAGGCTATCGTAGAAGCTAACCGCTGTCTTCAGTGTGCAAAACCTTTCTGTATGGAAGGCTGCCCTGTAAATATCGATATTCCGGGCTTTATCCGCGAAATTGCTAATGAAAACTTTAAGGCCGCTGTTGATACAATCAAAAAGACATCTCTCTTGCCTGCAATCTGTGGTCGTGTTTGTCCTCAGGAAAAGCAGTGCCAGGGTAAGTGTACTGTAGGTAAGGTTTGGAAGAACCCAGAAAAGGCTGTTTCTATCGGCCGCCTGGAACGCTTTGTTGCAGACTGGGAGCGCGAAAACAATCAGGTAACAATGCCTGAGGTTGCTCCAGCTACAGGAAAGAAGGTAGCAGTAATCGGTTCTGGTCCTGCAGGTCTTACAGTTGCTGCAGACTGTGCACGTGCCGGTCATGAAGTAACAGTTTTCGAAGCCTTCCACAAATGTGGTGGTGTAATGATGTACGGTATTCCTGAATTCCGTCTTCCAAAGAAAATCGTTCAGGACGAAATTGAAAATCTTAAGAAAATCGGCGTAAAGTTTGAAACAAACTTCCTCGTTGGCCGTACAGATACATTGGATCAGCTTCTTACAGAAAAGGGCTTTGATGCTGCTTTCGTTGGAACTGGTGCTGGTCTTCCAAAGTTCCTGAACATTCCTGGAGAAAACCTTATTGGTGTATTCTCTGCAAACGAATATCTTACACGTGCAAACCTTATGAAGGGTTACGATAAAGAGCATGCCGCAACTCCAATCTACGAAGCTAAGCACGTAGTAGTTTGTGGTGCCGGAAACGTTGCAATGGATGCTGCCCGCATGGCCTTCCGCCTTGGAGCAGAAACTGTTGATGTTGTTTACCGCCGTACAAGAAATGAAATGCCAGCCCGTCTCGAAGAGATTGGCCACGCAGAAGAAGAAGGCGTAAACTTCCGCTTCCTCGAAAACCCTGTAGAAGTACTCGGCAACGAAGAAGGCAAGGTTGTTGGTGTACGTTGTCTCAGCTACGAACTCGGTGAACCAGATGAATCTGGCCGCCGCTCTCCAGTGCCTATTCCTGGCTCAGAGCACGATGTTCCTTGCGACGCAATGATTGTTGCCCTCGGAAACGGTTCAAACCCACTTCTCGTAAGCACAACTCCAGGCCTCGATGCTGACAAGCGTGGTCACATCCTCGTAGACGAAAAGCAGGCTACTCACCACGCAAAGGTATGGGCCGGCGGAGACATCGTTCTCGGTGCCGCTACCGTAATCCTAGCGATGGGTGAGGGACGCAAAGCTGCTGCGGGAATAAATGAATATTTGGCTAAATAAAATGCGTTAGCGATGTGAAACACCACCGAAGGTGTCCTTGTCACGAAGCGAAGACTCGGGACAAGGATGAGCGCCAGCGAAGTGTGTAACGTAGCGACCCGAAAAAAAAAACTGCTGTGGTTCGACTTGTTCGGCCACAGCAGTTTTTTTTTTCGGGTAACGCCCGGAGGAATATTAGCCTATTGTTGTACCAATATATTCCTGATCGTTCAAAATTGCTTTAATATTCGGAATATTTTTTCCGCCTGCACAAATAACCTTCATTCCATTTTCGCTAGCTTTCTTTGAAGCAATCGGATCAAACGGGCAGTTTTTACCGGGTGTCCATTCGTCTCCGACCATCTTGCGAAAATCTGCCCAGGAAATTGTATCTAACGGTTTTGCATCCGGATTTTTTCTTGGGTCATCTGTATATACTTTTTCAATATTAGAAAGATTTACAATTACTTTAGCTCCGAATTTTTCTCCAAGATATACAGCGTCTGTATCAGTAGAAAATCCTGGCTTCCAGCCGCTTGCAACAAGCACCTGACCGTCGAATTTCAAATCTTCAACAGTTGGATTATAAACAACATCATTTTTGCAGTAATCACCAAAACATGCCTTAAGCAGCTGCGCATTAATGCGGGTTGCCATAATTCCAATCCAGTCGGCAGCATCTGCGTTTGAAGAAGCACCAACCGCGCCCGAAACTTCATTATAAGCATTCTGATAAACACGCGCAGGAGCACCACCACCAGCAACCAGAATTAATTTATTTGATTTATTTTCATCAAGCCACTGTGTACACATCTTTACAAATGAAGTTAAAAATTCAGTATCAGGCTTATCTGGAACAATAATTGAACCTCCAACGCTTAAAACCTTTGTCATATAAATACCTCCACATATGAATTTCTGTTATAAGTTCCGGCACTTCGCCACAACATCAATACACACCTTTAACTACAGGCACACTCCAATAACTGCTGTATTTTACAATGCTTTCGCTGGCTTCTTCCCAGATAGACTGTAATGCATAGCTTCTTGGCTGCTGAACAATTTTGTTATCTGCAGCAAAAGGCTTTAACTGATTCCATCCTCTGGAAAAAGTTATATGATGTGAATCAAGATTTCCAAAATAGAAAACTTTAGAATCTTCATCTGCATCATTTCCCCAATTTTTATAATCTAATCCGGCTGCAATTGCAATATCGCAAGGTATCCAACCAACTTTTTCTATATAAAATTCAGTCCACCAGTGAGTCTGCGAACTTAAATCCTGAGAAATTAGAATTCCGCTGTCTGTTAAAGCCGGAATTCCTGCTGCCCTTAAAAGTGCCGTATAAATAATTGCAAAATCATACGCATCCCCTTCTCCACTTTCCAGCATTTCTAGAGGATCTGCATCGCTTTTCCTGAGGTTCTGGAGAATTGTATAATTCTGAATAATATAATTATATATCAAATTTGCCCGACGATAATAATTTTTTTCAATTCCAATTATGGAATTACAAAGAGCAATTATTTTCTCATTATCGCTTTTTACAAGAGGATCACTTCTTGCAGCTATAGAAAGTAAATTCGGATTTGTTTCCTTATAAGTTCCTATTTTTCCCGCGTTAACATTTGTAGTTACACCGTAAACATCAATAACAAAACTCTGCTTGAATACAGACTTAGGCGAACCTGTTTTTACTTTTAATAACTGATGAATCATATCATTCTGATAATTCATCAAAACAGGCTCAGGAGAAACTTCTGTAACTTGAGTTTGAGGCTGCAAAACAGAAACAGACGGAATTGGACACCTTAATGTAATTGTTGATGAATCTGAAGAAACTACATCGTCTATATCTGCTGAATATTCAACAAGATAAAGCTTCTTTTCGGTATATTTTTTTGTACCGGCATCTTTTAAAATTGTAATTTGTTTAGCCTCTGATTTTTCGTTTCCAACCTGAACTATTACAACTCCGGAACAAACTCCATCCGGAATATGCACCATAATTTCTGAATTTGTCCAGGAAACATAATCGAAAGTCTCTTCGCTTGCGCCAATCATAAATTCTTCCAGCATAGAAGGAGATTTATAAGAAGCCGTTTCCAGTTTTCCAGAATAATCTACAGAAAACAACACCTTTGAATCGTGTTTTACATCGCCAAAATTGTTTCCTTTAATGGTTAAAATATCACCGACATATAATTTTTCTGAAGAAAGCGAAATTATAGTAGGTTTTGCCGAAACCTGAACCCTTGTAACAGGAACAGGAATATCAACTTCGTTAGCAAATAAAGCACTTTTTGAACGTCCGTTTGCAGTTCCTACAACAACAAGACCATCCTGAACACTTGCAGGAAGAACAATTTTTATACATTCATCGGTCCAGGAAATATATGAACTGGCAGTAAGCTTTGAACCTGCTATTTCTACATAATTCATATCCCGGACATCGCCAAAACCCTTTCCATTAATTACAATAGTATCTCCTGGAGAACCGACTGGAGGTACTACAGAATAAATTTCCGGAACAACCTTTTTACGATGATTTATAAAAAAGAAGAAAAATAAAATTGTACTGATAACTAAAATTGCACAAATCCACCGGAAAAAAGAATACCGGCGGAAAAAATAATTCAGTGTTTTAGATGAATCCACTAATAATTACCTGATATTACATTCATTGGAAGAGTCATTTCCGTAACAATCGGACTGTTATTCATTCCAGGAACTGTAATCCTTATAGAAATTGCATCTTCTTCTTCAAAAATATCAGGTCTGAGAATGCTTGCATATTTTACAGCAGTAGTAATTTCTCCGTTCTCTGGCTGAGTCTGATTATTTGAAGAAAAGTTTGCTCTCTGTATATTACCAGAAACAGTCATAATTTTTCCACTATCATATGCAACATTATTTGCTTTTGTTGAACCTATTGCTTTAATTCCACCAGTCGGATTTATAGTCTGTGCGCCCGAAATAGAACTTACAAGTGGAGTATACGCAGTCTGATTTACAACTGAAGAAGCTTGCTTTGAATTAAGCCCAAATGGAAGAATTAATGCAAAAACTGCAGCAGCAGCAACTGCGCTCAATGGATATAAATAATGCTTAATTTTTGTAGATTCAGAAGGATATGCCTTTTTAACATTCTTGCTATATGACATTTTTGTCATAAGTCTGTTAAAGCTTTCATCCATAAAATGAGAATCTGGTGTAATTGCTTTTGCATCTGCTTTAAGTTCAGAACGAAGAGCTTTTAATATTTCCAGCTCTTTTGCACATTTTTTGCAGACTGCAATATGAGCTTCATATTCAGCTTTATAAACTTCCGGTAATTCATTATCGAGATAAACAGAATGAATATCTTTACTCGGGCAAAAAGACATTTTCTTCTCCTATAATTTTTACTAGTTGCTCTCTCGCTCTAAATATTCTAACCTTAACATTACCTTCTGTAATGCCAAGAACCTTTCCAATTTCTTTATAATTTAAATCTCCGTATTCACGAAGCATCAGCACATCCTGAAGATTTTTTGGTAGCTTTTTTAATGCTTCACGAGCTTTGTTGATAGAATCTTTTTTCAAAAGTGCCGATTCTCCTGAATCAGACTTTCTGTGATCTTCATACAAAACTTTTTCGTATGCCTTACGTTCACGATCCTTACGTTTGATATAGTTTAATGACGCATTTTTTACTACACGAATCAGCCAATATTTAGCATCATTTAAAGAAGGAAAAACCAGTTCTTTTTCATTAGCTTTTATTAGAGAATCATGCACCAGATCTTCTGCTGCTTCTTCATCATTTACGATTCTATAAGAAACCTTGAACAGCATCTGCATGGTTGCATCATATAACTTTCTAAAATCAGCAGGATTTCCAGCATTTATCTGTACTTGCTGCCCACTCTGACTTTCTTCTATTCCATTAAACACTTCAATCACCAAAAAGTTACAAAATTAATTACGCTTCCATGTTGGACCATTCGGTGTATCAATAATAATAACACCTCTGGCAGTCAACTGGTTACGAATTTCATCGGCCTTAGCAAAATCTTTTGCTTTTTTAGCTGCTGTTCGTTCTGCAACAAGAGCATCAATTTCTGCAGCTTCGGGATCTCCGGCATGAGCATCGGCTCCTTCTAACCCACTAACCGAACTGGAAGAAACTGTACCATTATGCAAAGCCTGTTCTTCCAGAACATCAAATGCATTTTTAATAACATCTAAACTTAATACACTATCCATTTTTAATACAGAAGCCAAAGCTTCACTTGCTTTTGAACAGCCTTTGCCGCCAGCTTCCTTCTGCATTGCAGCCATAGCAATTGGAGTTGCAAGATCGTTTTCCAGACCTTCGCGGAATTTTGTAATACAATCTGATTCAAATTTAATTTCTGAAAGAATTTTCTCAAAATTTTCTTTTGTAAGACCAAGTTTTTCCTCTGAATTTGCACGGGAAATTAATTTTGCAACACGCTGATTCAAAGCAGCACGTCCATTTTTTGCGCTTTCTAGAGCTTCCATAGAAAAAACAAGCTGCTTTCTGTAATGTCCGCTCAAAAGAAAGAAACGATAATCCAGAGGAGCAAAGCCCTTATCCTTCAAAGAAAAACCGCGTTCCGGAGGCAGGCTGGTCTGCAGGGTAATAAAATTACCGCTGGACTTACTCATCTTACCGCCTTCAAGAATAAGGAACTCGTTATGCATCCAGTAGTTTACCCAAGGCCCTTTAGCACGCTCAGCCTCATCAAAGCTTCCCTCGCTCTGAGCAATTTCGTTTGTATGATGAACCGGCACGTGGTCAATACCGCCGGTGTGAATATCAAAATGCTTACCAAGATATTTCATACTCATAGCCGAGCACTCAATATGCCAGCCAGGATATCCGCGCCCCCAAGGAGAATCCCAGGTCATAGCCTGATCTTCAAACTTTGATTTTGTAAACCAGAGAACAAAGTCGCCCGGGTTACGCTTATTTTCATCAATAACAACAACCTTACGCTTTCCAGCTCCGGCCTTAAGCTCATCAAGATTAAGATTTGCAAGCTTACCATAATCAGGGAAGGTAGAAATATCATAATAAAGATTTCCACCGGCCATATAAGTGTGGCCCTGAGCTTCAATCTTTTTAATCAGCTCAATCATGTCATCAATGTGTTCAGTAGCACGGCAGATAACATCCGGATGGCGGATATTCATTGCATCAATATCCTTCATAAAAGCGTCGGTATAAAAATTTGCAACCTCAAGTACACTCTGATGACGTTCAGCTGCAGATTTTTTCATTTTATCTTCACCGTTATCGCCGTCGTCTGTAAGATGGCCAACATCAGTAATATTCATAACATGCTTAACGTCATAGCCCAAAAACTGCAGAGTCTTATCAAGAATATCCCAGCAAACATAAGCACGAAGATTTCCAATATGAGCATAATTATAAACCGTAGGACCACAACCATAAAAACCGGCATGTCCTTCAGAAATCGGTTTAAATTCTTCCATTTTTCGTCCCATGGTATTGTATAATCTAAGTGCCATAATTTATCTCCTATGCCTCTACTGCATCAGCCGCTCACAGATGTACAATTTAAGAAACATTTTCATCGGCAAAAAAAAGCCTTTTAAATGTCCTTAAAAAATTATTCAATTATACACTTTTAGGGAATAATTAACAACATAACGCGATGTTTACATATATATAGCAATGATTCTTTTTTTTTGATATTTTATTCGCATGAATAAATATATAAAACGCTATTGTATTGACGCCATGAGCGGTATGGCTCAGGGACTTTTCTGTTCTCTTCTTATAGGAACAATTGTTAAAACTTTAGGGCAGCAGCTTTTGCGTCTGAACAACAATGTAATTTTTAATTTTCTTGTAACTGCAGGAAACTTTGCTTCCGATTCGCATGTAGTCGGAGCTGCAATGGCAATTGGAATTGGTTTTGCAATGGGAGTTCCGACTCTTGTGTTGTTTTCACTTGCTGCAGTTGGTTCGGCAGCAAATATAACTGGTGGCGCTGGTGGTCCACTTGCCGTTCTTATAATTTCAATAATAGCCTCAGATCTTGGATGTCTTGTAAGTAAAAAAACAAAAGTTGATATAATTGTTACACCAGCAGTTACCATTTTGACTGGTATACTTCTCACTGTGCTGACAGCAGAATATATTGGAATTGCAGCAAGTTCTGTAGGAAAATTCCTTGTATGGACAACAAAACTTCATCCATTCTGGATGGGAATTTTAGTTTCTGTTGTTGTGGGAATTGCACTAACCTTACCAATAAGCTCTGCAGCAATTTGTATAGCCTTTGGACTTACTGGCCTCGCAGGTGGAGCTGCAGTTGCCGGCTGTTGTGCACAGATGGTTGGTTTTGCTGTATTAAGCTTTAAAGAAAATCGATGGGGCGGAATCTTAAGCCAGGGCTTGGGAACAAGTATGCTTCAGATGCCGAATATCATCAAAAATCCAAGAGTATGGATTGCTCCGATAGTTACTTCTATAATTACTGGACCAATAGCAACCTGTATTTTTAAAATGGAAATGAATGGACTTGCCGTCAGCTCCGGAATGGGAACCTGTGGTCTTGTTGGTCAGATTGGTGTTATTACCGGATGGTTTGAACCAAGTGAAGTTGCAATTACTCATGGTGCCGCAGCTATTCAACCAGGCTTTATTGACTGGACAGGTCTTATATTAATTTGTTTTGTTTTACCTGCCGTATTGTGCTGGATTTTTGGAAAAATGCTCCGCAAAATTGGCTGGATAAAAGACGGTGATTTAGCATTAAATTAGAATCGAGAATAAATATGAAACAAATTGCAATTATTACTGGTGCTTCCGGCGGACTTGGGAAAGAATTTGTACATCAGATTTTAAATGATGCAGATGAAATCTGGGCAATAGGAAGGAATCTCGCAAAGCTGGAATTATTGAAAAATGAATTTATTATCGAAAATAACTTGGCTGATAATAATTCTCGCATTGCGCAAATCATTCCTGTTCAAATGGATTTGTCAGACACAAAATCTTTAGAAGTACTTTCCAGCAAACTTAAAAATGAAAGCGAAAAATCAGAAATAGAAATTCACTGGCTTATTAATAATGCTGGAGCAGGCCGTTTTGCGCCATCTACAAACTTTTCTATTGAAGAGCTTTCTGGAAGCATTACTACTCACTGTACTTCGATTGCTGCCATCTGCAATATTTGCATTCCTTTTATGAAAAAAGGCGATTATATTATTAATGTATCTTCTCAATCAGCTTTTTGCCCGTTACCTTATATGAATCTATATGCTGCAACTAAGTCTTTTGTTTACAGTTATTCGCGATCGCTTGGAGCTGAGCTCAAAAAAACAGGAATTATTGTAACTGCTGTCTGTCCGGGATGGATAAAAACTGCGCTTCTTCCAGAGAACTTAAACGGAAAAAAAGTTTATTTTCCGTTTATTGTTACCGCAGACAAAGTAGCTGCTAAAGCAATAAAAGACGCACGTCATAAAAAACCGCTTTCTATCTTCAGCTTTGCAGTAAGATACGTTATATGGCTTCAGAAGCATATTTCAACAGCATTTTCGCTTAAAATCTGGTGCAGACTTGTAGAAAAATATTTGTAATTTATTCAATTAGTACATTCTGCTTAGTAAAACATATTTTATAAACGGCTCATTTCTGATATAATTCTCTGTTACGATGAATTATGAAAATCCATTGATTGTTCAAGGTGACCGTTCTCTTCTTTTAGATGTACATGCTCCACATGCGGAAGAATGCCGTAATGCGCTAATTCCGTTTGCAGAACTGGAAAAATCTCCTGAACACCTTCATACATATAAGCTTACTCCCCTTTCGCTCTGGAATGCAGCAAGTGCTGGTTTTTCTGCTGAAGATGCAATTAATGTTCTTCAGAAATTTGCGCGTTACGATGTTCCTCAGTCAGTTACAATGTGGCTAAAAGAAACAGCAAACCGTTTTGGAAAAATAAAGCTGATTGAAGGCCCAACAATAGAAGTTCCTGTTAAAGAAGGAAATTCAAAAAAAATTGAAGAAAAATATCTTTACCTTACTGCAGACTCACTTCCTGTCTTTAAAGAAATTTCTGCAAATAATTCTGTAAAAAAACTACTGACAAGAACTTTGGAAAACGATGATGCACCTGATTATTCATTTTTGCTAAAGCTTACAGACCGCGGCACAATAAAACAGCTTTTACTTCAGGCTGGCTGGCCCGTAAAAGATGAAGTTTCTCTTACAGATGGAGAGCCTCTTGATTTTTCTTTGCGCGAAACAACAGCAACCGGCAGAAAATTTGAAATTCGTGAATACCAGAAAGAAGCTGCCTGTGCACTTGTTGGTGACAAAGGTCCGGGAACAGGATTTGGAACAATAGTGCTTCCATGTGGTGCAGGAAAAACAATTGTCGGTATGCATATAATGGATATGCTAAAAACTTCCACATTAATAATAACAACGAATATTTCTGCAGTACATCAGTGGATTGATGAACTGCTTGATAAAACCACACTTACCTCGGAACAGATTGCAGAATACTCTGGAGAATCAAAAAATATAAAGCCAGTTACAGTCGCAACATACCAGGTTCTAACATGGAGACCTGACAAAGAAGGCCCTTATCCTCATTTTTCAATTTTTCATGAAAGGCCATGGGGATTAATTATTTATGATGAAGTTCATATGCTGCCGGCTCCTGTTTTTCGTGTTGTTGCAGATTTACAGGCTGTACGTCGTGTTGGACTAACTGCAACTCTAGTACGTGAAGATGGCTGCGAAGGATATGTATTCAGTCTGGTTGGTCCAAAACGTTATGATGTTCCCTGGAAAGAACTTGAACGTGATCAGTGGATTGCAACTGCAGAATGTATTGAAGTACGTCTTGATTTACCTTCGACACAAGAAATAGATTATGCTGTTGCAGGAACCCGTGAAAAACACAAAATTGCAAGCATGAATCCAGACAAACTAACGATAGTTAGTAAAATAATAGAAAAATACCCGGAAGACAAAATTCTTGTAATAGGACAGTATATTCAGCAATTGGAAGAAATTGTTAAAAACCTCAGATGTCCTATAATTACAGGAAAAACTCCAACTTCTGAACGCGATAGAATTTATCAGGAATTCAGAGAAGGAAAAATCCGTGTTCTTGTAGTTTCTAAGGTTGCAAATTTTGCAATTGATTTACCAGATGCTTCTCTTGCAATTCAAGTAAGCGGAACATTCGGAAGCCGACAGGAAGAGGCTCAAAGACTTGGTCGTATTTTAAGACCTAAAGAACGAAAATCCAGATTTTTTACATTAATCACCCGAAACTCTGTAGAAGAAGAATTTGGTTCAAATCGTCAGAAATTTCTTGCAGAACAAGGCTATGAATATAAAATCATAAGATACGATGGAGAACTTAACCTTGATGACTGACTTTAAAAATCACAAAGAAATACCGGATCTTTCTGAATGGATTGAACAGATAAGTTCTCTTGAAGATAAAAAATTTTTTAACATAATGCATCTTTATCTTGGAGAAATTAAAACTCCGTATAATAAACAGAATCTTGTTTCTAAGCTTACATCTTTTTTAAAGAATCCGGAAAACTTAAAAATTATAAAGTCTTATCTTTCAGATGAGGATTTAAAAATACTTGCAGCTATAAAATTTATTTCTTGTCCGACACAGACATTAATTGCGAGTTTTTTTAAGGATGAAATTTCCCTTCCAAAAGTTTATTCTAAGCTGCAGAATTTAAATGAACGTTTAATTATTTATTATTCCGAAAATAAATATTCAAAAGAAAAATATATTAAACTGAATCCAATAATAAAAAATGAAATAGATGAACTACTTGTTCCACAAATTCTGTTTTCTGAAAATTTAGTTCATACAGAAATTAATGAAGATTCTTTCTGTCTTTCCCCACTGCTTCTTGCAGCTTTTATTTCATATATTTCGATTAATGGAATTTCCTGCAAAAACGACGGCATAATTAAAAAAAATGATATGATTCACTTATGCGAAATTTTTGGTGAGCAGAATAAACAGCAGCTCCAGTTATTAATGAATGCCTTTATTAATCTTTCATTAGTTACGGAAGAAGACAATAAATTTTCTCCAAATTTTGTCCGCATAAAAAGCTTTGCAAATTTTGATTCGAATATACAAAATGCTTTTATTTGTGCTGCTTCAGTTTCTCGATTCAGCAGGGATGGATTAAGAAAAGAAGTTCAACTTCTTTGTGATTGCCTTAATTCTCTTGAAAATAAAACTTTCAGCGAAAAAACTCTCATTCAGTTATCTTATGTGATACAGTCATTCCAAAACGAAAATAAGTTTTTTACTAATTCTGGCTCTACAGATAAAAAAAGTCGTTTTGAAATGATGCTGCAAAAATCTTTTGAAGCTGAAAACACAGAAAATAATAATTCATCAAATAATGCCAATTATATTGATACAATGTTTTTTTCTGCAGTTTCTTTAGGACTTATAAAAAAAGCAGGTTATGATGAAAAGCAGAAATTAATTTACAGAGTAAATAATTCAAACTACTTTGAAAATATAAATAATGTTAATGATTCTGATGCAACTCAGGAAATTAAATGTGTAAATATTGATTCTATTTTTTCTGTAACAATTATGCCGGGCTTGCCGCTAAAAAATTTACTCGATTTTTCACAATTCCTTTGTATTAAGAAAATAGATGTTATTGGTGAATTTGAAATAACAAAAAAATCAGTTTCTAAATTTTTTGATAATTCAAAAGCCCCTGATGATATTTTTGCAGTTTTAGAAAAATATTCTTATCATAAGATTCCTGATAATCTTAAATTCAATATTGAAGAATGGTATTCATCTTACAATTCTGCAGTAATTTATAAAGGTTATGTTTTAAAAATTTCGGACCAGAATGTCCGCATAATTGAAAATGATGAACGTTTTAAGAAATTCATAAAAGAAAAGCTTGCAGATGGAGTGTATCTTTTAAATATTCCAAATGAAAAAGAATTTTCTTATTTTCAGAAAAGCTGTGGTTTAGATTTCTTTGGAAAAATCAGAACAGCACAGGAAAATTCTTCTGAAGGAATTTTTCCAGTTATACAAAAAAGAAACAATTTTTCTCTTCAGACTTTGGCTCAAAAAAATTCAGAAGAAAATAAAGCTCTTATTTTACAGGAACAAAATAATTTATTACAGAAATTACAGTCTCTGAATATGACAGAGGATGCAAAAGAAAATCTGAAAAAATCAATTCAAAATAAAATTATTATAAACGAATCTCAGTTAACCCCATATGCAGTTCGTACAGAAATTCTTGAAGCAAGCGGAATGGATTTTCTTGGTAAATTCAGAATTCTGGAAGAAGCAGAAAAAAATAAAAACCTTGTAGAAATTACAATTCCTGATTTTTTTGTAAGCAATACACTTACAGACGAAGATCAATCGTATGCAACGATTCTTGCAACTCCTGTTTTAATTTCCAGACAGGATGCAGATGCCATTGCAAAAATAGAAATTGAACCTTCAAAAGAAATTAAAAATATTCTTGTAAGTAAGATTACATATATAAAATGGCTGAAGGAATAAGCTTATTAAATTCATAAAGCTCGCAAAATCTTACATACCATATATAAATTATAGAATTGGAGACTAAAATGATAATTAATAAAAATGATGAAAATTCAATCTCTGTAACTTCTGAAATCTTAAAAAAAGGTGGAATTGTGATTTTACCGACAGACACAGTTTATGGTTTTAGCGGTATAACAGGTGATTTTTTTACAGATAAAAAAATCAGATTAATAAAAGGACGTTCAGAGACAAAACCCTTCATTCAATTAATTGCAAATCCAGAAGACATATATAAATATACAAATGATATAATTCCCCAAAAATTAATTTCTAAATGGCCGGGCTCTCTTTCTATTATTGTTCATTTAAAACAAGAATTACCAGAATATAAAACTCAACAGACAGTTGCATTCCGTTGTCCTGGCGATGAATGGCTTAGAAAAATAATTGCTGAATGTAATAAACCCATTTACAGCACAAGTGTAAACAAAAGCGGGCAACCAGTTCTGGATGAACAGGCAGCAATCTGCAGTGAATTTGAAAAAGACTGTGATTTAATTGTCTTAGATGGAGACAAAAAAAATGCCTGTCCTTCAACCTTAGTTTCAATAGAAAACAATGAAATTAAAATCTTAAGACAAGGCAGCGTAAAAATTTAATCAGATAAAAGCTTTAAATTCTTTTCAATTAATTCACATCTCTGCTTTACACAATCAGGACTTCTGTGAGGATCCTGTGGAGTATTGAAAGTATAATCCAGAAGACGTTCAACAGTTGTTGTTGCTACATGCATTCTTGTATCGCTGCTTGCATAATAAATATAAATTTTTCCATCATGCTCTATTGCTCCATTTGTAAAAACAACATTACTTACATCACCAGTTCTTTCATTACCAAGAGGAACAAGAAAAACTCCGCCTGGCTCAGCAATTACTTTTGAAGGATCCTCAAGCGAAGTAGCATAAACATATAAAACATAACGTAGTCCATCAGCTGTATTACGTACTCCATGCGAAATATGAATCCAGCCTCGAGAAGTTTTTATTGGAGTAGCACCAGCGCCATTTTTTGCTTCGGTAATTGTATGATAAATTCTTTTAGAAATAATTTTTTCTTCTTCAATCACAGCATTTGATATATCGTCGCACAATCCAAAACCAATTCCACCACCACTTCCGGTATTTATAAAATCATCCATAGGACGTGTATAAAAAGCATACTTTCCATTTACAAATTCAGGATGAAGACAAACATTTCTTTGCTGAGGAGAATTTTTTGTAATAAGATTTGGAAGTCTTTCCCAATTTTCTAAATCTTTTGTTCTGACAATTCCTGCGGCAGCCACTGCTGCTCCTAAATCGGGATTAGATTTATCTTTAGTTTCAGAGCAGAACACTCCATAAATCCAGCCATCCTCATGCTGAGTCAAGCGCATGTCATAAACATTTGTTTCTTCCGGACACGTGTCAGGAAGTTTTACAGGATAATCACGGAATCTGAAATTATCAATTCCATTTGGACTTTCTGCAACTGCAAAAAACGATTTACGATCATTGCCTTCTACACGACAAACAAGACAAAATTTCCCGTTAAGATAAATTGCACCACTGTTCATAACAGCATTAATTCCAAGCCGCTCCATAAAAAATGGATTTGTTTCTTTGCACAAATCATATTTCCATGTAAGCGGAATTGAATCTCTTGTTAAAATTGGATTAACATATCGTTCATAAATTCCATTATAAAAATGTTTACTTATTTTATTCTTTTTGGAAAGAAATTTTTCCTGCTTCTTTTTCATTTCATAGAATTTTTCATGAATCATATTTTCCTCCAAAACTCTGTATGCAAGTTGCCAAGACAAATTCAGCCGTTAGATAAGCAGAATTCTTATTAAAATTATAGCATTATTTAAGTAAATTTCAAGAAGTTTTTAGTTAAAATATGATTATTTTAATTATATTTGTGTTCGGCCTCTAAAACTTAAAGCCAGAGTGCGCTGATCAATATATTCCAGATCGCCGCCTACAGGAATTCCGGTTGCAAGTCTTGTTACCTTAATTGAATTCTCTAAATTATTTTCTAAAATTACTTTGTTTAAATACAACGCAGTTGTATCGCCTTCCACAGTAGGATTAGTAGCTATTATTACTTCTTTAATCTGATCCTTTTTGATTCTTTCCAGCAAAGAAGCTATTGCCAGTTGAGAAGGTCCAATTCCTTCAAGAGGCTTTATAAGTCCTCCCAAAACATGGTAACGGCCTTTAAACTCTCCATAAGATTCAATTGTTGAAATATCCTGAGGTTGTTCTACAACACAAATCATTGATTTATCTCGTAAAACATCTGTACAAATAGGGCAAGGATCATTTTCTGTCCAGTTTCCACAAATACTACATGGTTTTATTTTGTCTTTCAGGGAAGAAAGATTTTCTGCAAATTTTTTTACATATAATTCATCTTGCCGCAAAAGCCAGTTTACCAGCCTAATAGAACTTTTTTTACCAATTCCAGGAAGTCGAGAAAAATTACCTACAAGTTCATCAAAAGCATTCATAAATAATTACAATCCAAATTTAGATAAATCCATTCCACCTAACAAAGAAGAAGATTTCTGCTTAATCTGTTCCTGTACATTTTCCATTGCGCTTTTGTGCGCAGAAACAATTAAATCTTCCAGCATCTGAACATCTCTATTATCTACACAAATAGGATCAAGTTTTATTCCTGTCATTTCGAATTTTCCATTCATGGTAACAGTTACCATTCTTCCACCCGAAGATCCCTGAGCAGAAATTTCTTCAAGCTCTTTCTGAAACTTTTCAGACTGTTCTTTTATAGCCTGAGTATTTTTTAATAATTCAAATGGATTCATATTTCCCCCATTACATTTTTCCTGCTATCACAGTTCCTTTAAAAGCATTCACAAGAATTTTTACAGGAACAGGAAGCTCCGTATGTCCAATATTTTCCAGATTTTTTTTATCTTCAATTTTTATATTTATTTTTATTGGTTGACCACAAATTTTAGAAACTTCTTCTGTAATTACACTAAGCTTTTTATTTACCAGTTCAAAATCATAACTATTTTCCACAGATGTTTCCAAACTATCGTTAGTTATTTTCCATTCTCTGGTTTTCTCAAGAGCAGAAGCTGCAAAACTATCGTTAACAGAAAGAGCTGCCATTACATTTCCACGCAATTGAGCTATAGAAAGTCTGGTTCCATCTGCAGTTGTAAAAATATCCTGTAACTGAACCGGAGCTGTTTTTTCCTCCTGCTCTTCAGGAATGTATTGAGGCTCTTCCGGTTGTGATTCAGACCAATCTTCTTCTGAGCTATCATATGATTCGTAGCCATCATAATCTCCAGAATAATCATCATCTGGAGGAGCATCCATATTTGACCATTCCTGTATCGACTGAACATTAGAATCATTCGCTGATTGTTCAGGCGGCAGCGAACCGCCATTATAAAAAGGGGAGCTGTTTTCCCCCTGCGAATCTTCTTCCTCAGGCGTTTCCTGTTTATTTAACATAGAAAGACGAGGCAACCCGTTAGGAATATGTATCTGATTTCCATCAGAAGTAAAGGTATTTGATTGAGAAGCTGAACCAGCACTTGAATTAATTGAAGCCCCGCCCCCGCTATTTGTATTTATTGCTGGACTTGTAGAAGCTGGCTGAACATTACCGGTTATCTGAGTAACAGCACCTGTACCTGCTTCAGCTCCCTTAAGCAAAAGTGCCTGAGCTGCATCAATAGCTTTTTTAACTTCACTAGCAGAAACATATTCGCTTAAGAAACAAATTCTTGAAAATGCAAGTTCAAGTTCATAACGCTGCGAAAGAGAATATCTTATATCGCGATATAAATTTAAAAAGATAGAAAGGCCTCGTTCTATTTGAACTGTATTCCAGGCATTTAAAACATTTGAACTGAAACGTTCAACTTTATTTCCAAGCAAAGATTCCTTTTGTACACCACTCTTAATAAGAAGCAGACTTCTTAAATAATCAGCTGAATTAGAAACAAGTTGTTCAACAGGAACTCCATTCTGAATAAATTCATCCAGAAGATCTGTAACCTGAACAGTATTTTTAGAAACACATGCTTCAAAAATAGAATTCAATCGTTCAATTCCAACAAGACCAAGTTTATCGCGAATTTTTTCGTAAGTAATATGATTATCACTAAATGCAACAACCTGATCAAAAAGAGTATATGCATCACGCATAGAACCGGTCGACTCTCTTGCAATCCAGAACAAAGCTTCATCATCAGCCTGAATTCCAAGCTCTGCAGCAGCCTCCGCAAGACACTGTTTTACTTTATCTATTGAAACAAGTCTGAAGTTAAATTGCTGACAGCGTGATTTTATTGTGGCAGGCACCTTCTGTAATTCTGTAGTTGCAAAAATAAAAATTACATGAGCCGGCGGTTCTTCAATAGTTTTCAATAATGCGTTAAATGCAGAAATTGAAAGCATATGAACTTCGTCAATAATATAAATTTTATATTTGGAATTACTTGGAGGGAAAAGAACTTCATCTTTAATGCGACGAATATTTTCAACACTTGTATTTGAAGCTCCATCTATTTCTATAACATCTAAAGATGAACCTTTTGTGATTTCTTTACAATTTGAACATTCACCGCATGGAGTTGCAGTTGGACCATTTTGACAATTTAATGCTTTTGCAAGAATTCTTGCGGTAGAAGTTTTTCCACATCCTCGTGGACCAGAAAACAAATAAGCATGCGCAATTTTTCCTGATTTTATTGAATTTGATAATGTTGCAGAAACAAATTCCTGACCAACCAGGTTTTCAAATTGCTGCGGACGTCGCCGAGTGGCAGTTACTTCATAAGACATATTTTAATTATAATGAGAAAACCTCTGAAAAGCAACGTAACATATTTTTATTCTAAAAAAATTATTTTTTTCCAAGCAATGTAAATTTATCTGCCCTGTTACAGAAAATAATTCCACTTCCTGCTTCAGCAAAACAAGGTAAAGAAGTAATTGCATTAATAATATCTTCTTTTTTATCTTCGGGAGCAAGTATCATAAGCATATCTTTTTCCGGAACAATTTTCATTCCAAAAAACTTTGCATCATCTTCTTTTGCAGTTCCTCTGGCACCGATTATTGTTCCACCGTTTGCGCCGGCCTTTCTTGCTGCTGCCATAGCGTCTTCTGCATAACCTTTATTTACAATAATATTTATCATCTGATAAGAATTTTCCATATTGTTTTCTCCTCTTATAATTTCTTTTGCAGCAACAGGCTGAATATTTCCAGATCGCATAAACAGGCCTACATCAACAGAAAAAATAACACCAAAATGATTCTTTTTTTCCTGAGCAGCAGATTTTATACTTTCAAAAATATTGTTTTCATCTTTTTTATTTACAATGATATAGACAATATCTTTTGAAGAATCTCCAAAACCAAGAAGTTGTAAAACAGAATTAGAAGCAGTTCCGCGCCCCATAACAATTGAACCGCCGGAAGCTCCGGCTTTTCTTGCAGATTCTACAATAAAATCTCCACTGTCATGAGGAACAATACTTACCAAAAGTGAATAAGAATTACTGTCGTCCACTATCATTCTTTACACCTCCTTCTGACATACTTCCTTGAGAAGTTTTCTTTTGCTTGAATTTAAATATAATTCCCATAATCTGAATTGCAATTAACGGCATCATTGCAACAAGTGCAATTACTCCAAAAGAATCATTTCCACCTTTACCAGAAGAAGCCGCTCCTAAAGTAAATGAAAGCACAAAGGTTGAAGTTAACGGCCCAGAAGCAACTCCGCCTGAATCAAATGCAATTCCGGAAAATAACGAAGGAGAAAAAATCATAAGAAGCATAGAAATTATATATCCGGGAATAAGAATGTATCGTAAATTAAAACCAAAGACTGCACGACATAAAGAAAGTGAAATTGCAATGGCAGTTCCAGCAGATAAAAATATAAGAAGAATTTTTCGTTTGATTGTACCACCGCTGACAGCTTCTACCTGCTCACTCAATACCCATACAGCAGGCTCTGCACAAACAATAATTGCTCCAAGAACAAAACCTATTATTAATAAAAGCGCAAAATAAAAGCCGCCTTTATTTATTGCGAGCTGACCCAGAGTATCACCTAAAGTTTCTCCAGCCTGCATAAATCCACCGTTTACACCAACCAGAAAAACAGTAAGACCTATGAATGCATAAATAAATCCAATTGTAATCTTAATTACCTGTCGGAGCGTCATATGCAAAAGAGAAAACTGGAATATTAAAAATAAAACAAAAAGCGGAAATATAGAAATTAATGCTTCTTTTATAACATGAGAAAATGCATTGCCAAATGGAGAAAAAATCTGGTAAATAATTCCTCCGGCTGCTGAAGAATTCTGCAAAACTTCTCCGGCGCTCGTAGCAGTTGAATTAATTGAATTAGCCGCAATGGTTATTTCTGCCTGATTAATTCTGCCGGTTTTTGCAAGAAATATTGAATAAATTAATACAGCAAGAACAGGGCCTACAGAACAGATTCCTGTAAGTCCAAAACTGTTTTTATCATCGTCTCGTACAGAAGAAACACCAAGTCCTAAAGCCATAATAAATGGAACAGTCATTGGGCCGGTAGTTGCACCACCAGAATCAAAGGCAATTCCAATAAAGCTTTCTGGAACGAAAACAGTAATTAAAAATACAAGTGAATAAGAAATTAAAAAAGTAATTTTTAGCGAAAGATTTAATACAGATCTTAACAGACCAATTGTTATGAATAATCCAACTCCAGCAGCAATTACAAAAGTCAGTAATAATTTATTTACACCGTAAAAAATATTTTTAACCTGATTTGCAAATACCTGAATATCCGGTTCTGCGGCAGTAACAATAAAACCAATTAAAAATGCAACACATAGAAGTAAAACTAATGAGCGTTTTTTAGTTAATTCAGCTCCACAACGTTCGCCCATCGGTTGAATACCTAAATCAACGCCCAAAAGAAAAACAGTTAATCCCAAAATTAAAAGAATTCCTCCAATAAAAAATCTTATCAGAAGGATTCTCTCTAGAGGAACGATTGTAAGCCCCAGTAATATTACAATTGCCATTACTGGAATTACAGAAACAGCTGTTTCCTTTAATTTAGAAAGTATATTCAATTAAGTACCACTATTAATTATTTCAATTAAATAAATGCCGACCAGCCTTTTTTATCTATTCCTTCACACCATTTTTTTGCATAAGCTTTTGCGCCTTCAAGATCATGGTCACGATAATTTCCGCATTCAACTTCTGTAGCAGCAGGAACTGGTTTATCCCAGACTGCAACCTTTCTAAGAACGTTCAAAAGATGATTTGTTATTTCTTCTTCATTCTGCTCACCAAAAACTGTAAAGTAAAAGCCTGTTCTGCAGCCCATTGGAGAAAGGTCAATTACATTGTCCATTTCGTCACGAATATATTCTGCAATCAAATGCTCCAAAGTATGAATAGCACCTGTAGGCATAAATTCTTTGTTTGGCTGGCAGAAGCGGATATCGAATTTAGAAACGACATCTCCTTTTGCGCCAGTTTTGCGTGAAGCAAGTCTTACAAACGGAGCAGTAACTTTTGTGTGATCAAGATTAAATGAATCTACGTTATATTTCTTTTCCATATTTAATTCCTCCAGGAAATTATATTAGTTTTACAAAAGCTTCAATAAATTCAGAAGAAGCTTTTGCACAAGTTTCTTCATTAAATGAATATGTCTGCTCAACATCATCATCAGCCATGTCAGACATACAACGGATAATTACAAACGGAACTTTATTTATATAGCAGGTATGAGCAATTGCAGAACCTTCCATTTCTACACAGGCAGGATTAAAGGTCTTTTTTATAAAATCTTTTTTCTCACCACCAGAAATAAACTGATCTCCACTAGCAATTAAACCGGACTGAATTGAATGCTCTTTTGCAAAAGCTGTTGTATTGAAAATTTCAATAGTTTTTTTTACAAGTTCAGGATCTGCATCAAAAGCTTCTGGAAGTCCGGGAACCTGGCCAATTTTATATCCAAAAGCTGTAGTATCAAAATCATGATAAACAGCCTTTGTAGAAACTACAAAATCAAATACTCGCAGGCCTTTTCCTGTTGCTCCAGCAATGCCGGTATTAATAATTTTGTCTACCTTAAAATTCAAAATCAATATCTGGGCACATAAAGCAGCATTTACTTTTCCAATTCCACTTTTTACTACGACAACCTCTTTGTCATTCAATTTGCCTTCATAAAAAGTCATTCCGCTAAAAACCGAAGTTTTTGAATTTTCCAGACAGCCTGTAAGATGTTTAACCTCGCTGTCCATTGCTCCAATTATACCAATCATAAATCCTACCGTGTATATTTCTGTTTCTGTTCTTCTTTTAAATCTTCTTTTGATTTTAAATAATGAACAGTTATACTATCCAAAAGTTTATCTTCAAGATTGAATTTACAGATAACAAAACGCACAACCTTTTTGAAAATAAAAAATCCAAGAAATAATCCGCCAAAGAAACTTGCAATAAATAATACATTGGCAAGTATAGACTTTACATTTTCTGCAACATCAATTTTGTCAATTATTATAATAGACAGAATAATAAATAAGAAAACAACAACAGCTGTTTCTATAATTTCGAAAATTGTTGCAAGAAATGTAAAAAGATTTGAATTTCTTTTTTTATTTCTATATTCGATCTGTTCCTTTCGTCTTTTTTTCTCTTCTTCGTCTAATTCTTCCATAAAAATTACACATCCTTTTTTTCTGTTTTTTTAGCTTTATAATCTTTTACAAAAATTACAATAAATGAAATTATCAGCAGAATTCCACAGACAACAACTGCTGAATCTGCAATATTAAAAGTTGGCCAGCGCTGATACCCAAAAATGCCATAAAATTTTACATCAATAAAATCTACAACACCTTCTTTTCTAAAAAAGCGGTCAATTAAATTTGCAAGCCCACCACCGGCAATTCCCATAATTGCCCAATTCTGCAATGTTGTAAATTCTTTATTTTTAAAATAAATGATTACTACAATTATAATTACAATAAGAGGAACAATACAAAATAAAATTGCCCTGGAAATTGTAGACCAGTCTGCACCAACACTGAATGCAACCCCGGTATTTGAAATATGAACGATTCTTAAAAAATCACCGAACCACTGAAACCCAATTGAACCATAAGGAATATTTTTTACTATAAGAAGTTTTGTAATCTGATCTACTATAATTACAAGCACAGCAAGAGAAATTGGGATAAGCTTAGATTTAATATTTTTTTCCATATTTTTAATATACCGCCTAAAATGTTTTTTTTAAAGACCTGTAGCAAAATCAATAAAAACAGTCTCTAAACCGAGTTCCTCTTCAACCTTTTCTTTCAACAAGGAAACACCAATTGTCTCAGTTCCATAGTGACCGCCGCTTATTACATTCATTTTCATCTCTTTTGCATAATGAAAATCTTCGTGCATAAATTCGCCGGTTATATACAAATCAAGATTCTGTTCTACAGCCTGTGTAACATCTTCACTAGCCCCGCCCGAAATAATTCCGGCAGTACGAATTTCTTTTTTTCCAAAATCAAAAACTTTACATTCAGCGCCAGTAACCTTTTTAAGCTGCTCAGCAACTTCCTGTATTGAACAGGCTTTTGAAAATTCACCTTTTACACCAATGCTCATTCCATGCCATAAACCAAAAGGTTCAAGTTTTTTCATTTGAAGCTTATTTGCAATTCCAAAATTATTTCCATAAGGATTATTTGCATCTAATGGAATATGATAAGCAATTAAAGCTAAATCAGATTTTAAAAAAGTAGAAATGCGTTTATACATTGAACCTGTTATTGTTTTACAGTCTCCCCAGAATAAGCCATGATGTACAACAAGTACATCTGCATTTTCTGCGGCAGCCATACCTGCTGTCTGTTCACTTGCATCAACAGCAAATGCAATTTTTTTAATCTGTTTTTCATCCGGTGCAGAATTCTGAATTTGAATTCCATTACGCGAAGGATCTGATAAAAAATTTTCTTTATTTAAAAAGTTATTAAAAAAATTATCTAAATCATAAAGATTCATTATTTATAATCTCCATTGTTTTCTCTGCAAGGATATTGGAAAGATTTTTTGAAGAATCCTTCTGAATTCCAAGAGAAGTCAAAAGTAAAGGATTAGTCTGTTCAAGCATTCCATAACCTGCAGTTTTATATTCAGGAATTTCATCAAGAAAAATTACATTTTTAACAAGATCCGGATACTGCTTTTGTAATTCAATTAAAGCAGAATGTCCCATAGAATCACAAATCATTGTACACGAAAGATTTTCATCCGCAAATTTTGATTCAAGATATTTTAACATTTCTTCTGCTTCGAGCTTGATATTGTAGGAATAATATTCTCTCTGCGAATCAAAAAAGGCCGGACGAACAAAACTCTGAATAAGCATAATTGTCCGTCTGAAGATTTTATTATCGCCAAATGAATGAAGCCATTTGCAATCATTAGAATAAAAATCTGCAGAGTAAACAAGACATCCTTTTAATGCAAGCTGCTGAAGATATGGTTTGTAATTTACAGTATCGCCGCGTTTATCCGGGAAAAAGAGAATAATTGATGAAGCATTATTTTCAGAATTTTCTGTCTGAGTATTTTCTTTAATAGAAGGAAGAATAGAAAACTCATAAATGTAAGCATCAGCAAGTTTAAAACTTCCGGCCTCTTTAAAACCCGAGCGAAAAGAACCTTCCATTCGGTAAATATTTTCCTGAACACCAATTTTATTACTCTTAGCTTCATCCGGAGCAAAAATTATCAGAACAACAATAGAAAGAACAGACAAAGAAACCGTGCACACCGCCCAGACTTTCATAAGAGCGCTGTAATGGTCAATATATAAACTTTCCATATATCTGAAAATGGCATGAAAGTTTGAAAGCAAAACCAGAAGAGCCAGAAAAAATGCAAAAGCAGAAAAAATATCAATTCCCCACGCAAGAATTTGAAGAATTGAAAGAATAAACGTAAACGGAGCTAAAACTACAAGAGGATCCCGTCTAACCTGACGCACAAAAAAAACTCTAAGATTTGTTACAAGAAGCATAACAAAAATTAGAAGTTCACCATGAAATTTCATAATAAGATTATATCCGAGCAAAACGATAATGTGAAGATGGGTGTTTCCCTCACTTCGTTCGGGCCGCTATGTTCCGAGTTCCGCTTCGCTCCAGCCTCCGCACTCACTCAGTTCCTTCGTTCGCTTGCGGTGGCTACACAACCTATGGTTGTGTACTCTGCACAGCGCTAACACTTTTATTTAATATAAAACACTTGCACAATTGTTCAAATGACGTTATTATTTGAATATGTATTCAATTGAATGTTTCTTCAAATGAATGTATTTATAAAACAAAATGAGGTCTTTATGCAAAAAAAAGATGAACTTTGTGATAATGAAATTATTCACGAGGAAATTGTTACTAAAGTAAAAAAAACATTTCCTGAAGATGAAATGATTTTTGACCTTGCAGATTTTTATAAAATATTTGGCGATACGACCAGAGTAAAAATTCTCTATGCTTTGGATAAAAGCGAACTCTGCGTATGCGATATTTCGGCTTTACTTGGAATGTCTGTTTCGGCAGTTTCTCATCAGCTTAAAATTCTGCGCGACTCAAATCTGGTAAAAACAAAACGCGATGGAAAAATTGTTTATTACAGTCTTTCTGATGAACACGTAAAGAGTATTCTTGAATGTGGAATTGAACACATTTCGGAATTGATATGAAAAAAATACATCCGTGTATTTTTTTCAACTGCAGTTTTGCCGTTGGCAAAAGCTGCTTATCCGCTGCATCCGTGCAGCGCTGCTAACGCGAGGAGGTAATTATGAGTAAAGAAATAGAAGAAATAAAACATGAGCATGAAGCCCATCATCACGAAGAACATGAGCATCTTCACGAACATGAACATCATCATGAAGAGCATGAGCATCATCATCACGACGGCGAGCACGAACATGAAGACTGCTGCTGTCACCACGAGCATGAACATCATCACGAGCATTCGCATGGAGGATGCAGCTGTGGCTGCGGACATGACCATGGCCATCACCATGATCATTCTCATGGCGAAGAAGAAAAAGAACTTACTGTAAAGCAACTTATTTTTGCAGCCGTACTTTTTGTACTTGGCTTAGTTATTGAACATCTACCTGTAGAAGCCTGGATAACTAATGTTAATAAAATAGAATTAATTCACCGTGCCGTTTTTATGGTATTGTATTTTATTGCCTTTATTATTACAGGAAAAGATATTGTAATTGGTGCTGTTTCCAATTTAATTCATGGCGAACTGATGGATGAATCCTTCTTAATGTCTGTTGCAGCGATTGGTGCAATTCTTCTTGGAGAATATGAAGAAGCCGTTGCAATTATGGTTCTGTATCAGGTTGGCGAAAAATTTGAAGACTACGCCGTAGATAAATCAAGAGATTCTATTGAAGAAATTGCTAAATTACGACCAGATCACGCTACAATAAAAATTGGAGCAGAAACCCGTGAAGTCGATCCGGAAGATGTAGAGACAGACTCTGTAATTATTGTAAAGCCTGGCGACCGCATTCCTATTGATGGTGTGGTTGTAGATGGAGAAAGCTTTGTAGACACCTCTGCACTTACAGGAGAAAGTATACCGCGTCGTGTTGCAGTTGGAGATGAAGTTCTTTCCGGTTCGATTAATAAACAGGGCGTTCTGGAAATCCGTACTACCAGACATGCTGGAGATTCTGCACTTTCACGAATTCTTGAGCTTGTAGAAAACGCAACAGAAAACAAGACAAAATCGGAACAGTTTGTTACACGCTTTGCCCGCATTTACACACCAATAGTTGTATATTCTGCACTTGCCCTTGCAATTATTCCAAGTCTGATTATTGGAATTAAGTCCGGAATCTGGAGCTGGAATGATAACTGGAGTACATGGTTTTACAGAGCTCTCATGTTCCTTGTTGTAAGCTGTCCATGTGCAATTGTAATTTCTATTCCACTTTCATTTTGTGGAGGAATAACAGCAGCAGCACGCAAAGGAATCTTAATTAAAGGAAGTGTTTATCTTGAAGCTCTTGGCCGCACAAAAACAGCAGTTTTTGATAAAACAGGAACTCTTACAAAAGGAAATTTTGTTGTAACCCATATTCACGCTACAGATCCTTCAATTACAGAAACAGAATTGCTTGCACTTGCAACTCATACAGAAATGTTCTCAACTCACCCGATTTCGGCATCACTAAAGGCTGCTCATCACGATAAATGCTGCGATCAGGTAAAGCTGGAAAATGTAGAAGAAATTGCCGGAAAAGGAATTAAAGCTCTTGTAAACGGCAAACAGGTTCTTGCAGGAAACACTCGACTTATGGATCAGTTTGGCATAGCTTACAACGAATGTGCAGAACATCAGGATGGTACCGTAATTCATGTTGCAAGCGAAGGAAAATACAGCGGTCACATTGTAATCAGTGATGAAATAAAAGATGACTCAGCATTGACAGTTGAAGGTCTTCATAAAATTGGCGTAGAAAATGTTGTAATGCTCACCGGCGATAACGAACGGGCTGCACATACAGTAGCAGCAAAGCTCGGCCTTAAAAAAGCCTATGGACAGCTCTTGAGCGCAGATAAACTTGCAAAAGTAGAAGAATTACTTTCTGATCTATATAAACCGAAAAAAGACGGAAAACCCGGCAAAAAGCGTGGCACTCTCATTTTTGCAGGAGACGGAATTAACGATGCTCCAGTTCTTGCCCGCGCCGATGCAGGAATTGCAATGGGCTCAATGGGAAGCGACGCTGCAATAGAAGCAGCCGATATAATCGTTATGGAAGATAAACCTAGCAAAATTGTAGAAGGAATTAAAATCAGCCGACGCACTCTTCGTATAGTATACGAAAATCTTTACGGAGCTCTTGGAATTAAAGGAACGATTCTTCTTCTTAGTGCAATTGGAATTTCAAATATGTGGATTGCAGTTTTTGGCGATGTTGGAGTTACAATTCTTGCTGTATTAAACAGCCTGAGACTGCTTAAAAAGCATAAATAAAAATCTATAATTAAATAAAAAAGAATTCAATTCATTAAACAAAAATGCTTTTTGAATTGAATTCTTTTTTTATTATTTCTTAATTATGTTTTACAAAAAGTAAGTTTTCATCATGCCTTTGCCTTTTACATCTATTTCTGAATTTTCGCTGTACTGAAAAAGATCTGCCGTCTGAACTTTTGTAGTTTCTGTTACATGAATTTTCATAGGAAGACCTGTACTTTCCATCCGGCTTGCAACATTTACAGTATCGCCCCAGATATCGTAAATAAACTTTGTCTTTCCAATTACTCCGGCAACAAGTGCTCCTGAATTAATTCCAAGCCTTATCTGAAGCTTGATATTTGAATTCGCATTGAAGGCATGAACATCATCCAAAAGACCACGGGCAAAACGAATCATTTTTGCTGCACCTTCGTTAGCTCTCTCTTCTGTAAGACCAGTTGCAGCCATGTATGCATCACCAATTGTTTTGATTTTTTCTATACCTTCACGCTGGGCACGTTCATCAAACATGGTAAACATTTTATTGAGCATGGTAACAACTTCTTCTGCAGTCATTTCGCCACTGATTTTTGTAAAGCCAACAATATCTGTAAAAAGAACAGTAACATTCGGGTACTCCTTAGCTATTGTTCTTTCTGGATGAGCCGTAAGTTCCTTAGCAATTTCCTTTGGAAGAATATTCAAAAGAAGATTTTCTGAGCGGTTCTTTTCTGCTTCAAGTTCTTTTGTACGTTCCTTTACAGTGATTTCAAGTTTTTTATTTTCTTCTTCAACTCGAATAAGTTTTCCTTCAAAAAGAGTGATTGTCGTAGCAATAACAAAAGCAACAAAAATCAAGGCAAGAAATATATTAAAAATTCTATTAGTAAGCGGCTTAAGTATGCTTGAATATGTGAACACAATTTTTTCTTCAAGCGGCTGATAGTTATGCGGAGTGTACATTATACAACCAAATCCAAGAGTCTTTAGCGGAGTTATTGTATAAAAGTCTTCTCCATGAATATTTTCTACGTCTTCTGCATGCGGCTTTTTTACATTTAATGAACCTTCAGAAAGTGCAAAAGTTCCGTTCCAAGGTCCCGGGTCAATTGAACAGCCATCTGGTGCAGAAATCAAAAAGCTCCAATCAGTTATAATTGTGCTGCTCATGTTGTTAAAAATCACACCATCAAACTGAGCTCCGGTTCTGTCAGGATCTCCTTCATCAACCCAGTGTTTATCTGCATTACGTGAAAAGGTTATGCAAACAGATTTTGAAGGATCATTTTCTGTATATGGTTTTTCAATTGTTAAAGTTTTTTCTGGAAGAGATATTCCCTTAATTGAAACAATAAGAAGAACCACAAGAACTCCACCAAGGCTTATAGAAAGTGTCTGCCAGAAATGACTTCGTCTGACTCTCTTTCGAGATTCAATCGAAGTAACTTCGGATTTATAAACAGGGCTGATAATTGTATGGGCTCGTTCTCCAGAATAGAATTCAATCTCCATCAATTTAATTGAAGAATAAAAAAGGTGCAGGGCACCGAGTCCAAGAGAAATGTTAATCCAAGAAAATCCGTATGAAACAAGAATCAAAAATACTCCAATCAAAGGAAGGGCAAAATAAAACAGGAGAGAAACAAAGGCATTTACAGGCATCTTCTTTCTGTTTTGCAAAAGCAAGGTAAGCGTAATAAGTCCAGGCAAAAGTCCAAGGCCTACACCTAAAGGAAATAAAGTATTTCTGTGATAAAAATTATTCTCATCAAAATAATAAAAAAGATTTGTAAACTGACTGATAACAATAAGACAAATACCTGCAAGACACAAAAAGAAAACTATAAAAAGCTGAACAGGGATTCCGTTTTTTACAGAAGACTTTGGATGGAAAATCACCCAGAGACTCAGACGAGATTGCTTAATGAATTCACAAACATAAAAGCAAAAGAAAAAAGAAATTGAAAAATTACAGATATAAACAAAAAGGTTACTCAGGCGTACCATATACCAGCCGAGCGCACTTGCGTTTCCACGGAAAATATAAGCCAGCGCATCAAAAAGCAACATAAAGCCTGTAAATAATTCTACAAAAATAAGAGTTCGGCGACCATTTTGCTTTAACTGATGACCAGACCATAAAAAGATTCCTACCTGAAAACAAAAGAATGAAAGGAAACAAAGAGAAGAAATGCTGATAGTTCTAATAAGATCAGACACGAAATAACTCCGCAAAAAAAAAATGATATTTTATTATAGTGGCAAAAAATGAATTTTTGAAGAAAAAAGATTTGATGTTAAAAAATGTCGTCGTCTAGATTACACTATCACTTATCAGCTTCCAGTCAAAACAACGTTTATAATTCTGATTTGGAAATTCACAATTCTGATTCCAGGGTCTGTCAAAAACCAGAACCCTAAGATTCGGAAGATGATTAAAAAACTTAAATGCTGCAGGAGAATCTTCTATTGCAAAATCAAAATGCATTTTATAGTAGTCTTCAAGTTCCAGACTGAAAGTACTGCCATTTATAAAATTTTCGCGGCCATATTTATTAAGACAAAATAAATTCACACGCTCAAGGTTATGCTCATTAAGCCACTGGCGCGAAGCTTCATAAGCGCTGAATGGACGTCCAGTGATTATTTTTACATCGTGCCCTTTATCAATCCAGTTGTTAACTGTTTTGATTGCATCAGGAGTTTCTTCATAAGAAAGAAGCACGCTGTCTCGCAAAGACAATCATCAAAATCAACGTAGATTTTCATATATTTATTATAGCCGTTTTTTTAAAAGTTTGAACTCAAATTATTTATATGAAATTTCTTTTTCAAGTTTTTTGAGAAGCTCGGATTCTAAATAATTATATCTTTGATATTTTTCTTCTTTTTTAAAATGAACTTCGCGGAATTGTTCCGGATTATTTTCGTAACAGAGTTTCTCATTTCCAAACTGTTCACTTGTAAGGTCAAACAAACATTCTCCTCCTGAAGGAAGCGATACCACATTGTAACAGTGATAATTCCCTCCTTCACGTAAAATTCCGTAAACCTTTCCGCCAAAAATATTCTGAGCAAGAAAAGCAGTTATTGAACATTGCCCTACAGTCCTATTATCACAACTCCACTTTTCGCGCAATCGAGGAGCACAGGTTTCTTCACACCAGATTTCACTCAGAATATCATATAGGTTTCGAGGATTTTCAATTTTTTCGAATAAAGAATTTGTTGGTTTACAATCAGCAGTTTGCCATCCGTAAAATTTATACTCATGCATATCTACCTCCAGCTTTCAAAAATATTATAGCTGAATAACCTCAAATATTTCCAGCATATTTGAAACGGAAGAAAACTCCACAAAGAACTGAATGAATTTCTTCAGCAACCACAAGACGTTTTTCGGTATTTATGTAAATCACATTGCTGTAGTTTCTGATGGATGCATAAATTAAATATGACATACTGATGTCATATTTAATGTGTTATAATTCTGCTATGGAAAGAAGACCTGACTTTGAGGAAATAAAATCATACGAAGAGTTCTCAAAATATTACTGGTACCGCGAAGAGCTTGTTGCAATTTGCAGAAGGCTTGGGATTTGTACAGCCGGTTATAAGGCGGAATTGAATGAGAGGATTGAGGAGTATTTTTCTGGAAGCTTAAATTCTGTAACAGAAAAACAAAGTCAGATAAGATTGAAAACTCAAATTAAAAAGAGCTTACAAAATCCAAAAATGCTTCAATCTCAAATCAAGTACCCCTTGAAAAATCCGGCACAAAAAATTCTGCCTAAAAAAGAAAACGCTACAAATCGTCAAAAGATTCTGGATTCTGAACTATCACTTGAAACAGGTTTGATAGAATGCGACTTTCGCTTCAGTCAGCGCTTCCGCGATTTCTTTTCTGCACAGACTGGAATCAAAAACTTTAAGTTCAATGCCGACATGGTTGCAAGTGCAAGAAAAGTCCGAGAAAGTGGAGATACAACATTTACTCTTGGAGATCTGCTGGACATCTTTTATGGACGAAAAAGCTACGCTCATTATGACAAGGTTTCACTTCAATGGAATAAGTTTGTAAAAGACTTTTGTGCTGACCCGGCTACAGCGCAATTTCCAAACAAGCTGAAAGTTGCTGCTCATCTCTGGAAAGAAATTCGGGAATCAACAAGAGAAAAAATCTACAAGCATGAATTACTGGAAGAATTTAAGGAGGAACTTTAATGCCATTCGACTTCAAAAAAGAATACAAGGAATTTTATCTCCCGCCTGCAAAGCCTCAGCTGGTTCACATCACAAAAATGCAATTCGTTGCTGTCCGCGGGAAAGGAAATCCCAATGACAGTGAGGGAGAATATCAGAACGCACTTGCCATTCTGTATGCAATTTCCTACACAATTAAAATGAGCAAAATGACTGACCACAGAATTGAAGGTTATTTTGATTATGTTGTCCCGCCGCTTGAAGGCTTCTGGTGGCAGGAGAAAAATGGAGCAGTTGTTCCGGGCTTTGACTATAAAGACAAGTCGTCCTTCAACTGGATTTCGGTAATTCGGCTTCCGGATTTTGTAACACAAAAAGATTTTGAATGGGCAAAAGAAAGAGCGGCCAAGAAAAAGGTTTGGACTGCTCACGTGCAGAATTGCTGACAATAAAAGAAGGCGACTGCGTTCAGATTATGCACAAGGGGTCATATGATGATGAACCGGCTTCAATCCAACTAATGGACAACTTTGCAGTAACTAACGACTGGCAGTTAGATTTTTCCGCCGCAAGACTTCATCACGAGATCTACCTGAGCGACCCGCGCAAAACAAGTCCGGAAAATCTTAAAACTGTAATACGACATCCTGTGAGGAGAAAGAAAAATAATGAATAACGAACTTTTACAAAATCTGGACAAACTTCATACTACTCCTATGGGAGTAGACCGCATACGACGCAATCTTGGGCTTGGAGTTGATATTCGGGATGTGGTCGCCTGGTGCAAAAAGCAGATTGAATCTAAAGACGCTGACATCACACGTAAAGGAAAAAACTGGTATTGTACGATTGGCAGCTGCATCATCACGGTAAATGCTTACAGCTACACAATCATCACTGCACATAAAATGAAATACTGAACAAAAACAAAAAAATCTGCTAATGTAGGGGCATGGAACTTGCAGAAAAAATCTATGCGGCTGTACGCCTCATTCCACGAGGAAAAGTTGCAACTTATTCTCAGATTGCTGCGCTGGTGGGAAATCGCAATCTTCGCCGCTACGTTGGAAACGCCCTGCACAAAAATCCAAGCAATTCAGTTACGCCCTGCCACCGAGTTGTAAATGCCAAAGGCTTTTGTTCCGGAAGTTTTGCTTTCGGCGGCCCCGACATTCAGCAGGAAAAGCTTGAAGCCGAGGGAGTTCTTTTTGTTGACGGCCATGTTGATATGGAGCGCTTTGAAATTACTCCGGATGATTTTGAAATGATGAGAGCCTCGCTGGTCTAAGTATAATCGTATGATGGAAAAGTCAGATTTGAAAAAGATAATTCATCAAATCCCGCCTGTCTGGAACTCTGAAAGCGAAGTTCTGATCCTTGGTACCATGCCTTCGCCCAAGAGTCGCGAAGCCGGATTTTTCTACATGCATCCTCAAAACAGATTCTGGAAGGTGCTGCCGGCAGTTTTTGGAGAGTATTTGTGTTACTCCAATAATTCGCCTGACCGCGAGGCTGCAATTTCTGAACGACGAGATTTTCTTCTCTGCCATCACATTGCCCTTTGGGATGTGCTTGCCAGCTGCGAGATTTCCGGAGCAGCAGATTCTTCAATTAAAAATGCAAGGCCAAACAACTTTGACGAAATTCTGGGCCATTCAAAAATTTCTCGCGTCTTCTGCACAGGAAAAACTGCCTGGTCACTCTGGAAAAAAACTTGCGCAGAAAAATATGAAGAGCGCTATAAGCTGGAAGTTGAATGCCTGCCTAGTACCAGTCCTGCAAACGCCACCTGCAGCCTCGAAAGATTAATTGAAGCTTATAAAGTAATTGCGATTAACTGATAATCACAAAGCTCCGGTACTTCACTCCCCTTCTTCTGTTTTAATCCACTGACACATTCCACAGCCGTACATTTCATTAGGGCGTGCGACAAATCCAAACTTTTTATAAAATTCTTCTTTGCCCTGTGCTGCCATAAGGCTTATCATCTTTTTATAACCCGGCTTCAGTTGACTTTTGATATACTCCATAACGTTATTCATAAGGACACGACCAAGTCCCTGCCCTTGAAAATCCGGGTGAACAATTACATCTGCAATATAAACAACATAACCATAGTCAGTGAGAACTCTTGCAAGGGCAATCACTTTTCCGTCTTTTCTGAAAACAACTAGATGAGAGGTATGCTTTATGCCTTCTGCAGCCTGCTCCAGCGGAAACTCGCTCCATTCAACAAGCTTTCTCATTTCCATATATTCTTCTGGCGTAATATAATCAGTGATTTCATAATTCATTTTAAGTCTCCCATTACTGTTTATTATTTTTTTCTAACTAACGTTAGTTTGCATTTTTATCATAATCTGAAATTATGATATCTTCTACCGGAAGCTTAAGTCCAATTTCCGGATCTTTATAATTGACAATGCCAGAGCTGTTCTTTTCTAAATCAGCATCAATTGCAAACGCCTGGATTGTGTTATCCTCCAGAGTAAAAAAACCGTGACCAAATCCAGCCGGAATAAAAACAAGAAGCGGCGTATCTGCATTAAGTTCAAAGCTTTTATACTGTTTGTAGGTTTTAGAATCCCGACGGAGGTCTACAATATAATCCAGAGCCTTTCCCTGAACCACACTTATAAGCTTTCCCTTTGCGGCTTCTGCTTTCTGATAATGAATACCGAAAAAAGTATGCTTTTGAGGAATTTTATAAATACGCTGTTCAGTGATATTAAAATCAACTGGCAGTTCCGAGATTGTTCTTTTACTGAAGAAAACCTGCATTGTACCGCGGGAATCTTCCCTGCCATCTGGCTGCAGAAGTAAAACTGAATCAAATATTTTTTCAATTATTTTCACTTTAGTGCCGCCTTCCAGAGGTCTTCTTTAAAGCCGGGAATTACCGCTGAATCGGTTATTAAAAGAGGGCGCTTCACCATCATGCCGTCTGAAGCAAGAAGCGCAAACTGTTCGTCCTCGGTCATTGAAGGAAGTTTTTTGGAAAGCTCCATTTCGCGATAAAGGATGCCGCTGGTATTAAAAAACTTTTTCAAAGGCAGGCCGGATTTTTTGTGCAGGCTTCGCAAAGTCTTTTCATCCGGGTTCTGCGTTTTGATGTCAATTATATCATATTTATAACCCTGAGAATCTAACCAGGCCAAAGCCTTTTTACAGGTTGAGCAGCGGAAATAACAGTAAACTTTTATCATAAAAACTCCTTTTCGTAAATTTGAAATATACTAATTATAACTCAAAAACAGAGGGATTGCAGAAAAATCAGGAGTTGGGGGAAATTTGCCTGTTGGTACGGATAAATCGGTGTGGAATGTATTCGTTTATCCGTAGATTTTATCTGATTCCTGAAGTCACTATGAGAACTATTGTGATTTCTACGGATAAAATACTCTAAGTACTTCAGATTATCCGTATTCTACTCCTCCAGATAAATGGAAATCAGATTTAATACTGAATCAGCTACGGATAAACAGAAACATACTCTCAATTTTATCCGTACCGCTTTCCTTATCATTCAGGGAAATCTTATGAACTACCAAGCTATCCACGGAGAAATCGTACCATATACTCCAATTTCTCCGTAGCATAATCCGCGTTTCATGGAACAACTCTGGTTTGATACGGAGAAATAACTTTCATCACTCAGCTTTATCCGTAGGCCACATATCTGAAAATCATTAATTAAAACTTTTTCTCAAAAAATTCACTTTTTTTCTTGCCGGCACAACTCAAAATATTTACCTTTATAGTATGCAGTTTACAAAATGCATTGAAAATGAAAAGCTTTCTCCATTTTTCCTTGAGCCGCTTCTGGCTGCAAGAGTTTCCGAGGTAAGTGCACTTCTGAAGCAAAAGCAAAATGAACTGCTAAAGGAGCCTGCCGGTTCACTTCGCATTTCGAAAAGCGGAAAAACGATTCAATATTATCAGATTACGAAAAAAGGCGACACCCGCGGCCAATACATCAAGGCAAAAAACTATAAACTTGCAAAGGCACTTGCTCAAAAAGATTACGATAAAAAGCTGATTGCTTTTCTGAAAAAAGAATTGAAGTTTTTGCAAAGAACTCTGCGTTCCTACAAGTGGCTGGAAAACTCTTCAAGGTCTGCTACACAGATTTTTGCAAAATTAAACAAGCTCCGCCGGCCGCTCATTTCTCCCGTGTGTCTTCCTGTTAAAGATTTTTCAGAACTCTGGCAGAGCGTAGAATATCCTCGTAAGCCTTTTTCTGAAAACATTCCGGAACTCTACACTTCGCAAAACGAACGTGTCCGCTCAAAATCTGAAATCATAATCGCAGACACATTGCACAGACTCAACATACCTTACCGCTACGAATATCCTCTGGAAATCACAACAGAAAAAGGCCTGCACCGCACCTTCCACCCGGATTTCATCTGCCTGAATCTTCGTACCCGCCAGGAGTTTATCTGGGAGCACTTTGGGAAAATGGACGACACCGAATATGCATCCGGCGCCGTCCAAAAGCTGAAGCTCTACGAAAAAAATGAAATCTATCCCGGAAAAAATCTGATAATTTCTATGGAGACTTCAACATCTCCAATCAACTCAAAACAGATTGAAAAAACTGCAAGGCGGTATCTGCTCTAACGAACGACACACCGCCACTAAGCACAAATTACTCTTTTCTCCAGATTGTGCAGTGGCAGCCTTTGCCGTAGCCAAGTTTCTGGTAGAAGGGATCTCCACCGCCGGTCATATGTGTGGCGCCCAAAGCTTTAAATCTTTTATAATGAAGTGAAAGTGCCGCAGTGACAAGCCCCTTTTTGCGATGGTCCAGATGAGTACAAAGCGGCTCCATATAGGCAAGCTGATTTTGAGGCATCCACCACATTCCCGAAAAGCAGACGTATTCTTCGTTCTTATCTGCGATTACAATATTGTACTGCAAGGTATCATGTGGAGAAGGAGATAGGATTCGGCTCAAAGCACCTTTGTGGGATTTTGCGGAAACTCGTAATTCAGCTCATTCTTAAAATACGTCGAGTCAAAGCACGTTTCGCTTAAAGCCTTGACTTCGTCGTTTTTTGGGTTTTTATCAAACCCAAAATCAAAAACAAGTTCATTCCATTCGTAAACCTGCTTAAAGCCACGCTTTGCTGCTGCATCTTTTAAAAACTGCTGGCCGAGGTAAAGGCATATTCAAAAAATGGAGCAGCCCGACCGCAGTCATTTTTCCAGTCGTAAACTTCGACCAGAAAATCCCATACGAGATTTATATCTGTTAAAAGTTGAAATTGTTTGATTCTCATAAATATTTCTCCATTTATAAAAGTCGGCAAGCATAGCTTGCCTCTGAGCCGTTCTTTCGATAATCCTAAAACGCCCCTGTCGGCTCGTTTTTTAACGGATTTTCGATTTTAGGCTACTTTGCAATCTGCATCATCTTGGCTTTGCCTCGGTGTTGAGCGTAATGGAAACGTATCGGGCAATTCTGTTTTCGCTGTAATCCTGATTAAGTGAAGTCACAATAAAGACATAATCAAAATTAGAAACGATAGTCTCCTCTAAGAGATTTTTCACATAGGCTTCTGAGTGGCCGCTGCGGTTAGGACTTTTGAATACAGTTTTGCGGGGAAACACTTCGTCTATCAAAGCATCCCTATATTCGTTTGTAAAAACTTTTACAAAGTCGCCTACAACAGGAGGCTCAAGTCCAAGGTTGTAAAACTTTCCTTTGAGTTTGCCGGTCATTTCCGGCAGTGAGTCATCGTCGTTACTGCGAGTGCCGTCTTTTCTGATTCCATCACTGCAATTGCCATCTCCAGCAATTCCATCACTGCCGGCTCCTGGACAGACAGTACGATTCTCTGCACAAGGCAGCAGGGTATAAAGATTTTTCTGCACGCAAGACACGCGCGCAGTAATAATGTTATTTGTTTTCAATTTTAATTTCCTGAATGCTAGAGTTAATAAAGAGCACAAAAAGATTCTGAAACAAGTTCAGAATGACAGTTTCGGAAACTCTTTATCCAATGCAGCTCCGCTTTCATGACAAGAAAAGTTTGATGGGGAAAACCCCATGTGTACCCGGCTTTGTACCGGTTCTAGGCGTGAAGAGCGGAGGCCGAATCGTTAGTCATTAAAATCATAAATCTTATCTCAACCTCCTTTGTTATCAGTGTATTTTTTTTATAACACATCGCACAATTTTATTCATGCAAAATTTCTCTTTGCTAAACTCTGCGTGAGGGCGTGGAGCCACGCCGTAAGGCGGCCACTGGACTGAGGAGAGAACGTAGTGAGCGACGAGGGAAGCGGCTGAAGCGACAGCGGAATGGCGTAAGGCCCGACCGATTGCCGAAGGCAAGCGGGCACGCCCTACTTTTTTTTATAATCTGTGATATAATTAATCATCAATTCAAAGTGAGGCGCCGGATGGAAGTTTTTGAAATACTAAAACAACTTCGCGAAAAAAATAATCTTACTCAGGAAGAAATGGCAAATCGGGTAAACATTACAAGGCAGGCTGTGAGCCGATGGGAAACCGGGGAGACTCAGCCCAACCCCCAGATGCTCAAAGTTCTTTCGCGCGAGTTCAATGTTTCTATAAATACACTGCTTGGGTCGCCGAGGCAGCTTTTCTGCCAGTGCTGCGGAATGCCTCTTACCGAAGATTCCATGATCAGCCGCGAACCAGACAAGAGTTTTAACGAAGATTACTGCAAATGGTGCTACGTGGACGGCAAGTTTATTTACAAGCAGAAGGATTCGCTGATTGATTTTCTTTTGCAGAATATGCCAAACCCGCAGAATCAGAGTGACGATGAACGACGGAGGTTTTATGATTCCATGCTCTCGCAGCTCAAGCACTGGAAGGTGTAATTAAATTCCTCAAAGGACACTCCACGCCCCGCCCGAAAAAAGCAACAAGCTGTTTCTTTTTGTATAAGAAAAAGCGTGATATAGTAACCTCAAGAAGGTAAAGCTAAAAATTGCCTGCGCAATTTTTTTAACGCTTTGCTATTGAACACCGGCCGCCAGAGGCCTTACACAAGGAGGACACAAACCATGCCAAGACCACACAACAAAGAAGACCTGCTCAAAGCAGCGCAGGAAAATTATGAATCACTTATGAGCCTTATTGACGGGCTTACCGAAAAGGAACTCAACACACCTTTTGATTTTTCGGGCCAGCCTAGCAAAAAAGAGGCCCACTGGAGCCGCGACAAAAATGTGCGCGATGTACTCATTCACCTTTACGAATGGCACCAGCTTTTGCTGGACTTCCCAAAGAACAACAAAGGCGTTACCGACAAGAAATCCGCCATCGCATTTTTACCAGCCGACTATTCATGGAAAACTTACGGCGCAATGAACCAGATGTTCTGGAAGCGTCATCAGGAAACAAGTCTCGAAGCCGCAAAAGCAATGTTCAAAAAAAGCCACGCCGCCGCCATGAAGCTGATTGAAGGCTACACTAACGAAGAACTTTTTACGCAAGCCTACTTTCCATGGACAGGCAATGCGGCCCTCGGAGATTATTGCGTAAGCGATACCTCAAGTCACTATGCGTGGGCCATCAAAAAAATTAAGGCTCACAAGAAAAACTGCGGGAAATAAAAAAATCTTGATTTTTATATTGTACAATTGTACAATATAAAAAATATGAATGAGTTAGTTATAGATGCATCATGTATTCTGGAATTTCTTTTGAATCAAACCAATAAAGACTCTGTTGTAAAAACTGTCGGCGCAGCTCGCCTTGTTGCACCAAGCTGTTTACCATTTGAAATTGGAAATGCACTAAGTAAACTTATTAAACGCAAATTGATTTCCATTTATGATGGAGTTTCGGTATATCATGAGTTTGCAAGAATTCCAATGAGAATGATGGAGCCGGATATTCCGAATTCAATTGTGATTGCTGGAGAAACAGAATCTTACGCTTATGATTCATATTACATTTCTCTGGCAAAACAGCTTTCGTTACCCTTGTATACAATGGATGAGACGATGAAAACAAATGCCGTTTCGAGGGGTGTTGCATGCTTGTAGTAACATATTCCGAGGCTAGACAAAATTTTGCTTCTGTTCTTGATAAATCAAAAAATGATGGAGCAGTCCTTATAAAACTAGCCGATGGCTCTGTCTTCCGTATTTCCCCTGAAACTTCGGAATCGTCACCATTTGCAGGAATCAAAACACTCTTTGATATCAGACATGAAGATATTATGCAGTCTCTTAGAGAAAGCAGGGAAGAAAACTAAAAAGCCGTAAATTTATTTTTTTGTTCTATTATTTCTGATTCCCGCCCATGCCCCAGTTTTCAAGAGGCGGTTCATTCATCACAATAAAAACATCGGTCGCAGCAATGCCAAGTTTTTCGCAAAGCAGGCCGGTGATTTTTTCGATTGCAGTTTTTTTCTGTTCACGGCTTCTGCCCGGAAAAATCGTGAATTCGATAATCATAAAGTTTTCGGTTTTTCCTTCGGGCGCTTCCCAGTTAGTTTTATCAAACTCTTCGATTCGCTGAAACCTGTCCCAGTCCGCAATCCCAAAGGCGTCAATCAAGCCTTCGTGAATACAATCAAAAATAGTCTTTTTAAACTCGGGCGTCTTCCCCGCGAGCATGTTAACTTTTACTAAGGGCATATCCTTCTCCATTTTTCCAACAATTCTGCTTATCGTTTCCAACTAAAGATTATAAACAAAAAAAGCTTGACCTTCCACTTGGTGGAAGGCTTAGACTAAAGGTAAGAAAACATGAGGAGGTCAAATATGACAAAAAAAGAAAAAGGTTTTGCTATCTTTATTGGATGCGCAACTTTTGCGGTTTTTGCACTTGTTCTTGAAGGCGCTTGTAATGCTTTGATTCTTGGCGGTGGACGGGCCCAGGCTCTTATGCAAAAACCGATTTTATTCGGACTTTTTGGAGGCCTTATGGCGGGTCTCTTTGAAGAAACAGGTCGCTTTGTAGCTTTCAAATTTTTTTTGAAAAAAACTCGGGATGATAATTCAACGGCTTTGTATTACGGAGCGGGACATGCTGGTTTTGAAGTCTTCTATTGATGCCTGTTGTTTGTCTGGCCATTTTTATATGGAAAAGAAATTCAAGCGCAAAGACTGAATCTGAAGTATAATACTCTTAGAGAAAAAATATGAAGATTTATCAGGTTGAAGAATTAGTTGGAATCACCAAAAAGAATATCCGCTTTTATGAAGATCAGAAGCTGTTATGCCCAAAGCGAAATCCCGAAAATGATTACAGGGAATACTCGCTTGAGGATGTTCGGCAACTGGAAAAAATCAAACTGCTTAGAAAGCTTTCTGTTCCGATTGAAGAGATAAGACTTATTGAGGCGGGAAAGCTTTCGCTTACGCAGAGCATGAATCAGCAGATTGAGCGGATTGAAAAAGAAGTGCAAAACGCAGAGCTTATGAAAGAGCTTTGTGCCAGGCTTAGAGATGAATCAACTGATTTAAAAACTCTGAATGCTTCATTCTATCTTTCGGAAATGGAGAAAATGGAAAATCAGGGAACTAAATTTAAGGACATACAAAAAGAAGACATAAACAGAAAAAAGAAATCGGGCGCAGTTGCAGCTGCTGGAGTTTTCTGCCTGATTTTAATCGTCAGTTTTATTGGAATGCTTTTTGTTTTTCGGTCCGATACAAGAATTTTGGCTCCGGTTGTTGTTACAGGTCTAATTACAATCGGATTGTTTATAGGAATTATTATTGTATTGATTCAACGAATCAAAGAAATTAATAGAGGTGAAGAATATGATGCTCGTAACTATTGATTCAATTCCAGGTAAGGAATATGAAGTTTTAGGAATTGTAAAGGGAACAATTGTTCAGTCAAAAAATTTTGGTCGTGATTTAATGGCAGGACTCAAAACACTGGTCGGTGGCGAAATTGCAGGATACACAGAAATGCTAAATGAAGCCCGCCAGATTGCAACCAAGCGTATGGTTGATGAAGCTACAGCTCTTGGTGCCGACGCAGTTGTAGGAGTAATGTATGGCTCCTCAGCTGTTATGCAGGGTGCCGCAGAAATTGTCGCCTACGGCACTGCTGTAAAATTCAAATAGATTTTAAGGCGGCGGATTGCTCCAGAAAAGTCATCACGACTTCTCTGCAGTCTCTGCAAAAGGCTCAATATATTTCTGAATAAAATCTACCCTGTCAAAAATCGTCGGCTTAAAATACGAAGCAACGGCAACCACGAGACGCTTCTCGGGATTTATGTAAATCACGTTGCCGCTGTTTCCTATGGCCGCATAAATATTTTTCTTGCGTGAAATAATCCACCAGAGGTAGCCGTATTCCATGCCGCGGAAATGCTTGCCTTCAACTTCACGCGGCCGGGTCATCTCGCGAATCCAGTTAGCCGAGACTATCTGCTTGCCGTCAAACTCGCCCTTGTTCAGACAGAGGAGTCCGATCTTTGCCATGTCAACAGCCGTCATACAAAGCCCATAGCCCGGAGTTCCAAGGTCCTGAGGGTCGGCAAACCAGACGGCCTCTTTCGGAAGCTTACTGATAGTAAACTCCTTGTGTTCCTGTGCAGACTTTGCATAAAAGTTTTTGTGGGCAGGAATGCCAAGCGGTTCAAAAAGATATTTGTTGGCGTAGTCCACAGTAAGCATGCCGGTAGCCTTATACAAAATCCCCGTCAGAATATGAAGACACACCGACGAATACTTAAACTCATCAGTAAGTCCCTTACGTCCACCAAGAAAATCAAGCGAAGTATAAGTCCAGTTTTCGCTGGCACAAACTTTGCTCCAGGGGTCGCCCTTGCACTTGTATGGTGCCCGCATTGTAAGCAGATGCTTTATGGTCACCTCGTAAATCGTCTTTTCTCCGCGCTTCACTTTATACTCGGGAAAATAATCCAGCACCTTGTCGTCTACACTTTTTATCTGCCCCTTGTCAATTGCAATTCCGACCAGCAGAGCCATAATGCTTTTTGTTACAGACATAACGTGGAGTTTATCCTCACGCGTATAATTATTCCAGGTGTCGCTGTAAACAGTCTTGCCGTCATGAATCGCCTCAATCTGGCAGATATTAGGCTGCGTCTCTTCAATCATTGTGTGCAGTTCTTCTTTAGTCATAAAATCCTCATTCTTTGTTGTTAGTTTTAGGCGCCTATATATGTAAGAATAAGGTGATTAAAAATTGAATTCAAGAAAAATCTTAAATTTTTTTTTGAGTTATTTGGGCGTAACCGCTGCAAACTTCGGTCGCAGCGGTCGGGTGTTGCGCTATTCCGCTATCGCTCCAGTCTCCACACTCGTTCACTAACTAACGTTAGTTCACTCAGTCCAGTGGCCGCCTTCGGCGTAGCTCCAGCCCCTTACGCAGTTGAAAATCACTCAATCCTAAGTTACACTTATAATATGAACGAAGTAAACAAGACGCTATTTATCCCGCTTTATGGCAAGGCGAAAGTCAGTAAGCAGGGAATCATTTTAAAAGACTCAATGGCTGAAAAGATTTGGGATGCAGAAGCCTTTGAAGTTCATGGAAAATCAAAATCAAAGTGGCTCACCTACAACATGGCAATGAGGGCCAAAATTTTTGACGACTGGGTTGAAAAAATGCTCGCGCAAAATCCTGAGGCGCTGGTGCTGCATATTGGCTGCGGACTGGATAGCCGGGCTTTTAGAATTACATCTCCTTACACCAGCTGGATAGACGGTGATTTTCCGGAAGTTCTTGAGTCCCGCAAAAAATATTATTCCGAAAACGACCGCTACAAGATGATGGCCTTTGATGCATCAAAAGCCGAAATGGTAGAAAAGCTGCCGGATGCCAAAACAGCCATTGTAGTTTTTGAAGGAATCAGTATGTACCTGCGCAATGAGGAACTGAATGCTTTTATCCGCGCGCTGGATAAAAAGTTCCCGCAGGTTCATATGCTGCTTGATGTTTACACTGTTTTTGGAGCAAAGGCGAGCAAATATAAAAATCCTATTAATGATGTTGGCGTAACGACAGTCTGGGGACTTGATGATATTAACCTGGTGCTGGAGGGAACACAATTCAAGTGCGATGCCGAGCATTCACTGACACCTGAAAACCTTGTGAATCAGCTGCCACCTTTTGACAGAGGATTTTTCAAGTTCCTTTTTACCGGAAGCTTTTACAGAAAGATTTACCGTTTGTATGAAATCAGCAAAACCCTTTAAAGACGGTGAATTAAAAGATAAAATCTAAGTAAAATTATAGAAAAAAATAAGGATTTGAAAATGTCGACAGCAATTGAAAATTATCGTGCAATGGTAGATCAGCCCTGGGGCAAGATTTTTTATGATGTGATTTTTAATCAGCTTAAATTAGCCAATGATAAGAGGCTGAAGATTCTGGATTTTGGAGCAGGTTTTTGTATTACTGCAAAGAACTATGCTCAATTTCATGATGTAACTGCACTCGAGCCAAATGAAGAAATGTACAAGCTTCGATTTAAGAGCGACAACTACACTTTGATCACTCAGGGAATTGATTATCTGAAGTCGGTTGCAGATGCAAACTTTGACATTGCCTTTTGCCACAATGTTCTGGAATATGTTGAAAACAAAGACGAGATTTTGACAGAATTGAAGAGAGTTTTAAAACCTGGAGGCCGCTTATCAATCATAAAGCATAATCTTTATGGTCGTGTTTATGGCTGCGCCGTATTAACGGATAATCCAAAGGCTGCGTTGGATCTATTAGATGAAAAGCCCGAAGACAGCATGTTTGGTAACCGTGATGTTTATACAAATGAGTATCTCACAAGTTTTTTCGGCGATGAAATGGAACTTTCAGAGTTCTACGGAATCCGGGCCTTTTATGGACTTTCTTCTAACAACGAAATTAAGTACACCGACGAATGGTATAAATCAATGCTTGAACTTGAAGTCCGTGTTGGTACAATTGATGCTTTCAAGAAGGTTTCGTTTTTCAATCATCTGATTTTTACAAAAAAGTAAAAAATCATTTTCTTCCCTTGCATTTCATGTACGAATTAAGACATTTCACGCACTGGATGAAGAAAATCAGTCATATAAATGATATTATTAAAATCAGCAAAAGGGTATAAGGAAAAATTATGTACAGGCTAAAAAGATTGAGCATAGAAAATAAAGAAGAAATAAAAAAAGTTTTCACCGGAGTTTTTACAAAGGCGCCCTGGTATGATGACTGGTCTGACACAAAGCAGCTGGACCTTTACATCTGCGATTTGATTGGACAAGGCTACTCACTTACCTATGGCTTGTATGATGAAGTCGGAGAGCTGATTGGAATTTCCCTTGGCTATATCAAACACTGGTACAGCGGTACTGAATATATTATCAACGAGCTTTGCGTAAAAACAGAAAGGCAGGGTACTGGGGCCGGCACTTTTTTCGTCAAGGAAATTGAAAAGGCAATAAAGGCTCTTGGTCTCAAGCAGATTTTTCTTTTGACAGATTCAAATGTTCCGGCCTATGAGTTCTATAAGAAAAATGGTTTTGTGGAATGTGAGACAAATGTAGCTTTTGCGAAGACGATATAATGAGGAAAGTTAAAATGGAATTAAAAAAACTAAGCCAACACATCTGGTACATGCCATTTGAACAGGAGCGCGACCGCCCAAACCTTGGCTATGTAAAAGGAAAAAACTGGAGCCTTGCAATTGATGCGGGTCATTCTGCAGCTCACACAAAAGAGTTTTACGCTCTTCTCGAAAAAGAAAATCTTCCTCTACCCTGCCTCACCGTTCTTACTCACTGGCACTGGGATCACACCTTTGGGATGCACGCTGCAAGTGGACTGTCTATCGCAAATGAAAAAACAAACAGCCACCTTGCAGAGTGGAAAAACAAAATCGAAAAAAATGGCCCCGCAGAATTCTTTGCCCTGCATGAAAGCATCAGGCAAGAATATAAGAATAACAAGGAAGTCATAGTCAAGCTGGCAGACATTGTTTACACCGGCGAGCTTGCCTTAGACCTTGGGGGCTGCACAGTAAAAGTAATTCACTCCGAAGCCCCTCATACAGATGATTCAACTCTCGTCTACATAGAAAACGACAAGACCTTATTCCTGGGAGACGCCACCTGCAAGGATTTTACTATCGGAAAAAAAGATCCTGCTTTGTGCAAAAAGCTCGCCGATACAATTCGCAATCTTAATTCTCAAACCTGCATGGAAGGTCACTGGGTGCCGGTAGAAACTGATGACACCCTGAATGATTTACTGAGCGGAATTTAAAACAGAACAATTTCATTCCAAAGAACAATCATGGAGAATCAACAATGATAATAATAATCACAGGCGCATCCCACACAGGAAAAACTTTACTCGCCCAGCGCATGCTCGAAAAATACAAGTTTCCTTATCTTTCAATAGATCATCTTAAAATGGGGCTCATCAGGAGCGGGCAAACAAAGCTTACGCCAGAGGATGATGACCAGCTGACAACTTACCTCTGGCCAATAGTCCGCGAGATGATTAAAACTGCCATCGAGAATAAGCAGAATCTCATCGTTGAAGGCTGTTATGTTCCCTTTGACTGGCGAAAGGATTTTGACCAGGAATATCTGCGGGACATAAACTTTATCTGCCTTGCCATGACGGATGCTTATATCGACGCGCACTTTACTGAAATAAAGGAGCACGCCTCGGATATTGAAGCCCGACTTGATGACAGCGATTGTACGGCAGATTGGATAAAGGCGGAAAACAAGCGCATCATCCGGGGCTTTGAAGCCGCCGGGGAATTGCTTGACCTCATTGATTCAGACTATCAATCGGTAGTTGAAAAAGCCCTCCTTCTGATTCCGGACAAAATCAAAAAAATGATTGCCGGGAAAAAATATACAATCGACGACATAGGAAAATCTGGCTCAAGCATTTTGATATTTGATGATTGCGTTTTAAAAATTTTGGACAGCCGCCTGCACAACGAAGAGTCAATCGTGGAAGTGCTCAACTGGCTTAAGGGAAAGCTTCCCATTCCGGAGGTTCTGGTTTTCGAAAAGAAGGGTGATTATCAGTATCTTTTGATGACCAGAATTCCGGGTGAAATGTCCTGCTCTGAATATTACATGGAACATCCGGGTGAGCTGCTTCCTTTGCTGGCCCAGGCTTTCAAAATGCTCTGGGCTATAGACATCTCCGGCTGTCCTAAAAGCCGGGACTTTGATACCGAGCTGCGTGCTGCAAGATACCGTGTAGAAAATAACCTCGTAGACATAGACGACGCCGAGCCGGATACCTTTGGCGAAAACGGTTTTGAAAATCCCGCGGCCCTGCTCAAATGGCTGGAAGAAAACAAACCCGAATACGAACCCGTCCTTTCCCACGGAGACTTCTGTCTGCCAAATGTTTTACTAAAAGACGGTAAAGTCAGCGGCTTTATAGATTGCGGCGACACAGCCATCGGCGACAAATGGAAAGACATAGCCCTCTGCTACCGAAGCCTCAAACACAACTTCGACGGCACCTTCGGCGGCAAGGTCTATCCCGATTTTAATCCCGACTCACTTTTTAGCGCCCTTGGCATTGAACCCGACTGGGAAAAAATCAGGTACTGGATTTTGCTGGATGAGTTATTTTGAAGTAAGTGAAGACTCTGCACTCTACAGTTTGCATCAGCTTCCGTTTTCGCAATGATTTTTACTTTTCCTTACTTCTCAAAACAGTGCAGACTTTTACCGCATCAAAAAAATCTTCTTCTGAAATACCAAGGGCCTGTATATCCGGCCAGACGGCGGCTTTATAAAAATCTACAGCTTCTTTTGCAAACTCATTGAAAATCACATAGGTGCGTGCGTAATCAAAAACGGGTGGTGCAAGACGGGCATTCATCCAGTCGATAATTGTGTAATTGATTTTATCTGCAAGCAGCTCTGCATCTGACGGAATCATAATGTTCAGAAAATGCATATCAAGATGGCAGATACAACTTTTGTACTTTTGGGAGAGTCGTTCGATTACAGGAAGCACCTCGGATTTTTCTTCGTCTGTAAGCATGAGGCCTGCAGTAGAAGCTAGCGGTGGAATAGTAGTATTGCCGGCATCAGCCTGGTGCACAAAACGAAAAGCTCGAGCAAGTAATGCAAAGGCCTGCTCTGGAGCTTTAGAAACGGATTTTTCCAGCTGATCTCCTTCTACCAGATCCATCTTAATTATATGGGAATTATCTGTGTCGTAATATTTTACAGAACAAAGGCCCGTCTTATTTACAGCCTGCTGCTGTTTTTTTTCAAAAGCAATCCATTCAGCAGGATATGATTCTTTATAAACCTTATAAGCAAATCCATGGTATAAAAAAACTTCAGCCTGTGCGCCTTTGCCAATTATTTTTTGAGTGCCATCGAATGTCATTTTTGTTCTCCTCTATTTTTTTATCGCCTTCTGTTTTCAAAAGGATTTATATTCAAAATCCTTGTTATCACAAGTCTTTCACCAGATGATACTTCTTATTTCCCTCAGGAATGTTTTCAAGTTCACCAATAATTCTGTAACCATACTTCTTATAAAAATCAGGTGCCTGCCAGCTCATTGTATCAACGTGCACTGAATGACATCCTCTGCGAACAGCTTCCTCTTCTGCCGCCTTCAATAATCTGGATCCGATTCCTGATTTACGATATTTCTCATCAACCCAGAGAATATCCAGATGCATCCAGCCCCAGTAAGTTCCACCAAGAATACCTGCAATCACATTGCCTTTGCTGTCATATTCCACAATATTCAAAAGTTCATGATTATCTGGCCCAACTGCAGTATTGTTGAATTCTTCCAGAGCATGATTTACAAAATTGATTTCTTCTTGTGATGGATTGTAATTCATTGGTATATCACCTTCTGTTTTGGAAAACTGTTTAGTTTTGCCTTATATTTAGTTTACCATAAAATTTACCGGAGAATCTTGGATTTTGGCTTAGTTTCAGCAAAAAGTCATATTTTTTTTAATGAAATTGGTAAATTATATGATTTTTCTTCTGGTGAAAGCTGCGGTTTTATTTAAATTGTCATATAATTTAATAAAATTCTCAGAATTATATGACAGTTGTACTAACAATACAGACGTTTTTGATTCAAATGTCATATAATTACACCAAATTCACCAAATTATATGACATTTCACCTTCAAAACTTGTTAAAATCAGCTCTCGAGCTTGAAAAAATGGTCCCTATCGCAAATCTTTGTCATATAATTTAAGCAGAATTACAAATTTATATGACTTTTCTTCAGTAAAAATGGATTGTTCTAGTTGAAATATCATATAATTTCACCAATACAGCCATTTTATATGACATTTCCACAAAACCACCACCCAAAGCTTTCGCAACCCTTGCAATATCAGAAATATCCCTGTCTAAAACCTCGTTTTACATCAGATTCCACACCTCCCCCCCCATTATATGTTCTACAGTTCAAACAATTACAATTGAAAATAAACAAATTACCCTTTATGCTTATATTACCAGCCTTCGTTATCAGAAAAATCATAAAGAAAAAAAGTGGAGATTAAACAAGGTGCAAATTGAATATAGACAAGTTAGAAAAGAAGACGGATATGAATGGTATACTCTTTTAGATGAAGTCTGGCGGGTTACATACAGTCACATTTTTCCAAAAGAAGTATTTGATGGCCGCGATTATGCCAGAGAAGAAAGGGCCCGCAACTTCACAGAAGAAAAATTCATTGGTGAAAGAAAGATTGCCTATGTAGCTGAGTGCGAAGGGAAAATAGTTGGACTGATGTTTGGAACACTCGATTCAGATTATGAACATTTCAAAAATGACTACGCCGATTTGACAGCACTTTATGTATATCCAGAATATCAGGGAAAAGGAATCGGTACAAAACTAAGAGACATTTTTGTTGAATGGGCAAAATCAAAAAATGCTGATAAGTATGTCATAGGCGTATTAAAAGACAACACACGGGCCAGAAAGGTTTATGAATCCTGGGGTGGAAAATTATCTGAATATGAGCATGATTTTGTTGTGATGAATGCTGGTTACCCTGAGAATTTTTTCACTTTTGAAATATAAGAGCTGGCTCTAATGGTTTGTGAGGAATAAATATTGAAAATACTTGGACAGGCTGTAAAATTATTTTCTCTTGAGGATTTTGATTGCCGCGAGCTTGAAGGCCACGAGGGCGGTCGCAATAGGATTTTTATTTGCAGTAAGGGTGGCGAGAAAAAGTTTGTGCTGAGGATTTCTGCGACTGGGGACAGAACGGAAAATGATTATCGCGCGGAAACGGAGTTTGTGCGCTATCTGGCGGAAAATGGGGCGTCTGTGGCGGATGTGGTTCCGAGCGTGAATGGTAAGCTTGTTGAAGTTATTGATGGGGATGGAACTGATTCGGTTGCAGCTGGTAATGGCAGCGCGATTGATTCTGTTGCAACAGATGATGTTGACGATAAGATTGATTCTTTTGCGACTCCAGTTTTCCTCTCGCTTTTTGAATATGCAAGAGGAATGTTGCTTGCTGACAACGCTTACCGTTACCGAGATGGAGCGCCGCTTAGTGAATACTTTTTCAACACAGGAAAAACTCTAGGAAAGATTCACGCGCTTTCAAAAAACTTTGAGCCAGTTGCTGCTCACCGCCGCCCGGATTATTTTGATAAATACAACATGGAATATCTTGGCCGCTTGATTCCGGACAAATACAGCGAACTGAAATCAGCCATTGCAAAACGTCTGGCAGCTTTCCGCACGCTGCCGACCGACACACAAAGTTACGGCCTGGTTCACTTTGATTTCAGCGACGGAAATTATCACATCGACATGGACACGGGCGCAATCACAGTTTTCGACTTTGACAACTGCCTTTACTGTTGGTACATGTTCGACCTTGCAAATCTCTGGCTTCATAACGAAGGCTGGACAAGGCAGGAGCCCGACCCAGGAAAACGCTTCAAACTGATGCAGCAATGCTTCGACCTTCAGTTACAGGGTTACAAAACAGAAACTGAGCTACCGGACGAGCTGCAGGAAAAACTCCCGCTCTTCATCGACATGGTGTTAATCGAAAACATCGTAGACGAGTTTGAATGTGCCGTCCGCGAAGGCGAAGACGTGGACTACGAAGATATTGAAGACGCTGCAGAATGTCTGATTCATAAAATTATAGGATAGAAAAAGAATATGAGCAGAAAAATTGAAATGGATAAGGATTTCAGGGGCGTTGTATACATCGTTCAAAAGGGTGAAATATTGTGCGAATATGCCGGTGGTATGGCTGACATAGCGGGGGAACGTCCAAATACCCTTGAAACTCGATTTGCCTGTGCTTCAATGAGCAAAACCTTTGTTGCTGTCGGAATACTTCAACTTATTGAGCGCGGGCTTCTGAAATTCGATGACACTTTAGGTAGCATCCTCACACTTGATTTAAAGAACATCGACCCGGATGTAACAGTAGAGCAGCTTCTTACTCATACGTCCGGAGTGCCGGATTATGATGACGAGACGGAAGATGATACAGAAGAACTTTGGGCAAATTATCCGAATTATAAAATCAGGAAAAACGAAGACTTGTTCCTTATTTCAAGGGAGAAGCCCATGCTGTATTCGAAAGGCGAAAAGTTCCAGTACAACAATACGGGCTTTGTACTTCTTGCGATGATAATCGAAAAGATTAGCAGAATGGATTTTGATGTATACCTGCAGAAAAATGTTTTCGATGTCTGTGGAATGAAATCTACCGGATATTTCGAGTTTGATAGTCTTCCTGCCAGATGTGCGTATGGTTATCTGTACGCTTCTGATAATGAAAATTACCGTACAAATATTTATTCAGTGGCGGCAAAAGGAACTGGGGACGGTGGGGCTTATGTCACCGCAGGGGATATCTTGAATTTTTGGAAGGGGCTTCTGGAACATAAGCTTCTTTCGCAAGATATGGTAGAAAAGATGTTTTCAAAACAAAGCGGGGACGGAAAAGATCCCGAAGAAGGATATTACGGCTACGGAATCTGGATTATCGATAATCCGGACAGCAAAGACTATGTGTATATGCAGGGAATTGATCCTGGTGTCAGTGCAATCTCTGAATACAATCCGAATAACGGGATGATATCTGTCTTACTCAGTAATTATGGCGATAACGTCTGGTCAAGAATGCGGAAAATCCGAAAGGAATATTATTAAGCGCGCAGGCAATCTCTGTAAAATCCCTGTCAGACATTAACTGCGGCGCAAAATCATTTTAAACTATTTTTAACACTTTTATTCCATATCTTCCCATGTTACTATAAAACCATAGCACGACCGGTAGTGACAGTAATTTCAATACAACACCGACCGACTGCCGGGTGGTCTTATACAGGAGAAAAAAATGCATCCACTTACAAAATGGGTAATCGATAAAATTGAAAAAGAATATAAAGATGATGTGGCGCTTTTGATTGGAATAAAAGGTCATTCTACAGATGGCGACGAGCACGGAGAAATTTTTGATTACTTTGTGCCGGCAACGGAACGAGGGAATGAGCTTTCAGAAACCTTTATAATTGATGGAGTTGGGCACGATTTGTATCCGCGCTCCTGGGAACGTCTTGAGAATTCCGTAAATCTGAATGATATGCCAATTGTCCTTGATAATGCGACAATCCTCTATTCCAGAAGCGAGGCTGATACAAAACGCTTTGAAGAATGCAGAAAACGCCTGCAGGAAAATCTTTGTAACGACATTTTTGTTTATGGAAAGGCACTTGAATGTATGGACAAGGCTTTGGAAATCTACCGTTCCATGATTTTTGAAGAAAAGCTTTACCGCGTCCGTTCGGAAGCAGACTGTATTCATGAGTGGCTTTCAAGGGCTCTTGCCTATTTGAATCACACTTATACAGAAAGTGCCATTTACAGCGAAAGTCAGGCTTACAACAAAGATGAAAAAAGCCGGATTTATTCCTGCCCGGAAATGAAGACTGTGCCACAAGACTTTTTTACAAATGCGCAAAAGCTTTTGGAAACTGATGATGTAGAAGTTCTGCAGAAAACAGTTTTTGCTCTTCTAAAATCAACACGAAGCTTTATTCTGGAACACAAGCCTGAGGTATCGCCGGCTGGGGATTCCGCCGACGGCTCTTCAAAAAAAGATGAGTCGAAAGTTGATTATCAGGGACTTGCAGACTGGTATCAGGAGCTTAGTCTTACCTGGCGGCGGCTTCGCTATTTCTGCCAGAATAACATGGTCGAAAAAGCCTACACAGACGCCTGCTATCTGCAGGAGGAATTTTTGTACATCGCACAGGAATACAAAGTCCAGGAGTTTAATCTTCTTGATTCTTTTGACAAGAAAAATCTTTCGTTGCTGGCAGAAAGGGCAAACCTGCTTGAAATCACAATTCAGAAAATCCTGGCAGAGCACGGTGTAAAGATTAATTCCTACAGTTCTGTGGAAGATTTTCTTGCAAAGCGCGGCTAAAAGGGAGACTTCTGTGAAATATCGAAACGCAGCAGATATTTTTCCCGATGAATTGCTGGCGGAAATCCGTAAGTATTCCTCGGGAGAATTAATCTACATTCCGGAAGAGTCTCAAACAAAAAAAGGCTGGGGCGAAAAATCAGGCTCACGCGATTTCTACGTAAAAAGAAATGCAGAAATCCGCCGGAAACACAGCGAAGGAAAATCTATAGCTCAGCTCGCCGATGAGTTTTCTCTTTCGACAGATTCCATCAGACGAATTTTATACAGCTGATTTATGGAGAAAAAATGAAAATAAAGACAAAACAATTTAACTTATTATCAGATATTAATTTAGTTTGGGATTTCCTTGTAGAAACTTATGACAGGAAAAATGATAATGGACGGGCTGCACCATTTTTTGAATATGCGCTCACTTCTTCCTGGATGGATACTTCATATTCCTTTCTGGACAGATTCTGGTTTGACGGCGACAAAGTAGTTGCTTTTGTTTATTACGAAGCGCCGGTCACAGACATCTATTTTAATGTCCGCAAAGGTTATGAGTTTCTGGCAGATGAACTTGTTGATTATGCAATTTCAAATATGCCTCACTTTGGCGGCGAGCAGCAGTTTATTTTTTCTGATGGTCAGCAGTTCCTTAAAGATGCTGCAGCAAAGCGCGGCTTTAAGCAGGTTTATGAATATGAAGACATGATTTTTGATTTTAAGAACCAACTGAATTATGAGCTGCCGGAAGGCTATCACTTTGTGGAGCCCAAGGATATTGATATTGTAAAATGTTCAAAGCTCTGCTGGTATGGTTTTGGTCATGGCGAGCGCGGTGAATTTATCGGCTGGGATAAATATGATGATTCTTTGGAATGGACTCCTGCAAAATCGCATAAAAGTGGCTGGGCCTCATTCTTGTCACCGTCTCCGCATTCCACTCCGCAATACAACATCATCATAGCAGATGCTGCTGAAGAATATGTGTGCTTTTCTGGCATGTGGTGGGTACCGCAAAATCATCTGGCTTACATGGAACCGCTTTGTACACACCCGGATCACAGAAAACGTGGGCTTGCAGCTGCTGCTCTCACTCAGCACTACCGCACTCTCAAGCCGCTTGATGCCACTCACATGACAGGTGGCGAAAACCCCTTCTATAAGAAAGTTGGCTATGGAAAAGGTTCGCATTGGACATTCTGGAGAAAAACTTGTTTTGATTTTTAAAATCTTCTATACTAAACTTGTAAAGCCTGCTGCACAGAAAGTAATTTCCAACGATTAATTCGCGTTTTTTAGTATGTGTAGTTATATAAAATTGTCGGGACAAAACCGACAATAGAATGCATTTTTTATCTTTGATTTTTCTTTACCATAATTCAGGCCTGGTGTTGGACTGGCGCTGAATAAACTGATTGCTCATGAGGTGTGGTATGGAAAATGAAATTTCAATTTTACAAATCGAAAAGAAAATCTTTGTTATTCGCGGTGTTCAGGTAATGATTGACCGCGATATTGCGGAACTCTATGGGGTGGAAACTCGTCGATTAAACGAGCAGGTCAAACGTAACATTGAACGATTCCCTGAAGAGTTTATGTTTCAGTTAACAAGAGAAGAAATTGATTTCTTGAAGTCACAAATTGTGATATCAAGAGAACCTGATTCCGTGATGTCACAATTTGTGACTTCACCAAAAACAAACTCCGTGATGTCGCAAATTGCGACATCACGAAACAATATGTTTACGGGACAAGAAGGTGGTACACGAAAATTACCTTTTGCTTTCACAGAACAAGGCTGTGCAATGCTTTCATCAGTATTAAGAAGTGAGACTGCAGTACAGGTAAGCATTCAAATAATGAAAGCCTTTGTCTCAATGCGTCATTTCGTCCAAAGCAATTCCCAAATCTTCGCCGAGCTCAAATCCATTCGAGAACATCAGCTTGATACAGACATTCACCTGAAAGAATCAGACAAACGAATAGACCAGCTGTTTACACTCATGGACAAATACAACATAAACGACACCCAAGGCATTTTCTTTCAAGGACAAATCTTTGACGCATACGCAAAATTCGAAAGCTTTATCCAGTCCGCGCAAAAAGAAATCATTCTTATTGATAATTATGTTGATTTATCCGTTCTTCAGCGCTTTGCAAAAAAGAAAAAAGGTGTAAATATCATCATTTATACAGATCCAAAAACAAAGCTTACTGCTCAAGATATTCAAACTTTCAATGCTCAATATCCAACTATAACTCTAAATCATACAACAAAAATGCATGACCGATTTATGATAATTGATAACAAGGTCCTATATCATATTGGTGCAAGTCTTAAGGATTTAGGAAAAAAATGCTTTGCTTTTGAAATACTGGACTCGTCTTTTGTTTCTGATATTCTGAAAAATATATAAATTCACAATGCAGTTTCTTTTTCCAAAAACAGTTATTGGTATGTTATAATAAAAAAAAGAATAATTAAATGCCAACACTCGAGTTCAAAAAGTTCACCGATTTTCCTAGAGGCACAATGTACGACAAGTCAGGAGTAATAAAACTATGAAAACGAACACTAAACAAGACATCATTCTTTTTGAAGAAATGGCATCAAATGCTCATGTTGCATTGAATATAATGCAGTATGATGGCTGGATATTAAAATTTTCGGAGGGACATACAAATCGTGCTAACTCAGTCAGTATGATTTATCCATCAACAATTAATGTAAACGAAAAAATCCAAAACTGCGAAAAAATCTATTCCGAGCAAAATCTGCCATGTGTATTTAAACTTACGGATGGTGATGAGCAAATGATGAAGCTTCTTACAGAACGTGGTTACAAGGAAGTTACACCCTCTGATGTAATGGTCCGGGAAATAGACGATATAACTATGCCGGAGGGGGATATTACCTTTTACAATAAACCTCTTGAAGAATGGCTTTGTGCATATTTTGAATATGAAGGATTTGGCCAGAAGAGCCAGGCAATATATAGACGCATGCTGGATAAACTTTGCATCAAAACTGATTATCTTGCAATAAGAGAGCATGGCAAAATTATAGCGCTTGCCTCTTCTGCAATGGAGCGTGGTTATCTGTTAATTCAAAATGTTGTAGTACATCCAGATTACAGAAGAAAAGGATATGGGAAATTGCTTTGCAAAGCCCTGATGTCAAAAGGGAAAAGCCATGGCGCCAAAACGGCATGGCTTCAGGTGGTTCAGACTAATGAAGGCGCCTATAAACTTTATGATGGACTTGGCTTTAAGAAGGTGTATACCTATAGATATTTAAAAAAGGAATAAAGCGGTGATAGAATTATTTTTGTGTATGCTTTTAAGGAGGAAAACTAGATGAAATACCAATACAAAGAAATGCCTGAATCTATGAAAGGAACATACGGAGAATTTTCAAAAAACTTCGGGTTTGATTGGAAAGAATTTGTTATGGGAATACCAACCCCGATGTTTCTTGTCACAACATATAAATCTAACGGGCAGCCAAATGCTACGATGCAGTCGTGGGCAGGTTTTACGAGTGCGAATCATGGAGGCGGATATTACGTGATTCTATGCAGCGTGAATAAAAGCGGACATCTTTACCAGAGCCTGAAAGAAAAGAAGGTAGCAGTGCTGAATTTCATGTCTTCTGATTTGTACCAGGCCTGCATGAAGACGATACAGAACAATCAGTTCGAGAAGGATGAGATAACTTCATCAGGGCTTACTGTGGAAAAAGCTTCGTGGATAGAAGCTCCGATGGTCGCTGAATGTTTTATGAACCTTGAGTGCAAATATTTGTGGGAGAAGGAAATTGTTCCCGGTGATGATCACGTTATGATTTGTCTTGAAGTCGTAGGCGGGCATATAGAAAAGGATTATATGGAGGATATGTTCGGAGATAAAGGGGTGCTTTATAATGTCCATTATCCGATAAATCCAGAAGCTGTGAAAGAAAAAGGCTGCGATTTTGTAGCTGCACTTAGGAAAGTAAATCAATCCGACGAATATTGACCATATCGGTAGGAAAGTTAGGGTTCTTCAAGATAATCCTGCTGAATATATTGCTGCTTTTGATGAATGAATAAATCAAATCCCCTGTTTTTTATTTGCCGGCGAATAATGGTATCATATATAATACTATCCAATGAGACAATTTATCGTAATCGATACAAATGTTATTCTCTCAGCTTTACAAAGCAACAAAGGAAAATCATTTGAATTAATTTCAAAAATCAGTGAAGATGCTTTTGATTTTGCGATTTCTGTACCTCTTATATTGGAATATGAGGCTGTCTTAAAAAACAAACTGGACAGAACAATTTTTACTGATTCTGACATAGAAGATTTCATCAACTATATTTGTAAGGTTGGAATAAAAACAAAACTTTTTTATCTATGGAGACCTTATTTAAAAGATCCGTTTGATGATCATGTTCTTGAAGTCACGATTCAATCAAACACAGGTACAATTGTAACATATAACAAAAGGGGTTTTAAGGAAGCGGAAAATCTTGGAATAAAGATTCTTACGCCAAAAGAATTTTTAGAAATTTTGCAGGAGGTATAAATATGGGAAATTTAAGTTTGAGAATGCCGGATTCTTATCATACAGCAGTAAAAGAAATTGCATCTCAGGATAATATTTCAATTAATCAGTTTATTGTCTCTGCCGTAGCAGAAAAAATTGCATCATTTGAAACTAAGAAATATCTCGATCAACGAGCCGAAAAAGCTTCTGAGGAAAAGTTTAAGAACGTATTATCTAAAGTTCCTGGAGTAGCACCTGCTGATTTTGATAAATAAATGAACCAAAACGTAGAAATAAAAAGGCGCAAGAATTCACAATCTTTCTAAAACATCAAATTTAATTCTGTATTTTTAGCCCGACAATGACAAGTTATGCCAAAAATTGTGAGTTCAACTCTGTTTTTTTTTGCTCAATCAGGCTCATAATTAAACTCAAGGATTTTAATCATGAAAAAACGAATTTTGATTTTAACCGCACTGATTTTGTCAGGTTTTGTCTTTGCACAAAATAATCTGCCTTTTACAAAAGGCATCAACATGCTAACCTTTTTTGAAACCTGGAATAAAGGAGAACTGCCAAATCTGAATAAGCATGATGAAGCAGATTTTGCCTGTCTGAAAAGCATGGGAGTAGAGGTAATTCGTCTTCCTGTTCATTTTGATCTTCTTATGGAGCCTTATGATACTGGAATTATTTATGATTTTGTTCTGGAAAAACTGGATCAGGTTTGTGATTGGGCAGAAAAATACCAGATTTATCTTATTATAGATGATCATTCTTTTAATACCGAAGAATACGATAATAATCCACCCTCAGTACAATTGTATCAGGAGCATCTGGAATCCGTATGGAGACAAATTGCATCACGCTACAATAACAGAAGTAAATATATCATTTATGAAATTCTAAATGAACCAAAAAGCAATGGCGAAATTGCAAGCAAATGGATTAAACTTCAACAGGGAATAATTGACCTGATCAGAAGCTATGATCCTGAACGTGATATTGTTGTAACAAGTGCAAATTTTTCAAGTATTGATACCCTCGTAAAAATGAAGCCTTACAAAGATCCAAATCTTATTTATTCCTTCCATTTTTATGAGCCTTTTGAATTTACTCATCAGGGAGCAACCTGGGTTGGACCTCATATGATTGATCTGGAGGATATTCCTTTTCCGTATGACAGAAAGCGTATGCCAAAACTAAAAGGAAGGGCAAAGGATTCCTATCTTACGAATTATTTCAGTGAAGAATATCCGACAAAAGGAACTGTGAAATACATAAATCAGAGAATTAAAAAAGCAGCAGATTGGGCTAAGAAAAATAAAGTTCGAGTCTGGGCGGGCGAAATGGGAGCTAAAACCTGGATTAATTCAGAAGATAGACTTGCCTGGATAAACGCAACAAGAATAGCTCTGGAGGAAAATAACATTCCTTACTGTTGCTGGGGGCTTGATGGTTCAGACGGCTTTTTGAAATCAGATAAAGCAGGTATGCTTTTTCCTGATGATATTGATAAAGATGCCCTGGAAGCTTATGGCTTTACAATGCCAGACCCCAAGCTTTCAGAAAAAGCATCTCTTTCTATAACTTCACAAAAACCATATCTGGTTTATGATGGTTTATCAGGAGTTGGAGTTGGTAAAAACTATTGGGGAAATATAAAGGAAATAAAAAAAGATACAGGAAGAGATTACTGTGTGGTAATTTCATACCCAGCCCAACAAAATGGATGTAAATTCCTTCTTCCTAATAAAGTTACTTCAATGATGGCAGAAAATCCACAGTCTTTTACTGTAAGTTTTTCCGTGAAGTTTGCTGATATTAAACAGGAATTCCGTTTCCAACTTTCAGATACAGACGAAGGAGCAGAGCTTCCGCCATGGAATATTTCTGTTCCAATAAAAGCTGCTGATTATAAAGTCGGTGAATGGGTAACTGTTGAAATTCCAGTTTCAAAATTAACAGAAAGCGGTGCATGGTCAAACAAGGCAAATAAATGGTTCCCTCCACAGGGGAAATTTGACTGGTCTCGCCTGGAATGCATCTATTTCAACTTTGATGATTTTGACAACAAAAATAAAGGCGACATTTACATCGACGACATTGTAATTAAGCAGAAGTAAGCCGTAAGAGATTCCCCGGTCAAGCCGGGGAATGACACATGAGGAGTATGGGAATGGCACAAGTCGTCTGTAAACACGGGCGACATTTTTACCATTCTTCTTCCTGCAGGTCCAGTTCCATAACATCATAAAAATTGCAGTGCAGGGCCTGCGCCAGGGAATTTATTGCCTGGCCACTGGCTTTGTTTATGTCTTTGGAGCCAATTTCATATTGCTGTAGTGTGCGAAGATTTACACCTGCCAGCCGGGAAAGTTCCTTTTGAGTGAGGCCGGCGGCCTTTCTGAGCTTGTGAAGGTTTGTTGGGTTTCTTAAAGTTTTTTCCAGGATTGTTTTATTCATAACCTCCAGAAACTTTTCTTTCGGGGCTTCGTGAAGCGGATTATACATATTCACAATCTGGGAAAAAGGAACATAGTCGCGGATTTTTGTAAAAGAAAGATTTGTCTCCCACTGATAGAAGGCAAGAATCCAGCCAGCCCAATATTCAGGTGTCCGGTCAAAACGTTCAAAAACTTTATCGGCTGAACCTGCAACTTCATAACCAACCCGGTCAAAAACAGAAAGTGCCAGTTCGGTTCCGGAACACCCGCCTACAAAAAGAGGAGAACCGTTTTCTATTTCTCTTGCAACCTTTGAAGCAATAAAAAAATCATAAAAAGAATCGCTTGGGAGACCGCAGCCATTTACTGCAAAGTCAACGGCAAAACCAAGATTCTTCATCATGCCGGGGAGGAAAAATTTATCGTAAGCGCGGGTCGTCATTTTTAATGTCTCCTAAAATCAGGTCACGAATAAAGAGTCCCGAAATATCAGAATCTTCCAGTGTTTTTTTATATTCAGCCTTTGCTTTTTCCATGCGGGCCAGGCGCAGGCTGTAGTAATTTTTTCCTTCTGCAATTTCATAATTTTTAAATTCAAGCTGATTAAAAGCCTTTTGACTTTTTAAAACAATCTGCTCTCCTAGCTTTCCTAACTTCATGGCTTTTTGAAGCTGCAGATAAGAAATCTGGTTAGAAAGAAAAGCCTGTGCAAAAGAAAAATAAGAATCGTCAGCTCTATAGCCCTTAATCAAATCGTAATCAGAAATATCAGGAAGAAAATTAGTTTTAAGGTAAAAAGCCCCCTGCCTCATAATGGGCGTGTCCATGTCAAAGCGGCGGTTACAAATAAGAATAGCAAGCCAGTGAAGCGTGCAGAATTGTTGGGTCTGTAAATCCAGAAGCCTAAGTCCTTTAGTTTCAAGTTCATAAGAATTACAAAAACCGTCATCAAGAGTAGGACAGGCCCATTCATTTGCAAGCTCAATGTTTTGAGTACAGTAAAAGCCCTGCCCATAATCATTGTAGATTTTGCCATGTCCAAAAAGAGGCTTTGAGAGAATTTTGTCTGAGCCATGATATAGGACTATCTTTGACATATTTAAAATATACTTCTATAGAAGTACTTTTGTCAAGAAATCACTAAGGTTTATTTTTTCTACCTGGTCTATAAATTCCATGCTATAATAAAACAGTGTCATTGTCGGGCGTCCCCGGCTATCTATAAAACTTGGAGGTTTTCATGAAAACTGCTAAACAAATGTATAGATGGGGGGGGTATAAAACTCTCCGCAAATTAACATTAACAGCTGTCCTTCTTTTTTTGACGGGACTTGTCTTTGCACAAAACAACCTGCCCTTTACGAAAGGCGTAAATCTGTGTAATTTTTTGGAATATTGGGGAGAACAAAAAGACGCTCTTCCAACTATGAATAAATATGATGAAGCTGATTTTGTTTGCCTGAAAAGCATGGGAGTGGATGTAATAAGACTTGTCTGTTCTTTTGATCTTTATGCTCAAGAAGCTTCCGGTATAGGAAAAATTGACGAAACAATTCTTAAAAAGCTTGATGAGGTTTGCGATTGGGCAGAGAAAAATCAGATTTATCTTATAATCGACAATCATAACAATCATACATTTGATAAACAAAATTACACCAGCAATGATTTTACACTTTTACAAAAGCATCTTGAATCAGTCTGGTCTCAGATTGCCCCACGTTATGCAGACAGAAGCGATTATATCATTTATGAAATTATGAATGAGCCGACTGGTGGAAATGCAAGTAAATGGTATAAAATTCAGCAGGAAATCATAAGTCTTATAAGAAGGTATGATACTAAACATTCGATTGTTGTAAGCTGTATTGACTGGTCAAAGATTCCAGAACTGGTAAAGCTTAAACCTTATAAAGATGATAATCTGATTTATACTTTCCATTGTTATGAGCCATTCTTTTTTACACATCAGGGAAGACAAGGGGATCCAACTACAGAAAGGTTAAAAGATGTTCCTTTTCCTTATGACCAGAAAAGATTTCCAAAACTGCCGGATGATCTTTCATGGTTCAGGGAGCAATACCGTACAGAAGGAACTGTAAAATATATTAACAGCCTGATTAAGAAAGCTGCTGACTGGGCAAAGAAGAATAATGTAAAAGTTTTCTGCGGAGAATTGGGACCAAAAATCTGGATAAATACAGAAGACAGAATTTCATGGATAAGTACAGTTGTAAATGCATTGAATGAAAACGATATTCCTTATCTTTCATGGAATATTGATGATTCCACAGGCTTCTTAAAAAATACAAATGTCGTTAGAGGAGATGAAAAAGCTTATGGTGTATATTTCCCTGAAGACATTGATGAAGCAGTCGCAAAGGCTTACGGATTTAATATGCCTTCTTCACAAGCAATTGCCATGGCAAACGATTCTCTTAAAAAGTTTCCGCAAAAGTCCTATGTAGTTTATGATGAAGCTGACGGAAAAAGAACTTCTGTTAACCCTTTTAATGCAAGAATAACAAAACTCAGTGATTCTCATGAACGCTGCTTTGTAACCTCTTATCCGCAGGAACAGGCAAACATTGAGATTTATCTCCCTAAAGCAATTACTTCAAAGTTTGAAGAAAATGAAAAGTCTCTTGTTATATCTTTTGATGTAAAATTTACAGATAAAAATCAGAGCTTCGAAGTTCTTCTGGTAGATTCAGACGGCGGAAAAAAAGAATTGCCATGGACAAAACGCTATGACCTCAAAGCCAGTGATTATGCATTGAATAAGTGGATAACGGTTGAAATCCCTGTTTCTCGCTTTGATAACAACTGGGGTGCATGGTCAAATGTGGATCAGGCGTGGTACGATTTACCATGCGAGTTCACATGGTTGCGCTTCGAAAAACTGACTTTCAATTTCAATGACCACACCGGCGGTTCAAGCAAGGGAGATCTTTACATCGATAGCATCGTGATTAAGCAGAAGTAAGCCACATGTCAATGACAAAAATGATGGAGTGGTAAAATATCACAATTCTTCTAATCATATTCCCGCAACCTGAAGTTGCACAATCCTTCTAAAAAGCACCTGGCGATTGGTGGAAGTAACAGCGCATCTTTGTTAATCTATATTTACAACGCAGTGCCGCTAACACGGAGTTTTTATAGGAGGCGTGGTCAGTTATGAATTTTGGAAAGAATCTTCAATATTTTAGAAAGCTTAGCGGGAATATGACTCAGGAAGCTTTGGCAGAAAAACTGAACGTAAGCCGTCAGACAATTTCAAAATGGGAAATAGATGCGGCAAATCCCGAGATGGAAAAAGCGCTTGAAATCTGCAAAATCTTTAACTGTTCTCTGGATAATCTTTTTAGAGATGAAATGGATAAGCAGAGCGATGCATACTCAAACCTGCGGCTTGAAGAAGTTCCCGGCTTTAGTTATGTGGAGCACACGGTAATCAGCACTGAGCCCGAAAGGGATGCGATTGACAGAATGTACAGGCTTGCAAAAGAAAATGGAATAGAAGTTCCCCGCGTTATCGGCTGGGATTTTCCAAATCTTTCTCAGGAGCAAATCAACGTCTTTAACATGCACGGATACACGGCCGCTTTGATTCTGCCTGATGGAGTTGTGACTCAGGGTTGCAAAATCAAAGAACAGCCGGCTCATAAATATGCGGCAATTCACGTTGAACGTCCTTTTGAAAATCCATTTGTGACAATTCCGGGCGCCTATCAAACGCTTGGAGATTTTATGAGAACCAATGGCCTTGTTCAGTCTGCTGAGGGAGTAATCCCCTGTTTTGAAACCGATGGCGAGAGCATGGATATTTATATAGCGTGTAGGTAGAGGGAGCGCATAATGAACTATTCAAACACAAACGAAAAACTATACGATGACATTGCCCTTTGGGAAAAAACTGACGGCAGGGATTTGTTTGCCCAGATGCCACTTGCACCCCATGTAAAGGGCTCTCCGACTGTGCTTGATTTTGGCTATGGCTTTGGAGAAAATCTTTTTGCCTTGAGCAATGCCTACCCCAATGGAAAAATCTACGGCATTGATTGCAACCCGATATGCCAGAAAGAAGTAGGCGAAAAAATTGCGGCACGCGGAATCAAAAACATCACCTTAATCAATAAGGAAGTTCATAATCTTCAGGATTTTCAGGACAACTCTCTGGATTTAGTGCTGCTCTATGATGCTCTTCACGGTGGCGACGGCAAAGGCAAGTACATGCTTTACGAAGAATCTCATCGCATTCTAAAAAGAGGAGCCTGTCTTTCCATTCTTCCAGTCCACCTGAACAACTGGCGCGACCATGAAGGAAAAAAGGAAACCTACACCCCCGTAAAAATTAAAGCTGAACTTGCAGAATACGGTTTTGAATATGCCGGCACCTGCCCCCAGAAAGGCGTCCACTGGGAAAAATGCCACACCCTCTACTACATCAAAAAAGGCACAATAACTTTTAATGCGCTGGAGAAGGTGGAGGTTATGAATTTTAGAAAGCTGTAGTAAAACAGAAAGCCGCGGAATTTTATTACGTGTAAACAATAATGTTTAATAAGATGAAGTCTCACTATCTTTACGTGAGAATAGCCCCAGCAACTGTATTTTTAGCGGGCGTTGCGGGGCGGCGTTTGAGCCCCGCAGAGGGGTAGCGAAAGCCACCGCAGGACGTCTTGACGTCCGAGGAGGCTGGAGCGAGGGGGAGACTTCCCCCCTTTCTTTAGTCTGTCAAACTGTGCAAGATTTATCATTTTTTTTATTTAATAATCCATATATGCCCTTCCGGAAATTCACGCTCAAGTGCATTCTGCAGCCACTGCTTTTGTTCATCGCTCATGGCTTGGTAGGCAAGTTCAAAATCCTGTTGATACCCCTCGCGGTCTGCGTCTGTTGATTTGTAAAGAAGAATAATCTCGGGCGCTAGATATGGAATGCCCTCTACAAACAAGATAGCCTGCGAAAGTTCAACTGAGATTTCCCTGTTTCGCGAATATTCAAAATGGGTCGGACTTTTGTCATTAAAAAGAAATTCAATATAATCAAGCTTTGTCTGCCCAACATGAAAAAACTCCATCCAGCAGTTTCCGTCTTCCTCAACAGGATAGGTCTTCACAAGCGGACAGTCTTCCAGACAGCAGAAAATATTTTTCTTAAGTCGGACCAGCCCGGCGGTACTGGTAATTGGATGAGCTCTACCGCCGCCAAGCATTTCGTAAACTTTGTAGCCCTTCGACAGCATATACTCAATTATTCTGTCCCGGTCCTCCCAGAAGACACAGATATCAATATCACCATGCACACGGCTTTCATAACCAAGAAACATATCTAGCGCTTGCCCGCCGCAGAAGGCATAATTAAAACCGCCTTTTTTCAGGAGTTCATTTGCTTCTTGTACAAGGTTGTTTACCACTTTATTCTCCTCACCCACAGTCTGCTCGGTCCATTCTATATGATTATATTGCGCTCACATTATCTTCCCCATCTCCACCCGCATGTTATGTTCTTCCGGCCCGCAGTTGGAGTAGGCATACCTGTCAAAGCCAATAATCTCAAACCCGTGTTTTTTATAAAATGAAATTGCCTTAAAGTTAAAGGTTTGAGTTTCGAGCACCACCATCCGGGCGCCACTTTTTTCAGCAGCCTTTAAGATAGTCTCCATGAGTTTTGTGCCAATCCCGCTTCTTCTGTTAGCTTGCTCAAACACGCAGATGTTAGCAATTCTGAACCGGTTGTTCCATTTTTCTAAAAATCCTTCAACCATGCCAATAAGCTTGTTGCCCTCAAAAGCCCCATAAGCAACAGGATTTTCCAGCCAGTCCGACAGCAAATCTTCATTAAGCGTCATTCTTAGAGGCTCCCCGCTCATCACCCACTTAATGGCAAAACCTTCGCCCTCCGTTTCAATAGAAAGAAATCTATCCGAAAGAATCTCCGCCTGATATTTTTGGCCCTTATATTTTTTGTAGTCCAGATCCTTTATAATCATTTTTTTCTCCCGGGCGCATCTGGCTCTTCGAGCCAGTCGGGTGTTCCGCACTTCGCTAACGCTCACCGTCCTCGGTCATGGTGGTTTCGATAAACTCAACCACCAATCCCTGTGGTCGGCTGCTTCGCAGGTGCTCCATACCCTTGCGCATCTTCCTACTTCAACTCTAATTCCATATCAATACATTCCCAGTCAGTACCAAGAATCTTCATAATTCTTTTGCTGAATGGCTTAAAGCCCACAGCTTCATAACAAACCTGTGCTTTTGGATTATTTGCAAAAACTCCCAGCGTTGCTTTTGTAGCCTTCAATTCTTTCTTTGCATACTCGATCGCAAGCTCAAGCATTTTCTTGCCGTAACCTTTGCCTCGGATTTCGGGCGAGACAATTACAAAACCAAAACGCACTGTCGTCTTCACGTTCTCATCAGGAATTAAAACAAAGAGGTGCCCGATTACATTTTCTTTTTCATCAACTGCAGTAAGCGGGAAAAAATCCAGGCCGGCTTTTCTATCTGCGTAATTTTCATTTAACTCGTTTCCATGTAAAGGAAACTTCCCGATTCTATCTGCCGACCACTGGAACAAAGTTTTTTCATCCTTTACCCAGCTGCAGATGATTTGAGAATCTTCGGGTTTATATGGTCGTAATTTCATGTTCATATTTTACAATCCTTTGCTAAAAAACATTTCCATAGGCTGTTCATAGCCCGGGATATTCATTATAAGACTGCCGCAATCTTTGTAACCGTTTTTTCTATAAAAGTGCTGGGCTGTTTCATCAACCTGAGTTGAAGTCAAAACCATACCGTAGCCTTGTGCCTTCATGTCCTCCTCCCAATGTTTCAACAATTGTTTCCCGTAGCCCTTATGCTGTTCTGGATAGTCTATAAAAAGCATTGTGCAAAAAGGAGTGTTATCCCAAAACAAATTATAGCGTAAAAGTCCAACCGGCCTGTCATCTGCAAAAAGGACGTAGCCTTGTTTGCTGGCAACCTTGTTTTCAAATTCTTTTTCCGGCAAGTGCTTGTCCAACCTGTACCAAAAGGCTTTATCATTTGATGTTACGTATTCTATTTTTGTCATTATTTATTTCTCCATTCTTCCAAAATCTTTAAGCCCTCGTCAATTTCGCTGCCAAGGACTTCCTGAATTTTTTCAAACTTCTTTTTTGAATGCATTGTATCCATAACGCGAAGCAATTCTTTTTTGCCGTATTTTTGTATAAAGAGCGCCATTGCCCTTATCGCATTTGTATCCTTCCCGAGCGAGTAAAAGCCTTTCTTGCAGTCATAAAGCTCGCTGCATTCGTAACAGCCGTTCAGATCTTTTTCTTTGCAGCAGGCTGTGTTAGGACAAACTCCATCCGGCGAGCAGGTGGCAAAAGAACAGGTATTGTAAATTGTTCTGCAAGAACCACACCAGGCAGTCAGAAAGCAATGACCGCAGGAAAGCCCGCAATAGGCAATCTGATCTACGCCCTTCTTTGCCTGCTGACACAGTTTGTTTTTGATGCGTCGCATGGCTTCCACATGCATAATCCAGTGGCGGGATAATGGCATCTGGATAAGCCCTTTGATATTCTTGCCACACCAGTAGTCAATCAGCCAGACGGAACTTTCATCCTGGCTAACGCATTTGCTGGCAATGAGCCGCTCTTTGTCTTCAGCAGTGAAGGTTCTCTTCAAGTCCGCAAACTGTAAGCCCGCCAGCATTTCATTTGTGGACTCCATCACAGTCTTGCAATATTCATAAGTTGCTTTGATATCTAGCGCCTTTGAAAACGTAATCATTGCATCGCCATCTAGCTCGTTGCCTGTAGTGGCAATCTGACTGTTAGTTTTATCTAACCAATCACCACACAAAAGAACTTGTTCCTCCTTTAAAATCAACGTGTGCACAACAATATCTTCAATACGAAAAAGATGCCAGAGTGACCAGGCCAATGTCGTGTGCTGAGTCCCTTTCCCCACACCAAAAGGCATCTGATAAAAAGCCACAGATGGAAAAGTTTTTACAATAGAAGTTATCTGTTCAAAAATCTCAGCACGCAACTCAAGAAGAACTTTTATTCCTTCAGCAAAAGTTGCTTCCTTAGAAATTAGAGCCTGCATCCTTTTGTTTTTGTTTGACCATTCTGTATCCATATTGTTTCCTATAACCAGGTTTTAATAAATTGCTTTGTAATCATCAGCTTACCATGGTCGGTGGTGATTGGATAAGCGTCGCCAAAATCCAGGGATTTTCCAGAATTATCGAAAACCTGCCGCCCCTTTACTACCAGACCTTTTTTGCTGATACTTCCATTTTCATCTATTTCCATTATCAAAAAAGAGCAGCCATTGTCACCTGGTTTCAACAACAAACGAACCTTGAGACCACTTTTTATTTCTATCCAGGTATTCAGAATTATGTTTTCCATTTTTGAATAATTATATCATAACTTTTCTATTTATCATTTTTAAATAACTTCCGAATAAATCTTTTCGGCCACAGCTTCCAGTGATTCATTTGTGTAAATCACGCCTCCGCCCCATCACTCCATCACCGCGCGTCCGGCCCTGCAGATTTCTACGAGCCTGTAGCCGCCTTCTTCATAAATCCTTTTTGGAGTTTCACCGTCCGGCCAGATGTAACAGTTTTCTATTCTCATCTCTTTGCACCATTCCACATACCTGCAAAAAAGCGCACGCCCGGCTCCAAGCCTTCGGTATTTCTTAGAAACAATCAGATAATCAACCCGGCAAGCCCTCTCAGAAATATGCCCATACAAAAGCCCAACAGGTTTCCCCTTCAAAAGCGCCGCAAACATCCAGGCCCCCGGATATTCCAGAGTCTTTTTTGCAACCTTGATTTCCCACGGCTCTTCCGCTTCGATTAAAACATTTTCAATTTCTTCAGTCCACTTTTCAATCTTGCGGATTTCTATTTGAGGGTTGGGGACAATCGCGTTCTTTTCTTTTAGAAACATAAACTCCTGATTTTCAATCCAGCTTTTGTAACCACCCGCCGCAAGTTCATCTTTAATTTCGTCAAACCAATTATCATCCAGCATCGACTGATAAATTATCGGCCGGCTTCCCTTCGCTTTGTAAAAGTCAGCAATATCAGAAAGCACCACCTGCAGATTTTGAATCCGCTCCCTGTAAATCACTGCATGATTAGAGTCAAAAGAATCTTTATTTTCCGTATTATAAAACAGAATCCCATAATCCCTCTCTTCAAAGTTCGCAAAAATTTTTGGAAAGAGATCTTCTTCGATATAACAATCCATAAGATTCATTTTAATAGTCCTTTTTTTATTTTGGGCGCACTCGGCTCTCCGTTATACTCCGAGCCGGCCGGGTGTTCCGCCATTTCGCTATCGCTCCAGCCGCTTCCCTCGCTCACTAACTAACGTTAGTTCGCTCAGTCCAGTGGCTGCCTTCGGCGTGGCTCCATACCCTTGCGCATCCACATTCAATTAATTCCGCGTCGGAAAATACAAAAACTCATACTCCACAGGATTCACAAACCCCAGCTGTTTTGCAAGCCTAACAGATTCTGCGTTCTCTTCATCACAAGCCCAAATTGCTTTAAGCCCCATCTTTTCAAGTTCTTCCAGTGTTCTAAGACAAGTCGCAAATGCAAAACCGCGTCTACGATATGGTTCAAAAGTGTAAACGCCCATTTCCGTAAATCCCTTGCAAGTAAAAGCAGCTTCACTTTCGCAACAGACCTCACCATTTTCTACAGCATAAAATCCAAAGGCTTTTTCAAGAAATGCTTCTTTTGTTCCATAATTTTGCAAATGCCAGTTTTTATAATCTTCCGGCAACTTGTCAAACAGGTCACTTGTAAAATGAGTAATTTCCACATTACATGGTTTTTCTAAAACTTCTTTTTTTTCTATAAACTCAAAGCGCGGAATTATTTTTGCAAACTCTTTAAGCGGATATGTTCCTTTTCGCTCCGGAACCCAAATTACCTGAAGCCAGTCCTTTTTTATAATTTCGCCCAAAACATCTTCAATCCAGGGCAAATCCGCATCATCGCTGATATAAGTCCAGCTCATGTCCAGCCTGCAGATTGCTTTTGTGGGAGCGGCTATGTCATCAACAAAAGTCTTGCCCGTCATCTTTCCATCCAAATAACACCAGAGCGCAGAATTATTCGGCTGCTTTTTCAAAAAGAGCGGCTTTATCAAATCTCGTTTTTCTTCGGGTAATTGGGCCAACATCTTATTCTCCTTGTCCCGTCATCCCGAAATTGATTCGGGATCTTTTTATAGATGCTGAAACAAGTTCAGCATGACAGTTATAATTCTAATCTATCCTCACCTTATCCATCAAGCCCGAATAATTTTCTCTGATCCACCCCAGAAGCTTTTCCTTACAAAACTCACTCTCCCCAAAAATCGTGCTATCCGGCTTAAGAATAATCTGAGTTCCGTGCAGGATTTTGGAATCATTAGTTTTGTTCATAACAGAATGCTGTGGAACTCCGCGGATGTAATCCTGTTCGTAGATTTTTCCATTCCGCCAGACAGTTATTGTAAGCTTTTCGCAAAGTGAGTTTACAAGCTTAAGGTCATCAAAGGGCAGGTCTCCCATTTGGGCATACTCAAGCTTTGTAATGGGCTTGCCGGAAAAAAGATTCTGCAGGACTTCTTCGTGAACCACTCCATCGTCATCCAGTTTGATACCGCGGCCATCATCAAAAATCTTAAGGCAATTGTCCGGCAGCAGGCTAAGCTCAATTTTAGAACAAAAGCCCGCTGCCATTTCTTCAAACGAATTACCAAGAATCGCATAAATCATTTTGTGCATGTCATCGCTCAAACTCATTTTTTCTTCCTCCAAAGATTTGGTTTTATAATTTGCAAAAAGTTCAACCTCCGGAATGTCATACTTCTGCAAATATTTTTTAATATCTTTTGGAGAAGAGCCAAAAAGACTTTTGAACGATCTTGAAAAACCTTCGTGAGATTCAAAGGAATATTTCATGGCAACATCAATCACTTTCATGTCAGCAAGCAAATCTTTTATAGAATATTGCAGCTTCCTTATTCGCACATAAGCGGTAATCGGAATGCCGTAAAAATCCATAAATTTTCTGCTGATGTAAAAAGGACTGTAGCCCATAAAATCTGCAAGTTCCTTTAGTCCCATTTTGTTTTCAATGTTTTTTTCAACATATTCAAACAGCGGTTTAAAATCATCCATGTTTGTCTCCTCCAAGATTATATGATAATTTTAGCACCGCTGTCATTTTGATTCTTGATATTGTTTGCCATCAACTTTTTTAAATTTATTTTTTCACTTTCTAATTTGTTTTTTCCATGTCCGGAATCATCAGCTTTGGAAACATTTCAGCGTAGCGGACCGTCTTATCTTCAATCTTTACAGTTTTTGCGTAAAGGCTTAGCGGGATATCCTTCCCCTCAAACTGAATTGGCTGTCCATTCATAGCAAGAATCTTTTCTTTGAGTGTTTCGGCATATGCCTGGTCCCTTGAGTTTGTAAGCAAAGCGAACTCATCCCCACCAATTCTGAACACAACATCTTCAGGACCGCACACGCTTTCCATTCGTCGCAGAGCTTCTGCAATTGCGGCATCACCTGCCTTGTGCGAAATCTCATTAATCGGAATAAGGTGAACAATGTCACCACATACAAACCAGCAGTCCTTGCGCGACTTAAAAAAATCATACAACTCCGAAATGTCAACAGTTCTTCTCATAATAGCTTCTCCTTCTAATTGAATGAAGCCTGTAATTTTAGGAAACAGTTCCGCAGAATGTTCACGCCCTTTTTCGGTGTAGCGTTTTTTGAAATCCGACGGATTACAATTCCACACCTGCGAAAAAGTTCTCGTAAAGGCTTCATGACTTGAATAGCCGAATTGAACGGCAATATCCAGAATACTCAGAGCAGGCTTTTCTATCATCAATCTTGCAGCCCTGGTCATCTTTCGGCGGATTATATAATCGTGAACCGAAAAATGAATCGTGTACTTAAAGACCTTTTCAAGCGCAGACTTAGAAGCATAACACGCAGCCGCAATATCTTCCGTCTGAACAGCGACAGTATCTTCAAGATGTTCTTCGATGAACTCCAGCGACCGCATTAATAAATCAAGATTAGCCAAAGCAACTCCTGTGAGCCCCACGGACTCATTTGTAAGAAAACACGCGCGCCATACTTTCTTACAATTATGAGAATACAACAATAGTGTAACATGCATTTGATTTTTTGAGTAAACTTTTATAAAGCCCCCGCAACGCCCCCGCTTTTAATAACATTTTACGTGCAAAATGATAGAATCTGCTAATCTGCACGTAAAACTAGTTATATTTCTCAAAATGCTGTAACATTTATATACAACAAGTTCCTGCAGAAGGAATCATCCTATTACAAAACCGAGGCAAAAAAAAATGGAACTCAAAGAATTAAACGAAAACGACCTTGAATCTCTCATAAAATTATACGAACAGTTAGACGGTGCTAACGGAAACTATTCAGTAGAAGACGCCCGCAAAATCTGGAAAAGCGAAATCGAGGGAAACAAGAAAATCAAATATTTCGGAGCAGTTGAAAACGAAAAAGTAATCTCAACCTGCTATTGTATGATAATTCCAAATCTTACCCGTCTGGGTTCTTCAGTTGCCTTTGTAGAAAATGTTGTCACCGACAAGGAATATCGCGGACAGGGACTTGGCCGTAAAGTCATGGAAAAAGCAATTGAGTTTGCCCGCGAGAATGACTGCTACAAAGTGATTTTACAGAGTGGCAGTTGGAGAAAAGAAGCTCATCAGTTTTATAAAAATCTTGGCTTTGACGGCGAATCTAAAAAAGCTTTTATTATGAAGCTAAAAAATTATTAAAAGGAGATTTCATAAATGTACTTAACCTACACTGTCTATGTGCTGATTCTGGCACTCTTTATCTGGGGCGGAAAATTCGCCGGTTTCAAAAAAGATCAGTTTCATGAAGATTCTGCCTCGCTGGATTCTTTTATGTCGCTGCGCGGATTTGCGGCTATCGGAGTAATTCTTCATCACATTTCTCAGGAGAACTCGTTTCAGATGGCCAACGGCTATGGCTCTAAACCTGGAGAACTCAGCATTTTTGTAAATGCCGGCTACCTGTTTGTAGCAATCTTCTTTTTCTGTTCCGGCTACGGACTAATCAAAAGTCTGGAAACCAAGCCGGATTATTTCAACGGCTTTATAAAAAAGCGCGTAGTAAAAACTCTGATCATTCCTTATTATGTAAGCATTTTGATTTATGGAATTCTACGTTTTGCCAGCGGAGAACGCTTTGCTCCACTTCAGTGGGTAAGTCATCTTCTGGGCTTTTCAATGATGAATGAATATGGCTGGTATCCGATTGTAGCCTTCTTCCTTTATATGGCCTTTTACCTGCTTTTCAAAAACATCAAAAACCGCAAACTCTGCTATATTCTCATGGCCGCCTTTATAATTTTCCTTGGCATGCTTTTCTGTGTAAACGGTCACTTTACCTGGTGGGCCGGTCCTAAAAACTGGTGGCTTGGACCATCTCCCCTTCATGAAAAATGGTGGGCTCAGCAAAAGGTTTTCTGGTTCTCCGGAGAATGGTGGATTAATTCCTGCCCTGCCTTTTTCATTGGTATGCTCTTTGCTCAGTTTGATAAACAGATCCGCGACTGGTTCAGAAAGTTCTACTGGGGAAAATTCGCTCTGGTTCTGCTGGCTACTCTTACAGCATACGTTCTTTCCGGCTATGGTCAGATGCGTTTTGGCTGGTGGACAGAGTTCAACGGCAACGGCCCGGACATCGGGAAAAAAATCGCGACCTATTTCTGCGTAATTCCTTACAGCATGCTCTTCCCTACCTGCCTCTTTACAATCATGCTTAAGTACAAGGTAACGAACCCAATAAGCCGCTTCTTTGGAAAAATTTCTCTTGAGACCTACATGATGAATCTGATTATGATTACAGTCTTCCGCTTCCTGCTTTACAAACCGCATCCACAGTACGGCTCATTTCCGATTTACAAAGCCGGCCACTACAACCTCGCCATCTATTTTGTCGCTGTTTTTGCCGGCACTATTCTGCTGGGACTACTCTACAAGTTCCTGTGCGGAATAATTCAGAAAAGAATTAAATAAAAATAAGGATTGATTCAATGTCTGGAAAAATGAAAAAGAAATTATTGATTTTATTTACATTTCTTTTTGCTATAAATTCTGCCTGGTCTGATGAACCCTGGGAGCCACAGGAATATTTTTCTCCGGATGGAAAATATCGCATCGTTGACCATACAGGCGGACTTGTTTCAGAAAAATGGGATGCAGATACAATTCTTTTTTCTGTTTATGAAAATGAAAAACTTTATGATGAAATTAAAATCTGTAAAGTTTTCAAAAATCTGCGCATGGTAGAATATGTCGAAACTGTTTCACATTTTAGCTGGGGACATTTTGTTTCTATTGATAAAGAAGGAATCAATCTTCTAGACAACGAAGGCGAAAAAAAATATGTTTTTGAAACAAAAGAAGTTCAATCTGAAACTCACAAATCACAATCAACTTATAATGAACTGAACTCTCTTATAAAGATGGCCCTTCCACTTATCAAAAACAAAAAAGATGTTAAAAAAATTTCTGGGGCGCTTAAAACAATTAAAAATTTATACAGCCAGAAAGGAATCAATCTTAATAACGGAAGCTACAATTATGATTTATTCAGATCTGGAAAAAAAGTGCTTCGAATAATAAATACAAAAGGTGCATGGAAAGGAGCTGGTTCACACTCTGTAAAAACAGTATTCAGATTAAATACTTCTGAAATCAATATTTCAATTTTTCTTACTGATGATGACTGTGATCTTTACATAGTCATCCATGGTGGTGGTGATAAAGAAAACTTTAAGGGAAAATGGGGCGAAGATTTTGATTATCCGCCAGAACGATTCTACGAATTAAATACAAAAAGCGGTTATGTAAAAACCGCAGATTATTATCCTGACTAAAAAAGATAATATGAAAAAAAATATCCCCGGGCAATACAGTTATATCCCCATAAACTATCCTGCAATTTCATTTATATATTTCCCGTAAAACGGTTCTACAACTTCTCTTAAATATTCCCCGGAAAAACAAATTCCAGATTTTTTTTGGCAACTTCTACAAGGCGCAGAATTGTGTCTACGGGTGTGGGAGCCCTGTCTGTAAGTTTGAAGGTCGGGAAAAATCTTGTGATGTGAAGGGGGATTTTTTTACCGGTTTGATTTTCAAGAGCAGCAACCCAGGCAAACAATTCACGCATTTCTTCTTCGCTGTCGTTTTCGCCGGGGATGATTAGCGTGGTAAGTTCCACATGGCAGGCACCGGAGGCAGTGGTGATAAAATCCTTTACCATTTGAAAATCTCCACTGATGAAGTTGCGATAGAAGCCGTCTGTAAAAGCCTTGAGGTCAATATTCATTGCGTCGATATATGGGAGAATCTGGTTGAGGACTTTTTGGCTTGCAGTTCCATTTGTCACAAGGACATTCTGCAATCCAGCGTCTTTGGCAAGCTTTGCCGTGTCGCGCACAAACTCGTAACCAACAAGCGGCTCGTTGTAGGTAAAGGCAAGGCCTATATTTCCGCGTGACTGAAGCTCCAGCGCAATTTTTACAATTTCCTGGGGCTCATAAAAATCTGCCTTGTCCTTATATTCAAACGCCTTCTGCGACCAGGATATGCTTGAGTTCTGGCAAAAAGGACAGCGCAGATTACAGCCATAAGAACCAAGCGACAAAATCATGCTGCCCGGGTGGAACATTTTAAGAGGCTTTTTTTCGATGGGGTCCAGCGCCACAGAAGTAAGCCTGCCGTAGTTAGCAGCAACTATCTGCCCATCACGACAAGTCCGTGCTCCGCAAAAACCTGTCTGACCTTCTTCAATTTTACACTGCCTGAAACAAACATCACAAAGCTGCATAATCTTTTCTCCACGATTTCCGCACGGCTAATAATATTGCACGACTAATAATGTCTCACAACTTCAAAACGAAACAAATCAACATCCTCACCTGGAGCAATTCCGCCTTTACGTCTTGCAATTGAAATCTGTTGTTCAACTGTGTCTACTCCGTCAAGGTCCGGAAGCAGCAAACCACGCTTATAACCGCTCTGCACAATCACGCCATATTTCTTTACATCAAGTTCAGCCGGAGATGAAATTTTTTCTGCCTCGCCAAGAACATCAACATTTATATCAAGATATTTTAATTCATCTTCATTCACCGGTTCAAAACGAGGATCTTCGGAAACTGCGCTCACTGCATTGTGAATTATCTCCAGTGCAAGATTTTCTTTTGTTGCGGCGATGGTTCCTATGCAACCACGCAAGGCTCCAAACTTGTGAACAGAAACAAAGGCACCGGCACGCACCTTCAAAAGTTCATCCGGCACCCAGTCAGGCAATTCCATCTCATGCCCGTTCCTTACAAAATATTCCGCAGACTCCCGCGCAAGCTTTCCCCATGCATCGGACTTCCGACGCTTTTCCTCAAGCTCACTTTCAACCTGCCGGAGACGAGCACTCAGAAAATGCCGCGCCTCATCCTCTCCCCTTGGCACAAAAGAACAGATTCCATAACCAACGCCGGTAATATCCTCGTGCGAATATTGCATGGCCTCCACCGCCTGACCATCCAGCGCACCCGCCATAATCACAAAAGATTTATGTCCGCATTCCGCAGCCTTCTGGCAGAAGTTTTCATCAAAATCAAAAAGTTCTCCAAAGCGCGCCCCGGAACATACATCCATAATCCGCTTGTCATAAAGGGGGCCTTCTTCAGCAAAGCCATAAGGCCCGTACTCCTGAAGCTTATGTGACAAATCACCACTGGCAACATAAACAACCCTGCGCCCCAGCGACTCAACAGCGTCCTTAATCATAGTGCCGTATTCATAATGCTTTAAAAGGTCATAGCCGGAAAGTCCCGTGCGAACAAGCTTAAAGTCCTTGTATTGTTTCAGAATAAACCAGAGCGGTACCATAGTTCCGTGATCAAGCTCCGGGCGTTTCTCGCCAAGACAGCCTGCCGGAAATCCAGCTTCATCGGCCCGCGCGCACAAGTCCTTCACAAGCTCTTCATCATAGTCAACATCAAACTTAACTTCTGGCGCACCAAAATCAGCAAAGGAACCAACCGCCCCGCTGCCCGGCGAAATATGAAAATAATCAGAATACATCACGCTGTGAGGACTGGAGATAATTATAGTCTCAGGCTTAAGAGCTGCAATCTCATCAGCCACCCTCTCATAAGCCTTAATTGTTTTTTCAATCTGCTTCTCACTTCCACGACCAACATCCGGCACAATCATCGGCGGATGCGGGACCATAAACGCGGCAACTATCGACATGAGAACCTCCTGATTTTTTTATTTCCTCTTTTTTATATCTATAAAATATTATATCTGAATAAACTGCAAATTTTCCAGCGTAATTAAAAAGATAAAATCCAACTCAAATAACCTTATATTCAAAAAAAAATTATATGTCTTTCAACAAATTTTATGATATAATAAAATTACTGATTTCATGTCTTACTCTATTATTAGTTTATTGGCATTAATACTTAACCTCATAATAAATCGGGACTCTCTTAAAAATCTAAGAGGCCAGACTGGTGAGTTAAAAAATGCTCAGAAGACAAATTCCCGTTATTGCTATTTTCTGATTGCATCAAACTGCTATTTTATTGCAGATATTGCATGGGGCCTTTTATACGAACATCACTACATAAAAGCACTGTTTCCTGTCTTATATTTTGATTGTATTCTGTATTTTCTTTTTATGTTCCTGAGTATGCTGACATGGATACGTTATATTGTTGCCTATCTGGATAAGCATGGCCGAAAAAGCAAAGCACTTCTTTATGCGGTATGGACTATGTTCACGCTGGCACTAATATATCTGATAATTAATTATTTTCATCCTTTCATTTTTTCTTTCAATAACGAGCATGAATATATTACAGAAGCAGGCAGACATATTGCTTTCATTTTACAGATTGCCCTTTATCTGGTGACTTCTACATATATGCTTCTTATAGCATATAAATCAACTGGCGGCGAGAAGGCACGTTATACAGCAGTTGGATTCACCTGTCTAGTAATGGAATTATTTCTTATATTCCAAATATTCGATTCCAGATATCCATCTTATGCTACGGGACTTATAATCGGAATCTGTGTAATTCACTCCTTTGTTGAAGCCGGAGAAAGAAAGGAAAAAGAAATATATGATAACATTGCAACAAGCCTTGCTGAAGATTATGAAGCAATGTATTACATCAATATAGAGACTGGAGAATATCGGGAATTTTCAAAAAGTCAGGAATATGCTTCCATGAAGGTTCCTGTCGCTGGGCGGGATTTTTACACTGAAACCCGGATGAATATTGAAAAATATGTTCATCCTGATGACAGGGAATTTGCTCAAAATCTTCATCGTAAAGAAACAATGTTACAAAATCTTGAAAGCAGAAAATCTTATTCCTATAAATACAGACTGTTGATTAACGGACAACAAAGGCATTTTCAATTCACAGTTATGCGCGCTAATGATGAAAGACATTTTGTACTGTATGAAAAAGATATAGAGGATGAAATTACTGCCGAAAATATGCTGCTTGAAAATCAGAAGAAGCAGGTTACCTTTACTCAAATTGCAGAAATTCTGGCCGTCAATTACGATGTAATATATTATGTTGATGCAAAAGACTTTGGCTATATCAGCTACGAATGTAGAAATATTTATGGTGAGCTGGATGTTCAGAAATCAGGAGACGATTTTTTTGCAGATTCTCAAATTGATATTTCTAATATCGTTCATAAAGGTGACCGAGAGCTCGTGCTTGATTTTGCCAGCAAGGATCATATAATCAGAACTCTTAAAAATCAGAAAAGCTGCAGTTTAGAATATAGGATTGTTGCATTCAAGAAAACGCATTATGTAAGAATGACTGCTCAAAAAACTGCCAATGGCACCCACTACATTATTGGTATTGAAAATATTGATGAAGAAATCAAAAAAGAAAAAGAACAGCTCAAAGCGCTGAACACAGAAAAAGAACTTGCCAGACGTGATGAACTGACAGGTGTAAAAAATAAAACCGCCTATAAAGAGCTTGAAAAATCCGTACAGTCAAATATTGACAACAAAATGGATTATCTGCCTTTTGCACTTGTTGTTTGTGACACTAATGATCTTAAAAAAATAAATGATACACTAGGTCATGTAGCTGGCGATGAGTATATCAAAAATTCTGCTAAGCTTTTATGCAATATATTTGTTCATAGTCCTGTATTCAGAATTGGCGGTGATGAATTCGTTGTATTCTTAAGAGGTAATGATTTTTCAAATAGAGAGAGCCTGATGAAAATTTTGCGTACGAGTGTTCGAGATAATCTTCTATCAGGCTCTGGTCCAATTCTGGCTTCTGGAATGTCCGAATATGACTCTGAAAAAGATACTCTTGTTTCAGAAATATTTGAGCGGGCAGACAAGAATATGTACAAAAATAAAAAGGAACTCAAGAAAGAACAAAGCCATCTGGCATAAATTATTCAACCATTGTTCCGCAGATTTTTTTCTGTTTTACCTCCGATTTTCAATCAGCCCGACACCAGCAGTTAATGCAAATGTCATAACCATATCAGGAATTGTGCAGCCGGTTATCAAATCAGTCTTCATCAAAAGTCTGTAAATCACAAACCCTATCAGCCAGATAATAACTCTGGAAACTTTGAGTTTTTTCTCAGAGAAATCACTTTTTAGGATAAAATAATCTGCGAGAAGGATTGCTATCATCGGTGCAAAAATTGAACCAATCAGATAAAGGAAATCTGTAATGTTGTCCATTGGAAATAAAATGGCAGCAAGAGTACCGATTACAGTAACAATAATTGCAGAAAGCTTTTCCGGAACTTTCTCGAATATTGTCTTAAATGAAATAGCTGCACTCCAGGCGTCAAGGAAGGTTGTTGTAACTGTAGATAAAATTATGATTACAAGAGCAATTTTTCCAAGTCCGGCAGCTGTCATGATTTTTGCAATATCACTTTCAGAAGTAAGAATTGCAAGGCCCATTCCGATTATGTACATCCAGCAGGAAACAAGACAGTAAGTTACGCTGGAAGCAAAAGTTGCGGCAAATGGTTTTTCAGCTTCTTTTGTGTAATCGCTGATTAACGGAAGCCATGAAAGTGGCATGGCAACAGCAAGTTCAATTGCCTGGCCAAACGAGAGGGCTTCCTGGAATTCAACTGATATCGAACTGTTTCCACCGGAAAATACAACCTTGCACATAACGATGGTAAGTACAAAAAGTGCAATCATTACTCCAAAAGAAAATTTACCGATATTTGTAATTCCGGCAATAACCCACAAAATTATAAGAAGCCCGGTAATTACAGCCCATACCCATTTTTGTGTAGCAAAAATTTCATTTAATGAAAGAGAAGCATCGTAAATCATTATGCCTGTCCAGCCAACCAGCTGAATTACATTAAACAATGCAAAGATTTTGGCACCAATTTTTCCAAAGCTGAGCGCAGTAGAATCCATTGCAGATTTTTTTGAAAGAGCTCCAATATATCCGGCAAAAAACAAAAGGCTGCAACCGATTACGTGTCCGATTAAAATTGCAAGAATTCCCTTTGCAAAACCAAGTGGAGCAAAATAAGTTCCTGTAAGAATTTCTGCAATGGAAACTCCAGCTCCAAACCATATAATTGAATTTGATAAAATACTTGTTCCTTTTTTTGTTTCTTTTATTCCATTATTTTTCATAAATAATACTTCCTATTTAATATTCCAGTTGTGTGCAAGTGGGCCTGAACCTTTTCCTAAGTCCAGCATGGCTTCAAGAGCCCCGCTTATATAGTCCTTTGCATTTTTTACGGATTCTGCCAGAGAAAAACCCTTTGCAAGATTTGAAGCGATTGCCGAAGAAAGAGTACAACCCGTTCCGTGAGTATTAGGATTGTTTATTTTCTTTCCATAAAACCAGATTCCTTCCGCGCTTTTATCATCTTCATTCCCCGGATACAGAAAATCATTTGCATCATTTAAACTGTGTCCGCCCTTAAGCAAAACTGCACAACCATAATCTTCATTGATTTTTTTTGCGGCTTCTTCCATTTCTTTTTCGTTTGTGATTTTTCTTCCAAACAAAACTTCTGCTTCTGGAATATTTGGAGTAATTACAGTGGCTAAAGGAAGAAGTTCTTTTTTGAGAGTTTCAATGGCTTCGTCGCTTATAAGTTTTGCTCCGCTGGTTGCAACCATAACAGGATCAACTACAAGATTTTTTAAGCCATACTCTTTTATTGAATCTGAAATAACTTTAATAAGTGGAGTAGATGAAACCATTCCGGTTTTTACTGCATCCGGAAAAATATCTGTTACTACAGCCTTAATTTCTTCTTTAAGGAATTCAGGCTCCACTTCTTTGATTGCGGTAACGCCGGTGGTATTCTGTGCCGTCAAAGCCGTGATTGCACTCATGGCGAAAACGCCATTGCAAGTCATGGTCTTGATGTCAGCTTGAATTCCGGCGCCTCCGCTTGAATCGCTTCCTGCGATTGTTAATGCGGTTTTCATAAAACATACCTCTTGTGTAAGCCCGCCGGTCAGAGCGGGCGGTGTTAAATAGCAAAGCGTTAAAAAAAATTGCGATGCAGCAATTTTTTAGCTTTACTTATTTATGTATTAAATCTTCAGGCGGTGCCCTCAAGAAGATTTTTCTTTTTTATCCGAAGAAATACTTTTGCACTTCTTCGTAATTTTTACAGTAAACTGTACTGAAGTTCCTGATTTGTGCGATATCAGAATTTGAAGTCTCATCATAAATTCCGCAGGTTTTGAGGTCTGCCTGGAATGCTGTTTTTATTGAATATAGAGCATCTTCAAAAACCCAGGTTTCTTCTTTTGTAGTTCCCAGTGCATCGCACACCGACAAAAAAGTTTCTTCATACTGTTTACTCATTCCCATTTCACTTGTAGTAAAAATAAAGTCAAAGTATTTTTCTGCATCAAGACGCTTTAATGCCGGAGAAAACAAAACTCTGTCTGTGTTTGTGCAGAGTGCAATTTTTGTTCCAGAGTTTTTCAGCTTAGAAAGAAAAACTTCTGCCCCATCTTTAAACTGAACTTCTTCTTTATAAGATTTAGCAAGAATGGAATTAATACCGGAAAATATTTTTTCATCAGAAAAAGTCAGCTTATAATTATTTCTTAAATAATCAGCCCCCTCTTTCATATTCATTGAAAAAAGTTTTTCCCCAAGTGCAGTTTCTGCTTCCATGCCTAAAGATGAAATATAACGTTCAGCACAAGTCATCCACATAGGCATGGAATCTAAAAGAGTTCCGTCCAGATCAAAAATGGCAGCAGTGATTTTTTTCATTTTCTTCCGTTATTAATCAATTATTTCCCGAGTTCTTTTTACCAGTTCTTCTGCAGCGGCTTTGATATCTTTTTGAGCATAAAGAGCACTGATTACAGAAATGCCTGCAATTCCACTACCCTTTAACTGGCAAAGATTATCTTTTGTGATTCCGCCTATTGCAACAACAGGAATCTTTACAGCAGAGCAGATTGCTTTTAGCGTCTCGTGCGGAACATCAATCGCATCGGATTTACTTCCAGTCGGGAAGACAGCTCCAACGCCAAGATAATCAGCTCCTTCTTTTTCAGCAAGAAGAGCTTCTTCCACAGTTTGAGCACTAACTCCTACAATTTTATCCGGGCCAAGAATTTTACGAACCTCAAGAGCATTCATATCATCCTGCCCCACATGAACGCCGTCTGCATCTATTTTTTTTGCAAGTGCAACATTGTCATTCACGATAAAAGGAACATGAAATTCCTTACAGAGATTTTTTAGTTCAAGAGCCTCTTTTTCAAAATCAGCTTCGTCCAGATCTTTTTCACGAATCTGCACCATTGTTGCGCCGCCATTTAAGGCATCCCGAGTCTGTTCCAGAAGATTCTTTTCTCCAGTCCAGTGACGGTCTGTAACAGCGTAAAGCAGGAGCGCAGAGCGAAGAGCAAAATTATCTGATTTCATAAATTGCGCCTTCTTCGAGTTCTTTGCCAGTCATGTTGTAAATAGCGTCGATGATTCTGTTTCTGTAAGTTGAGTTACCGTCTCCGTCCTGCATTTTTTTCCAGGCAAGCTGACCTGCAAGACCCATAGCACATACGGCAGCAGCAGTTGCTTCAAGAATATTGTCTGGATTTGCGGTGATAAAGGCAGCTGTCATTCCACTAAGCTGGCAACCGGTTCCGGTGATTTTTCCCATTTCTGCGCGGCCGTTTCTGATTACATAGCATTTTTCTGAATCACAAACCAAATCGATGGCTCCGGTAATTGCAATAACAGATTTTGTCTTTGCTGCAAATTCTTTTGCAAAAGCAATTGATTTATCAAGATTCTGTTCTGTCACTGCATCGCTTACATCTGCATCAACACCCTTTGTAGTGCCGCTTCCAACAGCAAGAGTTTTTATTTCAGAAATGTTTCCGCGAATTACATCAAACTTTACTTTTTTAAGCAGGTCCAGAGCGGTATTAGTTCGCAAAGCAGAAGCTCCTGCTCCAACCGGGTCAAGCAGAACTTTATGTCCAAGTTCGTTTGCTTTTTTTCCTGCAAGGAACATTGAAGGAATTGTGTTTTTGTTGAGTGTACCAATGTTGATGTTGAGACCACCACAAATTGCAGTGATTTCTTCAACTTCGCCCTCATCATCGCTCATGATAGGACTTCCGCCGCAAGCAAGAAGAATGTTTGCAACATCGTTTACTGTTACATAATTTGTAATGTTGTGAATAAGCGGGCATTTTTCCCGCACGTTAGATAAGATTTTTGAGAACATAACAAGCCTCTTTTTTAATAAAGTTGCCTGTTTGAATAAAATGCTGTTTGCCGAAAAACGGCCAGAAACTGTTTCCCTACGTTGGCATTATCCAAATCAGGTTATGGGTCAAGACACACAGTCTACTCTCAGCAAGGTTTTTACCAAGCTCCCCTAGTTGCATGACATTATACAAATTTTTGTGGTTATTACAAGATAGAAAATTAATAATGTGGCGGCTTGCGATTAGGAATATCGCCTTCCATGGCATTCGACATTTCGCGGATTCTGTCCGACATCAGCTTTATTTCTTTCTGCAGCTTATCAATAGTTTTTGCCTGATCAACCGCAACATTCTGAATCTGGCTTACAAAATCTTCCATGTAGGCAAGCTTCATTTCAATTGCAGTCAGACGCTCTTCTGTTTCTTTTTCCATAAGTGTTATTTAATCCTTAAGCTCACAACTCATCCAAGCAAAACAGGTTCAACTCCCGTATCAACCTCTCACAAGTAACACTATCTTAATGATGGTACTTTTTCAAGTTTAATCTGATAGCCTAGACTTTTTAAATATTATTTTTTTGTTTCAGAGGACTGAATCAGACGTTGTGACAGGGTTTACTTCGCAAATATCGTAAAACGGCATATTTTGGGGTTTTAGGGGCAAAGCCCCTAGGAGAAGGGGTGACGGAAGACCGCGAAGCGGGCTGGAGGCAGGGGAAGGCTTTCCCCTCCTTCCCATTGATTTTTTCCACCATATCTTCATAATAGTGCGATATGAAACTTAAAGGCTTTTACTCTTCTTTGTTTACGATTGCGATTCCAATTTCGCTTCAGTCGCTTTTGCAGAACTTTGTGAACATGCTCGACACCGTTATGATCGGGCGGCTTGGCAGTGTTGAGATTGCTGCGGTTGGACTTGGAAATCAGATTTTCTTTATCCTCAATATGATTCTTTTTGGAATCACTTCTGGCGGCGGTGTTTTTATTGCGCAGTTCTGGGGCAAAAAGGATATCCGCGGAATCAGAAAGTCTTTAGGTTTGATGACTTTGATTGCCGCTTTTGTGGCTGTGGTTTTCACTGTGCTTGGACTTTTTATTCCTCATCAGCTGATTAGAATTTATTCTCCGGATCCTGAGGTTGTACGCGTTGGCGGAGAATATCTTCGCCTTGCCTGTTTAAGTTATATCCCTACTGCAATCAGTTTTTCTATCACCCTTGCTCTGCGAAGTACGGAACGGGTAAAGCTGCCGCTTGTCTGTACATCAGTTTCTCTTCTTACAAATGCCGGTGCAAATTATCTTTTGATTTTTGTTGCGGGCCTTGGAGTAAAGGGAGCTGCCATTGCAACAGTCTTTTCACGACTTGTTGAACTTGTAATTCTTTTAGTCTGGTCTTATTCTCACGGTTACGAAATCTGCGGAAAGCTTCGAGAACTGCTGGGCTTTGACTGGTCTTTTGTTTTTAAGTATTTGAAGATTGCCTTCCCGGTTATTGTTAACGAAACCTTCTGGGGACTTGGAACTTCTGTGTATAACGGAATCTATGCTCATGCGGGAACTGATTCTTTTACTGCCTATAGCATTACCGGAACAATCAGTCAGCTTACCTGGGTATTCTGTATGGGCTTTGGAAACGGTATTGGAGTTTTGATTGGCAAACGTATCGGCGAAAAGAAGCTGGATGAAGCAAAAGGATATGCCCTGCGCTCCATGTGGTTTATGCCTTTAGTCGGAGCCGTGGTCGGAGTACTGCTGCTGCCGCTTTCTAAACTGCTGCCCTTCCTCTTTAACGTTGAGCCTGAAATCATAAAGATGGCAACTCAGATTCTTATGATTTTGATTCTGCTTTATCCCTTTAATTCCTTCTGTATGGACTGGGTTGTCGGTGTGTGCAGGGCCGGCGGAGATACTGTATTTTCTGCCGTTGGTGAACTGGTTGTTTTGTGGGGAGTTGCAATTCCTCTTGGATACGTTGCAGCCTTTGTGCTCCATCTTCCCGCCCCAATGATTTTCTTATTCCTCTCAAGCGAATCGATTGTAAAAGCAATTGTTGGCGCCATAAGAGTTTTGAGCGGAAAGTGGCTGCATGAAGTTACCTGATTTCTAATATAACCTAAAGGTAATATATTTATTTACCGTATATAATATATAGTTTATATATTATATTTACAAATATAACTGTTATATTATATAATGAACTATAATTTATTACACATAGGTTATATTATGAACGCAAGAATAATGCAGATTAGAGCTTTAGACAAGAAAACTTCCTCTTTAACGGATGCCAGGAATATTGTGCCAAAAGGTAACAGCTGGATTAATACAGTTCGTGAAGCAATAGGAATGACAGCCGTACAGCTTGCAAAACGTCTTGGTGTTACACAGCCACGAATTGCAAAAATGGAAGTGAACGAAGAAAACCTGAAACTAAATACAATGAAGAAAGTAGCTGAAGCAATGAATTGTGACTTTGTATATTACTTCAAGCCAAAGACAAGTTTTCAGGATATTGTTCAGACTCAGGCAAAGAAAAAAGCAGAAGAAATTCTCCTTGGTGTTAATCTTAATATGGCTCTTGAAAATCAGGATATTCAGACTAAAGAAGCCGTTGATGATATGGCTGATGATTTTATAAATGGAAACACCAGAAGGATATGGGATTAGAATATGGATATTTTTGAAGCTGATGACAATTCTACCCCTCTGACGGCAGAGGAAAAAGACGGTTTGAAATTAAAATGGATAACACTCCATTCCGAGCTGAATGAAGCAGAGGCCCGCAACATTGCCCAGGCTCAGATCTGGCTTATGTCTAACAAAAATAAAGATATCTTCTCTGATACTTTTTTACGTGAGTTGCATAAAAAGATGTTTGGCGATGTATGGAAATGGGCCGGTGTTTACAGAACTTCAGAAAGAAATATAGGAGTTGCTCCTTACCAGATTCCTATTAAACTTATGCAACTTTTTGATGATGTAAAATTCTGGATAGAAAACAAAACCTATTCAAATAGAGAAATTGCCGTCAGACTTCATCATAAACTAGTACAGATTCACCCCTTCCCAAACGGTAATGGCCGCGTTTCACGTCTTATGGCAGATCTTGTCCTGGAAAAACTTGAAGGAACAAAACTTTACTGGGGAAACACAAACCTCGTGAATGTCTCAGAAGTCCGCAGCTCCTATATTGCTGCATTGCGAAAAGCTGATGGCGGGGATTATGCGGATTTGATGGAATTTACGAGTTTCCCCTATAATTTACAGTAATCGCACTCCAGACCTTTTACGTCTACCTTGCAGGTAAACAGACAACCATCGAGTTCGCCGGTCTGGCCGGTTGCTGCGGTTGTGATGAAAAGGGTATCAAGCTTGTCGCCCATGAAGCAGCAGGAGGTTACGTTTTTAGCAGGCACATTTACAACTGCAAGAAGAGAGCCGTCTTTTGTGCTTCGCTCTTCTATGCGGCTGCCACCCCAGAAGGCTACCCAGAGATTATCTTCTGAATCGATGCACATTCCGTCTGTCATACCGCGGCCTTCTTCCGGCTCAAACAAAACCTTGCGGTTGGAGATTTCGCCGGTTTCCAAATCATAATCATATTCAAAAACCGCATATTGCAGGGTGTCTGAAAAATAAAACTTTTTACGGTCCGAGCTCCAGGCAAGTCCATTGGAAATTTTAGTGTCAGCCTGCTTTACAGTCACTTCGCCATTTTCCAGGCAAAAGAGATTTCCGCTCGCTTCATGAATATCATCATCCACAGAAGAGCCAAACCAGACCCGGCCTTTAGGGTCTGCCTTCACATCATTTGAACGCTGCCAGGCCTTGTAATATTCAGAAAGATTTTTGATAAGCAGAGGCTTGGAGCCATCCGCATTTTCGAGATAAAGACCATCTGTTCCGGCAATAAGATAAGTGCCAGGTTTTTCAGCTGGAACCGCAGAGCCGATTTTCTGTCCGTAAGAAAAAGTACGCTTGTTTCCATCAGGGCCAAGGGTAAAGAATTTTCCTTCTGCAATATCAACCCAGGAAAGAGTTTTCGTGCGGGCATCATAAAAAGGAGACTCGCCGAGAGTGTGTTTTTCTTTTAGGAAAAGTTCTGCAGTGTAAGTTTTGATTTCCTTTGCCATAAAAATATTTTATCACGAAATGCCGCTTAATTCATCGCCTTGCCTCGTGTTTTCTGTTATAATTTCGAAGATGAATATTTACGTTGATTTTGATGATTGCCTCTGCGAAACAGCCCGCCACTTTTCAGGGCTCGTAAAAGAAATGTTTAATCTTGATATTCCCTACGAGCAGATTCACTATTTTAATCTGCAAAAATCCTTTGACCTGACAGAAGAGCAATATGACCAAATGATGATAAAAGGCCATCAACCGGAAGTTCTTTTATCCTACGCCGAAACTCCGGGCGCCACCAAAACCATCAACAGCTGGCTGGAAAAAGGCCACGACGTAAAAATCATTACCGGCCGCCCTGTAAGTGCCTACGACGCATCCCGCGAATGGCTGAATCAACATGGTCTGGAGAAAGTTGATTTGTTCTGTCTGAATAAATACGGCCGCGACAATTTCTTAAAAGGCAGCAGCTTTAATCTGGAGCTGGAAGATTATTACAAAATGCATTTTGATTTAGCAGTCGAAGACTCCCCTTCTGCCTTCAAGTTCTTCGACCACCTTCCAGACTTAAAAGTGATGGTCTTCGACCGCCCCTGGAACCAGACCTGCACCTTCCCCAACCCTAACTACAAAAGATGTACTGGCTGGGAGATGATAAATGCTCAGCTGGAAAATAAAAGTCAATAAAGGAAATATGACACTAATGAATCACGAAGAGCTCTTGCTTAATCTTAAAGATAATGAATGGCCGCTTACAACAATTAATCATGACAGGTTAATTGCCCGGGCTATTGTTATAGATGATGAAGAGAATTTCTATTTTGTCAGGGCAAATAGAGATGATGATTTTGGTAAGGCTACACTCATTGAAACGGCAGGCGGTGGCGTAGAAGCGGGAGAAAATCTGGACACTGCCATTCAACGTGAACTTAAGGAAGAACTCGGTGTTGATGTAAAAGTGATTTGCAAGATTGGTCTTGTCAGCGATTACTACAATCTGATTCACAGACATAATATCAATAACTATTTTTTATGCAAAATCGTAGCTTTTGGAGAAAAGCATTTAACAAAAGATGAAATTGAAGATTTCCACCTTTCTACTCTGAAATTAAAATATGAAGAAGCTTTAGCAGAATACGAGAAATGCAGATCCACAAGTCTTGGAAGGCTTGTGGCAAATAGAGAGCTTCCCGTTTTGAAGAGAGCAAAGGTACTGCTGGATGGGCTGAATAATTAACTGCCCACCTTGGGTCAGGCTATCAGCCTATCCCCTTGCCTTCCATGCCGGATACCACTTTACAAACCAGCCGGTAAAAAGTCCCATTGCAAGTGGGACCATATTATTCACTACAAGAAGAATAATTCCAAAGCCTGCTCTTCTTAAGAAGAAAGTCCAGATCGCAGTAAGAATATAAAGACATCCCCAGCAGGCAGCCAGAATATAATTTGCATTCATAAAGAGTGGATTCTTGTCGGCCTTGCTTCCGCCATAGCTATACTTTACATAAGACGCACAAAGAGGCTCTTTTGTAAAACAGGATGCAAGCCAGAAAAGTCCAAAAATCAGATAGCCCGCATTTGTTGCCATATCTCCCTTACCAGTAAAATGTGCTGCTGCAGATAAAAGTGCAACTGCCGCAATCGAAAGCTGATCCCAGATAATCAGCTTATGCTTTCTCATGATGAATGGAACAAGTGCGCAAACTGCCATCGCCGCGATTGAACCGATTACAGGATTTATTGCAACTGCTACCCAGAAGGAAATCCATGGAAGCAGCATGCTTGTCATCGAAGGATTTTTGAGGGCGGACTTCCCTGCACCAGCGCCATCATCATTATACTCTTCCCCACTGCCAACCGCATCGCTGCCAAATATTTTGTCCCAGTCCATCATCAAAGAAAAATCACCGGTTACGGAATAAAGCTTTTTCCCCAGGGCCTCTGCACCTTCCATTTCTCCACGGGAAATAGCTGCCCATACTTCAAAAGGAGTTTCCACTCTTGTTGTTGCCTTTAGGCTTCCGTCTGTAAAAAGCTGGCTGCCTTCTTTTGTAAGAAGAATCTGATAGGTGTGACCTGTGTCGGTATAACACATCTCAAGAACCCGGTTTTTACCCTTAAAAGAATTTTTGTTATAAAGTGCTGCCATCTGGCGGGTAAAGGTAAGATCCTGCGCTTCTTTTTCACCGGTCTCTTTGTTGATTCCCCAGTCAGCATCTGCCAGCTTTTCAAAAACATCTTTAGGATATAGCAAAGTTCTAAGTTGATTAAAAACCTGATCAGAGATTTTTCCATCAGCATATTCAGAGCCGGCTTTTTTCACAATTTCCAGATACTGATTAATCCTGTCAGAAAGTTCATCTACCCTGAACAATTCTCCCTGACCACAGAAAATTGTCTGGTAATTTCCTTTACCCAAAAAGTGATCAAACATATTTGTTACAGAATCATAATTTCCTTTTGCCGAATAAAAACCGCAGGTAGAAATCAAAACATGATGGATATTTTTCATATCATATCTGGCATCGTGCCCGCCACTTCCTGTTTCATTTGTATTTTCACTCATAAAAGGCAGGCTCATTGGCAACTGACGGTCTATAAGATTTTTCAGAATGCCCGGAACATTAAAATAATAAAGAGGAAAACTCCATACAACTAAATCAGCTTCAATTTCCTTTTCAATGATTGCAGCCATATCATCTTTAATGCAGCAATGACCCGGAGTATTTTTCCAGCAGGCAAAGCAGCCACGGCAGGCAGAGATTTTTAATGAGGCAACCTCAACTTCATCCACAGTTACCAGGTCTCCCCGTCCTTCGGCCTTTGACTTTACGCCTTCTACAAAGCTCGCTGCCAGTCTGAGGGAATTACTCTTCTTGCCTTTTGGGCTTCCGTTTATCAAAAGAATTTTCATATCAGCTGTCTCCTTTTCTGCTGCATTCATTTTATGATTTCATATTAAGGGCAGATGATTCTGAGCACAAGAGGGCTTTTGGTAAGATGCATTTTTGAAGGGGTAAGATTGATTAATGAAGAGGTGAAATTTGTAGTTGACTTGCTTCTGTCTAGTCCTGACGTTTCATGATAAAGTTACCTTTCAACATTTTGGTCTGCAGAATATTTACAAAGGCAGATGGGTCTGTTTTTTTGATGGAACGAATCAGTTTGTCTTCTTCATCTGAGGAAACTACGGTATAAAGCATATTGCGTTCCGCCCCCTGATAACAGCCCTTTCCAGTAAAAAGAGTTGCATCATGCCCGGTAACATCGCGGATTACATGAATCATTTCATCGGTTTTATCAGAGATTATTAATATAGTAGATTTTTGATAACGCTTGTAAAGATTATTGAGAATCTGAGTGCTTACATACTGAAATATGATTGAATAAAGCGCTCTGTTCCAACCAAACAAAAGACCAAAAATTGCGAGAACAAGTACATTGAAAAACAAAATATAATTCCAGATACTTCGACCAGTTTTTTCTGAAACATAAATTGAAATGAAATCAGTTCCTCCACTGGTAGCTCCGGCTAATAAACAGAAACTGATTGCAATACCGTTAATAATTCCACCAAAAGTACAGCAGAGCAATACGTCGTTTGTAACATCAAGGCCTGGAATTAAATCTGTAAAAAGACCTGATGCAACAATTGCCCAAAGTGAAAGAAGGGTAAATCGCTTCCCAACATAACGGAAACAGATGAGGGCTGGCACAATATTCAGTCCCCAATAAAAAAGTACGAATGGAATTTTTATATTCAGATATTTTGCAAAAACCTCCTGAATTAATAAAGTAATTCCTGTAAATCCACCTGGCAAAAGTCCCGCCGCATGCACAAAGGTATTAAGATTAACTGCCATTATTAATGCCCCGGCAGTAACCAGAAGAAATCGTAATAAAAGTCGTACCTTATCTTTCATATAAACAGTTTAACACACTTTAATAAAACATGTATCATTAATCTATAAGAAAAAATAAATCTGGTTAATGATAAACTATCTGTAGAGAATTATTTTTTAATTCATCGCTTTGAATATAGTTTTCTGTTATAATTTTGTATATGAATATTTACGTTGATTTTGATGACTGTCTCTGCGAAACAGGCCGCCCTTCAAGAGCATATGACGCATCCCGCGAATGGCTTAATCAGCATGGCCTTGAAAAAGTTAATTTGTACTGTCTGAACAAATACGGCCGCGACAACTTCATAAAAGGCAGCAGCTTCAATATGGAGCTGGAAGATTATTACAAAATGCATTTTGATTTAGCAGTCGAAGACTCCCCTTCTGCCTCTACTCTAAAATTAAAATATGAAGATGCTTTAGCTGAATATGAAAAATGCAGATGCACAAGTCTAGGAAGACTTGTAGCAAATAGAGAGATTCCTGTTTTAAAGAGAGCAAAGGAATTGCTGAGTCAGGGTAACTGACAATCTCTTTTATTTCCACTATAATACTCTTATCTGCCACCGGGTAGGAATGTGCCGGGATTTTTGCTTCCCTATAACATTCAGCCACATCAGTAGGTCCGCCAATAAATTGGCATGAAGATGGGCAATTTTTCTATAAGGAGAAGCCCATGAATTACATCTGGCCGCTTTTAATCATTGTTTTTTCAAACACACTTTATCAGATTTGCGCAAAGGGAATCCCTGAGCAGATGAACACCTATGCCAGCATGACAATCACTTATGCTGTGGCAACGCTTTTTTCGGCTGCTGCTTTCTTTGTCACAACAAAAGGCGGGAATATCCTCAAAGAATTTTCCCACACAAACTGGGCTACAATCGTTCTTGGAATTGTGATTACCGGACTTGAAGTAGGCTTCATTTTTGCTTACAAAGCTGGATGGAAAGTCAGTACTCTGGCAACAGTTTCAAATGCGGCTCTGGCAGTCATTTTGATTTTTGTAGGCCTTATCGGTTATCATGAATCAATCACCTGGAGCAAGGTTCTGGGAGTTGCAATCTGTCTTGTGGGATTGTATTTTATTAATAAGAAATAGGAGTAAGCACATGTTCAGACAAATGAGAAGATTCAAGCAGCAGATTTCAGAAGCTGAATGCAAAGAGATTTTGAAAAACGAAAAACGCGGAGTTCTTTCACTCCTCGGCGATGATGGCTACCCTTACGGGCTTCCGCTTTCTCATCTTTACAGCGAAGAAGACAACAAGATATATTTTCACGGCGCAAAAGAAGGCCACAAGATCGATGCCATAAAAAATTACGATAAGGCAAGCTTCTGCGTTTATGACCAGGGCTACCGCAAAGAAGGCGAATGGGCACTTAATATCAACAGTGTAATAGTCTTTGGAAAAATCCGCCTGGTGACCAATCCGGACCTTACCCGCCAGATCTGCACAAAACTGGTTCAGAAATTCACAGATGACCAGGAATATCTTGAAAAAGAACTGGCAAACGCCCTCCCCCGCGTTCAGTGCCTTGAGCTTGAAATTGAGCACATGACAGGCAAGCTGGTGAATGAGTCGTAAAATTTAACTTACGCTCTCTTCTGTTCCAGAATGATTTCTTCAACTACTTCCTGAGTCCCTGGAATTAAAGAATCCTGTAGCCCACTCCGCGAACTGTCTCAATCAGTTTCTGGTTATTTAATTTCTGACGCAAAAGCCCGATATGAACATCCAGAGTGCGGCTTTCTATTTCTTTATCATAATTCCATACAGATGCCAGAAGCTGCTCTCGGGTAACAACCTGCCCTTTGTTTTCCATAAGAAGGGCGAGCAGTTCATATTCTTTTACAGCAAGCTGAACCTCTTTGCCTGAAACAAAAGCCTTTCTGCTTTTTGTATTGATGATTACATTCTGGGCACTAATCAGATTTTTTTCAGAACCAGCAGCAAGAAGCGAGTCACCAGGATTTGGCTGAATTGCCTGAATTACTCCAAAAATGCAGTCGCCGGCTTTTTCAATCTTGCGGACTAAATCCATATAATTAAGTTCTGCCTTTACATTGCTGCCGTTTTCAATTCTCTTCCGGCTGACTTTTTTAAGTTCACGCTTAGTCCTGTCGATTTTGTCTTCCACATCAGATAAAAGAACTTTATCAATTTCAGAAAGCCCAAGAGCGATGTAAGTACAAGTCTGTTCGTAGAAAATATGAACCTGATTAAAATATTCAACTAATTCTTTTGTCTGATTTTCCAGGGAAGCTTCCTCTGCTTCTTTTTTGAACTTGCACAGTGAATGCATCATTGAACAGCATTCATCACTTAAATCTTCAAGATTTTGAATAACCGAAATCATATTTGCATAATTGTTTCTGTCATTATGATTTGCTGTCGGAAGCCGGGAGCATTTTTGGAGAAAGTATGAGATTTCATGATTCATCTCATCAACATATTCTTCCTGAAAATTCATTTCTTCGGCCAAAGACTCCAGAGACTCTTTGTTTTGATTAAGCCCCTGATTCAGATAGTCCATCATCTCCATTACGCGGCCGGCCATTTTTGTGATTTCTTTCTGGACCTGAAAAACATACAAGTCTGTACTGACATGATTTTTTGGAAGGATGATTGGAATTTTATAATGAGCATCTTTTTCTTTCTGGCTTTCATGAATCACTTTTTCTGTTATAGAAGCAATTTGCTTTACAAAAGGAAGAAAAAGGATTGTGGCAGAAATATTAAAGACAGTATGAAGCATGGCAATGTGATTCGTAATGTTTTGAGTCGGCAACCCCGGTACAATAAAATCAATCAGATTTAAAAATGGCTGGAAGAAAATCAATGCCAGGAGAGTTCCTGTAACATTAAAAGCCACATGGACAGCAGCAGTTCGTTTTGCATTCACGCTTGCGCCAAAAGATGACATAACTGCATCCACAGTTGAACCAATATTGCTTCCTAAAACCATTGCAGCTCCAAGTTCCCAAGGCAGAGAACCGTTTGCAGACATTGTAAGTACAATCGCGGTTGTAGCAGATGAAGAATGAATCAGAGCAGTAAAAATAGTGCCAATCAAAACACCAAGCAAAAGACCTGCAAAATTCAAATCCTGAAATTTCTGTAAAAAGCTGACGGACTCGGGGTTTAAATTCATGGAAGTTTTAAGCAGTCCCAGAGCCATGAACAAAAGGGCAAAGCCCATAAAACAATCAGAAAAATTGTGAATCTTAAGCTTCTTAAAATATTTAAGGATAAATCCAAAGCCAAACAAAGGAATGGCCGCTGCTTCCATACTAAATGAAAATCCAAAGAGAGAGACAATCCAGGCCGTCACGGTTGTACCAATATTTGCGCCAAAAATAATTCCAATAGCCTGTGTCAGACTTATAATCTCGGCATTTACAAAACTAACCACCATTACAGTAGTTGCGCCGGATGACTGAATTATTGCTGTAACCGCAAGTCCTGTGAGGACCGCTGTAAATCTGTTCCCGGAAATCTTATGAAGCAAAGTTTGAAGTCTATTTCCCGCTCCTTTTTGAATGCCGTTTGAAAGCATCTCCATTCCAAAAAGAAGCAGGCAGAGAGAACCAATAAATCCTAAAATCTGGCTTAATACAGTTATCATGTTTTTAATATAACTGTAAGAAATTAAAAATTATAGTTACTTTGTGTAAATTGTATGTAAATTCTGAAAAAGTATATAAAACAGAAAGGCTGAAACTACTAAATCTTTCTTAATGGAATTATTATTGATGTATCATCCTTCACAGAAAATTTATGCTTCTTAAATTTACCAGGAATCCCCTTGGAACTAAACCGCTGCCTGCAGCGCATAAAACAATTTTTTTGTTGCATCTATCATAGCTTTAGTTTCCATCACCATGATTTCAGTAGCCGCAACATCAATTGTTCTTTGTGACATTATGATTTCTTCACGCGACTCAAAATGTTTATATAAAGCCGGTTTTGAAATTCCCAGTTTTTCTGCAATCTGATTCATAGAAACTGCAGCCAGTCCATTTTCAGATGCGAGTTCCTACGTTTCGGGGGCGTTGCGAAACAACCAGTTGTTTCGAGCCGTTCTTTCGATGAGCCTAAAAAATGCGATGCATTTTTTTTAACGGCTCTTCGATTTTAGGCAGGGGATGTCCCCCGCAGAAGGGGTAGCGAGCTACGTAGTGCGAGCGAGGGGAAGGCCTTCCCCCTCCTTCCTAAAAATTCGAACCGTTCCAGTTACCTTTGCTTCTATGTAATCTGAAAATAACTGTTGACTTTATAATATAACACTGTTATATTTACAGTGTTATATAAAGAGAGGCGGCAATGCGAAAACCAAATACTGAAATCAAAACAATCATAAAAGAAAAGACTCTGGAACTTCTGATGCAAAAAAATCCTGAGCAGATTGGTATGCGTGAAATTGCGGCTACCTGTAAGATTACAGCCACAAATATCTATCACTATTACAAAGATAAAGACCGTCTCTTTCAGGAAATATCGCTTGATTGTCTTTATCAATTAAATACCAGACTTACAGAATCAGCTCAAAAAGGAAAAACTATAAAACGCCAGATTCAAAATGCAATTGAAGCCTATCGCGACTGGTGCTTTGAAAATCCGCGTCGTGCTCTCCTGGTAATGCAGGGAATAAAATCTGCTGATGATGCAAGCCCAGAACTTATTGAAGAGTATTATGTCTGTAACAGAACCGGAGAAAAACTTCTTAAAGAAGCCATCAAACAGGGGCTGGCAAAATCTACAAACCCACGCCTTGATGTGAGCATTCTTGTATCCGGACTTTGGGGCTGTATTGAATCTGTCTTATTAAAGAAAAGCGAGCCGGATTACTGGGAAAAAGGAAATGCTTACACAGACCGTTTTATAAAGCTATGGATTAATTCGATTTTTGTGGGAGATGAAAAATGAATATTCTTGTATTGAACGGAAGCCCGAGAAAAAACGGAAACGTTGTTAAAGCCTTAAAAGCTGAAACAGAAAAAATCCAGAAGGAATATGAAAACACTCAGATTATCTGGAAAGACATTTCTGATTTGAATTTTGATTTTTGCAAAGGCTGCATGGCATGCCGTTCAAAAATGAACTGCATTTTGCCAGCTGATGATGCACACAAGCTTGCAGAAGAAATTAAAAACTGCGATATGCTTATTGCGGGAACTCCTGTTTACTGGGGAAATATGAACGGTAAATTAAAAGCTCTTTTTGATCGTCTTGTCTATGTCCTAATGAAAGAAAGCAAAAGTGGAATTCCGCTTCCACTGCACAAAGGAAAAAAGGCGGTAATTGTTACAAGCTGCACAACACCCTTCCCTTTCAATTATCTTTGCGGGCAATCAGGCGGAGCAGTTCGGGCTGTAAAAGAAGTTCTTAAATCTTCAGGATTTAAAATCATCAAAACAAAAAATATTTCTAACACAAAAAAACGAGGTTAAAAATGAAAAAGCTTACACTATTATTTATACTTTCTTTAAATTTGAGTTTTCTTTATGCAAAAGAAATTACTATTTCTGTCGGAGCCGGTCAGCATTGGAAAGAAAAGAGAGAACCGCAGTTCTCTGTCTGGCTTGAAGATTCGGATGGAAACTTTATAAGAACTTTATATGTAACAGAACGTGCCAGCCACAAAAGCTGGATGATGAGTCCAAAGGAAGGAAGACCGGAATCTCTTCCTGTATGGTATCACGCGTCAAAGCATGAAAGCAGTAAGACAAAAAAACATGATGCTAAAGAGGCTCAGCTTGATGCAGTTACCAGCGCAACTCCAAAAGGCGGAATAATTTTTAATGCAGAAATTGAAGATAAGGAATATTTGATTAAGGCAGAATTCAATACCAGTTTTGATTACAACGACTTTTATACAAAAAAGAATTCTGGAGTAAACGGCCAGCCATCTGTAATTTATTCCGCAAAAATCCCGGCTGATTTTAATAAAGAAAGTGAAGAAATTAAATTGTCTTTTGAAGGCTGCGGCTCAATTGACGGGTCTGATGGAAAAGTTCATTCAGATGTGAGTAAACTAACCACCGCCACCGAAATTGTAAAGCTGATTGCTATAAAGAGTGCAAGATAAACATACTTTGCGAGGCTCACCAGTTTTTCACTGGTGAGAATCATTTACTGGGTAATCTTACTCTTACGCTCATTTTCATTTTTCCAGCTTCTTCAAATTCAAAATCACCACCGCCGCCAGAATCAAAAGAATGCCTGCTCCGGACATAAGAGTCAGCCTTTCTGAAAATACAAGAATTCCAATTAGCGTTGCTACCATAGGTTCAATAGTTGCAATAATTCCCGCTTTGCTCGCTTCAACACTTTCAAGACCAAGAGTGTATGACAGGAAAGGAATTACTGCAGTAATTAAGGCGGTTAGAAAACAAAAGGCAATCAAAAATCCCAAATCAGCCGCAGCAGAAAACTTCCCTATCATATCTGCCGGCTGGCTTATAATCCAGGACCCTGCAGCCGCAAAAATAAAAGTATAAGTCGTAACAGTGTACGAAGAATATTTTCGCAATGCGATTTTTCCAAGAATGCTGTACAAGCCGTAACCGATTCCTGAACCAAGTCCAATCAGCAAACCTGTCACAGTCATTCCCTCGCCCGAGATTCCCGACACCAGCACGCAGCCACCAAAGGCAAGTGCCAGAGCAATCAGCTTTCTTTTATCCAGTTTTTCATGAAAAAAGAAAATGGACATGAGCATAATCCACACCGGCGACGTATAAAGCAGTATTGCCGCAGTTGAAAGAGGCATCATTGTGATAGCAGTAAAATAGCAGACCGTAAAAAACAAAATGCTTCCAAAGCCAAGCCCAAGAAAAAGCGGAATATCTTTAGGCGAAATCTTAAACCCCTTGCGGTCTTTTATGAGCAGGACCAGAGAAAAAATCAGTGCCGCCAGACTAATGCGGATTGAAACAATCTGAATGGCGCTGAATCCGTAGGTGCCTAGCTTTCTTACAAAAATCCCCATGCTTCCCCAGAAACATCCTGCAAGAATAATTAGGGCAATTCCCAGTTTAGAACTTTTTGTTGTTTCCATTATTAACTTCCTTAGAGTTTTACCTTAGTTTTGATATTGGATCATCAGTCCAAATATGAGCTTCTATATATCTTTCTGGCCCGTGTGCTCCATCATCATTCCAGTCTTGAGGCAGGGCATATTTTTTAATAATCTGTAAAATCTCTTCATAGGTATATACCTGCCGGCGATATTCTTTACCATCATTAACTCTGGGACTGAAGGTCGGCATAGAGTCTCCATAAGTGAAAGAAATCTTTCGCACATCAAATTCATCAATTGAAATTTTCAAAAAATCTCCCTCTTCATACCAGGTACTTAACCAGGGGCTATGCTCAACAACCATGTAATGAGGTGAAGGTATTTCGACGATTCCACCCTTCTCGATAAACTTTTCCCGAAGGATAGCTTCACATCTGATCCGCTTTTCTATGTATTCTGAATCTCGCTTAGCGCACATAGAATCAGGACGCTCACTTTTGATTTTTGCCAGAATCAAATTTCTTTGATCGGGAGGAAGCGCTGTTATACTATGAAATGGACCTGATCTTTTATCAAAGTAATGATACAAATACATTTTTTAACCGCTTAAATCCCATATTCCGGCGCAAGAGAATCCAGCAGATTTTGCATCTTCCTAAATTTCTCTTCGTGCGAAAGCTTTTCTTTCTTGCCTTCTGATTTTTTAATTTTATCCCACTGAACATTGAGCTGGTCCAGAGTCATCTCTTTCTTTTCAAAAACATGCGGATGCCGGCGGATAAGTTTTTCTGCAGCTCCATCCAGAACATCATCAACAGAGAACTTCCCCTGCTTTTCATAAAGAGCCGCAATCTCAACCGCGTTCATAATCACATCACCCAGCTCTTCCTTTGCATGCTCAGCATCCTTCTCATTGATTGCTTCCAGGGTTTCGAAACTTTCTTCCACAAGATAACGCTTCATGCTCTCTGGCGTCTGCACCGAATCCCATGGACATCCATCAGGCGCAATGAGAGTTTTTATCACTTCGTATAATTTGTTGAATGAATCGGCCATTTTCTTTCCTCTAGATTTTATTATTTATGAGGGGGGAAGTCTCCCCCTCGCCCGCACTTCGTTGCGGGCTACCCCTTCTTGCGGGGGATCCCCCCGCAACGCCCCCAGGAATTAAGCTAACCCCTTTAGTAAAGTTTCCCACTCTTTTATTATATAAGGCTCATAATATTTATACTGTGCAATTCGGGGTGATCCATTTTCAACACCAAAACAAACATTCATTCGTGTTTGCCTATAGAGAAATTATAACATAAGATATGAATAATATAAAAGCAACTAAAAAAATCAAAGTGTCATCATAACTTTGCTTGATGAACCACAGCCAGTAAGAAAACCTGTTACTCTCGAAAAATTAGAATCTTTCGCTATGCTTTCAAACAATGCTGATGATGCACAGAATTACATCAGCAAAATGAGAGCTGACCGTGTCTTCTAGAATTTTTTTTGATACAGCTCCATTAATTTACTTTTGCATTACAAAGGAAGTCAGATAAAGACATTTTAATTTTTTCAAAAAAATATTTTACAGTGCCTTTGATTGACACTCTGGTATTTTATAATAAGAGCCATAAAGTAAGAAAACTATCCAAACGGAGGCTTTTATTATGGAAAGTGCAATTGCAACTCTTATCGTCGTATCAGTTATTGTTTTGTCAGTTTACCTGGCAAATTATACTAAAGATTCATCTTCTGATAGCAAAGGTCAGAAGATGAATGACATACTCATCTTCACCCTCCCCTTCATTGCAACCCTGGTCATCAGCATTGCCGTTATCCCAGATTTCATTTATCTACCACTTGCAATTACCGCAGCACTGATTGCCGGTGTTTTGAGTCTTCTGGTTAGTTGGACGGAAGAAAAGAAGGCACGTCAGAAGTCTAAAAGAGATGCTATTGAAAAGGCTGTAAAAGGTATTATTTTGATAATTGATGCCAGAATTGCGTAAAAGAAATCTGAGCCGTAGAAAAATATTATTTTTTTTGTTATTATAAATAACTATCCTAGAGGTAATTAAGCATTTTGCTTAAATATATTTTTAGGAGGTTTCGTAAATGAAACAAACAATCAAAGCTGTCAAACTTTTGCGAAAGGAAATGATTTCTAATCCAAATATTGACAGAAAATTAATCGACCAGTTGCAAAGCAACTACAACAATTGGTGCAATTCTTATTCTGGAAAATCCGAGAAATATCGCCGGCGTTGTATAAAATCGATTATTCAATTACAGTCCCTTTCAGATGAAAAGACTGTAAAAAAATCATTAAGAGATTTGCAAAGCATGATTGACCGTTCTTGTCATGAAACAAAAATGGAAAAAATCTATGCTGAACGATATCCAGTAGCATGGCTTGAGGCGCAAATCGATACTTCTCTTTGTATGACAAAAGATGATTATTAATGATTTGATTGTTTTATTACTTCTTTGTTGAGCATAACGGTACCGAATTATTTGTGTTTTTTACAACTTGTTTTACAAACTGGTTTAAGTTCATTAAGAAATTGTCATCAGAACTTACTCCTGCACAAAATGAATGCATTATCGGATGCATTCCTCATTTATTGCAAACCTTCTAGTGAAAAGAACTTCCGTAATGGGAAGTTCTTTTTTTTAAAAGGCATTGTCCATAAATAGCATTGCCTGGAAAAACTTATTTTTCAATTCTCTTAAAATACACTCCCCCGTTCTGTTTGAGCCATTTATTGCAGCGTTTGTAATCCGGGAAAATCCGCAGAACTTCATCATAAAACTCTTTTGAGTGATTCATATGACGGCGGTGGCAGAGCTCGTGCACCACTACACTATCAAGGATTTCCGGTGGCATCAGCACCAGAAGGCAGTTGAAATTGAGATTCCCGTCTACAGAACAGCTTCCCCAGCGTGATTTCTGCAGGCGGATAAAAATGCGATTGTAGGAAATCCCGGCCAGTTTTGCGTAGTGCTCTACCCTTTGCGGAATCACCACCCTCGCTTTTTTCTTGATTTGCCTGATGTCTTCTTCTGTGAGCGGGCCCATGGAATCAGCAAGTTCTGACTGCTTTCCAACCTTTTTAAGCTGCTTTGTAATCCAGTCCTTTTTTTCGCGGATAAAGTTTTCTGCAACAAAAGTCGGCGTTCCAAGTGGCACTTTTACGATGATTTTTCTGTCATCTGCCACCTGGATACTCATTGAGCGTCGTCGAGATTTCTGGATTACGTAGGTTATTTCCATGGATACAGGAAAGATAATAGCATTTTTCCCGCTTATGCAATAGCCGCTCTTGCTTTTGCAGTAGCTTCCTGAGTCAAATCCTTTATGATTTCACTGGCGATAATCAGGCCGGCTACAGAAGGAACAAATGCATTGCTTCCAGGAATATCCCGGCGCTCCGTACACTTGTGCTTTGTTCCCGGCGGACAGATACAATGCAGACGGCAACTGATTGCCATATCCTCAATTGGACGCAGAACTTTTTCGGTAGAATATACTACTTTTACATTCTTTATTTTCCGCTTTTTGCATTCATGACGCATTACCCTCGCAAGAGGACAAACTGAAGTCTGGGAAATATCAGCTACCTTAAACTGTGTCGGATCCATTTTGTTGCCGGCCCCCATACTGGAAATGATTTTAGTTCCGGCTTCCTTTGCCTGCAAAATCAAATTGATTTTTGCGGTAACGGTATCAACTGCATCTACGACATAATCATATTTTGTAAAATCAAAGAGATTATGGGTTTCAGGAAGATAAAAACACTTATGTACGTTCACTTCTGCCTGAGGATTGATATCAAGAATCCGCTCCTTCATGACATCAACCTTGTATTTTCCAACACTAGACCTTGTTGCTATAATCTGACGGTTCAGATTTGTAAGGCAGACTTTATCATCATCAATAAGATCTATATGCTGAATTCCAGAGCGGATCAAAGCTTCAACAGTGTATCCGCCTACTCCACCAATTCCAAATACAGCAATGTGAGCATTATTCAAAATTTCCATTGCCTCTTTACCAACTATTAATTCTGTTCGTGAAAACTGATTTAACATCCGATTTCCTCGTGCCGTGTTCTCATTGCAAAGATACAGTCCTGAATTATGTCATTCAGTTCAAGTCCCATAAGCTCAGCTCCAGCCTTGATTACTTCCCGGTTACAGCCTGCTGCAAAATTAAGTGCTTTGAATTTTTTTGTAACAGATTTTACTTCCATGTCGGTTACGGATTTACTTGGACGGGCCATCGCACATGCAAAAATCAGTCCGGTGAGTTCATCAACTGTATACAAGACTTTTTCCATGATATGTTCGGGTTTTACGTCAACTGTAATGTTCCAGCCGTGGCTTTGAACTGCATGAACAAGCTGGTCATCAATCTGGGGATAATTTGCCTTTTCTGTATTAAAGATTTCAAGGCATTTTGTACAGTGATTATCAGGAGCTACTTCAAAATCAATATCGTGAAGAATACCAACGCTTTCCCAGTAATCAGGAGATTCACCATATTTTTCTGCAAAATAACGCATTGCAACGCCAACAGTTTTACAATGACGGAGTAAAGTCTCGCCATGAACGTATTTCTGTAACAATTCAAGAGCAGTTTCTGGATTCATTATATTTCCCTATTCAAAAGATAGGTTATTATATCAAAAAGATTATTTCTGCTCCACTACCCGCTTTCAGGATTTTACCCCTGCACTCTGAACTTATGGAAAAATTTGGTGAATCTAATCCAGATGTAAAAGTCTAAAATGATTTTTCCAGTAATCAATCAGGCCGTCAGCTTTCATTTTGCTGAGTTCGGCACTTAAAGCTGAACGGTCTACCTGTAAATAATCTGCAAGCTGCTGCCTGTCATAAGGAATATCAAATTCTGCATGAGGGCTTTTTGCAGGAAGGCAGGATGAAAGATATGCCAGAAGTCTTCCTCTGATTGTCTTTGCATTTGTATGAAATATACGCTGTGAAAGATGAAGATTTTTATTCATGCTAATTCGCAGAATATTTTGAAGCAAAATTGAATTGATTTTATTGTCATCCTGTAAAAAAAGCTTTTTAGGTTTTAAGAGCATAATCCTGGAATCTTCAACAGCAACAACATCTACCATCAAAGGTTTGCCTGTTAAGGCATAAGTCTCTCCGAAAACCTTTCCGCTTCCAAGATTATCAATAATAGTTTTATTTCCCCAATAATCTGTGCTTTCTATTTGAATTCGTCCTTCAAGTACAAAGCCCATTACTTCAGTTAAGCTTCCTGAATTAAAAATACACTCCCCTTTCTTTAGAGACTTTTCTGAACTTTCAAAAATCTTTAATGCCTCTGGCAGGCTTTTTTCATCAAGGCCTGTAAAAAGAGGATGTTTAATCAGTTCAAGGATATTCATATTTCTAGTTTATTTGATTTTTGTTGTTTTAACAACATTCTTTTTCATTCCCCGCTGGTAAATTAAAACCGTAAAAAAGATTAAATCGAGGTTAATTATGATTAGAAAGATTGTTAAGATTGATGAAGAAAAATGCACTGGCTGTGGTTTATGTGCTTCTGCCTGCCACGAAAATGCAATTGTTATGGAAAATGGAAAGGCTCATCTTTTACGTGATGATTTTTGTGATGGTTTTGGAGACTGTCTTCCGGCCTGCCCTGCAGGTGCAATTTCAATTGAAGAGCGGGAAGGTGCAGAATATGATCCGCAGGCTGTTGAAAAGAGAAAGCAGAATCTCATGCAGCAACACTCGGAAAAAACAGCAGTAAAAAGCGAATTGATGCAGTGGCCGGTTCAAATCAAACTGCTTCCTGTTCAGGCACCTTTTTATGAAAATGCAAATCTTCTGATTGCCGCTGACTGTACAGCCTATGCATACGCTGCTTTCCATAGGAATTTTATCAAGAATCACATTACGCTCGTCGGTTGTCCAAAACTAGATGAAGGCGACTACACAGAAAAGCTTACAGCGATTATAAGTCAGAACAACATAAAAAGTCTTACTATTGTGAGAATGGAAGTTCCCTGCTGCGGAGGACTTGAACGTGCTGCAACAGATGCCCTTAAAGCAAGCGGAAAATTCTTTCCTTGGCGCATTGTTGTAATCAGCCGTGATGGTGAGATTTTGGAATAAGACTGATGGCTTTGGGGAATCCCAACAACTTAATTGTGTGATAAATAGTCATCAATATCTTCAATATCCAGAATCTTGTATCCGGCCTTAATGCAAAGTTCTGCAAAGAGTCCATGTCCTGGGATTTTCTTGCCAGAGAAAGTCCCGTCATAAATCTGCTTGATTCCGCAGGAAGGACTTCGACTCTGGAGAATGATCAAATCAGGATTTTCCTTTTCCACAATCTCTAAAGCCCTCAAAGCCCCCGCCTCAAATTCCTTAGTGACATTCCTGCCTTCAGTGTTTACAACCTGCCCCTTCTGAATTTCCGCCGGAGCCCGTGGAGTTGGCAGCCCACCCAAAACTTCCGGACAAACCTTGGCCACCTCATGAGCCGCCAGAAATTCCACCAGCCTCTCATTAAGATTGTTCCCACCGTTATATTTACAATTGTCGCCCACAAGACAGGCACTGACCAGGATTTTCATTTTAGTTCCTCAATAAGCAAATGGCAAGCAAATAAGATCTTACTTTTCGCAAAGATATTTAGTGTTATTTGTTCACATTTTGTAAACAAAACAACACTAGAGCGGCATACTTATTACCCCATAAGCAAATAACAAGCAAATGGCGAGCAAATAAGATTTATGCCTGGCTTTTCCTTTTAATAAGGGGAAGGTCTTCCCCTGGCTTCAGCCCGTTACACGGTCTTTCGCCACCCCTTCTAGCGGGGGATACCCCCGCAACGCCCCCAATTAAGTTGCTCATAATTTCTTACGATCATATCATTTATATAATCCATTTTACATGATAAAAGCTTCTTCGGGAAAAACTTCTTCAAATGAATTTCTTAACGCTGTTCTTTCCGATTTATATTTATCAGTTTCATATATATAAAGTCTAAGCGCATTTGCCCATTCGTGAACATGATTAAGTTCTATTTTTCGGCTTTTACATTTTTCCATTAGAACAATAAATTCTTCCAAATACATGCATAAGACTTTTCCTCCGAAATATCTGTATTCAAAAGCTTTTTTGTAAAAATCTAAACCTTTTTCAAATTCATGACATAATACGAAATATTTTCCCATGAACCAGTTATAATAAAAATTCCTACATTCACCCATAATAGGAAGATTTAACGTATATTCAAGATCTTCTTGTTTTATTTCTTTATTTTTATAAAATCCAAAATCACTCCAAGTAGAAAGCTGAATATTCGTTTGATAAATTATTGAATGTATATCAAGTTCATCCTGTAATTCAGAATATTCAATTACAGGAAAATGTATTCTTTCAATTGGTATATAATACAAAGATTTACATTCATACATTCCTACAGGTGTTAAACCAATTTCTTTATCAAAAGCCTCATATATTAAATCACTTACTAAACTTCTATTTTTCGGTGATGGATGAACTAAAAATCTCATTAATGAAAACATTGGATTTTTACATTCCCAATCTTTATAAGTTGTAAAATCGCCATGTTTTTCAAAAGCATAATAATAAAACCATCGTAATCCATTCTGAACAGTTTCTTTGAAATTTTCAGACACTAAATATTGCTCTTCAAGACTCTTAAAAAATCTGGTAAGAAAACATGCAGAAAACAAATTATACTTAAATATCTCGTAATTATATTTCGATTCTTTTATTTCAATTGTGTCCGGAAGTTTTGATGCCAAAATGGGTTTTATATTTTTCCATGTTGGGTTAACACCTTTTTCAGTCCAATCATTAATTGTTTTTAAGTATGATGTTTTACCTTTATCATTCTCTTGATTATCTTTTGTATCTTCCCAAAGTTTTATTAAATCTGCTTTTGGATTTTCAGATAATGAAAAAATAAAATCAAAACAAGAAGGAATAAGTTTCAGATTCTGTTGATAACTTGTAGTCCTCCAGAAATTAAAGAAGTATAAAGCTTCCTGCAAAATATATCCAGGAGGATTGTTATCTCTTGTGGCTATATCATCGTACAATTCCCTGAAGGTTAGTGCTATGCAATACATTACCTGTAATTCAACTTCTTTCTGAGTTGGATTATTATAGGGATTTGTTTTAGTTATTAAAGCAAGCATATCATAGTAGAACATTTGAATGCCTGTTGACTGTGCTTTATTGATGTAATTGTTATCCAAACAATTCTTAAAAAAATCCTTTAATAATCGTTCAAATTGTCTGAGATTATCAATACGACCTTCTTCATCTTCTAGTCTTTGAATCCATTTTTTTGTACTTTCCTTCTCGGATTCAGGAACAGAATCAAGCAAGGCATCAAAACCAATTCCGTCCACAAACAGTTTTACGATTTGTCCAATTCTTATTGTTCCGTACTGTATTTTTTCCATAGTCTACCATCCTTTGCTGCTTGTAAGATGAAAACCATTTCCTTGCGGACATTCATAAACATATAAGGTAACACCAGCTTGTTCTCTTATTTTAACCATTTTTTCAGCATCATATCTAGTTTCATAAGTATCTTTTTTATTTCCTTGATGGTCTCTGCAGTTACATGTTGAAATTGTTTTTTTACAAAAATACTCCGTTGGCTTTAAATGGTATTTACCACATGTGTCACAATAATACGGCGTAAACTTATTTTCAGAAGATTGGTAATTCGCACTCCGTTGGGCCTCCGCTATACTATTATATACGGAAAGTGGATTACCTGATTTAGAAAAGCAAGTATTGCTCTTGTGTGGAATGTGAATTTGATTAAGATTCATTTTCATAAAACGCTCCTAGAATTAATTTTCTTAATTCTAGAAACAGTTTTATGAAAAAGGTATGACTTTTTAGGGACAATTTTTTATTAGAATAAGAATCTCCTGAAATAATACGCTGTATCTGTATTAAAATCATCACCCATATCATTTTTCAAAAGAAATCTGTATAACATACAGAACATTGGATTATGCTGTTCTTCCTGTGAAAGAGTAGGTTCTTTTGTCACTAAAAAATGCCTGTAAAATAATCTGATTCCATTCTGTATCATTTCTTTTGAACTCGCATCAACATAGCCATGATCTTCCAAAGAATCAAAGAGTTTAGTTATAAAATATGCAGGAAATACTTTTCTTCTAAAAGTTAGATACTGGACTTTTCCGGAAATATCTGGAAATGGCTGAAGTATTAAGTTATCATCTGGCAGTAAATCTTCGTTCATAAATAATTTAATTACTTTCCAACTTGGTCTATTTTTACTTTTAGTCCATCTATTAATCAAAAGTTTTAAATCTGTTGAATCTTTTTCATCTTCAATCAGGTATTTTTTATCATTCCAATATTGAAAAAGCTGCTTTTTATCTTTTGCAAGTGCGAGAAACATATCAAAAACACCTTCTAATGGCTCCACAATCTTTGTATATTCATATGATGGAAGATAGAAATTAAATTGATATATTGCTAAAAGAATTGCATCTACACGATTTTTTTTAAAATCTGGAGATTTCAAGACTTCATTAACTGAATGCTTATAAGCATTACAGATTGAATACATGATTGTATATTCAATAAACTCTCGGTCTGGAATTACATCTTGAGGTGTAAATTGAATTGCATGCATGTAAGGAATCATTAGAACTAATATAGCCCACTTATCCCATGTATTTATATAATCCTTTTTTATAGCCCAATCAGCAAAGTCATTTAAGATATCCATAACTCGTTGAAAATTTGAATCATGGATAATATCAAAATCATATTCGAACTTAAGTAATTTCTGGATTTCCTTTTTGCGAGCTTCCCAATTATGTTCAAAGAAATCCTTAAAAGCATCCTGACCAATAGCATCAATAAAAAGTTTTATAATGTTATTTGCTGTAAAATTCATAACATCAGCCTCCTTCAAAATATGTCTAAATTGTACAGGACTAATATATTGAAATCATAACTTTTTAGGGAAAGTTTATAGTAATTAGAAAACCATTATTTCATAATATGGAATTCCATTAATACTTTTCTGTTTAATTAAGTTGAATGCTAGAGCATTCTGAATAATTCTTTGAATACGTGAAGGAGATAAAGATTTAAATTGATCATATAAATCAATTATTGAACATTTCTTTTTTGCTCCAATATAGTCTAATAGCATTGTATACCAATCTGTTTTCTGCGGAAAAATATCATAATTACCATCATCTGATAAAACAAAAACTAATAATTTTAAGTCCTCTGATGAATATTTCTTTTTATAATAGGAAAAGAATCTTTGAGAACTGTTATAACGAGAACCTCTGGCAGGATTTCCTTTTTGATTATCAAGTCCATCCAGAATAGCTCCAAAGCCATAACAGTTTGCTTTCTCATCTATAAAAATTGCACCATCAATTGAAGATAATTTTTTAATATTGTTTTCATCAAGTTTTATTTTATCAATTAATGTTGATAAATCATTATATTTGTTTTGTATAATGTCTTCAGATTTATTAGAAATTACAAGAATTGTACCTTTGTTTTCTCTAAATAAAGAAAGTATACAGTTTTGAATGTTCTTTAAATTTGAATTATCAAATACATTTGAAAATTCTTGTTTATATATTGTAGCAAATTCTCTTAAAAACAAATCTTCATTTTCTATAAATATTTTATTATTTTTTACAGAAAACAGCTTTTTTTCTTTTTGTAATAGCTCCCATGAGAATCCATTTTTATAAATAACACTAAAATAATTTAAATCTTTGTCTTCTTCACCAATTCCATAAATAAAGTTAGTATCGGATATGAGACCTATATTATTCTTAGCATCTGTGAGTTCTAAATATTTTCTGAGCAACTTACAATTTTCGTTATTAAAAGAGATTTTTTTCGAAAATTCAAACATATAATTCGAATATTTATCTAGTTCATCTGTAAAAAGAAAATATATTAATCCATTTGTTTTATTTTTTTCATAAGTTAGTAATGAAAGTTCATTTATGTTTGAAAAAATAGACGTATTTTGTTCAAAGATTAAACATTCTTCAGATAATGAATTTAAAAGATTTATTGCTGCTGTCTTTAAAATTGTTTGATAATATTCTGTATTATAAAAATTCAGCTTTTGACATTTATATTGAAAAGTAAAATTGTTTAATAACTCTTTACAACATTCAATAAAGAAATCATTTTTTACAAGAGAAGAACGGTGTGCATATGACATATATAAAAAAGTTAGTTTATCATTTTCAAGTATATATTCTTTTGATATAACATGCTTTCTCATTGATGTATCATTAGATTGCTTAAAGTCACTCATTGTTTTTAGAATTTCAAATTCTTTTTCTTCAGGTGAAGAATACATAGTAATATTTAATCTGCAAGAATAAAAATCAAGTTTTCTTAAAATATTTGGTTCAAAAACACCTAATACTTCTTTTGCACATAATCTTGCCGTTTCCATAAATTTATCTAATTCGTATTCTTCCATTTTTGATACCTCTTTTTTAAATGAATATTTTTTTATACTCCACAATAATTCTTAAAGGATTTCGTAAGTCTTTGAACTATAATCTTCTTTATTCACAAGCTTTATTGTTTAGTTACAAAATCTCTTCAATCTTATCCAGAATCAACTGATCAGCAGGAAGCCAATCAACAGAATGCAGAGTTTCCTTTGTAACCCATTTTGCAGCTTCATGCTCTAGGAGTTTTAAGTCGCCAGATACGATAGAACACAAGATACAATGCATAGTCAGATGGAAGTTTGGATAATCATAATCAACGACACCAAGAATCTTTTCTGCCTTTACTTCTGTTGCAAGTTCCTCGCGAATCTCGCGTTCAATACACTGTTCTGGAGTTTCTCCTGGCTCGAGCTTTCCGCCTGGGATTTCCCAACCATCTTTATAATCACCGTAGCCACGTTGAGTTGCAAATATTTCTTTCTTATTTGTTTCTGGATTGGTGCGGAGAATGATAGCCCCGCTTACTATTACTTGTTTCATTTTTTATACCACCAAATAATTATATAGATTTTGAGGAACTGGAGTTTCCATATCAAATTGAATATTTACGACAGGAACATCTGCTCCATCTTTATCTTTCATTGTTGTATCTGCAAATGAGTTATATTTTAATTTTCCCATGTAGTAAAAATCAGAACCTTCACAATCACTCTTTTTTACAAAGAGCATAATTTTAATATTGTTTTTCGGCTGATTAATTAACGCTGCAACTTCCTCTGTCGTTGAAGTTCTTCTACTACGACTCATCCAACTAAATCTTGTATTATCAATAAAGCCATCATCATATTTTGTTGTTTCAGAAATACCTTCGGCCTTATCATACGTTACAAAAATTGGACATGTATATTCTTCTGTAGAAGTTTCTGTCTTATATCCATAAACTGTTGAAGAACAATCTGATTTCCAATTTAGTAATCTACAAACATCTTTACGTGTATATTTTTCATAAAGAACCATATTGTCATTACAAATATGTTTTGAATAATGCTTTGTCCAGTTATAAATTGCATACTCAATAATATCCAAAACTTCTTTCTTCAATTTTGGATTCTCTAATAATCTTGAAAAATCATTTGATATTTTATAATTATTTCCATCATATTCTACATAATCAAAGTCAGAGTATATTCGTTTCTTGGGTCCGCCTTTTACTTCGGCTTTCATATAAAAGAAACCATTAATTATATTCAAACTACTTTGCAAATCTTTTTCAAAAACTACTATTCCATTTTCTTTTAATTGATTTTTAAAATCATTAATACTTATAGTCTGATTATTAATTACTTCTTTTAACAAAAGAATTTCGTGTAAACGGACACCATTTGATAATTCTTTAGAAAGGAATGTAAGACATTTTATCTCTTCAGAATTAAAATCCATATTGGTTTGTTCCATTTTACAAACAAACTCATAATAGGTTTGTTCAAATGTAAAATCTACACCATCTGATTTTTTTACAACTTTAAACATAATATTACGTGGATCAATAGAACCATTATTTACAAAATCCATTAGTGTAGGAATTCTACCAATTTTCATTTTTAAATATTCGTATTCTTTTTTCCTTAATGCAGCACTTGTGAAAGATGTATTATTTATTGCATCAAATATTTTCTGTCTAGCAATTTCAGTAATTTGTACAGTCGAAGTTCCAGGTAATCCTGAAGAACCAGTACTCATAACTTTACGCAAACTATCTTTGTTGTATGAGTTGTCTCCATAAAGAGCAATAGGAATAAAGAAATTGTTTTCATAGTTTCCAATAAAATCTATTACAGATACATATGATTTTCCTTTGAACTTTCTTAAACCTCGTCCAAGCTGCTGAACAAATATAATTGCAGATTGGGTTGGACGAAGCATTACAACCTGATTTACAGAAGGAATATCAACACCTTCATTAAAAATATCAACACTGATTATGTACTGAAGTGGATTCTCATCAGACTCTAATTCCTGAATTACTCTTTCGCGTTCCGCATCTGAATTCTCGCCAGTAAGATATTTTGTATGATAACCATCCTGGTTTAATTTTGCTGACAATTCTTTCGCTTCATCTACGCGGCTGCAGAAGATTAATCCCTTAACTGGATAAGCAAAATTTCTATATAGATTAATAGAACGTTCAATGTGTTTTATTCGTTCATCACAAACAAGTTTCTTAAAATCAGATTTATCATCAATGACTTCTCCGTCAACTGTCAAATCAGAAAGACCATAATAATGGAACGGACAAAGAAGATCTTCCTCCATTGCTTTTTGAAGTCTAATTTCGTAAGCAATATTATTATGAAACATTGAAAAGATATCGAAGCCATCTGTTCGTTCTGGCGTAGCTGTTAGACCAAGCAAGAATTTTGGTGTAAAATAGTCTATTACTTTCTTATAGCTTTCAGCACCCGCATGATGAACTTCATCCACAATGATGTAATCAAACTCGTCTTTTTGGAAAGACTTCAGAGTTTCTTCTTTTGCTAAGGTAAACACAGAAGCAAAAAGATAATCTGCATTTACATCTTTCTGATTTCCGTTTAAGAATCCTGTTTTGATATTTGGGAATATGTTCTTAAAACTTCTTTCTGATTTATCAAGAATCATATCTCGATGTGCAATATATAAAACCTTTTTTGGCTTAACTTGATTTACATCAAAAATAGAAAGATAGGTCTTACCAGTTCCTGTGGCAGCAATTAACAGTGCTCGATTCTGATTTTCTTCTCGTAAATTATGAAGAGCAACCATTGCTTCTTTCTGCATTGAGTTTGGAACAATCTCCAGCTCCTCTTCCTCTTCAACTTCAAACTCTGATGGAGATTCTGTAAACTGTTCAAACTGAGTTTCTTCTAATTCACTTCTAAATGAAGGAATAACTGGATTTACTTCCTCTGTTTTATTTAATTCTTTTTCCTGTTTTCTTAACTCCTTTATTTGTTTATTAACAAGCTTTAAAGTGAGCTTCTTTTCTTCATATTTATCTGAATAAGATTTGAGCCATTCTTCATTTACTTTATCAGCCTGATTCCATATCTCTTCAAATTCTTCACGTACTGTAAATACAATTTGTCCATCTGTACAAGAAAGGAATTTTACACTCCACTCCTGATTCATTGTTAATGCAGAAGCAGTCAAATTTGCACTACCGATAATAATTGAATAATAATTGCTGTGCTCGAAGATATAACCTTTTGGATGGAAACCACCTTTTGTATAAGCTCTAATTTCTATATTTGGAAACTGCATTAATTCACGCAAGGCAGAGGGTTGTGTAAAATTGAGATAATTTGTTGTCAGGATTCTTCCCTTTATTGGATTCTCAGGGTGAGCCTCAGAATATATTGCAAGTTCATCCAGCTTCTGTTTTATTGCAGCAAGACCTTCATTGTTTATAAATGCAACCGAAAAATCAAAAGACTTACAATTTGAAAGTTCTTCTATAAGAGAAGTCAGGATTTTCTTTTCTCTATGATAATCGTTAATTAAGAGAGAGGGTGCCAGTTCGTTAATAGAATGATGTGTTTTTGAAATAAAACCTGTCTGTAAGCTTTGCAATAATTGGGTAGAATCTAAACTCGTCATACTTGCAGCTTACCAGGAATTTTGAAATTGGACCAGATCTTCTTAGTTTCTTTTTGTTATAAGCTATATAAGCCAAATTTCCATATAACTTGTTTTTTTTGTTTCTTTGTAGATTCCTCTTTTTTATCTTCTTCTATCTCTTTCTTCGGTTGGTTTACAGATTTTGATGCTTTTTCTTTTTTGTCATTTAACTTTTCAAGATAGTTCTCTATCTTGGAAAGCCTAATTTGAATATTATCGGCCTTTGAAAAGATAGAAATATTGTTAGTTAATTCATCTTTATAAATCAATAATTCTTTCTTGATTTCGTGTAATTCATTTGAAGATAGATCATTTTTTATTAAATATTTTATTTCAGATAATCGTTCATGTATTTGAATCTCTCTATCTGACATACCGAGTCTTTTTTGTTTATTATTTTTCTTAATTATTTTTAATGTTCCTGTTTTTACACGAAGTATATTAAGAACCTTCTTTATACATTAAGCGAATATGTTTCAACAGCTGATGAATTGCTTGAAAAACTACATGAAATATACAAAAAAAGGTTTTATTCCATCTATCACAAGAGGTGATCCCGGTGTTGGGGATACTCTTGAACACGAATTAGGTATTAGCAGAAATAATTCAAAATAACCTGATTATAAAGGCATTGAATTAAAAGCATCTCGTATCAAAAAAAATGGAAATATCAAAACTGATTTAGCTGCCCATATCCGTCCTGACGGAACATACAGAGACCATGGTTTATTATTTAAAATACTACCACAGGATCTTCATGATTTATTGGGTGAAGAAAAAGTTTATGTTCTTTAATTATACCAATCAGAGTTTTGCAACAACAACGACACTTTTTTTAAATGTTAAAACCATACCCTCCTCTAATGTCCTTTTTAGAAGGCTCAATAGAGGAAGGCAAGGAATACACATAATTACTCTTCCTCTAAAATCTTCTTCAGTTCAGACGCTTTTTCACTATTCGTACCATCGATAATACTTTTGTAGAATCTGGATACGTCACTATCATTCAAAATATAGCCTACCTGATTGTTTGAAAGAGCAATGTCTATCAACCACTCAATTTCATATGGACTCCAATAATTGATTTTTCGAAGTTCTGATATGACAGTGTGTGTAGTTTTAAAACTGCTGCTTTCTTCCAAACTAATTAATAAAGATTTCTTTTTCTTTTCCTCTTCTGAGCAATTAGCTTCATCCTGTTCATATTCTGTTTTATTCTTGACATGGATGTCTTCCAACAACTCATTATAAAAGGTTCTGTCAATGATTGCTTTTACAAGAGTATCCAATTCCGAACCATCACTGTAATCAGCAGGTGCGAAATATTTTATACGCTTGTCGTGCATCATCTTAAACACTTTATCCTTTTTCTGGCTTTCTGGATTATAGACTCCTATAGAATGTCCTCCATTTGCATTTACTAATTTCATACAAGGAATGTCAGTGTCGCTGTCGCCAATATAAATAATGTTTCTAAATGGAACACGCAGCTTTTCTGTCGGAAAATAATCATTGATTCCAGAATCATTGATATCCAAAGTTCCCTTTTCAATTCTAAAAAGAAACTGTGTTTTGTTGGTATAGTTTACAACCTGGGCTGGCCATTCAGCTACGTTCTTTTCATTATAATAAAATGAACTGGCATAAATGCGTTCAAAAGAAGAGGCAACTACAGTTCCCTCAATCATTTCTTTTAATCCCGAAGAAATAATATAATGTTCAACAATAACACCTTTTTCTTTCGCATAAGCACGGATTCTTTCGAACCAGTCTTTTACACCGGGGAAAAGTTGTATTTTTGCACCATAATCTTTCAGACTTTTTTTGGTAAATAATACTTTACCTTCGGATTCTTGAAGCATTGTATACATGTAAGCCAGGTTCTGATCCATATCATTCTTTTCAGCTAGTCCATTGGATTTTTCCCAAAAAGAACTGACATCATAACCAACAGATTGAATGAACCCTTGCGCCTGCATATCATCAGGAGTAAGAGTCTTATCAAAATCATAACAAATAGCCACTACAGGCTTATTTTCTTTTATTTTACGTTCATACTGTTTATTCATAAGAAGTTTCTCCTTATCTTATATATATCTTTTGAATTTCAAATCAGAAGACTCCCTGTGGGGAGCCCTCTGAAACCAAACTAAGCAGTTATAGTGATTGTTGTAGAAGACACAGCTTTCTCATATCGCTCTGTTCCAGGCTTTGTGACAAGCTTGATTTCATAGCTGCCTGCTGCAACAGAAGGAATGTAAGCCTCAAGAACATTTGTTCCAATGCGGTTGTAATTTGATATTCTTGTTTCTGTAGTATCCGATGAAACAAGGAAAACTCCTTGAATTTCGTCTTCTGCATCAAAGGAAACATTTTTGCCTTTAATGCGGAGCATTGCTCCTGCAGAAAATTCAAGATTCTCGCTTTCGGTACCGTTTGGAAGAATAGAGGATATTTCCTTTATTGATGGAAACTGCACATATCCGCTTCCAGCAAGTTTGTAAGAAGCGTCTTTTGTCATTTCGCTGGAAGCATCTTCCTTGAACTTGAAGACAGTTGTTATTCTGTGATTTCCTTTTCCCGGAATAAAACCGTCGTTCAGTTTTGCAACAGTTCCATTTGCTTTGTTGTATACATAGCCAAATGGAAGTTCCACTTTGTAACCAAGATTCACAAAATGACGAACGCGATCATTCAGTACTGAAAGCACAGCTCTTGCATCTGCATCTGTGATAGTTGAATTGTAGCTGATTATTTCTTTTACAAGCTGCTCGTTATCCATTGTCTGGTCAACGACACTTCTAAAACAATATTTGTCTTTACCCTCTCCTGTTTTGAGGGAATTCTGATACGCATATATTTGTACCATAGTTATTTCCTTCTTCTGTTTTTTTTGCGCAGAAGTCGCATCTACTCATATTCCGATTTCTCGAAAATCCATATCGCTCTTTCCTATCTTATGGCCCACAGCCAGATGAAAACGAGCGAATTGACAAAAGAAGAAGTATAAACTATAATTCTTGTATTGAATTTTGAGAATTGGTTTATCCAACTTCTTGACTAGAGCCGTTTTGAGTTTTACCAGAACTTAAACGGCTTCATTTTTTAACGCTGATTTCACAGCACGAAGCACAATCATAGGCTTACCTCCTTTGTTTTTTTTACCTGAACTTAATTCAGGATCTGTTCAAAATCTTTTTTATTTCTTCAAGCTGGTCATCTGTAAGATTTGCAGCTTTGCCGGCAAAATCAAGAACGACCTCTTTTGCCAGGCGGTTCTCGTTAATTTTCTCCATATCAATCTGTATAAACTTACGGTCTTTATTAAGTTCAGCCTCTTTTAATTTCTTTCGCTCTTCAGCATCAAGACCATATTCAACACAAATTTTGTCAGTTAAATCAGGAGGAATATCACGATCTCCACTTTCAATGGCAGAAAGATAGGAAGAATTAAGTCCGAGTCTTCCTGCCATATTTTTCAACATTTCTCGCTTGTCGATTCTCAGATGCTTCAATAACTCTCCATACTCGCTTATTTTTTTTCCTTCTGCCATAAGAACCCCTTTCCCCTCCGCTCTTACCTGACTGAGATAATATTAACATATCTGTATTTAATTATCAACCTGTTAATTTTATAACATGTTAATAATTAATTGTCAAGCATCTTTTTTTCAACACATCTACATATTTTCATGATATAATTAGTCTATATGCAAGAAAGTTTATCTAATGTTGAACATGAAGAACCTCAGCAACTGGAATTTGATTTCGAAGGCTATGAGTCTGAAACAAATCCTGTAGAACACTACAAAAAAGCTGAAACACTTATATTACAAGCAATAAGTACAGCCTCTGACTTTACAGATCTTTTTGAAGATGCAAAATGTTTGACCCGTTTATATGACAATACCAAAGATGAAGACCGCGGCTTATACTATCTTTTCCGTGCACACGATGCTATTACTGACCGTAACATTGCCATAAAAACCACAAATCCTGCATTTTGCGAAGAACATCCACATCTGAATAAGTGTCTTGTTTGGGAAAGCGCAGTTCTAAACAGACTTAAAGGAAAAAACAGAATACAGCAAATATCCACTCCGCTTAAGACAATGCATATTTCTGTTAACTGTGATGGTAAGTCTTTTATTGTTCCAGTCTCATTCTTTGCTTCCATATTTCTACCTGTGGATGTAAGAAAAAGTTTCTTCTCTGCTTCAAATGATAAACTAAAAACATGCGCAAATCGACTTAGACTCTTTTGTTCCATTATTTCTGCAGTCCAATGTCTACATAGAGAAGGACTATGTCACAGGGACTTAAAACCTTCTAATATTATGGGAATGCGACAAGAAGGAAAATGTGTAGCAGTCATCATAGACTTGGGACTTTCACTTGCAAAACCAGAAATAGAAAAAGAATTACGACAATTTTCACCTCAAGTAGAACTTCTTGAAATGTATGCTGCTCCAGAAATTTACTCTGGATTCCAAAACGAATGGGAATTAGCTCAAAGTGCAGATATTTATTCATTAGGTTGTATGCTTTTTGAACTCTTTGACAAGCGAACGTTTTATACAGTTCTTCAAGATACAAACGGCAATGGTTATTGGGAAACAGTAAACAATATCAGAGTTGGAGAAGAACAATTTGATGGAAACTTAGAAAAACGGCTTGATGTATACCATGAATTACTTTCTGAGTTTGCTTCAAACATCATTATTCCTCGTATTGCAGAAGAATCGATTCTGCCTAACTACATAAGAAAGGATATCCAAGGAATCATAGATAGCCTTTGTGCCTTTGACTATCGTAAACGAACAAAAGAAACTGAACTTGATAATATAAAGACAAAACTTCGTACTATTGCCCACATTCTTGAAAACGAACATCTTCGTGAACTGTACAAGACTCGAAAAAAAATCCACAGAATAAGGGAGGAAGCCCATGCTTGAAAATGTGGAAGCAAATCAGCCAGAATCACAAACTGATGTTCTCTGTGGCAAATCAGAAAAAATTGATATGGATATGCCGGCACAGGAAATGAGTTTATCATTTAATTATGCTGAATGCGAGAAAGCTGCTCGTCAAAAAGATATACCTGAACCGTCAAATTCTATGGATCTCATTTCGAAATTCCTTACCATAGACACTTCAAATAATACCTTAAAACAGCAAAAATTAATTCTGAAAGAACTTGCTTTGTTTGAAAAAGAAAATGCAGATCTATCAAAAGATGATCGTTTTAGTGACACTTATTATTTCCGTCTTGCAGGTTTTTATTCACTTATAAAAAACTATGAGAAAGAAGGAGAATGTCTTTCTCATATACGAGATATAGATAATGCAGTTTTTGCTGCTAAAATTGCTGAAAACAAAATACGCCAAAATGAGAATAAGGAAGAAAACCTTCTTCTCCTTTACAAATTAAATACAACAGAAAGTATTCGCAAATTATCAGGATTTTATCTAGCTAAAAAAAGATTTGATAAAGCTGACGAAGCTCTGAATCATTATAGAGCAGAACACGATGAAATACCTTATGAAATTGATTTTCAGCAAGCTTTTGTTAATATACAGAAAGGAGATGCTGACAAAGCAATCCATTTTTTGCGACATTCATTTTATACACAAAATACACCTCAATCAGCCCTTGCACTGAGTATGTTGTATCTTATTCAAGCAACCAAATCTGACAGACTTATCGAAAAAGCAAAGCGCTGGTGTGAAACTGCTGTAAATCTTGATTTGAGCTTTACTCCTGCTCTCCGACTTTATGTAAACATGGAGCTGGAAGATAAACCTGAAAAAGTAGAATACACTCTTTCTCGCTACCTGAAACTAAGTAATGTTACCGAAAAAGATTTCTATTTTGATGCTGCAATAAACTATGCAAAATGCGCATTTGTAAAGAAGAAATTTGGCACTGCATTGGATCGTCTAGGAAATCTTATGGATAATAAAACAAATCCTGCCGCGGTCTGGAACAATATAGCTCTTTGCAATGAAAGCATTGGAAAACTAGACCGTGCAGAAAGAAACATTTCGAAGGCTCTTGAAAAATACAAAGAAAATTCATCTAACACTGTAAGAAAGCAAAAGCAACTTGAGATTATACTAACAAACTATATGCGTATTTTGAACTACGAAGGAAAATATAGTGAAACCATATCGCTTTTTGAAAACACAAATGGAGCAAGAGATTTTGAACTTTCCGAAGACAGCTATTTGAATTATTTTTACCAATACCGAAAGGCTCTTCTTGCTACTGGAAATTTCGAGACATATTTTAATTTTCTTTCTCCAATTTTTATGCTTGATTCTAATAATCTGACACTAAAACTTTTTGCTTGTACAGATTTACTTCGCGTTTTTACTGTAACCGGCCAAAATACTCAGCTAATGAAAACATGCCGTGATTTTTTAATACAAATACACAAAGAATATCCTAAGGGTAAACATAATATACAAGTACTGAATAATATTATTTTTGCAAGCCTTGAAATGGAGGACTCTATTCCCGATCAAATACTAAAAGATTTTATCCCTACGATTGGACAAAGTCCATGTAATACTGCAACTTACGGCTTATATCTATTACGAAGAAAAGGTCAGATTGAAAGAGGACTTTCTTATTATGATAAAGCTATTACCATGGCCCAAAAAGATTCTGCTTATACTAATTATATCGAAGAACTCCGCTTAAAAAAGGACATAGAAAGTGCTCGTTGTCTCATAGAATCAGGCGACCGTAACTCTGCTCGAAGACTGTTAGACAAGTCATCAAAGCGTGCCACTAAAGCACTAGAAGGATATCAACAGAGCATTATACGTCTTCTGGAAGAGTGCTAACAAGCTATTATTAACCTGTTAAATCGTCAGACTCGTCTGACGATTTTTTTGTAATTCGACAGTTGTAACTATCGAATTATAAAATCTCCTCAATCCTATCCAGAATCAACAAATCCGCAGGCAGCCAGTCTACAGAACGCAGAGTTTCTCTTGAAAGCCAGCGAGCTGCTTCGTGCTCCAGGAGTTTCAGTTCTCCAGCACAAAAGGCAGCATATAAACTGGTTTCAACATCAACTGGCCTTCGTTCCCCACATCCTTTTGAGAAATCAGCAATGGTCTGCCTATACGGCTTGAATACTTTTCGCAGAAAGCATCTATTGATTCATGATTTTTGTTAGAAGAAGATTTTACTTCTACAGGAATTATCTTTGCGCCTGCCTGCAAAAGAAAATCTACTTCATAATAATGTGTACTGCCTTCCTTTTCCCACGTATGATAGTAAGGAGTTCGATTTGTAGAAGCAATCATCTGAGCTGTTACATTTTCATATAGATATCCTAAATCTGCCGGAAGCTTGTCACTTAAAAGTCTGTTGTAAATATTGTCTCCTGTATCAGGAGAAGATTCAAAAATCATTGTTGTAAAAAGACCAACATCTGAAAGATACAATTTGAAGGTATCATTGTCCTGTGTTTGCGAAAGAGTGACATTTGGATCTGTCGTGTTATAACAAGGAATAACGGTTTTCGAGTCCAATAAATCAGAAAGACGTTCAAGATCTTTTTTTGTTGTTCTTTTCTTTGTTGCCGAGGAAATCACATATCTTCTTTTCTGTGTTGCCAGCTGACTTGGGATAGATTTATACATCATCCCGATTAGTCCCGAATTATCAATCTTCTTAAAATCATCAATATATAAATCTATTATACCGCGCTTTACTTTGTCGATGAACGAGAAATTTTTCCCATCTACATAAGCCTGAACAGCCTGCGGCATTCCGCCAACAGCCATATAAATTCGGAAGTCTCTCATCAGACTACGGTTTGTACCGTTCCCCACTGGCACATTAGTTTTGTAAAGTTGTCTCAAAGTATCATAGGTATTATTTCCAATGGCCCACATAAACTCTTCATAATCCATTGGGTAAACATGAATCTTATGTTCTTCTGAAGGTATGACAATGTTCTTTACATTCTTTTTAATACTAATGAGAGACCCTGTTTCGATGTAATCATATCGGCCATCTGCAACAAGGTATTTGATTGCCTGGCGAGCTTTTGGATTAAGCTGGATTTCATCAAAGATGATAACTGACTCACGCGGATAAAGATTCACACCTGTAATTGTCTGAAGTCTTAAAAAGAAAACATCCAGTTTTGCAATATCTTTAAATGCAGATAATAAATCATCATCAATATTTGCAAAGTCAATTTTTATATAAGAGCGGTAATTCTGTTTTGCAAACTCTTCTGCTATTGTAGATTTACCGACTCGGCGGGCACCTTCCAGTAATGCTGCATAATTTGGTGCATAGTTTTCTTTCCAGTCTTTTAATAAATCCAACACTTTTCTCTTAAACTTGTCCATTTTGTGTCATTCCTTCAAGTTTATTTTATGAAAAAAGTGCAGTTTCTTCAAGTTTTTAAGAGCTAAAAAGTGCAGTTTCTTCACAATATTTCTTCAATCCTTGTACCAGTCAATAAAAGTAGACAAAAATAATTATTTTTTTAATGCTTCATTTACAAGAGTAGACAAATCGAAATCTTTTGTTTCATCTTCTTTGACAGGAGTAGACAGTTTCTGCTGAACAAATTTCGGTGTTTCTGTC
>JAQXNX010000013.1 GCA_029098225.1 Spirochaetales bacterium | reverse complement strand
TGAAACATTCGCAAGTACAGGAGTGGCATTCGGTTCGGTTATTCCTCTTGCGGTTGTGGGAATCGTTATGAAGGTTTTTGGAATTGTTGTTTCCATTGTGATTGGAATAAGTCTTGGAGGCCAGCCAATCATCGGCTTTAATATGGGGGCCGGAAATGTGGAGCGTGTAAACGAAACAATCAGAACGATTACAAAAATTGTCCTTGCTATCGGCACAGTATTCTTTCTGATTTTTGAACTTGCCCCAGATTTTGTAATCTCCCTTTTTGGCAAAAGCAAGAGCCCGGAATATACCGAATATGCCCGTCTCTGCGTCAGAATCTTTTTGAGCGGAATCATCCTTACCTGCTTTATAAAGTCAGCGGCCATCATGCTCCAGTCCCTGGGTAAAAGCGGAAAGTCAACTCTGCTAGCCCTGCTCCGCGACGTAATCGTCTTTGTTCCTTCTTCAATTATTCTGGCTCTTCTTAGTCATAATATTGTAATAATGCTCTGGGCTTCTTTAATCAGTGACATAATATCATTCGTTTTTGCCATTGTTTTTATCATGGCGGAAACAAGAAAAATTACACAAAAACTCTCTATAAATATTAAGGAAAAAGCATCATGATAATGAATGGAAAAAATTATTCAGAAGAAATAAAAAAACTTCTTATTCAGAATTCAAAAAGCATTGATGAACGCTTTTTTGAGAATAACAGTTTTTCACTTGTTTCTCTCCGAAATGGAATCATTCAGGGATTTTCTGCCTATTATAAAATATCAGATAGTCTGTGTGAAATATTTTTATATATTTCGCCTGAACTGATAGATCAACCTGAAGAAATAAAGCTACTTGAAAAACTGATTTCTGCTGCAAGAGGGAATGGATTCGAGACTTTAAAAGTATGTGTCCAAAATCTTTCAGAGCATGAAAAATATGTTTGTAAAAGAAAAGGTTTTAGAGAAGAAACTTCTTCTGATACACAGACCGTACTTTGCAAGCATATCTAAAATCTGTGGATGGAGAAAGCACTGAATAAAATCCGGATTAATGCTACAATGTAAAGACTTATTGAAAAATAAGCCTGGAGGCCAGCATGAAAGTAGCAGTAACTTACGAAAAAGAAACAGGAAACGTTTTCCAGCATTTTGGAAAGACTCAGTATTTTAAGATTTATCAGATTGAAGACGGAAAGATTCTTTCCTCAGAAGTGATTGATAACGGCGGAAACGGACATCATGCCATCCCGCCATATCTGAAGAGCCTTGGAGTGGAAACACTGATTCTCGGAAACCGCGGACAGGGTGCCATTGAGGCCATAGCTGCCAGCGGCTTAAAAGAAATGCCAGGAATCACAGGAAGCGCCGACGATGCCGCAGAGCTTTTTGCAAAAGGAGAGCTCAAGCCGAACTTTGAGGCTAAGTGTAATCACCATGGTGTGTAAGCCCGCCCCCTACTCTTTCCACGCCAGCCGCATTTTTAAGAAATCTTTCATGTCCTTGTAAAAATCCATTGGCGGCGGAGTGATGTTAATTTGCTTAAGAGCTTCCTGCACTAGAGGATTTTTGTAGCAGCAGACTGCATTTGATGAAGCATAAAATAAAACATCCAACTGGATTTTGTAGGCCGCATCCTGTGTGGTATCAAGCATCTGAGCAAGCCTGTCGCGGAAGGCATAGGCCAGGTCGTAATATTTCTTTTTGAAAATGGCAAGGCGTTCAACCGTAACATTTGTTTCTATAATCGGATTAAGATAGGAAACATAGCGCATATAATCTTGATTAGCGTTTACAATTCCAGCCCAGACTTCGGTTATCACGTCCGGCGTAAAATTGTTACCTTCCGGAAAAGCCGAGAGCAGGGCGTTGTAGTAGAGCGACATTTTTTCGGCGGAGATTTCCAGAAAGATTTCTTCTTTGGTTGTAACGTATTTATAAAGGTTGGCACGTGACCAGCCCAATTTTTCCGCAATCGTGGTAAGGGTAATTTCTGAATAAGGGCAGCTTGCAAAAAGTTCTGCAGTTGCCTCTTTTATTTGAGAAAGTCTTTCTTCTTTGTGTTCGTCGCTTCTTGCGCGGATATAATCTGCCATAATTAGAGAATAACACAGTAAAAGATTTTTTGCAATAAGCAACTTTTTGTCACTAAAATCTCATTTTAGTATTGACAAGTCACTAGTTATGACATACACTTTAGATAAGTGACACGGCGTTACTAAAAACGCGTTAGCGCTGGAAGCCCCTTGCCGACCGCAGGCTGAACTTGTTTCAGCCGAGGACGGTGAGCGTTAGCGAAGGGCGGACATAGCGACCCGAAGGGGAACGCCCAATATCACAGGAGGAAAACATGAATCCAAATCTCGCAAAAATAGACAGAACAAACGAACATTACACTTTTGAATTGGCCCAGGGAGTAAAACGAACAACCGTAACCTTCCGCAATCATTTTGGAATTGAACTAGCAGGAGACCTCTACACACCGGAAGAGATCCTGAAACAAGTTCAGGATGACAAAACAGAAAAGCTTCCAGCCCTCGCAATCTCCGGGCCTTTTGGTGCGGTAAAGGAACAGTCTTCCGGCTTTTATGCAAATCAGATGGCTTCCCGCGGTTACATAGCCCTGGCCTTTGATCCAAGCTACACAGGAGAATCTGGCGGTGAACCTCGTTACATGAACAGTCCCGACATCAACACCGAAGATTTTATGGCGGCAGTAGATTTTCTTTCAACCCGCAAAAACATCGACCCAGAAAAAATCGGCATCATTGGAATCTGCGGCTGGGGCGGCATGGCAATTAATACAGCGGCAATCGACACCCGAATTAAGGCAACCGTTGCAAGCACAATGTACGATATGAGTCGTGTTACCGCCAACGGATATTTTGACAGCGCAAATAATGCAGAAGCCAGACACCAGACCCGCAAGGCTCTTATGGCTCAGCGCATTGAAGATTTTAAGTCGGTTCAGGCAGGCGGTACTTACAAGCTTGGAGGCGGTGTTGTAGATCCTCTGCCGGAAGATGCTCCGTATTTTGTAAAGGATTATTACGATTACTACAAAACTCCACGAGGCTATCACGAGCGAAGTCTCAATTCAAATGGCGGCTGGAATGTTACTGCTACAACTTCTCTTTTGAACACAAAGCTTCTTGCCTATGCCGAAGAAATCCAGAGTGCCGTAATGGTTCTTCATGGCGAAAAAGCCCACTCCCGCTATTTTGGCGAGGATGCCTTTAAACGGCTCACAGGCAACAACAAGGAGCTGGTAATTATTCCTGGCGCAAGTCACACCGATTTGTATGATGGCGGCAACAAAAATTACATTCCGTTCGACAGGCTTGCAGAGTTTTTTGCGAAGTATTTGAAGTAAGGAGGGCGGAGCCCCGCCCTACGGCCGCACTTCGTTGCGTCCTACCCCACCCAGCGGGGGACACCCCCGCAACGCCCCCCAAGGAGTTATAATGAGAAAATTAATTTCATATATACTAACAATACTTCTTCTGTCCACAACCGCCTGCGCTAATGGCAGCAAGGGAACAAAGACATCAAACAAAGGAGAACTTTCTGATATGAAAATCTCGATTCAAATTACAAGTGATAGCGGTAAGTCTGAACTAACAGCAACGCTGGTGGACAATTCTTCTGCCATGGCGTTTTACGAGTTGCTGGAAAAAGGCTCTGTCACAATCAAAATGACCGACTACGGAAACTTTGAAAAAGTTGGCCCGCTTGGAACAAAGCTTCCACGCAACGACACCCAGATTACCACACAAGCCGGCGACATCATTTTGTATCAGGGAAATCAGATTACAATTTACTATGACACTAACAGCTGGAACTTTACCCGCCTGGGAAAAATTGATGGAGTGACACAAGCCGAGCTCAAAAAGATTCTTGGTAAAGGCGATGTGACAGCTGTCTTTTCTGTAATGGAATAGAAGGAAATGCTTTTGAAAAAACTATTTCTGATTTTTGCGGTATTGCTTATGGCCGGTTTAATTTTTGCGGAGGAAAAGAACATGGTAAAACTCGAAGATACAATCCAACTAAATTCGGGTTTCAATATGCCAATTCTTGGACTTGGTACTTGGACGCTCACTGGCGAGACTTGTGAAAACGCTGTTTACGCCGCGCTCAAATCTGGCTACAGATTAATTGATACTGCAAAATATTATGGCAACGAGAGCGAAGTTGGAAACGCAATTCGTCATGCTATAAAAGACGGAATCTGTAAGCGGGAAGAAATCTTTATAACCACAAAACTTGTTCCCTGGTCAAACAATCCGGAGCGTGATATTGATGATTCGCTCAAGCAGCTTGGTCTTTCTTATATTGATCTTTGTCTGCTTCATCAGCATGGCTCAGCTTCCGGAGACGACTCTGTTTATCGTGCAATGTGTAAAGCGGTAAAGGCCGGGAAAATCCGTTCAATCGGAATCTCAAATTTTTACACCGAAAAAACAGTTTCGCATTTCATAAAGAATTTTGAAATTCCGCCGGCAGTCATTCAAAACGAAAACCACTTGAAGTATCAGAATAATTCTTTGCGTGACTGGGCAGCCAAAAAGGAAATCTATATAGAAAGCTATTATCCATTCGGCGGCCGCGGCCACACAAAAGAGCACCTGCAAAATGAGACTGTGCTGGAAATCGCTCGTGCCCACGGCAAGTTGGCTGCACAAATCATTGTCCGCTGGCATTTGCAGTCGGGCTACATCACAATTCCAGGAAGTTCAAACCCTAATCACATTGCAGAAAACTTTGATGTCTGGGATTTTGAACTTACTGTAAACGAAATGAAAAAACTAAACGCACTCGATACAGGGCGACGTTATGAAAATAGGGAGATTAGAGAGGAAAGGATTATGAAAGTTCTGATTGTAAACTCATCTCCAAGGCATAATGGTAATACTTCCATAGCACTTGCAGAGATGATTAAGATTTTTAAAAACGAAGGCGTTGAAACTGAACTTTTAAATATCGGTACCCAAAGCATACGAGGTTGCATTGCATGTAATTCTTGCGCAAAAAACGGAAAGTGTGTTTTTGATGATGAGGTCAATAAAGCAGCTCCTCTGTTTGAAGAAGCTGACGGACTTGTGATTGCAAGCCCTGTCTATTATGCGTCTGCAAATGCAACTCTTATAGCATTTTTAGACAGATTGTTTTACAGCACCTCCTTTGACAAAACCATGAAAGTTGGTGCTTCGGTTGTAGTGGCGCGTCGTGGCGGACTTTCTGCAACTTTTGATGAGCTCAACAAGTATTTTACAATCTCTGGTATGCCTGTGGCTTCAAGCGAGTACTGGAACAGCGTACATGGCATGATGCCTAGCGAGGCTGCATTTGATGCAGAAGGACTTTACAATATGCGCGTTCTTGCCCGGAACATGACATTTCTTATAAAAAGCATTGCCCTGGGTAAGGCAAAATATGGTATGCCCCAAAAAGAAGAGCATCAATGGACTCATTTTGTGCGTGAAGACCTTAAAACGAACGAAAAATATTAACAGGAGATTACAGAAATTTATATTAAGGGCGTTCCCTGCCTAAAGGCAGGTCGGGCTTTTCGGGGTTCCGCTATCGCTTCATTGCTTCGCAACGCCCGCCCTTGGCGGTCGCCCCTACAATCCCTAACGCAAAAATCTATTTAAATTGAGTTATGTGGACGCCCTCGGCTTCGGACTCCCGTATAAATGATTATCCATTGAATTCATTACGAATTGTATCTGTTACAGCGGAAATCAATCTTGATTCAAGAATGTGCTTAGAAAATTCTGGAGAACTAGGTTCTTCAATTTTATTAGTTTCAAAAAGGGTTTTATATTCAACACCTAAAGCAAATGCTAGTTTTTCAACAATATCAAGCGATGGAGTTCTTTTACCAACCTCAATTTGAGTGATATATGGAGCTGAAACACCTGTTTTTTCAGCTAAAAATTCCTGACTCCAACCAAGCTTTTTTCGTAAAGATTTTATATTCTCACTTATAACAGTTTCTATAGGGATTTCATTCATTTAATAAAAAAATATAGCGAAAAGTTACTATTGACTATAAGCACAGTGTTAGTTAAAATAATAACTTGCAGTTACTATTAAATATTACAAATTGTAAGGAGATGTTATGTTTTTCGCACTTTTATTTTTTGCCCTTATTGTTTTTTCCGTTGTTTTCTTGGTTAAGCATTTTAAGAAAGTTAGAGAAAAGACTGAAGAAAATAAAGCAAAGGCTGCAGAATTAGACTCAACTGGAGAAAAATTTGACAAGAAGCACAAAACAGCAGCTTACACTGGAATAGGCGTTGTTGCTTTAGTTTGTGTAATCATGATTATCATTGGAATTTCACTCTAAGGAGAAGTTTATGAAATCTCTTAAACCTATAGTTGTCTTTATCGCAATGATATTTTTTGTATTGTTTTCGTGCAATGCAAAAGAGGCAAAAACAACCCCTGCATCAGATTTTTATTTTGAAACAAATAAAGATTTTACAGGAATCATCATTTATAGATACGATGGGAAATCTCCGAATGTTGTGATTCCTTCTGAAATTGAAGGGGTACCTGTAACAGAGATAAAATCTTTTGCTTCTTACATGAATCCTACAAAAATCACCAGTGTAGTAATTCCCGATACTGTAAAGAAAATCGGAAAAGAAGCATTCAGCCAATGCAAAGAGTTAAAATATGTGAAGTTCTCGAAAAATCTGGAAGTAATTGGAACACTGTCCTTTTTCTTATGTGAGAAACTTGAAGGTATAATCTTACCAGAATCTTTGAAAGTTATTGGTGAAAATGCTTTTGCAGGCTGTAAATCTCTTAAAATCATAGATTTGAAAAATGTAGAATTTATTGGAATGGGTGCTTTTCGGGAAACAGCTCTTTCTTCTGTAACACTTTCTAAAACTGTGAAATTCATAGGAGCAGAAGCTTTTGGTAACTGTGATAATCTGGAGAAAATGGTAATACCAGAAAATTTTTCCGCAATATACATAGATGCAACTAATAGACCTGCAGAGCATACACTAAAAGATGTGTTCAGTGGCAAGAAAATAAATTTATCTATTGCTTTGCAGAAAGAGTTAAGCCAAACAAAATTGAAAACTGGAAGTCGTGAAACTTTGGAAAATGCATCTAAAAAATATAATGTTTATATAAATTATCATGGTCTATAGAAGGAGCATTGTATGGGTATAGCTAAAGAAGAATCTGAAAAAGCGTTTGTGAAATCTAAATATTCGTGCTTCCGTTGTGGGGAAAAAATTTTGTTAAATGATTTGAAATTCGCACAGCAGGACAAAGATAATTATTTATGTCCAGATTGCAGGGCAGAATTAGAGAAAATAAAAGATGATGAAAGATAATTGACTTATAAAGAAATCTGCATTATAGTTCAATTAGTGGTGAGTCCTACCCTAAGTGGAATCTTTAAAAGCAGTGTACCCTACTGTGAGTGGGAACTTTAAAAGCGGAGAGTCCTGCCGTTAAGTGGAATCGATAAAGCCGTTCAGTTCGCTGAGACGGCTTTTTTTG
>JAQXNX010000012.1 GCA_029098225.1 Spirochaetales bacterium | reverse complement strand
TTTTTCATTGATTTGATGATATGCAAAAGCCATGCGTAGTCTCCGTTTTTCTCTGGAGGAAGTTCATCGTAATCATCAAAGCGGCCATAAGGCTTTAAACCGTCCATCCAGTTTTTCATGCTGAATGGCGGATTTGCTACGATGTAATCGAACTTTCGGAGTTTGGTGTCATCATTATCATCTTTATACCACGGGTCAGAAAAAGTGTTATCTGAATGAATTTCTCCGGAAGGAATGTTATGAAGGACTACATTCATTTTTGCAAGACCAGCGGTGGAAATATCTTTTTCCTGACCATAAATTGCAAGCGGGAAGGGAGCTTCATTTGCGGCGCGAATCAAGAGTGAACCAGAACCACAGGCCGGGTCATAAATTGTAGCATCTCTATTTTTGCAGCTTGAAATATCTATTACTTTGGCAAGAATGCGGCTTACTTCGGCAGGTGTATAGAACTGCCCCTTGCTCTTTCCACTGGCGGTAGCAAAGTTTCGCATAAGATATTCGTAAGCATCGCCGATAAGGTCATCATCTTCTGCCTTGTTGTTTTTAAAATCAAGTTCCGGTTTTTGAAAAATGGCAATAAGACCTGTAAGCTTGTCCACCATTTCATCGCCCTTGCCGATTTTTGATTCATCGTTAAAGTGAGCGTTGTTTATGATTCCTGTAAGGTTGTTTGCTTCTGCAAGTTTTGCAATGAGCTTGTCTATTTCCTCACCGATGTTTTTATTTCCTTTTAATGCGACAAGATCTTCAAAACTTGCTCCATCTGGAATTGCTATTGCGCCATAAGGGTCATCTTTGTATTTATCTGAAACATATTTTACAAACAGAAGAGTCAGAATGTAGTCTTTATATTGAGAAGCATCCATACCACCGCGAAGCTTGTCGCAGCTTGCCCAAAGTGAACTGTAGAGTTGTGATTTTTTAACTGCCATGTGAGTAATCCCTACTTTTTGATTAATAAATTATAACATAGTTCTGAGAATTTTTGTAGATTTTTTATTTCTAGATTATCCCTATACAACAAAAGAATTTAGCCAAAATGAAGAATTCGTGATATAATAGTGTAATTATACATAGAATCTAAAAGTTGGAGTACAAAATGAAGATTTCACACAACGAATTTCATATTTCTAAAAAAATACGAGACCTTTGTAATTTTGACGGCGGGCTTTTTGCTTCGAGCGGAAACGTGGTTTTTGCGAATATGCGGAATGTGCGCGCCTTTCAGCTTTTGATTAACAATGTGTTTGAGAGCCGCGGCGAGGAGAATAAAAAACTTTCGGCCGGTCAGCTCAACGCTATGGGGCTGATTGATGAGATTCTTCATTATGTGTGTATGCTTTACCGCCGCGACAAGGTGCTGACTTTTATGGACGACCTGCTGGCCTCGCTGGACAAGGAGTTTGGACGGGAGGCTGTGGACGGTCTGCTGCTGGATTTTATCCGCGAGTTTCCGCCGGTTGCGGTTTATAAAGAGAAGATTTCTGCGCAGGATTATCTTGCCGCCACTGAGCTGGATGCGGGTACCGGCGTTGAACGTACTAACCGGGCTCAGACTCTGGAAGAGCTGATTCTCCTTCACCTTGCAAATGAGAACAAGGCTTTCCAGCCTTTTATGATTATGTTTTCCGACAAGGAACTGGCAAAAAACAAGCTGTATGCCAAGAGCTGGAAGTCTATTCAGAAATACGCTGCGGGTCAGCCGGTCTTTGGGCCTTTTAATCATGATTTGATTACACTTCTCCGCGAGCCTCAGGTTTATGCGCCTGACAGTCTTCGCGGCCAGCTTGAATATCTGCAAAAATACTGGGACACCTTCCTCGGCGAATGGCTCAAGCGCATTCTTGCCGGCATGGATACAATTTCGGAAGAAGAAAAAGCTGCCTGGCATGGCTTTGGTGGCGGCGACCTTCCGGACATGCAGCCTTACAGTTTTGAAAACCTCATGAACGAATATGAACGATTCAGCGCCGACAGCGAGTGGATGCCGAAGGTTATCCTGATTGCAAAGACGGTTCTTGTCTGGCTGGACCAACTCACAAAGCAGTACGGATACCCTATTACAAGACTGGACCAGATTCCGGATGCTGAGCTTGATAAGCTGCGCGACGAAGGCTTTACCGGTCTCTGGCTGATAGGGCTATGGGAGCGCTCTAAGGCAAGTAAGCGAATCAAGCAGATTTGCGGTAACCCTGAGGCGGCCGCTTCTGCCTACTCTCTTTTTGATTATAATATTGCTTCGAATATCGGTGGCTGGGATGCCCTGGCTAATCTTCGTCAGCGCTGCTGGCAGAGGGGAATCCGCCTTGCATCTGATATGGTGCCTAATCACACCGGTATGGACGGCGACTGGGTTATCAATCACCCGGATTATTTTATTCAGCGCCGCGATAATCCTTTCCCTCAGTATACTTTCAACGGCGAAAACCTTTCGCAGGATGGCAGAGTGTCGCTCTTCCTTGAAGACCACTACTACAGCAAGGATGACTGTTCTGTAGTTTTCAAGCGTGTTGATAATCAGACCGGTGATACCCGCTACATCTACCACGGAAATGATGGAACAGGCCTCCCTTGGAACGACACTGCTCAGATTGACTTTTTGAATCCGACGGCCCGCGAGGCTGTTATGCAGGAGATTCTGCATGTTGCACAGAACTTCCCTATCATCCGTTTTGATGCGGCTATGGTTCTGGCAAAAAAATCTATCCGCCGCCTCTGGTATCCGGAGCCGGGTCACGGAGGAGATATTGCAACCCGCAGCGAGACAGGACTCAGTACCCAGCAGTTCAATGACGCAATTCCAAATGAGTTCTGGCGCGAGGTTGTAGACCGTGTTGCAGCAGAATGTCCTGATACTTTGCTGCTGGCCGAAGCCTTCTGGATGATGGAAGGATACTTTGTCCGCACCCTTGGTATGCACCGCGTTTACAACTCGGCCTTTATGAACATGCTCAAGAAAGAGGAAAATCAGAAATACCGTGAGACTGTAAAAAATACAATCACCTTTGATCCTCAGGTTCTTAAGCGCTATGTAAACTTTATGAACAACCCGGATGAGGAAACTGCCATTGCCCAGTTCGGCGACGGCGACAAATATTTTGGTGTATGTACTCTGATGATTACAATGCCAGGCCTTCCTATGTTCGGTCACGGCCAGATTGAAGGCTTTACCGAAAAATACGGAATGGAATATACCAAGGCTTACAAAGACGAAAAACCAAGTCAGTATCTTGTAGACCGCCACTGGCACGACATCTTCCCGTTGATGAAGAAGCGATACCTCTTCTCCGGCGTAGACAACTTCCTTTTCTATGACCTCTGGGAAGACGGCCATGTAAACGAAAACGTCTTTGCTTACTCTAACGGAGCAGGTGACGAACGAGCGGTAGTCTTCTACAACAACAAATATGACCGCGCTGCCGGCTGGATTAAACAGTCTGATCCTTATGCTGTAAAAACCGGAAACGGGGACGAGGTTGTGATGAAGAGCCGCAGCATCTCCGAGGGACTTAATTTGACAGCCGAGGATGACAAATACTGTATCTTCCAGGAGCACAGAAGCCGCCTCTGGTTTATCCGAAAGTCCAGCGAGGTTTGCGAAAAAGGTCTCTTTGTAATGCTCAACGGTTTTGAATATCAGGTTTACCTCAACGTTCACCAGGTGAGCGACCAGGCAGACCATCGCTATAAAATCCTGTGCGACTTTTTAAACGGCCGCGGCTGCGAAGACATTGAAACCGCATGGCAGGAATTGATTTATAAAGACCTCTATGCTGATTTGCACGCTTATACCAGCAAGGTGATGGCACCTCTCTTTGAAGCTTTTGGTTATGAAAAGATAAAGGATAAGAATGAAGCGGAAAGTGCCGCTGTTGCAGAGGTAGAAACTTCACAATCAAAGAAGTCTTCAAAATCACCGAAAACCGCCGCTAAAAAGCCTGCCGCCCTCACCGCAAAAAAAGTGACAGACATAATGACTGCCGCAAAGAAGGAGCTTACAGCCTTTGTAAAGACTGCTTCTAAGTTCGCAGGCAAGGACATAAAACTCGACGCCGCAAAAGAAGCGACAGAAATTACAGGCCGCCTTAAAAAACTGGTTACAGTTCATAATCTTAAAAAGGCCAAGCAGCCTGCAGATTTGCAGAAGGCTCTTCTCAAGGCTGCTGACGCGACAAGTTTTGCAAGCCTCATGGAAGGTGCAGATACCAGCCTCGAAAAACAACTTTTGTGCTGGGCTCTCTGCGGAAGTCTTGCAGAAAAAGGCTGCGCTCTTGACTTTGCTTTTGGCCGCAAGTTCAACGAATACCTTCACGAAGAAAAGCTGATTGAAAAAGACGAGAGATGGAATCTGACAAAGCTCTTTGTTCTGGCAACAGCTACAAGCACAGCCGCAATCAAAAAGGATTCAAAGGCAGCCGCATTCGAAGTAACAAAGCTTTTAATGAACAGCCGCTGGTGCGGACTTTTAGCAGGAACTAACAGCTTTGACAATATCCGCTGGTTCAACAAAGAACTCAGTGATGACTCTTTGAACAAGACAATCTTACTTCTCGCGCTCGCAGGGAAAAACGCCGACTTCGCTGCAATCCAGAAGTTCAATAAGCTCCTTGCCGTCGCTAAGACCAAGGCTGCCTACAAGTGCGAGCTTATGCTCAAGGAGTTTGAACCGAAGGTAGTTGTGAAGAAGACAGCGAAAAAAGCGACAAGCCCGAAGAAGTCTACAAGTTCAAAGAAGGCGACAAAGACTTCTAGTTCAAAGACCGCAAGTAAGACTTCTAGGAAGACTGAAAAGACAGCCACTACGAAGCCTGCAAAAACAACCTCTAAAGCCGCAAAAATCCCGGCAAGCGCTAAGACCTCCGCAAAGTCTACAACAAAGTCTGCCGTAAAAAAGACTGCAGCCAAGACTTCTAAAGCTCCGGCAAAAAAGACAAGTTCCCGAAAGCCGGCAAAGAAGTCTTCTAAATAAAACAAATATTGTAACACTGCCAGCAATGGCAGGTGTTACAATATTTGTAATCAATTCACATCAGGTTCAACTGGCAAAAGACTTCTGTCAGATAATTAAAAAACTTTTTTGGAAAAGGAAATGTATGAAAAAAGTAAACAAAGTAATTTTAGTTTTATCATTTATTTTTCTGACAAATTCTGTAAACGCAGAAACTGATTACATTAAAGAAGCAATCAGATTTAATAATTCAGTTGAAGCAAAGGGATGGCAGTCAGAAAATCCAGATACAATCTTTTACAGGAAAAATTCAAACGATGGAATGTCCTGGAGAAAAAGAAATCTTAATTATGATAAAACTGATAAAAAACTTTCAAAAGAAAAACTGATGTCTACAATCTGGAAGGTTGATTCTGAAAAAGATTCTTCCGGAATCCTCTTATTTTATTCTGATGATTATTTTGCAATTGGCTCTGTCTATGCTGATATATATGCTTTCGGGAAATATTCACTTGAAAATGACAAAGTAATTCTTTCGGACTATGATTTTAATAAAAATATTGATTATTGCCTTTCACTATTTGATGGAAAAACTATTTCTGGAATCTTGAATTATGAAACAGATAGTTTTTTATATGACAATGAAATCATTTTTAACGGCATTCCATTTTATCCGGCTGACTGCAAAAAAGAAAACGGAGCAAAGGCTAAAATCAATAATATTCCTGTGATAGTTGATGTTTCAAAAAAAGTATTAACTAATAATGTAAAGTTCCGGACTGCTCCATCTACAAGCGCAAAAACTCAGTTAGTTTGGCTTTATGATGAAATGTATAATGTTTCTGTTGAATCAGTAAAAAAAGGAACTGTAATCAATACAAGAGCCAGAACTACAAAACTTGAAGAATATGATGGCGTAAAAGGTTACTGGTACTACATCTATTTTTCCGTGGTTGATGCAGAACAATATGGCTGGATATTTGGCGGCTATCTTGAAGAATATGATGAAAACAAAAATAGCGAATATTCAAAGACCTTATCTGCTGAATTTAAAAGGTAAAAGTTTTTTTAAATAAAACAAGACTACTGAAAAATACTAGCAAACTCTAATAATATTATTTATACCAGCATTGTCTATTTTGTTTCATATTCTAAGAGCAATTTTGCAACAGCTTTTGCAAATCAAGTTCCTTGCTATTTTAGAAAGAATTTGTTAATAGTTAAAAATAGAAATTTAAAACAGGAATAAAAAAATGTCTAAAGAATTGTTTTTAGTAAGTTCACCTTTTACCGAACCAGAAAAAACATTGAATGAGAAAAATAAATTCGTTGAAAGATTGCTAAAATGTGAACATCATAACGCTTTAATGATTACATCCGCTCCATCTGATATAGAGTTTACAGAAGGATTTTCTAATGCTGTAAAATACACTATGGAATTTACAGGAATCAGTTTTGAAGATTATAAAATCTTAGATAACAGAAATAAAAAATCAGCACAGGAACTTATTAATTCAAGTGATTTTATAATTCTAGGCGGTGGACATGTACCTACTCAGAATGCATTTTTTTCTGAAATTGGACTAAGAGAATTATTGCTAAACTTTAATGGAACCATATTAGGAATCAGTGCTGGAAGTATGAATGCTGCAAATGTTGTTTATGCACAACCAGAAGAAAAAGGAGAAGCTGTTAATCCTGATTTCAAGCGTTTTCTAAAAGGTTTGGGACTAACAGATATTATGTTGCTTCCTCACTATCAAAATACAAAAGACAATATTTTAGATGGAAAAAAATTATTTGAAGAAGTTACCTATCCAGATAGTTATGGCAGACAGTTTATCGCTATATGCGATGGAAGTTATCTTTATTCTGATGGTAAATCAGAAAGAATCTGTGGGGAAGCATATCTTATAAAAGATGGAAAAATTATAAAAATTTGTAATGATGGAGAAGAATATCTTCTTTAAATGCACTCACTCTCTTCAAGTAATCTTGTAGAAAGCAAAAAAATAAAACCTACCCGCGTGTCGCTAAACCGAGTAGGCTTTTAACAAAAGCTAAAAGGAGACCGCCACACCTCTGCGGTGTTCCTTTATTTTTAATATATCATATATCTTCAAAAAGTCAATCAAATAAGCTCTTTTGTATACTCCACTAAACTTTTCTTCATTTCCCTTATATACTCTTCAATAATTCGAAACATTGGGAAATAAATATACTTTATATCCTGTATTACTTTGTATCTTGTAGGTTTATTATATATGTATGAAAACTTATCATGATTATTATTCCAATAAGACCAAAAATCTCTGATATTTAAATAACCATTATCTATAAAATACTCAAATAAAGAATAAGATGTCCTAAACTTCAACTTAAACTTTTTCTTTGAAATACTATTAAGAGAAGAGTAAGCTTTTATAAAAGCCAAATCACAGATTTGTACCAGCCCATATTCCTCTATTTCTGAATAATCCATTTTATTAACACTTGAATGAAATATTTCCATAACCGCATAATAATCAATTCCAAGACTCTCTTTTGATTGCCCCAGATACTTATCAGCAGTTGGAGATTTTAATCCTTTTTCTCTTAAAATTCTTGAAACTGTTGCTTCACATAAATTTATATTAAATTTAACTTTTAATATTTTTGTGAATTCAGCAATAGAAAATTGTCGATAATTTGTAGAATACAAATTAATTATCTTATTTGCAATTTCATCAGATGTTTTATTTGGAGAGACACTTTTAGTGCGTTTACGCTCAAAAGTACACTTTTCACCTTCCTCTAAATATCTTCGTTTTATTCTAGTTGCCCACTGAATCGAATGTCCAAAAATATTACATAATTCTTTAGCTGAAATCTCATGTCGAGCATACATAGGAATGTACTTCTTTTTTAACTCAACCACTGACATTTCTTTTATATCATCTTGTATTGTTTTATCTAATACTATTTCTGGTTCCGCCTTTTTGGTACCTCTTGTATTCAAATTTTGCGACTTTTTAATTTTTTGAAGTTTCTCGTCTATCTTTTTCTTTGTTTCTTTTTCTATATATTTATTTAAGATTGCTTCCTTTTGTTTTAATTCTTCCTCTTTACTCTTAAAAGCTTCTTCTATTTTTTGATTGATAACTTCTGATGCATCAATTCGTTCATTCTGAAATGGTAGTACAATTTGCCTGTTTTCCCAGTTATATAATTTTTTAAATATTTTTCTTTTTATGTATGAAACAGTAGCCGTTTTCACATGATTTATTCTTGCTAATTCTTCATAGGTATATCCACGACTAATATCAACAAGAAAATCTTTTTCTTTATTTGTCAAAGGAGCTTCATCTACATAATTATTAAACTCAGATTTTGAAAATAACCTAAGTTTTTGAGTTATATATTCCATTTCTTCTGATTTTTCCATAATTACCCCACTTAATAATTTTATTATGTATTAAATAATAACAGTTATAAAATGACCTTTCTGTAACAAACAATATCGTTTACCCGAAAGATCTAAAGATATTGTTGCCACTGCATCAAATTCATAAGAATTAGGAGTTTTGCAGACATCCTCTAGAAGTTTCAAAATATACAAAAGATACATTCTGGAACACTGTCTTTTTTGTTTATTTATGATGAGTGATACATTTTAATTTGAGTTTTAAATTATCAAATTAAATACAGTCCTGCACAAAAATTAATATATAATAATTCTATAATTTAAAGGTAAACTGCTCGTTGACAATTTACAAAGTTTCAAATCCGTATTTATCTAGAACTTCATTAATTACAAAAAGATTATAATTCTTATGATACATAAAATATTGAATTATTAAATCAAGTTTACTTGAGGTACTGAAAGCATATCCAGCTTTTGCTAACAATTCAGATGTTTCATCAATATTTAATTCCATTCCAATAGCTAATGAAAACACAGTATTCTTTGTTGGGTGATAATCTTTTTCGCTTTTAATTTTAGAAAATAACTGACGGCTTATATTTCCTTTTTTATACATTTCGACTTCATTAATTTTTTTATCTCGGATCATCTGAAAAAGTTTATCTTGAAATGTTTCAACTTTTTTTTCGGCAATATCCTCAATAGTCATATTTGTATCAAAGCCAGTTTCAATACAGCTGTAAACTGTTTGAAATAACATTACTTGTTTTGGCTCTTCATATCTTTCGAGTAAATAATCTTCGATATCTAACAGCAATTCATTAGTTACATACTTCATATTTACACTAATACAATGAAATTTTGTAAATGTCAATTTGCGGTTTACCTTTTATATCATTTTATAGGATATACTATTTATATGGTCGGTATCCACTTTTGTGGGGCTTGCCATGAGCAATATTATAACCTGCAATGGCTTGACCGTTGGTACAGTATAAGTATTGCTATTAAAAAGTGTTTACACTGGAGATAGTTGCATTTGCTATTATCAGCTATACCTGTAAACACTTCTGCTTCCGAAGGAAGATGAGCACCGTCCTTCATAAAGGTATTTCGGTTCACAAAAACTAATGCCGGAAACAGTTTTTTTTCAAGTATAGCTTTTTTTGATAATTTGTGGATGCAATAATACAATATATGTATTGGAGGCAACAAATGAAAAAATTCTTAATTCCACTTTTCACAACTTTTTTATTTATAGGTTGTCAATCTACATATAAATATGATGTTAACAATCCACATAAAGAAGCTCTTGAAAAAGAAAAAGCTATGGCTATTGCTGTCAGTGAAGATGGTTCTTATGGTTCAGATATCTATAATGGATCTGGCAGAGTCTTATCAAATGCTATTCGGCAGCAATTAAAAAGATATACTTCTAATGCAATTATCCTTAAAAAGAATGAGACCTTAAAAGATTTCTCAGATTCAGAAATTCTTGAATATGATTACATTGTAATTCCTGAAATTCTTCACTGGGAAGACCGAGCAACTGCATGGAGTGGTCTTCCTGATAAAATAGAAGTTTCTGTAGAAATATACGACAACAAAAGAAACCTATTAAAATCTGCAATTCTTTCTGGGAAGAGTGCCAGCATGACTTTAGGCTCAACCGATCCAGTTGAATTATTGGAAGAACCTTTATCAACTTTTTTCAAATCTGTATTTGAAAAGTAAACAATTCTTAAAATTATAGAGCCAGTCAATCAAAGCGCAGTAGTTTTCAAACAACACGCACTATGTTTGAGACTGGCTCTTTGTTTTATTTCACCCAATAAACATAATTCTCTTTACGTGGCGCAGCCGGTTTCACGCCACCCTCATCCACATAACCCAGAGCAACGTGGCCGATTCCTTCGAAGTCGCCTTCAATTCCAAGGGCTGCGAGCAGCTTCTTTCCGAAGTCGCTCTGGAACTCTTCCTTTGCGCGGTGAATCCAGATTGAGCCGATTCCCAGTGCCTCAGCGGCATTCATAAGATTTCCCATAACAAGAGATCCGTCGTAAATGTAATTAGGACTCTCACCCTTGTTAGCGAGAACTATCAGAATTACAGGTGCACCGTAAAATGGGTCGAAGCCCTCGTTCCAGCCGCCGATTTTTCTGTTTTCTTCGCTGATTTTGTCGCGGAGTTCTTTATTTGTAACGGCGATAATTATCGGGGTTTGTTTATTCATTCCGGTTGGAGCAAAGGTTCCGGCTCGGATTATTGCATTTAAGTCTTCTTCGCGCAGCATTTCGCTTTTGAACTTGCGGCAGCTGCGGCGGGTTTCTAAAACTTTGAGTGTTTCGTTCATTTCTATTTCCTCCAAATTAGTTAACAAAAAGCAGGCGTTGCGGGCGGCGTTTGAGCCCGCAGAGGGGGACAGTCGGGCATAGCCCGACTGTGCGCATTTTAGTGGAAAATCCTAAAACGACCCGCTGACGCAGCTCGTTTTTTAACGGATTTCCGATAAGAGCGGGGGGAGACTTCCCCCTCCCTACTTATTCAAAATCGGTCTTGCACAATGAACATTAAAGAACTCAATCAGCGGGCCCATAAAAAATGCTGTAATAATCGTTCCGACCCCGGCAATCGTGATGATAGCTTTCGCAGCGCCACCGGAAAGCAAAAAGAGAGCCACACCCAGCAGCACGCACACAACGTCTGTAATGATTCTCACATACTGGAACTTTCCGCGCTTCCAGGTGTTCACGATAATCAGGGCAACGGCATCATAAGTTGAAACACCAAGGTCGGCAGTCATGTAAAAAGCGGATCCAAAGCAGATAATCACAACGCCAACAACAAGGCAGAGCACGCGCACCCAAATTGCAGGCTCAACAATCACTGTCTGCAAAAACTCGTAGGTAAACTGAGTGATATAGCCCAGCAAAAAGAGATTTATAAAAGTTGCGATGCCAATGTAGTGGCGGTCAAAAATCAACATGAAAATAAAAAGCACCGCATTTGCAATCACATACAAAGTACCAAACTTAATTGGCACAAGGGCATCAAGGCCGGCCATAAATGACTGAAAGGGATCTACGCCAAGGGCGGCAATTTTAAAAATACCAACACTGATGGCACAGATTATTACACCAAAGAGCGACATTAAAATTCGCTTTACAAGATTCTTCTTTTCCATGGCGTCATCATACCCCACCCGGCGCCGCTAACAAATAACATAGATTTACAAAAATTGAATAAATCTCTTAATTGAATAATTGACTACAAGCATTAATTCAGCGCTTCAATTATTTCTTTGAGCTCTTTTGCAGAAGAAACAAGTGGTTTATTAATTGAAGAAGGCTTTAAGCTGTCTTTTATATAATCTGGAGTTTCCGGAGTCTCGCCAGTAACATGCCTGCAGTATTCACTGGATAAAGCCGGATGATTATATGCCATAAGAACAAAAGACATATCATCATCGCGAATTATTTCTTCATTTTCTTTAATAACAGCATAAGCAGCCGCTGTAGATTTATCTGCAAAAATACCATAATTCATAAATAATTCTTTAGCAGCCTTTTCCCTCTGTCTTTCAGAAATGTCAACTGGGAAAACAAAATTGCGCATCATAAGTTCATTCTTTCCAAAGAAAGATTCAAGGCGTTCAAGATTAGCAGGAATTACAGGATTTGTATTTCCCCTTTGAGTAAAATCGACAACCGAATCCAGAATAACAGGATTTCCACCTGCACTACGTCCAAGTTCTGTTGTAGCAGAAATATAAAATCTGCTTACAGGAAGAGCAAACCTCCAGCTGTATAAACCGGCCATTAAAGTTCCATAATTGCCGGCATCCATAGCATAATTAATATCTCCTTCGACTTTATTTTTTATCTGCGCGAATGAATATGGGAAGAAGAAAAGCTGACTCAAAAGTCTGCATACATTAGTTGTGTTGGCAACCGTAAGATTATTTTTATTTACAAACGAAGCATCGGCAAAAACAGAACTTACCGCAGCCTTGATTTCTTCTTCGCTGCAATCCATTTCTACAGGATAAATATTTCCGCCGTTCCATACGTAATCTTCTTCTGAAAGTCCACGAATAGCTCCTTTTTTATATACAAGGACTGCCTTAATATTTTTTTTACCCTTCAGAAGCTTAGCTAATAAAGCTCCAAGACTTCCATGAGTATAATCAAGAAAAACAGCCTTTCCACCAGTAAGCTGGAGAGTATATTCAAGATACGAACAAAGATAAGAAACTCCATAATCGCGATGGTAACCGGTAAATCCGTTATAAAGTTCCATCATAAAAAGATTATTAGACAGCTGCTTCATTACCGGTGCAACAGGAAACGCCGACGTAGCAATAGTTTCACAAATAATTGGAGAAAATTCTTCATGCATTAAAGCCGAAGTTAAAGAGCCCGCAATAGAAGCAAAAGGAGTAGTTTCATCAATATAATAAATCCAGCGGCGCATATCTTCGATTGAAGAAGGCACAAAAACGCCGCCATCATCAGGAATACAATCCCGAACTGCTTGAGAAAACTTCACCGTTAAATTGTTATTTCTAGTACTTGTAAATTGCATGGCATAACTTTAACTTAAAAAAGGAATTATAACAACAGGAAAATTTAAGGTCGTGTTCTCCCGTAAACGACCTTAAATTTATCGTTTTATTTTTTAAGTTCAGTTACTTTTAGTCTTCAAAACAACCTCGTCAAGGCACGCTTCGCTCAAGACCTTGACAATTTATCGTGTTATACAACCTCGTCAAGGCACGCTTCGCTCAAGGCCTTGACAAGGTTGTTTTGACGGTTGAAAAGGCATTTTCAACCGTCAATCCTCAATCCCTGGTATATGCTTTTTGAGCTTTTCCATAAATTCGTCGCCGGTAACACCTTCTCGCAGGCAGGCGAACATACAGTTATCACCGGCCACGGTTCCCAGAACTTCGTCCATGTTAAGGTTATCGATTGCATTGCAGACAGTATTTGCATGGCCAGGGAAAGTTTTTATTACAACAATGTTTCCCGAAAAATCAATGCTTACATAGCCGCGCAAAAAATCCTGAACGTAAATTGCCTCGCTTTCACCATTTTCATCTTCGCCAGGCAAAGCATATTTGTAACCACTCTGACCGTCCGGCACCTTACCTACTTTCAAAAGCTTAAGATCTCGGCTCAGAGTAGCCTGAGTAACTTCATAGCCCTCCTTTGTGAGCAGCGAAAGTAAATCATCCTGACTTTCAATAGTATTATTTTTGATAAGATTTTTAATAGCCTTAAGGCGAGACTGACGTTCTTTCATAATGAATAAATATACAGTTTTTATGCATTTTTTACAAGGAGGGCGGAGCCCCGCCCTACGCTCGCACGTTGTTGCTCGCTACCCCACCCGGCGGGGACACCCCGCAACGCCCCCTCTAAAAAATTTATTCAAGTATGTGACCAATATGACACTTTTCAAAAAACATATCTCGGTTTGTAAGAACAATAAAAGTTGCAGCAACAAAAACAACTAAAGTTTCAACACATTTAGTTGTCTGCGTCATTGCAATTTTTTCCTGCATAAAGTTTATAAACAGATGAAAAATTATACTTGAAAGCATACTTCTTCCGTTCTTTACATAAACCCAGGTTGTAATAAAGCCCATTGGAACAACAGAAACTAAAAAGTTCAGCATGTAAAGAATATTCATTTCACGAATTTCATAATGATAGGTTCCGGGAATCCAGAAAAGCGGAATATGCCAGCAGGCCCATACAAAACCAAAAATAACAGATTCCTTAAACCAGGAATGATACTGCGCAATAGCATCTTCTCCGTAACCGCGCCAGCCAACCTCTTCAAGAACAGCAGCAAGGAAAATTGTTGCAAAAGCAGACATTACTCCAACACCGGTAAAAGAAAAATCTTTTGTAAAAGAAAACTGTTCAATTGATTCCCCAAAAACTGTAGAAAGTAAAATTGAACATACAACTATCGCAGAAAAAATAAGAACTGCAGCAAATATATAAAGCGGTTTAAGCTTCCAGAAGTTAAAAATCTTTCTCTTAAAATCTTTTTTTAAAGCATCACTTTTGGAAGTAAAAACTGTAATTACAGCTGCTGTTGCAGGACATATTCCGCCCAGCACCATACAAAGCGCATTGATAAGTCCATCATTAAATAAAATAGCAAAAAGCCAGAAAAACCACGTTGTTGCAAATACGATAATATAAAATTTTTTTGGTTTATATGTATACATGAGAGTCTCCTAAAATGTGTGATTTGTTTTATAAAATCTGAGTTTCAGCTTTCCAGCCGTTGAGTTCTACAATCAAATCTACAGGCTCAGCAGGATCTTCTGTTACGCGCTTTCCTACAAGAATTCTTCCATCATTGCCAACAAAGCGTGTAAAACGTCCGGCATTTTTAAGATAATAATTCTGTCCTTCTGCAAAACGAATTTTAGAAATTGCGTGAAAGTGATTCAAATCAATTTTTCCTTTTACACCATTTACTTCCACATTAATATTTGAATTTGTATTAAGTTCAATGTGACCACAGGAATTTGTAATAAAAGCATTTTTAGCCTTACCGTCAAATTCAACTGCATCAAAAGTAATGTCGCGGATTTTTAAGTTTTCAACCTCAGAATTTAATTCAACATCAGCAACAAATTTTTCTGGAATGCGCACAAGAATAAAAAGATTTTCTTCCGCCGCAATATCAGATAAATCTGCAGAACGCCTTACAACAACATCCATGCGTCTTTTATCTTCCACAATTTTAACTTTTACCTGTTGTGAAAGATAACTTAATTTGTTAGATGCAGCTATCAGCTGGATTTTTTCATCCTTAGTTTTTTCAATAATAACTTCGTGAGCAACACCAATTTTTAAATCAATTTTTTTTGGACTGTCCAGATCATATTCGGTGCGGCTTTCGTAAAGAAATTCGTGCTTAGAGATAAGACTCTTTTCTTCACTCAAAAGAGAATCAAGCGATTCATTAAAAAGTGCAGAGATGGAAAGAAGATTTTCAATATCTGGAATTCCGTTTCCGCTTTCCCATTTAGTAATTGCCTGGCGGCTTACATAAATTTTTTCCGCAAGCTGCTCCTGCGAGATTCCTTTCTGCTTTCTCAGCTCTTTAAGTTTTTCTGCAAAATTCATAAAAATACCTCTCTTATGATTATTTTACCGGGCGAACATTTCTGTTATCTGGCAAAAAAAAATCGGTTTATTACATACCTGAATTTCTGCCGGAAACCTTCAGACTCACACGGCTTTTATGCTTTGAATCATAAGGCACCACTAACCATTTTAACAGAAAATGAAGTTTACAAAAGCAAAATTTTCCGCTACTTATCGTAGCATTGCATTATTTATAAATAACACCAGGTTAAAGGGTGTTTTAATTGTATTTTTTATATATAATTTCAAATAGGAATGCAAACTTAAGAAGTTTTATCTCTGGAAAAAGCTGCTTTTCGAGGAGGAAATATGAAAAGTATTTTTAAATTATTAATCGGTTCTTTAATGATTGCGACTGCATTAATCGGCTATATTCCTGAGCCGGAACTTTTTGTGGAATTTTCCTGCATTTCTAATTTAGCCGGCGGATTACTTTTAATTATTGATGGAATTCTGAATCTGAAAGGCAAGGCTGCGCCTAATGTACTATATTTAAATGTTTGTTCGGGAATTCTTCTTGTATTTTTAGTAAGCATGCTGAGCTTAACCGGAGCTTTTAAAATTAATTTAAAAGGAGCATTTTTCTTTCTGCATGCAATTAATCCCATTGTTTTTATTTTATGCTACATATTTTTCTGCAACGACAAAATTCAAAATATCTGGAAAAGACTTGCCGTTACTCCCGTATTTCTTTTAGCTTATCTGCTTTTTGATTATATACTTGGAAATTGCCGCGGTTACTTTGTGTACGGATTTAGTACGCCAGAACAATTATCAATTGGAATAGCGGTAATAACAGGCATTATAACTTATCTTATTATGTGTCTGTTTGGCTTCTGTATTTTTTCGCTAAACAAATTAGTTCATAAATAATTATCTTACTCTTATATCTGTCAGTGCAACCTGATCTCCGGAAAGTGCCACATAAATTTCTTTTGTGCCGTCCAGAATCTTTGTTGTGTTATGAATAAAAATTCCTTTATTCTGAGTTATCAATGTTATTTCATTTCCTGCACGCGAAAAATCAATCTGGCTTTCATAACCAACCTTATTCTGAGCTTCCCATTCTTCCCAGTTTTTAAAACTTTCTGTCTTTTTAACATAAATCTTATTTTCAGAAAATTCAGTTGATTCATTATCTTCGCCATCAAATTTTATCATTGCATACTGACGATAATTATTTCCATAAACTTTTTTATCGTCTGAATGGTATATAATTATATAAGGACAATGCCAGACAAGGTTTGCATCTGGAAGACTTTGCGTATGAAAAAAAAGTTTCATACTGTTTTTTACTTCTATCGGCTCAGTAAAACCAGCAAGTGGTTTTTCTATCTGGATATTCGGAACATCTGATTCAATCCTGTTTATATAATTTATTTTTTCATTAATGCGAGGAATTTCATTTTTCTCCACAACATGATTAGCAGCTTGAATTTTTAAATTCCTGATACAAATATTTTCACCAGTAATTGCAATATAAGCGGCTCGAGAAGCACTGGGAAGCGCAACTATAACTTCGAAAATTTTATGTGGATTCTGCATTTTTAATATCAGATGATCTTCAAAGCGCCCAAAAGAAATTTTATAAGAATCTGTTGCATCAGATTTATCTTCTGCCTCTATATCCTGCAAATTACGAATCTCCATAGTTCTTGCGCCAGTAGAAATAATGTGTGAATCAAACCAGATTTCTCCGTATTCAAGATATTTATGAGAATCAACCTCTTCCTGTGTTTTCTGAACCATTCCATCAGAAGAATCAAATAGAATAATTGAAGGAATTGAAAAGATTTTTTCATTTTCATCTTTGCTCAAAGGAACACAGTCAAAAGAGATATTTACCATATTCTGAGTTATTTCAACTCCACTCGAAATTGACTCTCTATAATTATTGCAAATAAGCTCAGTTTCCAGCTTATGTAAATTATTTCCGAACAAACCGAGATTTGTTTCTTTATCTAAAATACGAACAGCAAACTTTGCATAAAGAGGATCATATTGGTTACCAGCTTCCCGAATAAAATAATCGCGTAAATAGAAATTTGGAATAGACGGATCATTTAACATGCGGTCATAATCTTTAGCAACAGTAATTATTCTTGCGTATTCAGGAATTGAGTCACTATATGGCTTTCCTATATAAAGTGTTGTTTCTCTTAAAAATGGATAATCCTTTATATAAGATAAAGCCTTTTCTCCGGCATCACAGATAAACGCTGCAAAATAAATTTTGTCACATTCGTCTTCATCTTTACCTGCCATTTTTGCAAGTTCTTTTGCAATCTTTGCTGAACGTTCAGCACTTCCCTTTTCTGCATGCTTATATTCTTCCATAACAGTAGTAAAAGCCTTTGCTGCCTGCGAGAAAATATTTTTCATTCTTCTCTGTTCTGCTTTATAAGCTTGAATTTCTATATTATGTGCCTTACTGATTTCATTATTAACATCAAGATAATTAAGAAAGTACAAAGAAATTGAAACAAGGACCATTGCCATATTAACTATTGAAATTCCATAAGTAAATATCTGAATTATTCCCATGGCAATAGGAAAAAACACATACAATGAAAGAGCTGTATAAATAAATTTGCTGAAACACTTTCTGTATTTTACGGCAACTGTATACTGAACAACCGGACAAACTACAGGTATTATATAACAAATAAGAAAACCTGTTCCCCGATGATACAAATTCTGCGAATCAAAATAATAATATAAACCTGTGAATGCAGAAATAATTGCCATAAGCATTCCGACTGAAGATGCAAAACCTGTAAATACAAGTCGTTTTGGAATATCAGTTAATTTTCCTTCATTCCTTAACAAATCTATAAGATAAAAATTGAAGCACAAAACAATGGCACTCGTCATAAAAAAGACAATAAAATTTGCAACACGCACCATTATGTATCCCATAGACGTTGTATTGCCGGCATAAATGTATGCAAGCCTATCAAAGAAAAGCAGAAGCGTTGCAATAATTTCCATGCCTGTTAAAATCCATTTGCGCTTTTTAGAAAGGAATTTTGTAAGCAAAAGCATAACCGCCATTATTGCGCATATTGCACATAAGCTGAGCATAATATTCATCTGATGATTTCGAATGAAGCTAAACATTTTCTGCCACCTCGCCTTCATTTAATTTTTCAAGCTTTTCTTTAAATGCCCTATATTCATTCAAAAGTTTTTCTGTGTTAGAAGCAATAAAGATTTTATCATCATGCTTAAAGGCATCTTCAATTTTTGATGTAAATTCAAAAAGAGAAGTTGCACCAATAATTCTGGCAGAATTTCTGATTATTCCATTTCTTACACGATAAGCAGAAAAGTCTCCCTTATTATATACATTATCAATAATCTGAATATTATCATCTATTGTATCAAGGAACAGCTTTAATCCAAAAATAAAATTAGATATGCTGTTTGAATTTTTAATTCCTTCCATTACAGAAAGACCTTCTACATCATAAAGCCATTTTAAATTTTCCGGAAATTCTTTTATTTCTTCTATAACAGAATTGCTGTCCGGAATCATCATCATTTCTTGCGGCAAATGTCGCATGATTGTTCTTTCCAAAAGTTCATAATTTACTGGAATTGTAAGAATTCCAGTATAACCTTTTGATTTATAAAATTTTTCATCAAAAGAAGAACCTTCTGTTAATATATAAACTGCCAGCTTTGAATCTATCTGACGAATTGAAGAAATAATTTCTTCAATTTTTTCTTCGCTGTTTTCAAAAAGCAGCTGATCAATAAAGGCAACATTAAAAGAATTTCTGCGGATTTTGTCTATAAATTCCTGCCTGCTGTTTGCTCTTGTTATAAATACTTTTGTAGCTTTTAAAAGACTATCCAGCAAATTCAAATTAACAAGATTTTCGCTTGCAACAAGAATATCAGCATCTGGAGCAACAAACTGAGGAATATAAGGACCTCTTGTAATAATGCTTTCGTGCTCTGAAAAAGGTCCTATAGGAACAGGATTTATAATTTTTTGCGATAATGTAAAAATAAATTCAGAACCTTTTCCAACTTCACTTTTACAGACTAATGCTCCACCCATAAGCTCTGCAAATCTTCTTGAAATATCAAGTCCAAGTCCGGTCTTTAAATGAAACTCCTTTGCATCTTTTTCAAAAGCTCCATAAGCATCAAAAATGGTTTCCATAACTTCAGGCTTCATACCGTTTCCAGAATCTTTTACGCGAATGCTTATATCGCAATATTCATTTGTACGACTTTCCATTGTAATAGATAATTCAAAGCCACCATCTTCTGTATATTTAACTGCATTAGAAAGAAGATTTAATAAAATCTGCTTGATTTTTCCAACATCACCATAAAGGCGGCTTGGAAGAAGCTGGTCAATATAAATGTCAAATTTAAGCTCTTTTTCTGTACTTTTCTGGCGGATTGGAAAAATAATTGAACGAAGAATTTCCTGAACATCATATTCGGTTTCTGAAAGAGAAATAGTTCCTGATTCTATTTTTGTCATTTCCAGAAGATCATTTATAAGAGTAAGCAAAGATTCTGTCGCTGTATGAATATTCATTCCATAATTTATCATGGAAAGAAAATAATTTTTTGGAACATCTCTTGCTTCTTCCCGTAAAATCATTTCGTCCATGCACATTATTGTATTTAACGGCGTTATGATTTCCTTAGACATATTAGAAAGAAATCGGGATTTAGTTGAATTTGCCCTCTCTGCATCTTCTTTTGCTGTCTGCAGCTGTCTGTACTGATTCAAAATAACTGTAGATTTTAAAACACGCCAGACTATAAAACCAGCAGCAAGAATTAAAAGAGAAATGATTATGAACTTAAATTCCATAAGCTCTATAAGCCTGAATCTTTTTATAATTGAAAAAGTATTATCAATTAGAACTACATCTTTATTCTGACTTAAAACCTGAATATGGAAAGTGTAATATCCATACGAAAGATTTGTATATTCAAGAGAAGAAAGTTCATTTCTGTTTACTGTAATTCCTTCATCTTTAGCACCTTCAAGAAAGACTCGAACAGGAGGATTAGTCAAAGAATAATCCATTACAGAAGCAGTTATTTTTATACGTTCATCAGAAGCAGGAATAATATAATTTCCGTTTTCGGTTGGAAGAATTTTCTGATTTCCGCAGTAAATTGAATTCAATGCGGTTTTAATCTGTATCTTGTGTTCTAAATAATTATTTATGTTTACTAAGGAAACTCCTTCCCTGCAGCAAATATAAAGGTTTCCTTTTTCATCCAGAGCGCTGTATGAATTACTTGTAACAGAACTTGGAAGTCCGTTAGCTACTGTGTACAAGCGATAGTCTTTAACATCATCCGAAAGAAGAGACTGGGCACTTACTGAATAAATTCCACAGGAAGCAAGAACCCAAACTTCATTATTATCATTAAGATATAAATCATAATTATTATTATATGGAAAAGAATTTATTGTCTTTATTTTTCCATCTTTTATATATTGAATGGAATTCGAGGTTACAATCCAGATGACATTATTTTTTTTATCTTCTTTTATGCGCATTACAACATCGCTTGTAAGACCTTCATCACGTCCATAATGCTGAATCTCTGAACCAGAAATTATATATATTCCTTCTCCATCTGTACCAAGATAAATTTTTCCATTCTCGCATTCTTCTACAGAAAGAAAAACCGTATTATTTATAACTTCATTTTTTCCTATTGATTTTACAACCTTCTGATTTTTGATTATAGAAAAACCATTGTTTGTTCCGCAAAGAATAGAATTATCTTTTGCTATCTTTATAACTCTGATTCTGTTATCAGACATTCCTTCTTTCATTGTAAACGAAGTTATTTTGCCATCAGGTGTCTGACAGATAAGACCTTTGTCGTTGGTAAAAGTTCCTATCCAGATATTTTTATCGTTATCTTCTTTAATACATCTGATTCGAGAATCTTCTATAAAATCAGTAAGTTCATTTCTAACAGGCTTATTATTCTTATCTAAAATTAATAAGCCGTTCTCTGTTCCTATATATAATGATTCATTATGAAGACAGGTAGCATTTACTGTTGATTTAGGAAGTTTTGCTTCTCCAGAAATATTTACAAAATTATTTGCTACGATTTTCATTACACCTTGCGTAGAAGAGCAAACCCATATATTTCCCTGGTAATCAGAGGTTAGCATTTCTATTGAACCATTCATTGCCAGATTAGAAACAATATTTAATTTATTGTCTTTATCAAGATAAGCAATCTGATTTCTGGAACAAATCCAGATTCTAAAACAATCATAAGAAATCCACTGAACGGTCTTGATGGGAGAAATATCTATCTTTTGAAGTTCCGAACTTTTTTTTCCAAAACTTCCATAATAAATTGTTCCACCTTCGCAGCATAAATAAACTATTCCAGCATTAATAGGATCAGCCAGAATTGAAGTAATTCTTTCCATACCAAGCTCTTCACTTGTATAAACTTCTGTTACTTTTTTGTTAGTTATACCAAACACAATTCCACTTGCTGTTACTCCATAAATTTTGCCAGAATGATCTGCTTCGAGTTTTAAAATTCTTTCGTTATTTATAGCAGGAACTGGAACTCTGTATAAAAGTCCATTTTCTTTAATTAAGGCAAGCCCTGTAGTTGTCGCAATAAAAATATTTCCTTCTTTATCTTCTGCAAAATTTCTTATGGAAGAAGAAGGTAAGCCGTCCTTGTATGTATACTGGCGAATATTCTGGCCATCCAGAACTGCTATTCCGTTATCATTTGTTCCAACCCATATACGATGTTTAGAATCTTCAAAAAAGGCACGGGCACTCGTAAGACCATTCGCCGTAGGAAGTCGTTCAAAAATATTTCCATCGTATCGAATTATTCCGCTGTAGCCGCCAATCCAGACATAACCGTCTTTTGAACCTAAAATATAATTTGCATCCGAAGTTGGAAGCCCATTTGTTGCATCATAAATTATACTTGAATAACCTGCATCAGGCAGCTGTTTAGTTACAGCATAACCGCCACCTTCTGCAAAGAGCGTCTTACCTAAAAAAATAAAAAAAGAAATGAATAAAATATATTTAATGCGGCTGGTATAAACTTTAAGTTGCAAAATTTCCTCCATTATATTTTTTCAAAACCATTTTTACATCTGAAAGAGAATCCATAAAAACTTCTACGCATTTTGGATCAAACTGAGTACCGCTTCCTTCCTGCAAAATTGCAAGAGCTTTTTCCAGCGGAAATGCCGGCTTATAAACTCGTGGTGAAGCAAGCGCATCAAATACATCTGCAACAGCCATAATTCTGGCAGAAAGAGGAATTACCTCACCATGCAAACCTTCAGGATATCCTTTTCCATCCCAGCGTTCATGATGGTAAGCAGCCATATTACGGGCTTCTTTAAGATAACTTTCCCCCTGAACTGTTGAAATCACCTTTTCAAGAATTTCTTTACCGGCCGTTGTATGGGTTTTCATAATTGCAAATTCTTCGTCGGTCAATTTTCCGGGCTTATTTAATACACTGTCTGATATATTGATTTTTCCAACATCATGAAGCGGTGCAGAACGCACAACATCTGATATAAACTTTGACGTAATTTTCTGCGGATAATAGCCTTTTTTCTTTAAGCCTTCCACAATGATTTTTACATAAGCAGAAGTTTTTTGAACATGAGCTCCTGTATCTGAATCTCGGTTTTCTACCATATCGGCCATTGTAATAATTAACCCATCCTGCATCGTTACAGTAGATTCAGAAAGTCGGCGGATATCACGAATCTGTTCAGTCTGATTAAGCGTCATACGGCAGATTGCATCATATAGCTTTTGAATTTCATCACCACTCTTAATATTAAGAGAACGAATTAACCTTACATTATCTTCCAGTTTATCCTGTTCCTCAGCTGAATCAGAAAAGTGATCAATACAGGCTGCAACTGCACTGATAGGATAAGACATGTTATTTCCAATAGTCCAGATTGTATAGGCAATTATTACTATAAAAAATCCAGCCATTATAAAAAAAACCTTCAGAATAAACTGTCCCATATAACCGGCAACATACTTCATTTCAACATCTGCTCCAACATAGCAGACTGTTTTACCTTCACTATTCAAAACAGGATGATAAACTGTAAGCAGCCAGCCAATAAAATTATCTGACTCTACTGGTTCAATTTCTTTACCTTCAAAAAGAAGCGGAAGATACTTTTCAAATTCTTTGTCAAAAGGAACCAGTTCTCCTGCAGAATATGGATCTTCCATATCTGTATCAATAATAAAGCGTCCGCCATTTTCTTCTATCTTAAGAACATAAAGAAAAGCAACGTCATCAAAATACAACCGGATTTTAGAAAGCGTATCATAAGTTTCTTTATAGCCAGGAGCATCCATTCCATATTTTATAAAATCATCTATCTTAGAAGCATCTATATATTCAGCTGCAAATTTTACACAGTTCATTGCATTCCGGGTTTTCTCCTTCTTAGTATCATCAAAATAAAGCCGAAGAGAAATTGCACCTGTAAGCGACACCAAGATTAATGAGCTTATAACAAAAGTTAATGTAATTTTTTTATGAAGAGGATGCTTAAGATTACTGTGATTTTCATTAATATATTGCCGCGCTGTATCAGAAATAATACGACGGTTCCAGGCATCGTCAAATAATTGCAAAAATGCTTTTGGTAAACAAGTTAACAGAAGCATTACAGCAATGCAGATAAAACCTTTTTCAAGAAAATAAAGAATAAAATTTGTAATAGAAAAAGAAAGAAAATAAGGAATTGAAGAAGCCGAAGAAAATGCCAATGCATTTTTTGCTATAATAGATGCATCATTTTTTCCATATAAAGTATATTGAAGAATTGAAACGGCTAATGAAGAAACAATTGTTGTTATTAACACATATAATAATAAATTTCCGATTTTCTTAAAATTATACTTTCTGATGAATAAAACAGTTATAAAAGCAATGAAAGCATTAACAAACGAAAGATAAATTGCAGGCCAGTAAAAAAATGAACAGATTAAACTTGCAGCAACTGCAGTGCAGATTGCAGGAAAAAGAGCTCCAGTTATAGCAGCAACAATTATTGTTCCTGTTGTATCAAAATATAAAGGAAGCCCCAGCTTATACATTATAAATGAAAAAAGTATATTTATAATTACGCCACAAATAGAAATATTTATACGATGAAAACGTATACTGAAGTTTTTATAGTTTACTTTGTCATGAATTTTCAAATAATGCCTCTTAAATAGTAACCCTATAATTATACTACCACTATTTAAAAACTACAAAACATAAAATTACCGCCGGTAATTAACATAAAAATGCTGTTACCGGCGGTAATTATTTATTATATTTGAAAAATCAATTATGTAAGATTATTTTATTAAAAGTTTAGAATATGCAGCCAGAGCTCCATCTGTATTTCCACTTAATACAGCTTTTGCTAACTTTTTACCTAATTGTACTCCCTCTTGATCGAAACTGTTGACATTCCATACAAAGCCCTGGAACATAACCTTGTTCTCGTAGTGAGCGAGCAAAGCACCAAGTGATTTTGGATTGAGCTGTGCGCCGTAAATCAAACTTGAAGGACGGCCGCCGGCAAATGCCTTGTTTGGATTCTCATCTGATTTACCGCATGCAAAGGCAACAATCTGAGCTGTTACATTTGCGCAGAGTTTAACCTGGCTTGTTGAATCTTCAATTACAACATCTTCGCCAGTCTGGTTTTCGCGGAATGCGATGAACTGGAGAGGAATGATATCAGTTCCTTGATGGAGAAGCTGGTAGAATGAGTGCTGACCATTTGTTCCAGGTTCACCAAAAATTACAGGACCAGTTACGTAGCCGAGTGGCTTTCCGTCGCGGTTTACACTCTTACCGTTAGATTCCATATCAAGCTGCTGAAGATGAGCAGGGAAACGGCTGAGAGCCTGTGAATATGGAAGAATTGCAGTTGCAGGATAGCCCTGAACGTTTCTCTCGTAAACACCGATGAGGGCATCCATAAGAGCAGCGTTCTTTGTGATGTCCTTATTGAGACAAAGTTTATCTTCTTCTGCGGCACCGTCGAGGAATTCCTGGAATACCTTTGGTCCAAAGGCAAGGCTCAAAACAGCTCCTCCTACACCAGAAGTAGAAGAATAGCGGCCACCAATATAGTCATCCATATAGAAAGCAGCCATATAGTCTGGGTTATGAGCGAGCGGTGATGTTTCACTTGTTACAGCAATCATGTGCTTGCTTGCATCACAGCCGGCCTTTTTAATGAACTCTTTTACAAAGCTTTCATTTGTAAGAGTTTCCAAAGTTGTTCCTGATTTAGAAACAAGAATGAAAATTGTCTTAGAAATGTCGAGTGATTTTACAACGCTTGCAGCATCATCAGGATCTACGTTTGAGATGAAGTGTGCTTCCATTTTGAAGGTGTTGTTTTTCTTTGCCCAGTTTTCCAGAGCAAGATACATAGCGCGGGGACCGAGGTCTGAACCGCCAATACCAATCTGACAAACTGTTGTATATTTTTCGCCCTTTTCGTTCTTGAGTTCGCCTGAGTGAACTTTGTCTGCAAACTCAGCAATGCGGCGAACCTCGTTAATGTAGAAGTCGCGCTTATTTACACCATCAGCCATTACATCTTTTCCAAGCTGACCGCGTGTAAGCTGGTGAAGAACCATGCGCTTCTCTCCAGTGTTGATAACAGCACCGTCAAGAAGCTCCTGATATTTTTCTACAAGCTGCTGCTCTTCTGCAAGCTCAGCAAGAGTTTTAAGAATCTGTTCGTTTACCTGTTTAGCGGCGAAGTTATAAGTAAGAGCGCCGCCCATAGGAATAGAATATTTTGCAATTCTGTCTGCTGCACCGGTTGATGAAAGCTCATCTGCAACAGAAACCATACCTTTAAGAGACTGAAGCTTCTTCCATGAAGAAAGCGAGTCTGCATTTGACCAAGTTGCCATATAATACCTCTTTAATAATTTCCTGTAATTTCTATATTATAGTAGATTATATAATATGAGACAATCGGGCACAAAAGAAATGAAAAATGATTAATGAAAATTCATTTCAACAACCTTTGTTTGTGATGCAAATTTTTATACAACATAGGGGTTTTTACTCTTGACAAGTTTTTGAAGTGGAAATAATATAAAACTATGGACTTAAAAACAGTATTAACAACAGACACAATCAACCTTCACTTAAAAGGAACAACAAAAGAAGAAATTGTGGATGAAATGCTTGATGTTTTATACAAAGCTGGAAAAGTAACAGATAAGGCAGCTGCACGTGAATGTGTTTTGGACAGAGAAAGAAAAATGTCCACAGGTATGAAGCATGGAATTGCTATTCCTCATGGAAAAACAGACACAGTAAAAGATTTAGTTGCTTGTATTGGAATTTCAGATAATCCTGTAGATTTTGATTCTTTGGATCAGGAACCTTGCAGAATTTTTATTATGACTTTGTCTCCTGTAAACAAAACAGGCCCACATCTTCAGTTTCTTGCTGAAGTCAGTCTCTTATTTAAGAGTCCTGAAAAACGCCAGGAAATTTTAAGCACACAAGATAAAGCCGAAGTTTTCAGAATCTTAACCGAATAGGTTTTCAGAAGCTGTCAGTTTAAGGCTGGCAGCTTTTTTTTTCAGACTGATAATAATATAACAGTTTGGAAAACTGCTGGTCATGATAATAAACAAAATGAATCTTGATCAGAAGCATTTAAAATTCAAGAAGGTACTTATGAAGCTTGAACCTCTTTTCTATGTAAAATCAAATCAATTATATAAAATATCAGACAACAGCCTTGTGGATTTATCATCAATTCAAAAATTCCAGATTAAATGGACAGATGTAGAACTTGAAGATGAAAATTACAACGAAGAATTTCTTGCTCAATTACGAGACAAATTAAAGGTTTTAGATAACTCAGGAAAATTTGCAATTATTGTTCCCATTGCCGATAAGCCTTTGGAAACTCCAGAGCAGGAAGAAGCCTTTATTGCAGCATTCAATCACTGTGCAAGAAGAATTAAAGACTGCGTAAGTGTTGTTGGAATGGAGCTTGAAAGCAAGCTTAAGAATCCAGATTCGATCATTGAAGCCCTTTCTGTAAAGCATGCGCAGTATGTTTATTTTACAAATGACAAAAATGCATCAGAAAATATAGTTATATACTGAGCATAAATGAATAAAATCGTGTTTTTTTGTAGAATTAGCGCAACAAATGCGATAAACCGCAATGTTTTCGCAAAATTTTACTGAATTTCACAAAAAAAACGAATTTTTCTTAAAAAATCACTTGCAATCTTTTTGCTTTTATGGCATTATCCTTTGAGTTTTAGAAACGAACCGCAAAGCGGAATAAAAAGGAGGTTTTAAATGCAGAATAAAAGCGAATCAAGCAGTCTTTCTTCTTCATACATCATGACCTCTATTTTAATTTTGTTTCTTCTTGCTATTGCATTGGGTATATATATTTTATTACCAAATAATTCTAATACAGTTACACCGGAACAGAATGCAATTATTACACAAATAATTGAAGAAACAGAAGAAGAAGAATTTACATTTCCAGAATTCTTTTCTGAAGTTTCTCTCGAAAGACTTGCAGATGAAAGTGATACAGGCCTTGCACTTTACCGCCAGCCACTTTCACGCTCTGCTGTAGAATGGTTCTATTTTCAGATTTGCGGAGACCGCGATGTAGCTCAGGCAATTCTGGTAGAAGCAGATAATAATGATATTCCGCTTTCTCTGGCATTTTCTCTTGCCCACACAGAAAGCAACTATAACACAAATGCAGTAAACAAAAATTCAAATACAACTGTAGACAGAGGTTTGTTTCAGTTGAACAGCAATTCTTTTCCTGCACTTTCAGAAGCAGATTTTTTTGATCCTTTTGTAAGTTCAAAATATGGAATGTCGCATTTAAAATTCTGCCTTAATTCAGCAGGAAATGAAGTTTCTGCACTTGCAATGTACAATGCAGGAACAGGAAGAGTTCGTTCAAACAAAACTCCTCAAACTACATTGAATTACGTAGGCAAAATTATTGCTTACCAGAAAATTTTGGATCAACTTTTTGCAGAACAGGTCGTAGCTTACTTTGAACCTCAGATTTCTGCAGGTATTGCTGTAGCCTATACAAAATAGGAACTTGATCAATTCAAGTTTTGAATTATATATATAAAGTTTATAAATTTTTCCTCCTTAGTTGGGGAGCCAGTTTTTTTTAGTTTTTCTGGCTCCCCTTTTTTTTTTAAATATTTTATGTGGAAAATTCTATTTTTCCATGTTAAAATAAAAGCATAAAAAGTCTTTCATTTTTTAATGTTGGCATCTGCAGATTTTACCGTTGGCAAAACTGCTTTTTTGCATCCTTACGACTGCAAATTGCGTAACAATTAATATTGCGGAATTCTTCGGGAGACTTTAAATGCATAAAAAAGTTATTTCCATAATTATAATTTGCATTACGTCTGTTATTGTTTCTATTACAATTCCAGGTCAGATTTTAAGAAAAAATCAACAGGCAGCAATTAACAGCAAGCTTCTCGCAAATAATATTTATGATGCACTATATTCAAGAATTAATAATTCCGTCATAATCTCACAGACAATAGCTTCTGACAGTTTTTTAAAAGAAGCTTTAAAGAACGAAAAAAATATAGATAAAAAACAGCTTGAACAGAATTTAGTAGATTATCTTAAATCAATAAAAAATAAATTCGACTATGAAACATTTTTTATAGTTTCTGAAAATTCTCATAAATATTTCACCTCGGAAGGCTCTTCTAAAACAGTTAATCCCGAAGCTGAACCCTACGATTTATGGTATGAAATTTTTATAAAATCAGAAAAGGATATGGCACTTGATACAAACAGGGATCAGGAGAATGATTATAAATGGACAATTTTTTCAAATACAAGAATTACTGATTCAACAGGAAAGCTTCTTGGAGTATGCGGAGTTGGAATCCTTATGGAAGACCTGCAGAATATAATTTCTGAAATGGAAACTGACAATAATATAAAAATAAATTTGATAAATCAAAATGGATTAGTTCAATTTGATTCAGATTCTGCAAATATTAAAAATGCCTATATTTCCGAAGCTTTAAATGATGGAGCAGACGGCACAAATTTTGTAATAACTGAAAAAAGTATGGGCGGCTTTAGAATAACACGTTATATTCCGGAAATTCAGTGGTATCTCGTTGTTCAGCGTTTTTACGAAAAGAACAATTCATTTGGTTTAATATTTTTACTTATCTGCATATATTTCTTCCTTATTTTGCTCATAATTGTTACCTTATGGAATAAAAATAATCCTCATCACGAAATAATTATAAATGATTCTAATGAAGATGAGCTTACAGGGCTTCCGAATAGAAATTATTTAAAAGATTCTTTTGGTGAACTTGGTATTTTTAATACTACACGTTACAAAAGCTTAATAATGTTTGATATTGATCGTTTTAAAACTGCAACAGAAAATACAAACGGCGACAAAATAATTCTGGAAGTTGTAAATCTTGCTAAAAAGATAATTGATGAAAAAGGCATTCTTTTCAGGTGGAGTGGAGATGAATTTGTTATCTTTCTGGAGATGGACAGCGAAAAAGCAGAAGACTGTTTTATTGAATTCTGTAAAGATGTAAAAGAAAAATTAAAAGTAACAGTTTCTGTTGGAATTGTAGATGTTTCTTTATCTGAAAGTATAAAAACAAATTATCACAGAGCTGTTCAACTCTGCTATTATGTAAAAGAGCACGGCGGAAATGGAGTAAAAAGGCAAAAATGAAAACACGCTTAAAACACTCCATAAAATTTAAAGTTATAGTAGCAACATTCTTTTTTGTTGTTTTGTTTTTTATAGCAACAGTTCTAGTTTCTATAATTCCACAGATTAACATTGGAAAACAGCAAATTGAACAGACCTCCAGACTCATTGCAGAAAAAAAATCCATGGAATTAAATAATTGTTTTACAAATATAGAAACCTCTGTTTCTTCTGCAGAAAAATATATTTTACGAACAATTGACGAAAACAAAATTTTAATAGATGAAGAATATGAAAAGTCTTACATGAAAGATCTTTCCTTGGAATTACTTGAAGGAACAAAATATTCAAAAGGAGTTGCTTCTGTTTATTTTCAGATGGAAGTAGAAAAGTATGGCGGAAGCAAAGGTGTATTCCTTACAGGAAATTCTGAAGATGGATTTATAAGTACAAAGAATATAAATATAAAAGCATATTCTCCAAGCGATACAAGCCGTGTCGGCTGGTATTATCTTCCTATCTGGAAAAAAGCTCCGGTCTGGACGGATCCCTACGAAAATAAAAACATAAACGTTCACATGATTTCTTATGTAATTCCAATTTATAAAAACGAACAGCTGCTTGGTGTTGTTGGAATGGATATTAATCTTGCTATATTAAAAGATATTGTAGACACAACAAATATAGAAAACAGCATTGGCATTCTTATTGGTAAAGAACGAAATTTAATTTATAAAAAAGATTCAAGCGGGCAGCAAAATTCTATAGAAAATTCTGCAGATATAAATGCCATTTTAAATTTGTTTCAGAACGAAAATAAAAATTCTTTGCTGCAGTTTAACTGCAATAATGCAAAATATCTAGGAACATCTAATACACTGGAAAATGGAATGACTCTTATTACTGGAGTTCCAATTTCTACAATTAAAATGAATTTACTAAAGCATATTTTTGCAATTGTAATTGTTTTTATAATTATATGTATAGTAACAATTCTTGCCCTAAGTTACGAAAATGCAAGAGTATTAAAACCAATTCATATAATCACACAAACAACTTATAAACTTTCACGTGGAGAGCTAAACCTTACAATTCCTTATGAATCAAAAAATGAAATCGGCACTCTATCTGACAACATAAGGAAAATGACTTCGCAGATGAAAGAATACATTGATTATATCCGCGAACAAACAGATAAAGAACGAAAAGCAAAGGAAGCCGCAATTACAGAAAGTAAAAGCAAAAGTGAATTTCTTGCAAGTATGTACATTTCGCTCCACGAAATAGACCTTGAAAATGATACGTTTGAAGAAGTTCATAGCCGCGGCGATATTGGAAAAAGAGTAAAAGGCTCTATAGAAAACGCAAATCAAATTCTTAAGCAGGTAATGCAGCAGACTTCAGATGAAAGCTCCTGGCCGGCACTTATTCCTTTTGTAGATTTATCTACGATTAATGAAAGAATGAAGAATCAGATAACAATTACACAGGAATTCCTTGGAGCCGGCGGAAAATGGTGTCGTGGAAGATTTATTGCAATGGACAGAAATTCAAAAGGAATGCTTCATCATGTTTTGTGGTCTGTTGAATATATTGATGACGAAAAGAAAGAACGTGAACAGTTGCAGGGAGAACGCGACCGACTTAAAATTGAAGCAGAAAAAAATGCTGCATCCAGCCAGGCCAAAAGTGCATTTCTTGCAAATATGAGTCACGAAATACGAACCCCAATAAACGCAGTTCTTGGAATGAATGAAATGATTCTCCGCGAAGCAACCGATTCAGAAATTTTAGGATATGCAGCAAATATAAAAAGTGCAGGAACAAACCTTCTGGAAATTGTAAACGGAATCCTTGACTTTTCAAAAATCGAAGCAGGTAAAATGGAATTATTGCCCGAAAAATACGATTTTGCTGCCTTTACTAAAGACTTAATAAATCTTGTTTCTGAAAGAGCAAAAAAGAAAAATCTTACACTGCAATTAAATATTAATCCAAAAATTCCAAAAAATCTTTATGGAGACAGCATTAAATTAAAACAGTGTATTTTAAATCTTCTTACAAATGCAATTAAATATACAAAAGAAGGTTCCGTAACATTTACTGCAGCCTATAAAAAAGTTTCTGACAAAATCATTAAACTTATGTTCAGCGTAAAGGACACAGGAATTGGAATAAAGCCTGAAGATATGGAAAAATTATTCTCTCCTTTTGAGCGCATTGAAGAAGGCAAAAACAAGACAATTGAAGGAACAGGACTTGGAATGAGCATTGTTACAAGAGTTTTGAATATTATGAATTCACAACTCAATGTAGAAAGCAAATACGGTTCAGGTTCAACTTTTTCTTTTGAGCTTGAGCAGACAGTAATTGATTGGGAAGAAATAGGAAATATAAAAGATTCAGATGAAAATAGTATACTTCAATTCTCTGACTATAAAGAAAAACTTCATGCACCAAAAGCAAAACTACTTTTTGTAGACGATACAGAAATTAATCTTGAAGTTATAAAAGGCTTACTTAAAGAAACAGAAATGAAAATTGATACCGTATTAAGCGGAAAAGAAGCTCTGGAAAAAGTTCAAAAAACTGAATACGACATTTTGTTTATTGATCACCGGATGCCGGAGCTTGATGGAATAGCAACGCTGCATGAAATGCAAAAAATGAAAAAGAATTTATGCAAGGATAAGCCATGTATTGCACTTACTGCAAATGCAATAAGTGGCGTAAAACAGATGTATCTTGATGAAGGCTTCTCTGATTATCTTTCAAAGCCTGTTAATCCGGAAAAACTGGAAGATATGATAAGACAGTATCTTCCAAAAGAATATATTGAAAATTCTAATTCTGAACCTGAATTTGATTTTGGTGATTCAGAAAATGACAAGAATGATAATGAAAAATATGATTTTGATTTATCGAACATAAAAGGAATTGATTTAGAAGCAGCACTAAAAAACTGCGGAGGAAAAGAGCTTCTTATAACTACAATGAGAAAATATCATGATTCAATAGAAAGTCATGCTGCAGAAATTCAGAATTTTTTTGATAAAGAGGACTGGGAAAATTACGGTACAAAAGTTCATTCGTTAAAAAGTTCTTCGCGGTTAATTGGAGCAATTGAACTTTCTGAACAGGCTGAATATCTTGAAAACTGCGCAGATGAAAATAAAATTGAAGAAATTAAGAAAAAACATAAATCTTTAATGAATTTATTCTTGAGTTATAGGGAAAAACTTGATACCTTAGTAAAAGAGGAAAAAATAGAAAAAGTAGAGATTCTTGAATCAGATTTTGAAGAATATTTGCAAAAAATTGCAAAATTTTCAAATGACTTTAATTTGAATGCTTTGGATGCAATTGTGGAAGAGCTTTCCGATGTAAAAATTCCTGAAAAATATGATGACCTTTATACAAAAATTAAAACCGGCATAGAAAACGTTGATTTTAAGACCTTAAAAGAACTTACTTGGGATATTATTCCTATTTAAAAATAAATTCTGGAGCTATTTAGTATGGATAATGAAGTATATTTAGTCGGAGATGATCAGCGACTTGTTATTAAAAATCTTATTAAAGACTTGAATGACATTGATATTGAAGTTCACGTATTAAGGCCAGATTCTCATGAGCTAACTAATCTGCCAAGGACACCATTTCATCTTATTTTATGTGTTTCTTCGCTTTTAGATATTAATATAATAAGAGAAATTGAAGTAAAACGTAAGAAAATCGGATTTTTCCTATACATTGTCGGTCATAATTCTGAGCTTACAGAAAAAGATGATTTATTTTTAAGAAAACTCCCTGGTTTTCATTTTCCTTCTCTGCCCCTTGATTTACGAACTCTTTCAGAAGCAATTGAATACAACGATAGAACTAAAAAAAGAGTTCTTGTTGTAGATGATGAACCGTTAATGCTCAGAAGCGTGAATATCTGGCTTGGAGATGATTTTGAAGTTTCACTTGTTAATTCGGGCGAAATGGCAATTGAATTTTTAAATCGTCATCCTGTAGATTTAGTGTTGCTGGATTATAGAATGCCGACCATGAATGGTCCTCAGGTTCTTTCTAAAATACGAAATGATGAAGTAATTAAAAAAACTCCTGTAATGTTCTTAACAGGAAAAGCAGACCGCGAAGGCGTTATGGAAGTAATGCATCTTAAGCCAGAAGGATATATTCTAAAAAGCAAATCATCTGACGAAATTAAAGATGCAGTAAAAGATTTCTTTAAAAACAGAGTAATAACTATTGGAGAATAAACTCTTATTCAAGAAACATGATACAAACAGGCAGCGCAGACAAATAAAAATGCGTAAATTTGAATTTTTGTCAGAATGAGAATATACTATTTATAACAATTTGTTATAAATTAAGGAGTACAACTTTCATGTCTGACACAAACATAAAAATCACTAAAAAGCATTTCTTTCTATATATTAACATTTTTCTTATTCCGTTTTTTGTAAGCTGGGTTACTTTTGTTCAGCTGCATATTTTTGATATTAAGGAAACATTAATTGGTTTTACATCACCTGTTGCAATTGTTGGCATCCTCTTAATCTATGGCTTTATCCTTTTCTGGTGGCATTCTCAAACTAAACTGCTTAAAGCTTACAATCCTCAAGATCCGAACTCTGTAGTAAAAACAAATAAGATTTCAAAACGCTTTCAGACTGTAACTTTAGGAACAGGAATCTTAAATGCTTTCTTTTCCGCTTTAATCGTTCAGGGGGCTTTTGCACAAAAAAAAGTTTTTGTTGACGTTGCCCCTCTTTATACAGCATGCCTTGGAAATGTCTTTTTGATTGCCCAGACCTTTTACAGTCTCTTTGTTCAGAATCTGGAACGCTCTCTTAAAGTTCTGCCTTTCCGCAAGGAATTCAAGGCCATGTCGCTTATTGTCCGTTCCATTTTTATAAGTGTTTGCGGAGGAATCGGCTTTATTTTGATTACTATTACTCCAGTTCTTTCTACAGCCCTTAAAGACGTTCCAAATACCGTTCTGGTATGGAAATATATTTTCCCGGAAGGAATTTTGGGAGCTGTTTTTATTGCAATAGGCAGTCTTTTGCAGATGAAGTCCCTGAGTGCAAAATTCCGCGATATACAGTTCTTTACCCAGAAGGTTGCAGAAAAGGATTACACCGGAGAAAAGCTTCCTGTTACAACCCGAAATGAAATCGGGCTTTTGACAAACGACCTTAATTCCTTTAAGGATGAAACCCACGCCCTTTTATCTGACATTAAAAAATCAGTTGAAATATCACTGAACACCGCAGAAAACGTTAATTCCAGCATGACTACCACTTCAAAATCTATTGAAGAAATTATGGAAAACATAAACAAGGTAAAGGAGCAGACAGGCTATCAGGCAGAAAGCGTTACGGAAAGTGACGGAACCATTCAAACTATGATTTCAAAAATCAATGAGTTGAATGATAATGTAAATATTCAGGTAGACTGTGTTTCCAATTCTTCAAGCGCTGTAGAAGAAATGGTTGCAAATATCCGTTCAGTAACTCAGATTCTCGAAGGCAACTCAAAAACTGTAGAAAATCTTGCAGCTGAATCAGAAACAGGACGAAAGCGCATTAAGGAATCCACAGAGCTTGCAGCAAATATTCTTGATAAATCAAAAGGACTTGTAGAAGCATCAACTGTTGTACAAAGTATTGCAAGCCAGACAAACCTTCTTGCCATGAATGCTGCAATTGAAGCTGCACACGCTGGCGAAGCCGGAAAAGGCTTTGCAGTAGTTGCCGATGAAATCCGTAAGCTTGCAGAGCAGTCAAATGCACAGGGTAAAAATATCGGAACTCAGCTTAGCGAACTTCAGAATATTATTCAGGGAGTTTCTGATAACACAAAGGCTGTACAGAACCAGTTTGAAGTTATATTCGATTTGACAAGTAAAGTTCAGCAGCAGGAAGAGGTAATTAAAAATGCTATGGACGAGCAAAATGAAGGAAATGGTCAGGTCCTTCAGTCTATAAATGAAATTAAGGCTTCAGCAGATATTGTAAAGGAAAACACAAACGTTTTACTTAATGGTGGCAAGCAGATTGTCGAAAAAATGAAGGTTCTGGATAACGTAACGCAGCAAATCACAGAATCTATGAACAGGATGGCTGCTGATTCAAGTGAAATTACTCAATCTGTAAGTAACTGCCAGAGGCTCAGTAATGAAAACCAGACAAACCTTGAAGAGCTGAACAAGAACGTGGGTATGTTTAAAATCTAAAAAATTATTAAGTAACATAGTTCTTAAAAAATCTGACGAGCTAATTTCCGGAAAGCTGGCTCCCAGTCGTGATTCATAGGTCAAAACCGCGCAATAATGCGCTAGACGTTTTTTGGGGTATAGAAACTATTATAATGCCGCTCCCGCGGCATCCCCAAAAAAAGTCTTTTTGACCTATGCCTCACTCCTTCGCGCCAAAATTTCTTATTAACTTACGCTCGTCAGATTTTTTTATATTCCCATATTATAATTCTTTATACTTTACTGTTAAATATTTAACAGTATTTGCAAAATTCACTCATTTTTGGTAAGATTTCCTCAAAATTTACACTTTTGTCTCTAGAATTCGGTTCCACAAGGCAGGAGGAAAGCCTATAATGAGCGCAATTGTTGTTCTTCCAGAAGTAACCAGAAAACGCATGCTGATTTTGCAGAATCTTTTGCAAAACTGGCAGAGCGAAAAAATTACTTCGGTTCAAATTAGTGAAATTACCGGTTGGAAAGATTCGCTGATTCGTCATGATCTCTGGCTGCTTGGTTACAACAAGGGCATTTCAAACGGGTACCTTAAGGACGATTTGCAACAAGCAATAAGTCTGGCACTCGGCTTTGAATCCAAAGAAGTCAACTGTTGCATTGTGGGCTTGAACAGACTTGGAGCAGCCCTGCTTGATGACGCAACCACAGAAGGAAGCGTTTTTAAGATTAAGGCGGGCTTTGACTCAAACGTGAACCGAGTTGAGATTCTCCGTTCCACATTCCCTCTCTACCCTGCAACAGAAATGAACTGGGTAATAAAAAAAGAAAACATCCGGCTTGCGATTCTGACGGTCGCAGATAAGGATGCACAGTCCATGTGCGACAGGCTGGTAAAGGCCGGCGTCACGGGAATTGTGAATATGACCGGAAGGATTCTAAAAGTTCCCGATGGAATTAAAGTTGAGAATGTGTCGGTGATTACGGCACTGAAAATGGTGAATTAGGGGTGGTAAAGCTAAAAATTGCTTCCGCAATTTTTTTAACGCTTTGCTATTGATCACCGGCCGCCAGCGGCCTTACTCAGGATAGCGATGGGAGCCCCTGCGAAGCAGCCGACCGCAACGACGGTGGTTGAGCTTGTCGAAACCACCAGAGCGAGGACGGTGAGCGTTAGCGAAGGGCGGACGTAGCGACCTGACGCGAAACGAAGTGGAGCGGCAGGGATCCCCCAAAATATAAAGAAAAGACAAAGGAGTCGATGTATGGCAAGAGTGTACAATTTTAGTGCGGGACCTAGCTGCCTGCCGGAAGAGGTTTTGAATGCTTGTGCAGCTGAAATGATGGATTACAATGGAACTGGCCAGTCGGTAATGGAAATGAGTCACCGTTCTAAGGCTTATGAGCCAATCATTCAGGATGCTGAGGCTATGGTTCGTAAATTGATGAACGTGCCTGATAACTACAAGGTACTTTTTGTTCAGGGCGGTGGTTCTACTCAGTTTGCTATGGTTGCAGAAAACCTGGGCATTCACACTGGAAAGGCTGCCTACATCGAAACTGGTGTCTGGGCAAAGAAGGCTGCTGCTGAAGCTAAAAAGCTTGGCGTTGATGTTGATATTATTGCAAGCAGCAAGGACAAGAATTATTCTTACATTCCAAAGGTTGAAAAGATTGAAGGAGACTATGACTACGCTTACATCTGCTTCAACAACACAATTATGGGAACTCACTACGAGTACATTCCTGACACAGGAAAGATTCCTCTCGTAGCTGATATTTCTTCTTGCGTTTTGAGTGAGCCTTTGGACGTTAGCAAGTTCGGACTCTTGTTCGCCGGTGCTCAGAAGAACCTTGCTCCAGCTGGTGTTACTCTCGTAATCATCCGCGAAGATTTGATTTGTGAACCTGAAGCTTGCCGTGCAGGTACTCCTACTATGCTTTGCTACAAGACTCATGCTGATAACGATTCTATGTACAATACTCCTCCATGCTACACTATCTACGTACTTGGTAAGGTTTTGCACTGGATTGAGGCAAACGGCGGAGCTGAAGGTATGCTCAAGCGCAACAAGGAAAAGGCTGATTACCTTTACAACTACCTCGATAACAACGAAGGCAACTTCTATCACGCGACAACAGAACCTGGAAGCCGCTCTTTGATGAACGTTCCATTCCTTACAAAGTACAGTGACCACGCCGCAGACGACGAAGCCGCTGCCGCAAAAGAAAAGGAAATCAACGACAAGTTCGTAAAGGCCGCTGCCGCTGCAGGTCTCGTAAACCTCAAGGGTCACCGCCTTGTTGGTGGTATGCGCGCTTCTATTTACAATGCTATGACACTTGATGGAGTTAAGGCTCTCGTTGAGTTCATGAAGAAGTTCGCCGAGGCAAATAAATAAAAAACAAAGATAAACAAGATGAACAGGATGCAAAAGATGAATTAATATTTTATCCTTTTTATCTTTTGCATCTTGTTCCTAATAAATGAGGGAAAATATGAGTTTCAAAATTCAGACATTAAACAAAATTGCGAGCGTGGGTCTCAACCAGCTCGACCGTGATAATTATGAAATCGCATCTGAAATCAATAATCCGGATGCTATTCTTGTACGTTCTGCAGAAATGCACGACATGCAGCTTTCTGACAATGTAAAGGCTGTTGCCCGCGCAGGTGCCGGAACTAACAACATTCCGATTCCAGAACTTACTGAAAAGGGCGTTGTTGTATTCAACACTCCTGGTGCTAACGCTAACGCTGTAAAGGAATTGGTTTTGCTGGCCCTGCTTCTTTCTAGCCGCCCAGTAATCGAAGCTAACAAATGGGCAAACGGCCTTGCCGGAAAGGGAGACGAAATCCCTGCTCTCGCAGAAAAAGGAAAGAGCCAGTTTGTTGGTCCAGAACTGATGGGAAAAACTCTTGGTGTAATCGGACTTGGTGCAATCGGTGCTATGGTTGCTAACCTCGCCCTCCACTTTGGTATGGACGTTTGGGGCTATGACCCATTCCTTTCTGTAAACGCTGCTCTTAAGCTTGATAAGAAAGTAAAGATTGCTGAGACTTTGGATTCACTTTATGCAAAGTGCGACTACATCACAATCCACGTTCCACAGACAAACGACACAAAGGGAATGATTAATGCTTCTTCTATCAAGAACATGAAGGACGGAGTTCGCATTATCAACATTGCCCGCGGTGGTCTTGTAAACAATGCTGATATTCTTGCTGCCCTGGATTCAGGAAAAGTAAGCTGCCTCATCACAGACTTCGCTGCAGAAGAACTTTTGAATCATCCAAAGGTTGTTTGTATGCCTCACCTTGGAGCTTCAACTCCGGAAGCAGAAGACAACTGTGCTATCATGGCTGCAGCTCAGCTTAAGGACTTCCTCGAACACGGAAATATCGTAAACTCTGTAAACTTCCCTAAGACAGTTACAGACAACCCAATTCCAAAGGGCGGAACTCGTCTTTGCATCAGCCACAAAAACATTCCTGATACAATCTCTAAGTTCACAACAATCCTCGGTGAAGCAAAGCTCAACATCAGCTCATTCATCAACCAGGCACGCGGCGATGTAGCCTACAACATCATCGACGTAGACGGCGTTGTAACCGACGACATCATCGCAAAGCTCGCTGCTTGTGATACTGTAAATCGCGTTAGACCAATTTTTGGTTAATGCCTGCAGAATCAAGTGAATTAAAAAACAAAAAAGTCATATAAAACCAAAACAGCAGAGTCGAAAGGCTCTGCTGTTTTTTTTTACAAGCTTTTTACATACTCAGCAATAATCTCTGCAGTTTCTTCCTGAGTCTGCTCTGTGTTATCAATAAACTTCTGAAACTTACCGCGGTTCTTTTTAAACCAGGCTGCATATTCTATCTGACTCTGGATAAACTCGTCGCTGCCACAGTTACGCTCGGCCGGGCGGGCTTTCAGGCGTTTTCTGATTTCTTCATCGGAACAGACCATGGCAATAAAATGCGTGTCTGTTATTTCTGAGGATAGCTCCACCTTCTCGTAAAAGTTTATCGGATTCATCCCGGCAGAAACCAGCAGAATATTTTTGTCACCGGCAATTTCGACAGCGCGTTTTAAGTTGTCGGTGTAATATTGATCTTCGCGTTCCGTGTCCTTGTAATCAAGCCATGAAATATCAATATCATCAGAGTCCAGTGTAGCATAGTCCGGGAGAAGCCCCCTGCTTTTGAAAATCTGATTCACTGTAGATTTTCCGGTGCCGCATGGGGCGCATAAAATTATTAAGTGCTTCATTTTTATCTCCATTATCTTCTTATCACCGGGGCTCCCTGAACATACTTTCCATAGAGCTTAAGAAAGTCCTGATATTCCGCTTCTTCTGTAATCCAGACAATAACGTTCACTTCCTTAACCCCAAGATTTGTATAGGCCTGAAAGCGGGTGTTTCCGTCGTTCAATTCAAAATCATCTTCAACATAGTGAACAATCAGCGGCGGCATGTCCGGATCTTTTTTGATTGAATCCTCCAGCGCGGCAACGTGAATCGGCCACCAGTCTTTGTCAATTCTATATTTCATATTTTCTTCCGGGCCTGTGCAGCGATGAAAAACTTCCAGCGGCATTTTAACCGGACCAATGTAGTAGCGTTCAAAAAGCTTGAGCCCGTCCGAGAAAGGAACATTGCGTCCATCTTCTAAAAGATAAGTATGAATCCATTCATCAATTTTATTTTCCTTTGCGTAACTCAGTGCAGAGGAAAGGGTCTTGTTGTATTCTAACATAGCTGTCTCCTTTTTTGTGTAGACAATATGCTTTACAGAATCAACAGAAAGACAATATTCATCGGCAAGAGAATCAATATCAAAGCCACCTGCAAAATCATCCCTAATAGCCTGATTTCTTTTTGCAAGATAAGCCCTGTAGCCCGAAGATTCACCCCAGGCCTTCTTCTTCTGCTCGCTGGCCGGAATATAAATTGTTTCTCCCGACACATAGCGCTGAATCTGCTTTAGAAGCTGCTCGGGAAAAATGTCCTGCGCATTTCTGTAATTCATAAAATCCACCTTATTTTTTTACGCTCGTGCACTGCGTTGTGATTTTAGAATAAAGGATTCAGCGCTTCTTGTATATGTTGAGTTTGGGTGGAGGTGAAGTTGACATACAAAGATGGAAGTTTAGGAAAATGAAAACTTCCAGATTACTTTCGTTCTGCAATGAACCTACAAAATTGAAAGAATTACTTATTTTGTAGGTTGTCTTGACCTTTGTTTTTCCGAAAACTACCTACAAAGTGTACGAAATTCAATATTTTGTAGGTTGACGTTTCCTTCACAAAGCATACGACAACCTACAAAATAGGTAAATTACGAGTTTTTGTAGGCAGTCACTTTCCTCTGTGCATTGATCCTAACCTACAAGATTATGATAATTGATGTTTTTGTAGGTTATCATAGTTTCGAGATTTGAAAAATATACCTACAAAAATGCAGAAAATATTAGTTTTGTAGGTATTTTTATCAATTCTTATGTGCTATAATAAAATCATGAAAAACGTTTACGAAAAATGTCCGACCTTTGAAAATGAAAAATACTTACTTCGCTTTGTGGAAAAATCTGATACTGATGATTTGCTGCAGGTTTATGGCGACAAAAATGCCCTGCCTTTTTTCAACAGTGACAATTGCGACGGCGATAATTTTTACTACGACACAAAAGAAAAAATGGATAAGGCAATTGATTTCTGGCTTTATTCTTATAAAGAAAAATGGTTTGTACGATGGGCCATTGTTGAAAAAGCAACAGGCAAGGCAATCGGTACAATCGAAATGTTCAAACGGCTTTCGGAAGATGCCTTTAATGAATCGGGAATCATGCGTCTTGATGTCGGCAGCTCTTATGAAAAAGCCGAAGTGCTGAAAGAAATCATGTCACTGATAATTCCACATTCCTTTGAAATGTTTGATTGCAAAAAGCTTGCTACAAAGATTCCTCTTTATGCAGTTGAAAGAGCCGTTGCCGCACAAGCCTTTGGTTTTGAAAAAACAGATAAACTGCTTGTCGCAAAAGATGGAGTCGCCTTTAACGGCTACTGGATTTATAAAAAAGAGAATTAAAAATGGAATTCAGAAAAATTTTTGACACAATTCCCGAGCAGTTTGATAAGTTTCGCCCACGCTACAGCCAGGAGCTTTTTGACAGTCTGATTGCTTATGCAAAAATCGGGCCTGGTAAAAAGGTACTGGAAATTGGACCTGGGACAGGCCAGGCAACCGAGCCAATTTTAAATACCGGCTGCGACTACAATGCAATTGAGCTTGGTGAACATCTTTATGCAAAGATGAAGGAAAAATTCGGCGACCGCCAAAACTTTAATATCGTAAATGATGATTTTATTACCCATGATTTCAGTGATATGTTATGCAGTGATAACAACACTGGCAGCAACAACGGCACCCGCAAGTTCGACCTCATCTATTCTGCCGCGACAATTCAATGGATTCCGGAAGATATCGCCTTTTCAAAAACTTACGAGTTGCTTGCTCCCGGCGGAACTCTTGCAATGCTGCTCACAAAGTCTGAATACAAGAGCACAAATCCGGCTCTTCATGATGATATTCAGAAAATCTATGATGCATACTTTAAGCCGGAAACTCCCTATCCTCACCGCTCCTTTCATTACCAGAACGCCACAAACTACGGCTATGTAGATTTTGAAGAACGCGACTTTTACGGCAAACGCGAAATGACTGCCGACGAATACGTCGCCTTTAGCGGCACCCACTGCGACCACATGGTAATTGCAGAGCCATACAAGACTAAGTTTTTTGAAGGCCTGCACAAGGCCGTGTTAGCCCATGGTAACAAGATTGTTTTTAATGATACTTATGTCATGTATCTTGCCAAAAAGCCGGAGGCGTAAATGAGACACTACCTCTGACATAGAATTTTTTAAGGAGCAAATATGCCAATTGATAATTTTGCAGACGAACGGGACTTTAAACTCTTAGAGCAGGATAGATTTACCTTCTTTGTTTTAAAGAGAGTTCTTGCTCTTCCCTGCGAGTTGATTTTGACTGACCACAAAAGACTAATCATCTGTCTTAGCTCAAATCCTTTTCCTGTATGGATCTGGACAGCCGACGATGCAACTCCCGCAGAAATGGAAAAGGCATACGGGCTTATGAAAGAAAAAGGTTACCTTGATGGAAATCATACTTTTAACATGAAATACCAGCTTGCAAAATATTTTATGAAAAAAACAGCAGAAGAAAGTTCTGCACCCCAGGGCCTTGCAAAGCTTTCAATCAAAAAAAATATGTTTGCCTATGACAACCCAAAACCTCTTCTGCCGGCCTCCTCTACAAGCATAGACGGCAAACTCTGGCAGTGTCAGGCAGCTGACCTTGAAGAGCTTTTCGAAATGACCTGTGACTTTCACAAAGAGACCAATGTCCCTATGTCGGACAAAGACGAAGCCCGCGCCAAAATTGAGCAGGGAATAAAAGACAGTCTTTACTATTTCTGGCAAAACTCAGAGGGGAAAAATGTAGGCTGCTGCATCTATCGACCAAACGGAGACCTTGCTTCTCTTGGCCTTGTTTACACCCGACCTGAATATCGCCGCCATCATTATGCAGAAAACCTTGTTTACGAAGTTACAAAAATCGCTCAGGATAAAGGCTATCTTCCAATGCTCTACACCGATGCAGATTACGCTGCTTCAAATGCCTGCTACGAAAAAATCGGTTACATCCTGCGCGGAAAGCTTTGTACAATCGGGGCTTAAAGGAAGGTGTGATTAATTATCTTTCATCATTTACAATATGAAACACGCCCTTGTTTTCTAAAATCTCTTTTATGCGGGTTCTCAAAAACTCAGGCCTTACATCAGTTTCTGAAAGCTTGTCCAGGGAAATCCAATGAATGGACTCTTTAGCATTATCCCAGCCGAGGCTTGTGCACTTTGCATCCTTTTTGCCACGGCTTTTCATAAGGTAATAAAATTCAATTACGTGACAGTGGAGCGGGTCATAGCCCAGATTTTTTTCTTTAAAAAAGTTTTCGCAGATTACAGCAAGACGGTCAACCTCGTAATCAACGCCGGTTTCTTCTTTTACTTCGCGGACAATACATTCTTCCGATTTTTCATTCATGTGAACGCCGCCACCAACCGTGTAAAAATATTCTGAAGTTTCACTTTTCACAACAAGAAAGCAGCCGTCTTCAATTATAATGGCACCGGTTCTGTAGCGGAACCAGTTATCATCTGCCATAAAGCAGCAGTCCGGGTAACCAATGCGAATATCTTTGATTTCTTTTTTATTCTCCATATGTTATTCCTTTTTTTGTTTATAGCATAAATTGTATATTTTGACAGCCTTTAGACACCCGTCAATTTTTATGTTATAATTTTTATATGGAAAAAAAACTGGCAAGAAAAATTAAATGGATTCTCTTAATTTTTTCCGTTTTTGTTTTTTTTGTCTTTTTTGCAATCTTTATTATTCAGATTCTTCAATCACCTAACAAAGCCGGCTCCTCTGATAACCAGAATAAAGACGAAACCTATTTGTATCATATTATTATAACAGGTACTTACGATAACAAAGATTTTCTGGAACAGGTTTTTACCGGTGCCGATAATCTTTCTAAAGATTACAATGCAGTTATTGAACTTCATGTACCGCAATCAGAAGCACAAAATAATTCTTTGCAGACTCTCTTTGATTACTGCTCATTCTTAAATGTAGACGGAATTATTGCATATATAGATTCAACAGATAAGCTTCCAGTCTTCTTAAAAAGAAATGATGAACCCGAAATTCCTCTTGTAACGATAGGACAATTCTCTAATGAGCTTCCGCAGGTTTCTTATATAGGAAGTAACTTTTGGGAAATGGGTAAAAAAATATCTGATGAAGCACGTCAGATCATGAAAGAGAATCATACAAAAAATATAATGATTATCAGCGGGCAAGTAACTACAAATTCAAGCAACCTTATAAACAGCCTTCAACTATCCTTACAACAGGATCCTTCGCTGAACATTAAGGTAATAGAAAAATTTACATCTACGGCTGTTTTTGATTATGAACTTACTAATACTTTAAAAACTCCGCCATACGTTCTTATTTGTCTTAACGAAGAAGATACAATTTCTACAGCCCAGATTGTTTCGGAATTCGGACTGGATAAACAGATTAAAATAATTGGTTTTGGCAGCAGCGAAGTTTGTCAGCTTTATCTGCAGAAAGGTTTTATTACAGAATTAATTTCTCTGGACCCGGAAAAGATTGGAAGTGCTGCTTTAAAGGAACTGTTTGAATACAGAAACAAAGGCTATGCAAACAGTTATGTTACAGCTGATGTTAAAATTACAAAGAGTATAAAAGATTCCAATGAAAATTAAACTTATTAATTATTTTAGAAATAAAACTCTTCGCTGGCGAATAATGTTCTGTATTGGAATTGCAATTATCATGCTTGCTTCCAGTGTTACAATTACAATGCGCCTTACAAATATTTCTACACGTAATCTTGGAAACTCTTATAAATCGAATTCTGAACTAACAGAATTTTCTAAGCTTCTTATTAATACAGAAAATGCCATGGAAAATTACGTAAACTACAGAACCTTCGAAAGTATTGACGCTTATTATAATTCAAAAAATAAAGTTGAAGACTTCTATAATACATTACAGAATTTTCCTTCAAAGAATGAAGTTCTTCATAAAGAATATATTGTTCACCAGCTAACAGAATCATTTTTATATTACAGCACAAATGCAATTCAGGCTCGCCGTGCAAATTCAATTGATGAGCTTAATAATTATTACACTTATACGCTTACCTGTTATAATTATCTTCAATCGCAAATTCTGGAATTAAATAACCTTCGACTTCAGGAAAACGGACTTCAATATGCAGAAAGTCGTCATAAAATTATTTTTATAAATATAATCAGTATTTTCTTCTTTCTTGTATTTGCTATATTAATTTTCTTTATTCTCTATTTTACAATTACATCCATTATGGAACCGCTTGCAGAAATTTCTGAAGTAGCCCATAAAGTTGCCCGAAGAAATTTTGATGTTCCTTTATTTAATAAAAATTCAACTAATGAAATTGGAACAATCTGTACAGCCTTTGACAGAATGATTATAAGCATACGAGAGTATATTGATACCATATGGGAAAAGGCTCGTACAGAAGCTGAATTAAAAGAAAAAGAAATAGAAATGCAGGCACTTTATACAGACGCACAGCTGCGGGCTCTTCAAAATCAGGTAAATCCGCATTTTCTTTTTAACACCTTAAATACCGGTGCTCAACTTGCTATGATGGAAAATGCAGATAAAACCTGTTATTTTATTGAACAAGTTGCAGATTTCTTCCGCTATAATATTCAGCAGCAAAGCAGAACAGTTTCAATTGACGAAGAACTTGGATTAGTAGATAATTTTGTTTATATAATGAAAGTTCGTTTTGGAAATCGTCTGGAATTTACCAAAGAAATTCCAGACGAAAAATTCTCTCAGCAAATCCCGGCAATGACTCTTCAACCGTTAGTAGAAAACTGTATTAAACACGGATTAAAAAAATCAAAAGGAAAGGTTCATCTGCAGGTTGAACATGAAAATAAATTTATTGTAATCAGTATTTCTGATAATGGAGAAGGAATGAGTGATGAAATTAAAGAAGCTGTTTTTTATGCAGTTGCGCATGAAAATCCACAACTTCCGCAGGAACTTTATAAAAACAAAAAAGATTCTTCTCATAACGGTACCGGATTAATAAGTGTATTTCTAAGACTCCAGCTTCAATTTCATTGTGATGATTTATTTGATATTCGTAACGGCGAAAACGGAAAAGGCACAAAATTTATAATTAGGATTCCAAATCATGTTTAATATTTTAGTAACAGATGATGAACAGATTGTAATTGATTCTCTTTCTTATATCATAAGCAAAAATTTTTCAGACAACACAAAAATTTTTACAGCGCTCTCCGGAACAGAAGCTATAGAAATAGTAATGAAAGAAAATATTGATATTATTTTTATGGATATCAATATGCCTGGTTTAAGCGGTCTGGAAACAGTGAATGTTATTACAAAATTAAAACCGAATATTGTTTTTGTTATCTTAAGTGCTTTTGACCGATTTCAATATGCGCAGGAAGCAATTACCCTTGGAGCGTATAAATATATTACCAAACCTGTAAACCGAAATGTTGTAATAGAAACAATTCAGGGTGCTATAAAGCTTGTCGAAGAAAAAAAAGGAAAACTTAGTGCAGATCTTGAGCTTCATAAAAAACTGGATTTAGTTTCTCCGATGATAGAAAACGATTTTATTTATGCCTGTATTTTCAATAACGAAACAGCACCTGAACTTGATTCTTATCTTGAGTATTTTAATCTTTCAGAAAATCCATGGGTTTTCTGTTGCTTTGAATTTCCAAATATAAATTCAAAAAATCAATATGATACTTATTTAAAAATTCATGAATTATTAAATACAGAGCATCGCTGTCTTGTAAGCTCCTTTATGCTTAACCGCATTGCTGTATTCTTTCCAATCTTTTCTGAAAATCCTAATCAAGATGAAATTCATGAACAGATAAAAAAAATCTATACAATATTAAGCTATAATATTGGCTCTGGAATTAGAGGTGGAGTAAGCTCTATAGAAAATGATAAACAAAAATTACAAAGTTCATACAAAGAAGCTCTCGATGCCTTATCGCGATGTAATAACGCCGGAGATTTAATTTTTGCTTCTAAAATAGATGAATACACAGAAGAAACTCAGAATGTTCAAAAAGAAAAAGATTCATCTCCGGCAACTTCTATCTTTAATCAAATAATCAATAAATTATGTTCCGGCGATAAGAATGGAATTAAAACATTTCTTGAAATATTTACTACAGAATTATCATCAAGTTTTTCTGAAGCAATGCAGACAAATTCACAAGGTCCAGAGAATATTGCAAACCATAATAATTCTCTCAACAAAATTAAGAATTCTTTTTTTGAATTAATTGTTACAGCTAACAATACAACAAAGCAGATTAGTAAAGAATTTAAGAGTGAAATGTTCGATAACGCTTTTTCTATTTTGAGTTCAGAAAACGACATTAAAATGATAAAAGAATTTACACTCAAATTTTTGTCTGAATGTTCAGATTCAATTCTAAGTATAAAACAACAGCAGGAAAATCCTATAATTAAAAAAGTATTAATATATATAGAAGAAAACATTTCACAGGAATTTTCTCTGGAAATGGCTGCTGATGCTGTCGGAGTAAGTTCATTTTATTTAAGCAAATTATTCAGGGAAGAAAAAGGTGAAACCTTTATTAATTTTGTTTCTGAAAAACGTCTGGAAAAAGCAAGACTTATGCTTGAAGAAACTGAACTTTCCATAAAAGAAATTACTGCCAGTATCGGATATAATGATCAGAATTATTTCAGCAGAATCTTTAAAAATAAATATGGACTTTCACCAAAAGAATATAGAAAATCTAATCAGTCGACAATAAATTTAACAGGAAATTAAAAAACCTCAGGAGTAAAAAATGAATTTAAAATGTAAATTAAAAAAATGTTCTGTTTTTTTCACGCTTATTTTTTCGCTTTTGATTTTTTCCTGTAAAAAGAATAATGGAAACCAGCAGAATACAAATTCAAAATCAGTTCAGGTGCATAAACTTACAATCGGATTTTCTATAGATACACTTGCAATTGAACGCTGGCAGCGCGACCTTGATATTTTTATAAATAAAGTCCGCGAAATGGGCGGAGAAGTAATAGTTCAAAACGCAGGAAATAGTGTTGAAGAACAAAATAGACAGTTAATGTATCTTCTGGAAAGGAATTGCGATGCAATTGTTGTTCTTCCAAAAGATGCTTCTACCCTTACAGAAAGTGTTCAAAAAATACGTGCAAAAGGAATTCCAATTATTTCTTATGATCGTCTTGTTTTAAATGCAGATGTAAATTTATATCTTACAATAGACAGCGAAACTGTTGGTGAATATATGGCTTCTGAAATGCTAAGATTTACAACAGGTAAAAACTGGTACTGTATTCTTGGAGCAGAAGAAGATTATAACATGACACTAATTCAACAGGGACTGGATAGAATTTTAAGAAATACAGATGTTTCCATAAACCACATTTTCTATACGGAAGGCTGGAACTACGATTTATCTTATCAGGAAATGGTTAGAATAATTAAAGAAGATAAAATTCCTGATGCAATTATCTGCGGAAATGATGCTGTAGCGGCAAGTATTATTCAAGCGCTGGATCTTTACGCACCAGAAGAAAAAGTTCACATATGCGGACAAGATGCAGATATTGCCGCATGTCAGTATATTGTGCAGGGAAAACAAGATTTCACAATTTACAAACCCATTATAAGCCTTGCTGAATATGCAGCAGAATGCGCCGTTCATCTTGCAAGAAATGAAGCCATAGAAGTAAAAAACTATAAGATCCGTTCAATTAACAATGGTTTTGATGATGTTTCTTCTATCTGGCTGCAACCTGTTTATGTAGACAAATATAATATTGACAAAATCATTATAGAATCTGGATTTCACAGCGCTTCTTCAATCTACAAAAACTAACAGCTAGAAAATTAGCACATTTTAAATCACAAAAAATTCTAGATTTATAACAAAATTTGCCTTCAGAAATTCCTCTTTGAATAATAAAATAACAAATTTTTTTAGATTTTTGATAAATTTTTGAATATCTTTCGCTATATACTTGTAAGGGAAAGGGGTCGTTGACCTTTTATAAAAAAAATTTTAGGAGTGTTTTTTCTTATGAAAAAATTTATTGCTATTCTCTGCTCAGTAGTACTCGCTGCATTTTCATTGAGCTTGGTAAGTTGTGGTGGCGGAAGCTCATCAACAAAAGTTGGTGTTTCTATGCCTACAAAAGATTTACAGCGCTGGAATCAGGACGGTGCAAACATGAAGGCTCAGCTCGAAAAGGCTGGCTACACAGTAGACCTTCAGTATGCAGCTAATGATATTCCAACACAGGTTTCTCAGCTTGAAAACATGATTACAAGTGGATGTAAAGTACTTGTAATTGCTTCTATCGATGGTACAGCTCTTTCAAACGTTCTTGAAACAGCAAGAAAGAAGGACATTAAAGTTATTGCTTATGACCGTCTTATTATGAACTCAAAAGCTGTTTCTTACTATGCTACATTCGATAACTACAAAGTAGGTACAATCCAGGGTGATTACCTTGTTGACAAACTCGGTCTTAAGACACGTTCAGCTGATGATCCAGTTTATATGGAATTCTTCACTGGAGACCCAGGTGACAACAACATCAACTTCTTCTTTGGTGGTGCTATGGACGTTCTTAAACCATATCTCGACAAAGGAGTAATCGTATGTAAGTCTGGACAGACAGAAAAAGCTCAGGCTGCTACTCTCAACTGGTCTACAGAAGAGGCTCAGAAGAGAATGGAGAACCTTATTACATCTAACAAGTACGGTCCAAAGGGACAGAAACTTGACGCTGTATACTGCTCTAACGACTCTACAGCTAACGGTGTAACAAATGCTCTTAAATCTGTTGGTTATGATGCAAGCAACTTCCCAATCATCACTGGACAGGACTGCGATATCGTATCTGTAAAGAACATGCTCGAAGGAACTCAGGCTATGTCTATCTTCAAGGATACACGTACTCTTGCTTCAAAAGTAGTTGAAATGGTTGATGCAATCATGAAAGGTTCTAACCCACCTGTAAATGATACAAAAACTTATGACAACGGAACAGGAATTATTCCTTCATACCTCTGTGAACCAGTTTACGGATCAATTGATAACTACAAAGAATTGTTAATTGATTCTGGATACTACACAGAAGCTCAGCTCAAGTAGTTTGAACTGACTTGATTAAAGGGCTGTTACGATGGTTGAGCTTGTCTAAACCATCAACTGGCAGCCCTTTTTTTATACTTCAACATAATATATAAAAGAGGGGTTCCAATGGCTAAAACATTATTGGAAATGAAAAATATTACAAAGTTATTTCCGGGTGTAAAAGCGCTGGATAACGTAAATCTTACAGTTGAAGAAGGTGAGATTCATGCTATCTGCGGCGAAAACGGTGCCGGTAAATCAACTTTGATGAATGTCTTAAGCGGTATTTATCCATACGGCTCTTATACAGGCGACATCATTTATGATGGTGAAGTATGTAAGTTCCAGACTATTAAGGACAGTGAAGCGAAGGGTATTGTAATTATCCATCAGGAGCTTGCACTTGTTCCTCTTCTTTCTATTGGAGAAAATATGTTCCTTGGAAACGAAAGAGGTAGTAAAGCAAAAATCAACTGGTCTGAAACATTTGATAAAGCAGATGAACTTTTGAAAATGGTTGGTTTAAAAGATTCATCAAAAACATTAATTAAAGATATTGGTGTAGGAAAACAACAGCTGGTAGAAATTGCTAAGGCTCTCGGAAAGAATGTAAAACTTCTTATTCTTGATGAACCTACAGCTTCCCTTAACGATACAGAAGCAAAACATCTTCTTGATTTGCTCCTTGAGTTCAAAAAACAGGGAATGACTTCTATCATTATTTCTCATAAATTAAACGAAGTATCTTATGTTGCAGATAAGATTACCGTTATCCGTGATGGTACTTCTATTACATCTCTTGATAAGCTTAAAGACAGCTTTACAGAAGATACAATTATTTCTGCCATGGTAGGAAGAAGCCTCACAGACCGATTCCCTAAACGCGAACCAAAAATTGGTGAAGTTTGTTTTGAAGTTAAAGACTGGTGCGTAGATCATCCTGTTTTTGACGGAATTAAGGTTTGTGATCACATCAACTTTAATCTGCGCCGTGGAGAAGTACTTGGAATTTCTGGTCTTATGGGAGCAGGCCGTACAGAACTTGCAATGAGTATTTTTGGACATTCTTATGGTGCAAATATTCATGGAAAGATTTTTTTGAATGGAAAAGAGATTTCTTTCCCAACCGTAAAATCTGCAATTAAAGCAGGTCTTGCTTATGTAACAGAGGATCGTAAAGGAAACGGTTTGATTCTTTCTGAATCAATCTGTAAAAATACAACAGCAGCAAAGCCAGAAAAGATTTCTAAAAACTGGATAATCGATTTTGATAAAGAACGTCAGTATTCAGAAGATATGGCAAAAGAAATGCATACAAAATGTGCAACTGTAATGGAAGATGTAGGAAACCTTTCCGGAGGAAACATGCAGAAGGTTCTTCTTGGAAAATGGCTTTTCGCTGAACCAGACATTCTGATCCTTGATGAACCAACACGCGGTATAGACGTTGGTGCAAAGTACGAAATCTACTGTATTATAAACAGAATGGTTGCTGAAGGAAAATCTGTAATTATGATTTCTTCTGAAATGCCTGAAATTCTTGGTATGTGTGACCGCATTTACGTAATGAATGAAGGTAAAATGATTGCAGAAATGAATGGAAAAGATGCTACTCAGGAAAAGATTATGACTGAGATTATCAATTCTGGAAAAACTGGAAATTTAGGAGTCTAAAAATGAAAGATACTAGCACAGCTTTAAATACAGAATCAAAAACTGTAGAAAACTTAAAAGCCTTTTTTAAGGGCAAAACTATGTTTGTAATTCTGGTTGGAGTAATGGTTTTGTTTGAAATTCTTATTAGAATTGTAAGACATAATGAAACATCTTTATTCACACCAGCAAATATTACAAATATTATTCGTCAGAATGCGTACGTAGCAATTCTTGCAACCGGTATGTTACTTTGTATTCTTACTGGTGGTAACATCGATTTGTCTATCGGTTCAGTAGTTGCTCTGGTTGGTGCAATTGCAGGTGTATTTGTTGTAAATCTTGGACTTCCAATCTGGTTCTCTGTCCTCATGTGTCTCATTCTTGGAACTTTAATTGGTGCTTTCCATGGTTTCTTTATTGCGTTTATTCATGTTCCGCCGTTTATTACGACACTTGCCGGTATGCTTTTGTGGCGCGGTGTTACAAACATCGTACTTCAGGGAAAACCAATATCACACTTCCCACCGAAATACCTTAGACTTTTTGAAAGCTATATCCCTGCATCTGAAAAAATGTCGGAAAAATTTGGAGAAATTGTTATTAAAACTGGCAATTCAAAGATGTATATAGATAAATTTACTTTACTTGTAACATTAATTATTACATTTGTATGTATTCTTTTCTATATTTTACTTGAAATTATCAGCCGAAATAAGAAAATTAAGGAAAATTACACTGTTCCTCCAAAGAACTCATTTGCTATTAAACTAACCATTCTTTCTGTAGTAATTTTAGCACTTGGAGCATTCCTTGCCTGTGACCGTGGTCTTCCTGTAATTCTTATTCTTCTTGGATTAATAATTGCTATTTATTCTTACTTTACACAGAATACAGTTCCTGGCCGTTATCTTTATGCAATCGGTGGTAACGAAAAAGCTGCTCGTCTTTCTGGTGTTGATACTAAAAAAGTAATGTTCTTTGCATATACAAACATGGGTTTCATTTCAGCAGTTGCTGCTCTTGTAACAATTGCTCGTTTGGACTCAGCACAGCCAACTGGTGGACAGAACTATGAAATGGATGCTATTGCTTCCTGCTTCATAGGTGGTGCATCAGCATATGGTGGAACTGGTACAGTATCTGGAGCTGTAGTCGGAGCTGTATTCATGGGTGTATTGAATAATGGTATGTCAATTCTTGGTGTAGACCAGAACTGGCAGAAAGCCGTAAAAGGCTTAGTCCTCCTCGCTGCTGTAATCTTTGATGTAGTTTCTAAAAAGAAGAAGACAGCTAAATAAGAAAAAGTTCAGCTGCACAAAAATTTTGTGCAGTCATAAAAAACATCTCCTATTTTTTGTAAATTGAACTTTACTGGCGTAAGACAAGACTTACGCCAGTTTTTTTTCTTGAGAAACCTTTAAATTTAATATATTATAAAGTCTACACAAAAATTCATACTATTGCGGAGGTTATATATGACTTTTGTAGAAAATTTGCTTAATAAAGCAAAGGCTGCAAATAAAACTATTGTTCTTTGTGAAGGCGAAGACAAACGTGTTGTAGAGGCAGCTTCTAAAATTGTAAAAGATGGAATCGCAAAAATTATTTTGATTGGAAGCGATGAGGATATTAAGGCAAGCGGAAGCAATGCAGACTTGAGCGGAGTTACAATTGTAGATCCTGCAAAAGATGCAAATGCAGATAAGTACGCAGAACTTCTTTTTAAAGCCCGCGAAGGAAAAATCAACAAGAAAACTGGTGCCCCTGAATATGCAGATGTTGCTGCTGCAAAAGCTGCAATTCTTAAGGACCATACAATGTATGGCGCTCTTATTCTTAAGGCTGGCGATGCTGACGGTTTTGTAAGCGGTGCATGCCACTCAACAGCAAACACACTTCGCCCTGGCCTTCAGGTTATCAAGACTGCACCTGGCTTTAAAACAGTTTCAAGCTGCTTTATCATGGTTGCTCCGGAAGGCGGAAACAAGTACGTTCCAGAAGGAGTTGCAGTATTCGGTGACTGCGCTATCAATATTGAACCTTCTGCAGAAGAGCTTGCAGACATCGCTGTAGCTTCTGCTGACACAGCAAAGAAGATTGCTGGAATTGAACCACGCGTTGCAATGCTTTCTTTCTCTACAAAGGGCTCTGGAAATGACGCAAAATTCTATGACACAGTAACAAAAGTTCAGAAGGCTACAGAGCTTGCAAAGGCTGCAGCTCCAGACCTGGCTCTCGACGGTGAATTCCAGTTCGATGCAGCAGTTGCTCCGGAAGTTGGTGAACTCAAGGCTCCGGGAAGCAAGGTTGCTGGTCACGCTAACACCTTTATCTTCCCTAACATTAATGCAGGTAACATTGGTTACAAGATTTGCCAGCGAATGGGCGGCTGGATGGCAATTGGTCCTGTTTGCCAGGGCTTTGCAAAGCCTCTCAACGATTTGAGCCGCGGCTGTAATGTAGATGATATAGTAGCCACTGTGGCTGTTACAGCTCTTCAAGCCTAGAACTCAACGCGAGTTTTGCGCAGCAAACTCGGTAAGTTGCCTTTGACACCGACGCACGCGTAAGCGTGCGACTAACTGCTTTGCAGGCATAATAAACAAATAGCTTAAACGCTATTTGTTTATTTACGCATTTTTTGCTTCGCAAAAAATGCTCATAAATTATATTATTTTCTTTTCATTACAATAATTGTTGTATCATCACCCATAGGGGCTGTTCCCATATGAAGCTTTTGTGCCAGCTTTATCTTTTTTAATATAACATCTGCCACATCATCTTTACTATCTTTTAAAATCTGTTCTATTTTATTTCTTCCAAATTCAAGCCTGTTTGGATTTACAGCTTCTGTTAAACCATCAGTAAATAAAAGCAAAATATCGTTTTCTTTCATAATAAAATCTATACTTGAATAATGACTTTCTATTCCTTCAATTCCAACAGGCCCTACTCCAGCATTTTCAATTTCCGGAAGAATTTCTTCTACCCTGTTTTCTGCAGCAATATATAATTCAGGATATGGATGTCCTGCATTTGCAATTGAAACGACACATTCCTTTTTATCTTCAAATTCGCGTAAATTGAGCAGCAAACCTGTCATATAATTTTCAATATCACCTTTAGAAACTATAAACCTGTCATTAATTCGACTAAGAGTATTTGCAACATCTTCACCAAATAAATATCCTTCGCTAAAAATCTGCTGAATAACATTTTCGGCAAGCATTGTTACAAGACTTGCTGCAACCCCATGTCCCGAAGTATCAAAAATAGAAACTCCATAAAGAGTATCGTTTACATTATAAAAATTAAATAAATCTCCAGAAACAATTGAATATGGTTCATAACTTACTGCTATATCCCAGTGTTCAATCTGAACTTCTGGAAGATGAAATAATTTTTTTTGAACAACTGCTGCTGTCCTTAAATCGTTTCTTGTAGTTGCAATTTCGTTTTCCAGGCTTTCATTTGCTTTTGTAAGCTGCTTTGTTTGAATCATCACTTCGTTTTCAAGTTCAGTATTAAGATATTCAAGGCGAGCAGATGCTTTACGATAATTAACACAAAAATATACAAAAATAGAAAGAATAGAAAACTGATATCCAACTAAAGAAAAATAAAAAGTCTGCATATCATCTAAACCCAGCTTTACAACTGCATCTATTGTAAAGGAAAGAAATAACGGACTTAAGGTTATTAAAAGCAAAAAAGCATATTTTCTTTCATGAGCATAAGGACTGAAAGCTTTAATTATTATGTAGCAGACTGTCAATAAAACATCTATTCCCAAAAGGATGACGATATAAGGACAAACCTTCATTAAAGCAACATAATCTTTTGCAGTTGCTGTTAAAATAATACAAATAACTAAAGAAACATGACGTAAAATCTGTTCTATAATGCGATGCTTTAATTTCATAAAAGCAAAAACAAAATATACAAAGAAATAAACCATTCCATAAAAACTGTATCCACGAACAATTTTTATAGAAGTCAAAAACGAAATTCCGCCATGAAAACCAACAAATGGCAAATCATTTAAAAAGAAATTAGAAAAGAAGATGATAGAACAAAAACATAATAAAGAAAAATACAAATAACCTTTTTCTTTTGTATTAGTAATAAAGAAAAGTATAAATACAACCATAGAGGCAAATAAAGCGCCTTCAAAAAGCATATAAAAAAGGCTCTGCCAGAAACTTCTTATATCTGAATACGCCCAGCCTTCGTCACGGGTTGTAATGTAAATTTTATCAGAAATTGTGGCTTTTCCCAAAACAAGAACTTTTATAAAAATTGTATTAATTTCTTCCTGATTTAAAAATTCTTTTGGAAAATCAAAAATCTGAGCTTTATAACCGGCGTCCTGAATTTGTTCACCCATAAATCCGTAAGAATCTATAAAATGGTTATTTAAATACAGCTCATCTGCAAAATGCAAATACGGAATTACCATAGATAAATTCTGATCTTTTAATTCATCAGGAATTTTAAATCTAGCCCTAAGCCAGATATACTGACCTTCGTTTCCAAAAAGATTTTCAAGATTATGATATTCCATGTTTTCCAGATGGTTATAAATTGCAAAAGGAGCATCTTCTATAGTACTTTCTTCATTACATAAAGCCCAGTAAAAAGTATCATCCATAGAAATTTTATATTCAGCATCTATATCCCGGCATGATGAAAATAATAATGAAATTAAAAAAACAAAAACAGGAACAAGCCTTTTAGTACGGCACATCTTTATAATTATAGTAGATTTTTGCCATATTTCAAGAGTTGATTTTTTTTTTAGATTCTGTTATATTCAAAAAATAAATTCGGGCCATTAGCTCAGTGGTTAGAGCAGGGGACTCATAATCCCTTGGTCCTAAGTTCAAGTCTTAGATGGCCCAATAGTTTCGTAACGAAGTGAGAAACTATACGAAAATCACTTTCTCCAGGCCAAACGACGCGTATGCGGCGTATGGCCCAATAGTTTCGTAACGAAAAGCATTCTGTTTTTTGCAGAATGCTTTTTTTATACATAAAAATAATTTGTAAAATACTAGAAAAGAATTTATAATATAGAGAAGTTATTCGGAGGACATATGCATTCATTGCGATCTCGTTTTATAATTTTCTTTGGGCTTTTTATTTTAATCTCATGTACGGTTCTGGGAGTTTTTTCTGCCATAAGCATTATAAATACCGGAGTTGCACTTTCTACAGAACAGGGATTTCCGGTTGTAGAAAAAGCTGCAACTGTTATAGACGGAGATGAATTTGAACGCTTTTCTAAAACACTTGATGAAAATGATCCCTTCTATGAAAGCACAAGGCTTGCGCTTCTTGATATAAAAAAGACAGTTAACTGTCAGTATCTTTATACAATGCAAAGAATTAACGGAACCCTTTTCCGCTATGTAATCGATGGTTCCTGCGATCCTAGCGATGAAGAAAATTTTTCTCCATGTGGAACTGAAGAAGATATTGCAGACTATGGTTCAGCACCGCTTGAAGTAATGGAAACAGGTGGAGTTGCATGTTCAGGTTTGGAAAAGCAGGAAGAATGGGGATATGTAATTTCTACTTATAAGGCCATTAAAAATTCCAAAGGCCAGGTTGTAGGAATGATTGGAATTGATTTTAATGTCGGTACAATTCTTTCCATGCTTAAAAGACGAATTTCTCACATTATTATAATCAGTTTAATATGTCTTGTTGTTGGAATTCTTTTAATTATTTTATTCACTTCACAAATCTTTGGAACGATGAAAGTTATTTCTTCGGCCATGGAAGACATAGCAAATGGAAAAGCAGATTTAACGCATAAAATTCCTGAACATGGGAAAAATGAACTTTCTACCCTTGCAAAAAATTGTAACGGTGTAATTGGTAGCTTAAATAATCTTGTAATAAAGCTTCAGGGCGAAACTGGAATATTAAACGAAACAGGAACCGAGCTTTCTTCTAAAATGGGAAATCATATTGGAGCACTCACAACTGCAGCAAATAACGTTTCAGAAATTGCACAAAATATTTCAGATCAGGCACTGCAGGTTGAACATATTACTAATGGAATGGAATCTGTAGAAAACGAAATTCAAAATCTTGATAGAAAACTCGCAGAACAGGCAGAAGCCATTGAACATTCATCAACTGCTATTGAACAGATTTCTGCAAATATCCGCGCAGTCGATCGCAACGTAAATATTATCATTGAAGAATATAATACACTTGTAAAAGAAGCCGAAGATGGTCAAAGACAGCAGTCAAGCGTAACCTCACAAATAGACAGCATTGCCCAGCAGAGTGAACACCTTATGACAGCAAACTCAGCAATTTCTGCTATTGCAAAGCAAACAAACCTTCTCGCCATGAACGCAGCCATAGAAGCAGCTCATGCCGGTGAAGCAGGAAAAGGTTTTGCAGTAGTTGCAGGAGAAATCAGAGCGCTTGCAGAAACTTCTGCAAAACAATCTGATTCAATTTCCAGCCTTTTGTCAAATATTACAGATTCAATTGGAGGAATTGTAAATTCTTCTAATAAGTCTTCGCAGACATTTGCTTCTGTTGGAGAAAGAATTACAAAGCTTGAACAACTTATCAGAGAAGTTCAAAGCGGTATGGATGAAGAAAGAAACGGCGCCGATAATATTCTTTCTACAATGACAACCTTAAAAGGAACAACAAAAGACATTACAAGTTCTTCAGGTCAAATGAAAGATGAAAGTCAGAAAGTATTCTCTGGAATTCAAAATCTTAAAAATCTTGCAGATACTACTTATCAAAAATCAAGCCGGGTAAATGAAAATATGGATGAAATGCGCAATACCGCAGAAGCTGCAGTTTCGGCATCAGACAGAAGCCTTGATGCAACAAGCAAAGTTTCTGATATGATTAACGGCTTTACAACGGTTAAATAAAATCAAAAGTATATCGACCAGATTTTTTATGACAATTAAAGAGTTTAAATTTTCTGCTATAAGGGAATTAAAGGGTGAAGGAAGGATCTGTTCTCTTTCGCCCGAGCTTGATGTAGAAGTATTTTTATCATATTTTTTGAATCTGAACAAAACTCAGCTTCTTCTTTCTCAAAATCAGGAAATTCCTCAGGAAAAAATTTCTTTACTTAATGAAGCTCTTGAAAAAAGAAAAAAAGGATTACCAGTCGCCTATATTACAAATCATAAAGAATTTTATGGCTACGATTTTTATGTAACGCCGGATGTTCTTATTCCAAAACCAGACACAGAAATTCTTGTAGAACATGCATTAAATCTTATTGCAGAAAAAATTGAATCAAAAAAAAATTCAATTTTAACAATCTGTGATATGTGTACAGGAAGCGGCTGTATTGCATTAAGCGTTATAAAAAATCTTATAGAAAAGTTTCATATTCCCCAGGAAATTTTTCCAAAATTCATTCTTGCAGATATTTCTTTAAAAGCTCTTGAAATTGCAAAAATAAATGCTGCGAACCTTTTAAAGGATCAATCAAAATTAATTCACTCAAAAGTTTCTTTTATACAGACAAATTTATTCGATGCAATTCCCTATAAATTCGATATGATTTTAACAAATCCTCCATATATTCCACACTCTATGGTAAATGAACTATTACTAGATGGAAGAAATGAACCAAGACTTGCACTTGATGGAGATGTAACAATTACAGGCGAAAAAGCTGACTGTAATGACGGACTTGAAATAATCAGAAATTTAATTCCGCAAATAAAAGAACATTTATCTCCGCTTGGAACAGTTCTTATGGAAACCGGCGAATATAATGCAACTGAAGCAGCCGGAATAGCTGAACGCTATAATTTTAAAACAAAAATTCACAAGGATTTTGAAGGTCAGCTCCGCGTTGTTGAAATGAACTGAAAATTCTGTTATTTTCTTTTTAATGAGTACAGAGAGCGTTTTTGAATCAGACATCAGAGAGCCTGAACAATTAATAAACGAGTTTTTCTCAAAAAGTGATTATTTTTCGGATGAAGAAACAGTTCAGATAAAAAAAGCCTGGAACTTTCTTGTAGAAAAATCAAAAGGACTTTTTAGAGAAGGCGGAAAACCTTACTATCTTCATCCATTGCGTGTAGCTTTCATTCTTTCTCAAAACCGTTTGGACAGCGATACAATAATCTGTGCCCTACTACACTCTATTAATGATTTTAATATTACTCCTGAACAGATAAAAATGGACTATGGAGAAAATGTTGCAAACATAATTGCAACTACAAATAAAATTCTTAATCTTCCAATTAATACAAAAACTCTTCAGCAATCAGATGCAATAAGAAATATGCTTTTTGCAATGTGCGATGATGCAAGAATTATTTTAATTACTCTTGCAGACCGTTTGGACAGAATAAGAAATATAAAAAGTTTTACAAAAGAAGAACAGCATGCCATTGCTTCAAGTGCTATAGAAATTTGGGCTCCGCTTGCAGACCGTCTTGGAATGCAGACAGAAAAAAATGAATTTGAAGATTTAAGCTTAAAATATATTAATCCGCAGGTTTTCTTACAAATAAAAGCAATTGTTGCACAAAAAAAAGATGAACGGGCAAATTACCTTGATAAAGCCGTAAACAGCATTTATAAATCTGCAGAAAAACTTGGTATAAAAGTTGAAATTCAAAGCCGGGCAAAACACTTTTATTCAATTTATCAAAAGATGAAAAAAAGAAATAAAGAAGCCGGCGAGCTTTTTGATTTACTTGCGCTAAGAATTTTATGTAATACACCTTCGGAATGTTATACATTAATTGGAATAGTTCATGGACTATGGAAGCCTTTGGATGGCAGATTTAAAGATTATATTGCAATGCCAAAATCTAATGGCTATCAGTCTCTGCATACGACGGTTATGTGCGAAGGAAAACCTCTTGAGATTCAAATAAGAACTTACCAGATGCATAATATGGCTGAGCATGGAATTGCTTCACACTGGCTTTATAAAAAAGGGACTTCGCGTGAACTTGTAGAAGAAGACCGTCTTGAGATTTATAACAAGCTTCAGAATTTAAAAGAAAAGCTCACAGAAGGAAATAATTTTGAAACACTTAAAAATGAATTTTTAGGTGATGAAATTTATGTATTCACTCCAAAAGGCGATGTAAAAAAGCTTCCTATGGGAGCAACTGCAATTGATTTTGCTTATGCAGTTCACTCTTCTATTGGTGAACAGATAATAGCTGCAAAAGCCGATGGAAAAATCATTCCACTTTCTAAGCCGCTTCAAAATACTCAGATAATAGAAATTATTACAAATCCTCAGGCTCATCCTACAGAAAATCAGTTGAATATTGTTAAAACAAGTAAAGCTCACCAGAGAATCCATTCCTGGCTTATTAAAAATGATCCGACATTCAGCGAAAGAATTATCTTTAATCAGGCTGCAGGAGCTGCAACCGGAGTAGCCGCAACAAGTAGTTCAGCAGCTGAAAATTCATTGCAGGGACAAACAGCAGAAGCCTGGGTTCCAGGAACTCAAACCGGGAAAAGAAGAAAACGACCAAAAAACTCAGACAGAAATTCCGCCGAAGCTCAGCCAAGAATTAATAAACGAGTTCTTGTAGAAGGCGAAAAAAATGTTTTATATAATATTGCTCAATGCTGTCATCCAGCTTATCCAGATTTAATTGTAGGCTATGTAACAAGAACAAAAGGTGTCTCTATTCATAAAGCAGATTGCCTTATTTATCAAAGAATTCCGCATAAAGAAGAACGAAGCGTTTCTGTTGAATGGGAAATTAAGAAATAAATTCAAAGCTTATAGTTTCTGAATCTTCATCAATGTACAAGAGTCCCCAGGATTCACTGTATCCAAAAGACGGAATAATATAATTCATAAATCCAAGATTATCAATTGCACTGGTGTGCAGATGACCTCCAAGCACACACTTTACATTATTTTTTGCAAATTCAGAAATTAATTTATTACGCTCTGTTGTTTCTGCCATGTTAGAAGTGTCGCGGTTAAAACGCACAAACGGATAATGTGTAAAAACAACTTTAGGACTTGGATCAGTTTTCATTTCTTCAGAAAGAATTCTATACTGATTAAGTCCAATAGTTCCGGAAGCTGTATCCAGACAATACCAGGAAAATTTAGAAGTTTTGAATTTGTAAAATGATTTATAAGGATAACAATTCTTCTTCCAGTTTTCCCAGTTCCCCTGATAAATATCATGATTCCCGCAAGAATTAAAAATTAATCTGATTCCATATTCATTCTGGAGCTTTTTACAAAAAGCATTATACAAGTCATATTCTTCCTGTCTTCCCAAATCAACTACATCTCCAAGGCAAATAGCAAAAACGGGATATTCAGGTTTACCTCTTAATTGTTCAAGCCATTTAAAAAGTGGCGCACAATTAATTTCTTTTTTTGTATTGCCAAAATGTGTATCAGAAATTATTAAAACTGTATATTTTCCGTTTAGAGAAGAAATTCCCGCTGCAGAAAAATTATCATCGGTTGACGAATCTAGCATATTAAAGCTTTCTGTTCGTTCATCAACATTGTTCCCTTCATATAAAAAATTCCAGCTTCCATAACAGGAAATCACAAGGGTAAGAAAAAGTGTAACTAAAAATAATCTGAAAGTTTTGGAAATCATAAAACCACCTTAAACGAAAACCTCAGAATTGCTTCATTTAAATATACGGCGCTAAAAAACATATCAACAAATTTCAATGTAAAATCTAAACCCAGAACTGTATTCTGTTTTGTTTCATAATTAAACCCAAACTTAAAAAACGGACTGATTGCTAAAGGATAATCAAAATAATCCTGAAGATTCAAAGCAATCCATAAATTTGCTGTATTAAAAAGATGCCAGTTACATAACAATTCCTGCTGATATGAAAAATTATAAATTACAGATTCATATTCCTTTATAGCATCAATAGAAGTAAACTTAAAAAGAAATCCAAATGCATTTTCAAGAGAAAACACAGGACCTTTCTTCCATCTGAATCTTGCTGTCATAATTAAATCATTTTCAGAAAACTCTTTTATATAGCGATAATAATGCCAGGTTGTTCCAAGGCCAGCCTGAAAGCTGTTAAAAAAAGTCGGCATATAAATAACACGATTTGTAAAATCAATCTGGCTATACTGATATTTTATTCCGGAATCTAATCTGAGTTCATTAAAATCTGCAGCAAAAATAAAATCTTCAGAAGGAGAAGGATTTCTTAAATCTCTTCTAGCAGGAAAACTTAGTCCCCATTGTGCATTTAATTCAGGTTTTCCATCTGTAAAAAAATTAATTTTATTTTCCTGCGCTGTAAGTGGAAAATAAATAAACTTAAATATTATTAATATAAAAAACAGATATTTTTTTTTATATACCATATTATCTACCGGTATCGCGGATTTTTCCTTCTACATAATCCGGATCCAAAGTACGAAGAAGGGTTGCATCAGGCAATTTATATGGAAGATAAATAACAGCAGGATGACCGTCGCAAACCCAGGACATTTTTAATCCGGTTTCTGAATTAATTATTTCCCAGTCGCCCGACTTAACTTTAATTGAACAGAATTCCGGAGAAACAAATTCTATATCATCTGAATCTTTTATCATGTTTAAAGCAGTACATTCATACATGTACCAGTTTTCTTTTTTTTCAAAAGGAATAACGCGGCGGTCTGTATGAATTTCTAAATCCTTTAATCTCGCTGCCCTTGCCGAAGGATGCATTGCTTCAAGTTCAGTCATGTAATTTTTGTACCGCCCTATTCCTTCATTATAAATTTTCTCAAAGTCTTCACCGCAAATTTCTTTTCCAATTTCTGCAGCTAACTGATATTTACTGTCCGAGGCACCAGTTGTAGTTTCGTCAGCATTAGTCTTGTTATAATAAAAGCCGGTTGTACTTTCTCTGTGAGAAACATTTTCCAGTTCTTCAACATAAGGAGCTGCTTCTTCCTTAGAAATTTTACCTTCCAATGCATCGAGCGCTTTTCTATATGCACGGGTGACCATGGCAACATAATAAACACTCTTCATTCTTCCTTCAATTTTTAACGAATCAATTCCTGCATTTTTTAAATCATCAAGATGTTCAATCATACGTAAATCTTTTGAAGAAAGTACAGCCGTAAAACCGTCACCTTCAAAAACAGGAAATTTTTCGCCGGGTCTCTGCTCTTCTTCCAGAGTAAGTAAACCGCTTTGTGCAAGTACACGAGCTGCTTCTAAATTTTCAATTCCAGGCTTTCCGTCAATTTTAAAATTCCAGCGGCAAGTATGCGAACAGAATCCACTCTGCGCACTTCGCCCTGTAAGATATGCGCTCATAAGACAGCGACCTGCATAAGCAATACACATTGCACCATGCACAAAAGTTTCAAGCTCCATATCAGGAACAGAATCTTTTATACGTTTTATCTGATCAATAGAAATTTCACGGCCAAGGACTACACGAGAAAATCCCAGAGCTTTATACATTTTTACAGCTTCGCTATTTACGCAGGAAGCCTGAGTAGAAAGATGAAGTTCAACTTCAGGAAATTCTTTTTGCAATAAAGGAACAATTCCAATATCCTGAACAATAAATGCATCTATAGGATACTGCTTAAAATAATCAAGATTTTCTTTTAAGGAATCAATCTCTTCATCATGAAAAGAAATATTGAGCGCACAATGAAGTCGCTTTCCAGGATAGCGATTCTTTAATTCAATAACCTTCTTGTACTCGTCTTCATAAAAATTATCTGCCTTAACACGAAGCGAAAATTTCTTTAATCCAATGTAAGCTGCATCAGCTCCATAAGCATAAGCATAAGATAATTTTTCTACATTTCCAGCAGGAGAAAGTAATTCAATTTTAGACAACTTATGCCTCCGAAAATAAACTGTGCTCCAGGCGAGGTTTGTTTTCTATTTGGAGAGCTTCCTGTCCTGCAAAATTTTCTGTAACAATTTTTCCAATTTTATCAAGTGCAAGATGAGATTCATGTAAGTATTCATCAGCCATCTGAAACATAAACATCATATCCGGCCATACATCAAGCAAACAGGAATTTCCGGCAGCAATAAGTTTATCGCAGAAAAGCTTTGCATCTTCCAGAAGAATTTCTTTAGAGCCCATCTGAATAAATACCGGTGGAAAATTCTTAAGCATAGATTCATCAGCAAGTAAAGGAGAAACAAATGGACTTTCTGTATTTGACTCGTAAGTATAAATTGAAGCGCTTTTTCTTAACACATCAGAATTCATTACTTCATCGCTGACTTTTTTAGCAGACAATAAACGTGAAGAAGAAGAAAGATTAAGCCATGGAGAAAGAAGTACAACCTTACTGATGCATGAACGATAACGGTCACGCAAATTAAAAATTAATGAACACGCAATAGAAGCTGCAGAACTATCTGCGGCAATTACAATTTCGGGAAGAATAGGTTTTTCACCTTTTTCTGTAGATAAAGAACAGTTAATCTGTTCTTCAGTAAAAAGAGATTTAAATACGCCCTGAATATCTTCATTAGCTGCAGGATACGGATAGGCAGGAGCAAGACGATATGAAGGAATTACAACTCTGCAAAAACATTTTGCTGCCAGAGAAGAACAAAAGCTTTTGTAAGAAACTTCAGAACCTCCTACAAAAGAGCCTCCGTGAATATAAAGCATTACACGGTTAGAAGCGTAAAGCTCCGGAGAAAGAACTGTGCAATCAGTATTTCCATATTTATATTTAGAAGCTTCTAGTCCATTTGGCAAAAATGTAGTTTTAAAACCTTCATCTAATTTTGCCCGAAAAGAATCTACATTAGATTTTGAATTGAATGTGAGAAGCTTTAATTTTTTAATCGCACTTTTTCTATCATTCTGCATTGGCATAATAAAAAGTATAGCAAAATTTTTTGTATTTTGCTACATTATATAGCAATTAAACTTCAGTTTAATTCGTTTTAAGCTTAATACATTTTAAAACGCTACATGCAGCACCATTGCCGCGGAAGCTTTAAAGGAGGACAAAGATGCCAATTAAAATTAATTCAGACTTACCAGCTGTTGCAAATCTCGAAAAAGAGAATATTTTTGTCATGCCAGAAAACCGCGCAAGTAAACAGGACATTCGTCCACTTAAAATTGCAATTGTAAATTTAATGCCAACTAAAGAAACTACCGAAACTCAATTACTCAGACTTTTGGCAAATTCACCTCTTCAAATTGAAGTTTCTCTTGTGCGAATGGAAAATCACACAAGCAAAAATACCGATGAACAATATCTGGAAAAATTTTATATAACTTCTAATGAACTTTACAACAAAAAGTTTGACGGAATGCTGGTTACTGGAGCTCCCGTAGAACAGATTCCTTTTGAAGATGTAGATTACTGGAACGAGCTTTGCGGCATTATGGATTATGCAAAGAAAAATGTATTTTCTACTTTGTATTTATGCTGGGGAAGTTTTGCAGGTCTATACCATTTATATGGAATCCCAAAATATCCTCTTGAAAGAAAAATGTCCGGTATTTTTATGAATCAGCGATGTGTAAAAGCAGATCCGCTTATGAGAGGATTTGATGACACATTCCCAATTCCTCAAAGCCGCCATACAACCTTAAAAAAAGAAGATATTCTCAAATGCAAAGATTTGATTATCCTTGCAGAAAGTGCTGAAGCTGGGGTTACAATCATAAAGTCAAAAGATAACAGAGAAATTTTTATGACTGGTCATCTTGAGTACGACACACTTACACTTGCTGAAGAATATTACAGAGATATAGAAAAAGGCATGAATGTTCCGCTGCCAAAAAACTATTTCCCGACAAATAATATAAACCGAATGCCAACAAGCTACTGGCGTTCAACAGCACACCTGTTCTATTCAAACTGGCTGAATTATTATGTCTACCAGGAAACGCCTTATAATTTTGTTTAAACACATTTCATAGCCCAGGGCGTTTCCTCGCATTTTTCCTTTCGGAAAAAGTGCGCTGCATATCTGCTTGACTGGTGAAACGCCTTACAATTTTGTTTAACAGCTAAAAATATTTCCGGTCGTTTCCTCGCATTTTTCCCTTTTCGGGAAAAAGTGCGCTGCATATTTGCTTGACTGGTGAAACGCCATACAATTTCGTTTAACAGCTAAAAATATTTCCGGGCGTTTCCTCGCATTTTTCCTTTCGGAAAAAGTGCGGTGCATATTTGCTTGACTGGTGAAACGCCTTTTAATTTTGTTTAATCGCTTTTTATAGCCCCGGGCGTTTCTGCTTTACAATCTAAAATTTCTGACTTATCATTATTGTATGGATGCAAAAATTATTAATCATTTTTTAACAGAAGGCGTTAATGCATTTCAATCTATGTTTGGAATTGCGCCTCAAGCCAAAGAACCTCATATTCTTGATATCCATGCAGGACATTCCTGGGAAATTTCAGGATTACTTGGAATTACAGGAGATGTAAAAGGTGTAGTCGCATTCAGACTTCATAAGACACTTGCTGGAAAAATGCTTGCACTTTCGGGACTCGAATGTAAGCCGGAAGAATACGAGGACACGACTATAGGCCTTGTCAGCGAATTTACAAACATTATTTCCGGACATGCTGTTTCTGCAATAAAAGATTACAGCATTGATATTTCTCCTCCATTCTGTGTAATGGGACATAACCACATAATTGCCTGGCCAAAAAATTATCCGGTAATCGGAATTCCTTTTTCCACAACCTACGGCCCATTTGAAGTAGATGTTTGTTTTAAATAATTATTTTTTGGAAGTTGCGTGGCAGAAAATCTGCCACGCCGCGCTTTTCGCGCTTCGCCGTCTACCGCGGCTCATATAAAACAAAACCATCCGCAAAACGGATGGCTTTGTTTTATACTTCGGCGCTACAATCGCTAACTCTATTTACATAACTCGCGATATTTCTGGGCAAGTCTCTTTGACTTAACTGCAGCTAAACCGCAATAGTTAGAAGGATGCTCAAAAAAGTTTGCAGGATTTTCTACGCCGAGTTTTTCGAGCTGGGCTGTGATGTCTGCGTATTCTTTTTCGTGAGTTTTGAGAACTTCGAAGAAGGTCTTTCCGCTCTGCTCTGCTTCGAGGGTAATCTTACGGATAATTTCGTGACCGTCGTTGTAGCCTGCTTCGCCAAGAAGAATGTAAGCTGGTTCTGCGAGAACGCCACCCTTTACTTTTCCGCCGGCATTTTCGAGGTTACGAGCCATGCCTTCCTTATCAGCCTGGAGCCCCTTAACAACGCTGTTCATGCGGGCAACTGCCATTGTAAAGCCTGATACATAATCAGCAATAAAGCGCTGGCTTGCAGAGTTTGTAAGATCACGCTGATGTTCAGAAATCTGATCCATATAGAAAGTGATTACGCGAGGGCACATAGCCTTCCACAGAGACTTAACGTGCTCGCTGTTCCATGGATTACGTTTCTGTGGCATTGTTGAAGAACCAACCTGAGTTGCAGCAAAGTACTCGAATACTTCACCAATTTCGCTTCTCTGAAGGTTGCGGAGATCATCAGCAAGGTTTGCAATAATTCCGAAGGCTACGTTCATCTCAAGCAGGAGGCGGAGAACGTATTCCGGCTCAACAAGCTGATTTGAATATTCAGATGGTGTGAGTCCAAGGAATTCAGTATATGTGCGCTCAAGCTCTTCAGGATCCTTTACGATCATAGAAGGTCCGTTGTAAGAACCAACTGGACCAGCCAATTTTCCAACCAGCTGATTACTCAACTCTTCAATGCGCAAAATCGACTTTCCGAGGCGGCTTACAAACTCAGCAATGCTCCATCCAAAAGTAATAGGTACGGCATGCTGTCCGTGTGTACGGCCAACCTGTGGAGTAGCGCATTCACGCTCAGCGATATCACAAAGATAATTTTCAAGCTTTTTAAGTTCTGGAAGCACAACATTCTGAGTAACGTCGCGCATACGGCAGCTGAGGGCTGTATCAAGAATATCAACCGAAGTCGCACCAAGGTGAATAAGAGGTCCGATTTCGCTATCAACCTTAGTCTTCATAACATTTACAAGAGCACGGATATTGTGCTTTGTTTTTTCTTCTTCTGTATAAACTTCCTGAGGGTCGATATTTGCGGCAACGTCGTCCAGGGTGCGGGCAATATCATCAGTCAACTTGCCACGCAATTTAAGGTGGGCTTTTACAAGGGCTGCTTCGCACTTAGCGCAGGAACGGATAGAAGCTTCTTCTGAAATATACTTAGAAAGGCCGGCAAATGCATCGGCTTCCGACAAAGAGTATCTGTGATCGATACAAGAAAGGTTTTCAAAAATGTTTCGTGTTTCCATAAGCGCATTATAACGGATTTTGCGAAGATGGGGAATATATGTAGAGATTTGTTAAAAAAGTGCAAGGCTATGGAGCAGCCGCAAAGCGGCCGGCAGGGATGCACCCTAATTCAAAACTGTAAGAGGATTAATTGTTTTTCCGTTTTTATAAACTGTAAAGTGAAGATGCGGACCTGTACTCATACCTGTTGATCCAACATAACCAATTACTGTTGTTCCGGCATATACATAATTTCCGGCTTTTACAGATGCTGTAGACTTCATATGGCCATACAAAGTTTTATATCCTGAATGATGACGGATAATTACATAGTTTCCATAAGTTGCATTAAAGCCTACGGTTTCTACAATACCGCTCATTGCAGGATAAATTGGAGTTCCCTGTGCAATTGCCATATCAATTCCACCATGGAAGGTACGTTTTCCCGGATTAAACGGAGAATCACGCCAGCCGTAATTTGAAGAAAGCCAGTATCGTGCATGAAGCGGCTTTTTGAACAAATCACCATTAATTTCTGCAAGAGTAAATGCATCAAGAGCAGCATCTGGAACAAAGAGAGAACTTCCCGAAGCAAGCGGAGAATCTGTAGAAACAAAATTTACAAGAGCACATTTATCTGCATCTACTTCGTATTTTTCTGCAATTGTTGAAGGAGTTTCGCCATCCTCTTTAACTGTATAAACAATTCCAGGCATAGAAGGAATTTTTAAATATTGCCCAGGCTGTATTGTTCTTGTATTTTTTATATTATTTACGCTTATAATTGTATCCTGAGTTACATTAAATTCATCAGCAATAAAACCAATCATATCGCCAGCTTTAACGCGATAAGTCTGATAAGTAATTTTTGCAGCTTCTACAGATGCCCCAGCGCTTAAAAGTGTTTCTTCAGGAGCAGCATCAGCGTTACCTGCAGAAACTGCTGCAGAAGTAATTGTACTCCTGTCTAAAACTATATTGTGATTTGAATCAAATTCAGGAACGGCAGAAGTTTCAAAACCTCCCACACCATTCGGTTTATTTATATGTGAACGAACTGATATTGTTATACATGTAAAAGAAAGTCCAAGACAAAAAGTAATAATCGAGAAACTAACTATTTTTACAGTTTTTGAATTAGTAAACATATTTATACTATTTTTTACAAAATATATTATACTATGAAAAACCTTTGTTGCCAATTCCTTTTTCATTTTTTATTTTCCCCTTTTTAAATCACCCTTTTTTGTTTATTCCTATTAAGTAAGTTTCAAAAGATTCATTACGACACGCTTCGGGTTTAAATCCTTTTGCAGACGTAAAAATTTCGCGCATTTTTCGCAAAATTGCCTGCTGATCGCCGTTCTGAAAGATTTTTACGGCAAAATTTCCGCCGTTTTTCAGCATAGCCTCAGCATACCATACAGCCATTTCTACCAGCTGTTCACTCCGCGCAGTATCAACAGTGCGGTTTCCCGTAGTTTTTGGCGCAGCATCGCACACAACAAGATCGTAAGGTCCTGCAGCCTTAATCTGCGAACGTACTTCTGGAGCATTCAGGTCTCCCTGAATAAAAGTGAGATTATCGCCCTTTACGCTCTTTGCAAGAGGATTTAAATCGCAGGAAACAACCTTTCCCGTCCCATCCATAGTACGCAGTAAGAATGTAGTCCAGCTTCCTGGTGCCGCTCCCAAATCCAGAACAGTATAATTTTTCTTAATCATTCCGAATTTTTCGTCGATTTCCTTAAGCTTATACACCGACCGCGCCGGATACCCCTCCGAGAACGCTTTTTGAGACCAGTAATCAGGCTTTTCGTAGCTGTTTTTAGCCATATTTAATTATCGGCAGAAGAAAAAGAGAATTTGAATAAAAAAAGAGGGTAAGAATGTCTTTTCTAACTTTTTTGATATTACTTCCACAAAAGTTTTAAAATCACCAAGACGGGAAGTAATTATTGCATAAATTATTTTACCTTCACATTATTCCCAAGGGAATCTTCGCTTTCTTTTACTCCACCGTCGGCGTTAAAAAAGTCGTTTACATTGATTGTGGGATTGCCGTTCTGGCGGCGTGAAAGAATTTTTCTATAAATACGGAGCACACTTTCTTTAGGCTGAACAAAAGTTTTGTCGTGGCTGAGGCAGAAGTTTGGTGCCGTGATTTCTTCCATTTTCTTTATCATCTGTTCGAGCTGCTGAACGTTATACTCACGTGCGTTCAGACGGAACCGGACATATGTTGCATCACCAAGAAAAGCATAATCTTTGTATTCAAGAACAAGGCAGCCTTTTGAATGACTCGATGGAATCTGGCTGATTTTTATGCCGTCTGGAAAAACCAGGTCGCCTTCCAGCACTTCCCCTGCCCTTGTGTATTTTTTTGTATATTTTGTAACGTAAAGCTTATCGTATTTAACCTTAATCAGATTCAGAATATGATCCGGATGAAAATGCGAAATTACAATATTCTTTTTTCCCTCTATCTGATTTATGAGCCGGGCAGCCTCACTGCTTGTTCCCACATCAAAAATCCAGGTGGTGTCTGAACCATCTGGTTTTATAAAAACCACATCGCTGGAAATAGGTTTTTCAACAGAGGGAAGATAGGAAATTTCCGGTGTAAGACTAATTAAAGGCATTTACTTACGAAGCAAAGCAGCAAACGGATTATAAGTTTCTCCGTCATCGCTCTGGCTGCTCATGTATTTTTCTGCAGAGTTATCCTGCTCAACAGAATTTGCTGGCTTTAAAGAAATGCGCTTTGCAGCAGAATCTATCTTTTCAACAACAACACTCATTGGCTGGCCAGGCTTATAAACCTTACGCAGGTTTGTATTTGCACTTACACCTTCAAGCTCGCTGATATGAACAAGACCATCAATTCCCTTATCAAGATTAATAAAAAGGCCAAAGTCCATAATCTTGCTGACTTTTCCGTCTACCTTTGTTCCAGCCGGGAACTTAGCTGCAGCTTCTTCCCATGGATCTTTTAGAAGAGCTTTAAGGCTTACACTTACACGCTCGTTTTTCCAGTCTGTGTGAATAACCTTTACATTGAGTTCCTGACCAACTTCAACAATTTCTCCTGCATCAGTTACGCGGTCAAAAGAAAGCTCGCTGATTGGCAGAAGGGCACGAAAGCCCTGAATGTTTACAAAAGCACCAAACTTTTCAATGCTTTCAACTGTAGCAGTAACGACAGCGCCTTCAGTAATCTGTGCAGCAAGTTTACCAAGCGCATTTGCATATTCCGATTCACCTATCTTACGGTTGCTTACAAGAATATCTTTTCCATCATTTTTATATTCAGTGATGATAAAGCTCAAAGTTTTTCCAACATAAAATGCAGGTTCTTTTTTATCTTTAAAGCCCATTTGTGAATATGGACAGAAAGCCCGTTTTCCACCGATTTTTACTTCAAAACCACCCTTGATTTCTGCTTCTACATGGCCTTCTACAGGAATACCGCCTTTGTATGCATTTTCAATCATAGTATCATCAGCAGAAGAACCTCCTATTTTTGTTGTAAAACGCATTTCGCCGTGAACTTCGCCGGTAAAGAAAACCTTGATTTTATCGCCTTCTTTTACACTTACGTTGCCATCTGCATCTTTAAATTCAGCAACATCAATTACGCCTTCCGATTTAGCACTCAAATCAACAAAAACTGTAGAATCTGTAACAGCAACTACAGAAGTTTCAAAGCTGTCACCAATATTAAATCTATTCATAGCGGTTTTATCCTCCTGATAAAAACCGATAAACGGACAAGTCAAGACTATGAACAAGGCATGCCTTGACGTGGACGTATATCACAAATTATTTTTTGCAATAATATTATATATAGAAGAAAATTAAAATAGGATTTTCAAAAAAAAGATAGTTTTCTGCAGAATATGATTTAGTTAGAAAAAGAACTAATTATCCTTTAATTCTATATCAAGATTCAATACATTCATTTCATTTGCCAATTCCTGCTTAAGTCTTCCCAAGCCTCGTGGAATTGTTTCTCTTTCTATCGCAAGAATCATCAGCTGGTTTATGCTGTACCACGAAAAAATTCCCGGAAGCTGAGATTCCTTTATAAATATAGAAATCTTTTCGTGCAATGAATTTATTTTTTTAGGATCAGGATTTTCAGGATTTGTTTTATCTATAATATTCAGCTGACACTTTCTGGCATCAACTTTGTCTTTAGAATATTTCTGATATACTATATAAACGATTCTGAATTCACCGAATTTAAGCCAGGTTTGAATTTCTTCACCTTCTCTTTCCTTGAGCATTAAACTCATTGAAACTTTTGTACATTCCTGACGCCCCTTTAATAATTCTTCCCTGTCATCACGAGGAGCATGAAACTTATATGCATTTTTTCCATGATTTTTTACATAGAGCATTGCGTGATCAGCTTTTGAATGAAGATTTTCATAAGTAGAAGCAACTGTCGGGAATACTGCAATTCCAAGAGAAGCTGTTACCGGACGCGAAACATCCGGAAGCAAAACAGAGCTCAACAAGGTTTTCTGGAAATTTTCGCAATAAGAAGCAATAACTTTTTCGTCTTTTTCGTTATTTATATAAACACAAAATTCATCACCGGAAACATGTGCAATCAGGGAATCTTTAGGCATGGTTTTTGTAAGAGTTTTTCCAACTCCCTGAATAATATTATCTCCAACCTGATGTGTATAATTATCATTTATAAATTTGAGTCCATCCAGATCGCACATAATAAATGCGCCCGGCTCTTTTGACTTAATAGCTTTTCTTACGTTAGATTCAAAGCCATCACGGTTCAATAATCCTGTAAGCGGATCAGTAACAAGCTTCTGCTCATAATCAGAAACATTTTTCTTTAAAGTAAAAATTGTAATTACATTTTGAATTCTTTTTCTTGTTATAATTGAATCAAAAGGCTTATGAAAAAGCTCCGCACAACCCATATTAAATAAATCGAGTTCCTGCTGAAGATTTGTTGTATCAAGAATAATAGAAACCGGCTGATTAGAAATCTGATTCGATTTCTGCATATAATCCAGAACAGACTGCCCGTTAAAACTTAATGGAGTAAAATCTATTAAAATTAGCGAATACTGATTTTCCTGTAAGCAGTTAATTGAATCTACTTCGTTCGAAGCGACATCTACTTCATAGTCATCAGATAAAAAAGAGGAAAAGGCTCTGATTGTTTGATAATCTTTTATACATAAAAGGACTTTTTCCATATTTAAAATTATACATCACAAAAAACAAGTTGTACATCAGAAAATACTATTATGATTTTTTCTGATTCATATTCACTGACATTCATATTTTTTTCTGATAATATAGGCTTATGACTGATATAAATAAATTTTTAACCGATATACAAAAATCTTTAAAATATGACCGCCATAATAATGGAGGCAAGTCTGATTATAACCGCGTAAAAAATGATATTCAAAGACTTTTTGAGCGAACGACCAGTTGCCCCGGTTCTCTTCCCCATTCAATTTTTGATTACTGGGAAAATGAATATATCTGGAAGTCGCAAAATATTACAGAAGAGCCTTCAGAAAAAAATCAGAATTTATTAGCTGCTTTTCTTGCCTTTTTGGATAACAGCGATGAATATCAGGATTTAATAAGCAATAAAGACTGGGAAGAGCTTGGACGCCTTGTAAATTTTGAAGCAGAAGAACTGCCTGTAGAAGTCCTGCAGGATTTAATGAAAATTCTTGTAAGCAAAGGTGTTTACTGATAAATGAATAATTTACAGAATATTCAGAAATATTATACAAGCTGCACACAATGTCCCAAAAAATGCAGAATTGACAGAACCCAGAATTCAGTTAAAAATTTTTGTGGAGAAAATTCAGATTTAAGAATTGCATTTGCAGGACTTCATTTTGGAGAAGAACCTCTTGTTACGGTAAAGGGCGGTAGCGGAACCATTTTTTTTACAGGCTGTACATTGCGCTGTAAATTCTGCCAGAATTATCAGATTTCGCAGGAAGGTCTTGGGAGACCTGTTTCTTCAGAGGAATTTACAAAAATCTGTCTTGAACTTCAGAATGCTGGCGCAGAAAACATCAATCTTGTTACAGGAAGCCATCATATTCCAAAAATTGCAGAGTTCCTTAAAGCAGCTAAAAATGCCGGAGTTACAATTCCATTCTGCTGGAATTCTTCTGCCTACGAAAATGTAGAAATGCTGGAGCTTTTACGAGGTTTAGTTACAATCTGGCTTCCGGATTTAAAAACTCTGGATAAAGAACTTTCCAAATCTCTTTTTGCAGCTCCGGATTACCCGGAAGTAGCAGAAAAGGCTATTAAATGGATGATAGATAATAATCCTTTGGAAATTAAAACTATTAAAAATAATGATTCCTCGGAAAATCCTGAAGTTGAAAAAATATACAGCGGAGTAATTATAAGACATCTTTTTTTACCTGGAAAATTCGAACAGACAGCAGATGTTTTAGAATGGCTGAAAAATAATGCAGACAAAAAAGCTATTGTTTCGTTAATGAATCAGTACACTCCTATTCCCGCAAAAAAAGGTAAAATAAAAGAATTGGAAGATCGCCTTGTTACAAAAGAAGAAGATGAAGATATTCAGGATTTAATAGAAGCCTATGATTTTGAATACCTTTTCTATCAGGAATTAAGTGATGATACAAGCTGGCTTCCGGATTTTACCAGACCGCAACCATTTTCTAATAAACTCGCAAAGCCTCTATGGCACTGCTTAAATTAGTCACTGGTATTTTCTGTAGCTTCAGCCTCTTCTGAGCTTTCTTTTTTTTCATTCATTTTTTCTATATTCACAAAAACTTTTTTCAGTACATAACTAACTGTAAAAATAATGAGCTCCGGCCCGATTACAATTGCACTAAGCATTGTATATTTATTCCAGATGAAAAAAGCTGTTTCCAATGCAACAAGAATAAAAATCAAAACAGTGCTTTTTAAATATAATAAAGCAGTGCCAAAAGAATTTCTTACTGCAGTTTTTAAGTTAGTATAATATCGGGCAATAATTGGATAAGAAAAGATAATAAATACTGCTTCTATAAGCGTATAAATTGCTGCGCCTATTATAAAAAATATATTCAAATCATCTGCTGAAAGTACAAGCTTCCATAATAAATAAGAAGCGTAAATGCAGGGAGCGGTAAAAGCCCACAATATTGTTCCCTGTTTAAAATTCTGCTTAAAGCCTTTTAAAAATAATTTTATAACATCCAGTAAAGCAAAGCCATCAGGATTTTCTTTACTGTCAACTAATTTTAAAGTTACATAATAAGCAGCACAAGTAGATGCTCCGGTTGTAATTATAGGAATACTAAAAATAATCCATAAAAAATTTAAGAGTATAAAATCAAATAAACGCTTCATTTCTTTCTCCTCGAGGCCAGCAGATTTTTCCTGCTATTCCCAATACTTTTTTATATTTCCTGCAACAATTGTTGCATTTGTTTTACTCACAGGTTCATTAATCAAAACAATGACAGAAAGTTTATTTTTGAAATCATAGGAATTATATGAATTAAAAACATTTGTTGCGCCTGAATGAAAAATTTCATTTTCCTTACAATAAATTCCATAACCGTAAGAATCAAAATCAGTCATTTTTTTAACGGTTTTCTTTTTTACAATTTTTCCCTCTGCAAAAGCAGTATTAAATTTAAACAAATCTAGTACTGTTGAATTAACACTTCCGCAGCCAAATGCCAGTTCAGAAGGAATACTGTAATATCTTCCAAGATAATCGTAACCTTTTGAATCTGTTCTCTGGAAGTCTGTGTTAGTATTTTTCATTCCTGCAACATCAAAAACATTTTGTTTTAAATAATTATTAAACGGTGTGCCGGAAACCTCTTCTACAATTTTGGCAAGCAGATAATAATTTGTATTGCAGTAAAAATATGTACTGTCAGGATTAGTTAGTAAAGGTGCCGTATAAAAATTTTCTAAGACAAGATTTTCTTTTAGCGGCTGATTCGCGTACTGCTTTTTTAAAACTTCTTTATAAATCTTTGAAGAAAAAAATTCATCAGAAGAATTAATGCAATCAGTTAAACCCGACCGCATTCTTAAAAGAAGATCAATTGTAATATCCGGAGATTTTTTATAAGCTGGAAAATAATCGAGTAAATTATCTTTTACAGATATTTTATTTTTTTGAGCAAGCTGCATTACACAGCAGGCAGTTGCAAGTTTGGAAAGCGAACCTGTTTCAAAAACTGTATGAATTGTGATTTCCTGAGAATACTTATCCTTTACATCACAAAGTCCATAACCTTTTGCAAAAATTATTTTTTTATTCTGACCTACAAGAACGCAACCATTAAAGTTTGATTCTGTTAAATAATCATCAACCTTATTCGAAAACTCTTTATAATCATCATTAACGATATAATCTTCTTCCCAGGATTTATCTTTAAATGATGAACATGAAAAAAATAAAAAAACGGAGGATAATAATATAATACTGTAGCATAGAACAATTCTTTTCATTGTTGTCATCTGCAACAGCCGGTACTGTTTCAAAAAAACTGAAGCCAGCGTCCGACTACTCCTCCGTTTATTTATATTTATATATTTTTATTGATTATTTTCTGTTCATATTTTCCTGTAGAAATTTCAATAAAACGTACAAAAAGAGATACCTTATTATCTGAATTCAATGAATTCCAGATTTCATCTGCAATTTCATTAAGTCCACCTTTGAGTTCAACCTTTACAGGCTCACCTTCAAAGCTTGGAAGAGGATTTCCATCTTCCATGTAAGTATGAATATAGTGCCCTTCTCCATTCTGAGGATTATCGTAAGCATATGTAAAACGCAAAGTATTATCGCCGTTTCCATTGTCACTCTTCAGAATAGAAAGTGCATAATCATAAGATGCTTTATCTCCAGAACCATTAAGAGTAAGCAAAGAAGAAATACGTGGTGTAAAGTTTGGAGCATCGTGTTCGTATTTTCTGCTTCTTAATGACTGTTCAAAGGTAAGACCTTTTTTAAGACCTTCATAAATTGTATCAGTCTGATCGCCGTTTGTAACAATTGTTGAATTTTCAAACTGACGGACTGCAGCATAAATAATAAGACTTGGATCTCCAGCAACCAAAGTTTCATCGAAAGCTTTAGTTCTGATTACTTCTGTTCCATTTTCATTTTCAGAAACAAAAATTCTATTTCGGCTTCCGGCACTTCTTCCCATTGTCCAGTAAGCGCTTACTGCATATTTTCCATCAGCAGATTTTCCGGCAATAATTCCGCGTCCAGGATAGCTGGTGCGAGAAAGTTCTTCTTTTAAATTCAAAATTTTCATTTTAAAAACCCCTAAAAATCTTTTACTAACACTCGTTAGTATACACTTAAAATCTTTTCAAGCTTCTCTTTTCCAATAATGCGGAAGAAGCTGCCGAGGCGTGGTCCCTGATCCTTGTTGATAAGTGCATTGTAGAGTGCAGTAAACAAAGCTTTAGACTCAAGTCCCATCTCTGTTGCAATGTCATACATAGCCTGCTGGCATTCCTTATCCAGCTGGAAAGAATCGAGCTTTGGAAGAACTTCATCACGAACGCGTTTAACAGCAGTCAAAAGGTCGCCAGACAAATCAGCCTTGCTTCCATCGTTGCGAAGTTCAAAACAGAAATCTGGAGCACAGTCTGGCGCAGAATGCTTTACCCAGAACCATGCACATTCAATGCGGCGGCGGAGGCGCTCTTCCTGTTCAGGTTTTACATCTCCAAGAGCCTTAATTACAGCATCAATATCACCAGAATAAATCTGAAGCAGTGTTGTAAGCTGGCGGATCGTAATCTGATATGGCATAACCTCAGGAATCTTTCCGTCAATCTGACTCAGCATATAAATGCGCTTTTCCTTATTGAAGTGGTCATCTGATTTAGCCTTGTCGATTCCGTAAACGATACGCTCTGTCTTGTCGTAGTCTTCATAAACTTTAAGAACATCCATATCAAAGCTGATTGCAAATTCTGTGTTAGGTCTTGTTCCGGCAAAAAGGTAGCGGAGAACTTCTGCCTGATAGATATCAAGAGCATCAGGAAGAGCAATTACCTTACCCTTAGAAGAAGACATCTTACCAGGAACACCCTTGAGGTTTACGAAGTCATAACGCATTGTAACAGGAGCGTCCCAGCCATAAATACGCTTGCTTACAAGTTTTGCAGTGTCGTAGCTTCCGCCCGGAGAAATATGGTCTTTTCCACCCGGCTCAAATACTACCTTTTCTTCGTTCCATCTCATTGGCCAGTCTACACGCCAGCCGAGTTTTGCGCCTTTGAAAGTACGAATATCTGCAGTTTCTGTATGACCGCATTCACACTTATATGTGATTCCGTATTCTCCGTCGTAGTCTAGGATTTCTGTTGTATCTTTCTGGCACTTACCGCAGAAAATTGCAACTGGCCAGTAAACATCTTCCGGCTTCATTTTGTGAGCATCGTCGCGGTATTCGTTAAGACATTCCTTGATTACGTCGCGGTTCTGCATAGCCTTGCGCATTCCTTCTGCGTAGCGGTTTGCACGATAACGGCTTGCCTGATAAAGGAACTCCGGCTGAATGCCAACGCGTGGAAGCTGAGTTTCAATATCAACCTCGTGATGGCGGGCATAGTTTTCGTTGCGGCCGGTTGTATCTGGTACTTCGGTAATTGGATATCGAAGATATTTTTCAAGGATTTCAGGGTCCGGCATGTTAGCAGGAACCTTGCGGAATACGTCGTAGTCATCCCAGGAATAAATAAAACGTACTTTCTTACCGCGGTCGCGGAGGGCGCGAACTACTAAGTCTACTGTAATGATTTCGCGGAAGTTTCCAAGGTGAACTGTTCCAGAAGGTGTAATTCCTGAAGCACAGGTGTATAAATCCAGATCTCCCTTCTCGCGGATAATCTGGTTAGCCATCTGATCTGCCCAGTGACAGAGGAGTGGATCTCTTTTTTCGTTGTTCTGATTTTCGTTACTCATAGCGCATATTATAGTAAAAAATATCATTATTAGGAAGTAGTTTCAGGAATTTGCAAATGTCATATGAATAATTCTTTTATCTGGATTTTTACTGTTTTCAAGCTGTAAAACCTTAGATAATACTAATTCAAGTATTGTCTGCCCATCTGGACAAACATCCATATATGAATGTGCAACCGCAGAATGGAAAACTGAAAATGCAAGAAAAAGAATGGCACAACTGATTTCAAATAATTCTTATAGTCCAAAAGGAAAAAAACTCGACGCAGTATTATGTTCAAACGATTCTACTGCAGTTGGCGTAACAGAGGCACTTAAAGAAGCAGGTTATACGGCCGTAAACTTTCCGTTAATTACCGGCCAGGACTGTGACATTTCTTCTATAAAAAACATTCGTGAAGGAACACAATCTATGTCTGTATTCAGAGAAGTCAAAACTATGTCGTCAAAAACAATGGAAATTATTAATACATATCTTTTATTTGGAAAGCTTCCATATAATGCTGTAACAAGAAATAGTGAAAATTCTATACCAACATATCTTTGTGAATACAGGCTATTACTCAATTGATGTTCTTCAATGATGGAAAATCTTTCATGCAGTCACACGAATTCGATTATGCTGATGAAAAATCATTAGATTCTTCGAATACGTCATTTCATGACGTTTGCTAACAGGAATAATTTCAATTTTCATCAACACTCACTGCTACGGAGACCATTTTTCAATACTTTAAAAATTTCTAAAAACAATGTATAATTTTTTTAATTATGGAAGTTTTTCTTGGTATTCCTGCGGCAGACGGAATTGGTATAGGAACTGCTTTTGTTATTCCAGATCCAGTAAAAAGAGCAATTCCTCAACATCGCATTAAAATTGATGAAATAAATAAAGGCTGGAATCGTTTTCAGGCAGCTGTTCAAACTGTAACTCTAGAATTAACAGAGCATCTGGAAGGACTTTCAAAAACAAGCGAAAGAGACAAGGCTCAAAGAGAAGTTTTTGAAACTTACATTCTTATGCTTGGAGATCCGGTTTTTTCAAAGGAACTCCGTGATTTTTACGAAGCCGAACTTTTTAATATTGAATATACTGTTGAGCAAAAAGCCGAAGAATATGCTTCTCGTTTAAGACAGGCAGGAAACTATTATCTTTCTGAACGCGCTCAGGATATTACAGATATTTTTGGACGCGTACTTGATGAAATGCTCGACATTCATCCGTTTGATATAAACCGCGTTCCAGACGGTTCTGTAATTCTTGCAAACTCATTAAGCTCTGCAGATACTATTGTTCTTTCAAAAAGAAAAATTGCTGGTCTTGCACTTTCTGAAGGCGGTGTTTCTTCGCACGTTGTTATTCTTGCAAGGAACTACGGAATTCCAACTGTTGTTGGACTGGAAAATATAAGCAAAAAAGTCCGCAACGGTGAAACTGTTATTGTCGATGGTAAAGAAGCTGAAATTTTAGTTAATCCGGACCGTAACACAATCGGCGAATATAAAAATAAAATTCTCGAAGAGCAGCAGCACAAAATTAAACTTCGGGCATTTTTAAATAAACCCGCAGTTACAAAGGACGGAACTGAATTTAAGTTATATGCAAATATTGGTACTCCGGAAGAAGCCGAAATTGCACTTTCAGAAGGCGCAGATGGAATTGGTCTTTTCAGAACTGAATTTTTCTATATGGCGCAAAGCGGAGTTTCTTTAAATGCGGCTGCACGTTCCTTCAACGAACAGACTCAGTTTGAAGCCTATAAGCAGGTGCTTCAGATAATGGGCGATAGACCTGTAACAATCCGTACTCTGGATGCCGGTGGAGATAAGCTTATTACTTCTGTAGATTTGCCGGTCTTTGAAGAAAAAAATCCTTTGATGGGATTACGGGCAGTCCGCCTTAGCTTAACCTATCCGAATGTTTTAAAAACTCAGCTTAGAGCTCTTTACCGTGCAAGTATTTATGGAAACCTTAGAATTATGTTCCCTTTAATTTCTACAGTTGAACAGGTTACAGGTTGTAAAAAACTTCTTAAAGAAGTAAAGGACGAACTGGCAAGTGAAAAGATTCCTTTTAAATCTGATGTACCGGTTGGAATTATGATAGAAACTGCAGCAGCGGCTGTAACTTCTGATACACTCACAAGAGTAAGCGACTTCTTCAGTCTTGGAACAAATGACCTTACACAATATACACTGGCCGTAGACAGAGAAAATCAGCATGTTTCTTCACTTTATGATGAATTCAGTCTGGCTGTTTTAAGAATGATTCAAATGACTGTAGATAATTCTCAGGCAGCAGGAATTCCTCTGAGCGTTTGTGGAGAAATGGCAGGAAGAAAAGATGGAATTATGGTACTTTCCGGACTTGGTATAAGACATCTTTCTATGAGTCCAAAGATGATTTCCAGCGCAAAAGAGCTTCTTTCCAGCTTTACCATTCAGGAGCTTGAAGCAGTTTCTGGAAAGTATTTAAAAGACTAATTATTATATTTTTTTAATAAAATTTCCTAATGATTTGTTTTTAAAAGTCTGTTATTTTCATCATTCTCATATTTTTTATTTCACAATATAGGAATTTTACCTTATAATGTTAAAATATATAAAATGCTTTTTATTCTAAAGGCAATAGGAGTTTATTTAAATGGAAATTGTTCAGGAACAAAAAAGAAAGATTTCAATTGCAGCATTTATCATGATTGTTATGATTTATGTTTCGCCAAACATTCTATTTCTTCCAATGGGACTAGTAACGGAATTATTTACCCTGAAGGAAGCTAAAGTTATAATTACAAGTCCTTTATTTTTGCTGTTTACACTTATCTTAATTGGTTTTGGTTCATTAATGGCAACAACTTTAAATAAGACCATAACAGATTTTGACAAGCCGGATCGCAGTCTTTCTAAGATTAATAAAAAATTAAAAATTCTACAGACATTGAATATTGCTTTCCCGTTAGTTTCCTCATTTGTTACAGCGACAGTAGTTTTACATATTTTATTTTCACATAAAATTCAGCTTGAATCTTTTATGGGAGAAAGTCCGATTACAGGTGTAGTTATTTTTTCACTATCCCTCGTTTTTGAATTTGCACTTCTCTTTTATGTAATTCATATACGCCTTACAGAAGCATACATGCATTTTATTCCTTTTGGAAAAAATCAGATAACTATGGATCTTTTCCAGAGAAACATTCTTACCCTCCTGTTTGCATTATTGGGTGTTATTGGATTTATTTATTCAATGCTGTTACAGCCAAAATTAATTTCCGAAGGAAGAGCATCTATTCTTGAGCATCTTGCTCCAATTTCTATTTATTCTGCAGTTTACTTTTTTGTAGTAGAATTCTTACTTGTTGGTGATGTTAAAAAATGTATAAGCGATATTTCTTCCGTAACAGAATCTCTTATGAAAAAGGATTTTACTATAGAAGATAAAAAAGCAACAAACCGAAGTGAACTTGGTGTTATTATTCAAAACATTAACAAAATGAAAAAGCAGGTTGCTGAAGTTCTTGCTACAATGGATGCTTCTACAAACGAAACTGTAAGACAGTCTGATGATCTGGTTGCAAACATGAGTACAACAAATACAAACGTATCAAATATTTCAACTGCTATTGCAACAATGAAGCAGGAAATGACTGAGCAGGCAGCTGGTGTAGAAGAATCAAATTCAGCAATTGAACAGATTATGGGAAACATCCGTTCTCTGAATAATTCTATTGAATCTCAGGCTTCCAGCGTAACCCAGTCTTCTGCAGCTGTAGAAGAAATGGTAGCAAACGTAGAAAGCGTTTCTAAGATTCTTGAAAAGAATACAGAATCTGTTAAAAATCTTTCTGAAGCAGCTGAACGAGGACAGACCTCTGTTAAAACAGCCGTTACTACTGCAGAAAACGTTATGGAACAGTCTGCCGGTATTTTACAGGCTTCCAGCATAATTCAAGGAATCGCAAGCCGTACAAATCTTCTTGCTATGAACGCAGCAATAGAGTCTGCTCACGCAGGAGAAGCTGGTAAAGGTTTTGCTGTTGTTGCAGATGAAATTCGTACTCTTGCAGAACAGTCTTCAAGCCAAAGTAAATCTATTGATGAGAACCTTCGTTCTCTTTCAGAATCGATTGAAAAGATTACAAATGATATCAGACAGGTACAGGCTTCATTTGATGAAATTTATCAGATTTCTCAAACCGTTAAGGAACAGGAATCTGTTATTTCAAATGCTATGGAGGAACAGAATTCTGGTAACCAGCAGATTCTTGAAGCAATGCGTAATATCAGCGATTCTACAGTAGAAGTCAAGAATGGTTCTTCAGAAATGCTTGTTGGAGGAGAACAAATCCTTAAAGAAATGCGAAGCCTTTCTGATATTACAAGAAACCTTACAGAAAATATGGAACAAATTTCTAACTTCTCTCAGGAAATTTCTACAGCAGCTGCAATTACAACAAATTCTTCGAATAATACAAAAGAGCATCTTACAAATATTAAAAATGAAATTTCATCTTTCAAGCTGAAAAAATAAATTTAGAAATTTAAAATAAAAAAGGGCTTTCTCGTTGGAAAGCCCTTTTTTTTATGTTATAATCCATTTATGGCAGATTACCACGTTTTTCCGGAAGCTCCAGAGGGCACTCCAGTTGCAAATTTTGTTCATCTTCATGTTCACTCAGATTATTCACTTTTGGATAGCTGTGCAACTTTGGACAAACTTGTTGCAAAAGCAAAAGCTTTAAATATGCCGGCGCTTGCACTTACCGATCACGGAAATATGTTTGGTGCACTTAACTTTGAAAAGCTCTGTCATGTTAATGGAATAAATCCTATTGTAGGCGAAGAATTTTATGTAGCCTACGGAAGTCATCTTGAAAAAAACGATGTTCCATATAGCCATAAAGGAGAAGAAGGCGATAGAAAAGCTCATTATTTTCATCTTATTTTACTATGCGAAAACCAGAAAGGTTACGAAAATATGTGCTGGCTTTCTTCTCTTGCTTACACAGAAGGATTATATTACGGAAAGCCAAGAATTGACTGGGAGCTGCTGGAAAAATATCATGAAGGTTTAATCTGCTGTTCTGCCTGTATTCAGGGAGAGCTTCCACAAATGCTTCTGGCCGGAATGGATGAAGAAGCAAAAGAGCTTGCCTTAAAGTATAAAAATCTTTTTGGTCCCGATCATTATTATATAGAGCTTCAGGATCACGGAATTCCAGAGCAGAAAATTATTGCAGAAAAACTTATTAAACTTGCCCGCGAGATTGACATTCCGCTTGTAGTTACCAACGATATTCATTATGTAGAACGAGAAGACGCTATAGCTCAGGATGCCTTGCGCTGTATTGGATTTAAAAATCTTCTTCATGAAAAGCATTCAAAAATGGGTGGAGATGAAGATTTAGATAACTGGTATTTTAAAACAGAGCAGGAAATGCGTCAGCTTTTTCCTCAGTGCCCGGAAGCTTACGACAATACAATAAAGATTGCAAATATGTGTAATCTTACAATCAAGCAGTACAGCACTCCAGAGCTTAAAGAGTGTCTTCCACGCTTTGAGCTTCCAAAAGAATTCCGCACACATGGCGATGATTACCAGAGCGACCAGAACGATTATGTAAAACACATTGTAGAAGAAGGTCTTAAAAAACGCTACAAGGAAATCACTCCGGAAATACGAGAACGTGCAGATTACGAAATGAACACCATTTTTACAATGGGTTTTTCCGGCTATTTTCTTATTGTATGGGAATTTATAAACTGGTCAAAATCGACCTGGGATAATGTAAATAACCGGCCAAAGCCATACATTCCTATTGGACCTGGACGAGGTTCTGGTGCAGGTTCGCTTGTAGCCTACGCAATGACAATTACAGATATTGATCCGTTCAAATACGGATTGATCTTTGAGCGATTCTTAAATCCTGAACGTGTTTCCATGCCTGATTTTGACGTTGATATGGACTTCGACTACAGGCAGGACATTATTCAGCATACAAGAGATTTGTACGGCGATAAAAACGTTGGTCATATTGTTACCTTTGGAACTCTCAAACCAAAAAACTGTATTGCTGATGTTGGACGAGTTCTTGGAATTCCTCTTCAGGAAGTTAATATGCTCAAAAAATGCATTCCGGAAAGTCCAAAAGCTACTTTAAAAGATGCATTCAGCGAGCCTACAGAAAAAATGCCTGATGGCGGACAGCTCATTCCTTACAAGGATGATCCGCGTTATCAGGAATTATTCGATCTTGCATTCCGTCTTGAAGGTGTAAAAAGAAACACAGGTCTTCATGCTTCCGGAATGGTTATTGGCCTTACAGAGCTTCCTAACTGGGCACCGGTATTTAAAGATCCAAAAACCGGCGAAGTTGGCGTTCAATACACTATGGACATTATAGAACCATGCGGCCTTGTAAAATTCGACTACCTTGGACTTAAAACACTATCTTTAATCCGTTATGCAGAAGCAATTATAAATAAACATAAAAAGCCTGATGAACCGGAATTTATTACAGCAAACGTAAGCGAAACCGATGAAAAAACCTTTGATCTTTTCTGTCGTGGTGATTCTGTTGCCGTATTCCAGTTTGAAAGTCCCGGAATGCAGAAAATTCTCCGTGACTGTAAGCCGCGTACAATAGAAGAGCTTGTAGCCTTGAATGCTCTTTATCGTCCGGGACCTATGGATTATATTCCAAAATATATTGATGGAAAATGGAAGCCCGAAACAATTCAATATCCTGATCCTTCTCTTGAAGGTTTGTTAAAAGAAACCTACGGCGTTATGGTTTATCAGGAACAGATTATGAAGGTTGCTCAGATAATTGCAGGATTCTCACTTGGTGGTGCCGATATGCTTAGACGTGCCATGGGTAAAAAGAAACCTGAAGTTCTGATGGGAAAAAAGAAAGACTTTGTTGAAGGTGCTCTTAAAAACGGACACACAGAAAAACACGCTGAAGAAATTTTTGATATTATGGTTCCATTTGCTGGCTATGGATTCAATAAATCACATGCAGCGGCATATTCTGTTCTTGCTTACCGAACAGGCTGGCTAAAGGCACACTACCCTGCAGAATTTATGGCTGCAAACCTGACAAACGAAATTACTTCTACCGATGGCTTGCCATTTTATATAGAAGAAGCACGCAAAATGGGAGTTCCTGTAGATGCTCCGGATGTAAACCGTTCTGATATTATTTTTGACGTTGTAGATGGAAGAATTGTTTTTGGATTAAAAGGAATTAAAGGAATTGGAGATGCAGCAGCGCAGGCTATCATCAAAGAGCGCGAAGAACACGGACTTTATACTTCTTTTATGGATTTTATTACACGAGTTGGAGCACTTATAGAACGTGATAATGAAGGAAGAGAAAAAACTCTTGTAAATAAAAAAGCAATTGAAGTTCTTATTAAAACAGGAGCCTTTGACCACTTAAAGGAAAAAGATGGAACCGTTCTGAATCGACCGACACTGCTTGCAAATATGGAAGCAGCTCTGGATTATGTAGACGAAATTCTTGAAGATAAAAAGAAAGGTCAGGGAGACTTATTTGGAGAGCTTTCTGAAGAAGAAAAGAGTTTTACAGATTATAAATTCAAGATTATTGATGATTTGCCTCGAATGGAACTGCTTTCAATGGAACAGGAATGCATCGGCTGCTATGTAAGCGGTCATCCACTAGATGATTACAAAAAGGCAATTGAACGCGCTGTTACAATTTCATCAAAGAATATCGAAAGAGTTGCTGCAGAAGCTAAAGCCGAAAAAGAAGCTCTTCAAGCCTCGGGTGCAAAATTCTGGCAATTAAGAGATTCAGGAAAATCATATATAGCACTAGGAATGCTCAGCGAGCTCCGTGAAATTACAACAAAGAAAGGAGACAGAATGGCCTTTGCAAAACTAAATGATTATTCAGGCCATATTCCGCTCACTTTCTTTCCAAAACCATGGGAGTTTATTAAGGGACAAATTTCCAACGGCGGAATTTACGCCTTCAAAGGCAAAGTAGATACAAGCAGAGATGAACCTTCATTAAACGTAGATTCTATTGAAGACGCTTCTAAATTAGAATCAAAATCTGCAAATTCAGTTCACATTATGCTGGATCCTTCTTTTAATACAGAAGTAAAAATTTCAGAATTAAAAGATTTTTTATTTGATAAAACAGGTAATTGTTCAGTATATTTTCATATAGACACAGGAAAAAATCCTTATGTGGTAAGGGCAAACGAGCAGCTGAAAATAACAGCAAGCGAAGAAATCCTTAAAACATTAAGAGATATTCCACTGGTAAAAGAAGTCTGGACAGAGTAAGGCGAAAATCGAAGAACCGTTAAAAAACGAGCTGCGACAGCGGGTCGTTTTAGGTTCATCGAAAGTTCGCCTCAGAGGCGAGCCGTGCGAGCCGACTAAAAACGAATCAAAAGCAAGCCGTGCGAGCCATGTTAGCCGACTTTTTGTTATTCAATAGGAGAACAATATGATTTCAAGTATTTTATCTATTCTTTCCGCAATAATTTATTTATATGCATTATTATGCCTTGCAAATGTTTTATTATCCTGGATTCCCGGATTAAAATTTACAAAGGCAGGAAGATTTATTAGCAAAATTACAGATCCTTATATGAATTTTTTTTCTAGACGAGGAATCTTCAGAATTGGAAATATAGATTTTTCACCAATTGTTTCTCTTGGAATTTTAAGCTTAGTTTCTACAATACTTGCAAACATTCAGAGAACAGGAAAAATTTACATTGGCGGAATTATTGCAACAATTTTTGGTTCTATCTGGGGAATTGTTCAATCTTTATGCGGACTCTTATTCCTTTTAATTCTTATCCGCTGGATTGTTCTTCTTGCTAATCATGGAGTGACACCTTACGATTCCATATGGACAAGGTTCGATCAGATGCTGAACAGAATTGTTTATAAAATAAGCGGCACCTTCTACAGAAAACCAATTAATTATCAGAATGCACTTTTAGTTTCATGGATTGCAATTTTAGTTTTTGAAATTCTTGGTACACTTCTTATTGCATTTATAACAAGAATGCTTACAAGAATGCCAATATAGTTTAATAAATGAAAATTGGTGATATAAAAAATCCAGTTTCATCAATATCTGGAGTAGGACCACAGCTTACAAAAACTCTTGCAAAATTAAATATATTTACTGCCGGAGATTTATTACAATTCTATCCTTATGATTATGATGATCGTACGCAAAAAATTACACTGAATAAATATAATCAGGTAAAAAAAGTTCACACAGTTGCAAAAATAATTGCGCACGAATGGTTCGGTTACGGAACCATGAAAACCTTGAAAATTAAAATTGAAGATGAAACAGCCTCTGCTGATTTAATCTGTTTTAATAGAAGTTTTCTGGAACGAACATTACCTCCGGGAACAATTGTTACGGTAACAGGGCAGTTTTTTGTAAAATACAATACTTTACAAAGTACAGCATTCGAAGTAGAAAAAATGGAGCTTCCGGCTACTGAATTCCAAGATGATTTTCCGCTTAAAGACATTCAACCTTTGAATTCAAAAATTTTTCCAGTTTATCATCTTACAGAAGGATTAACACAAAAAGCTTTATGCAAGACAATTTCTAAAGCATTGCAGCAATATGCACTTGGAATAGAAAATGAACTGCCTGAAGAAATAATAAAGCAAAGAAATCTTTTATCAAAACAAAAAGCAATCCGCGCAATTCATGAACCAGATTCTATTCAGGAAGCTGTTAATGCACGAAATACTCTTATCTATGAAGAACTATTTTTATTTCAGCAGGTAATTTTATCCAGAGCAGAAAAGCGAAAAGGAACAATACAAAACCAAAACGAAAAAAATGAAAAAACATTTATTTCTGAAGAAGAGTTTTTAAAAGAACTTTCGCCTATGCAAGAAACTTTTTTGAATAAGCTGCCATTTGCGCTTACCGACGACCAGAGAAAAGTTATTTACGAAATGAATGAAGAAATTGACCGCAGTTATACAGAGCGCTCAAGAATATTAAACCAGCTGGACAGAGGACTCCCGCCACCGGTTAGGCCGGCTTTTTCTATGGCAAGACTTTTACAGGGAGATGTCGGCTCCGGAAAAACTCTGGTTTCTCTTTTTATCTGTTTGAGAATTTTAAACTGGAAAGGACAATGCGCACTAATGGCTCCAACAGAAATTCTTGCAAGACAACATGCAGAAAATGCAGCCAGACTTTTGGAACCTCTTGGAATTCGCACAGCTTTTCTTACAGGAAATGTAAAAGCTGCAGGAAGGAATCAGCTGTTAAAACGCCTTAAGGATGGCGAAATTGATATTGTAATCGGAACACATGCCTTATTTTCTTCTCAGGTAATTTTTAAGGATTTGCAGCTTGTTATAATTGATGAACAGCATCGCTTTGGAGTTCAGCAGCGACAGGCAATTATAGAAAAAGGCCGTCGCACAGAAAAAGGTTTTACATTTGAAGCAAATCTATTAATGATGAGTGCAACACCTATCCCACAAAGCCTGGCCCTTACAATTTTTGGCGATTTAGATATTTCTACAATTCATACAAAACCAAACGGCCGTAAACCAGTTACCACTTATCTTGTCAAAGAAGGAAACGAAATAAATGCTTACGAAGCAGTTCGCAAAGAATTGGAAAAAGGACATCAGGCTTATTTTGTTTATCCTGCAATAGACAGCGATGAAAATATAAAATCTGCTGAACGAGCTTTTGAAAAACTAAGTAAACATATTTATCCGCAATATAAAAGTGCTCTTCTTCACAGCAAAGTTGAAGAAGAAGAACAGGTAAGAATTCTTCGTTCCTTTAGGGAAGGTCAAATTCAGGTTCTTGCAGCAACGACTGTAATAGAAGTTGGAGTTGATGTTCCAAACGCAACCTGTATGGTTATAGAACAGGCAGACCGTTTTGGAATGGCTCAGCTTCATCAGCTGCGTGGACGAGTTGGACGAGGTGCTGCCCAGTCATTCTGTTTTTTAATTTATAGCAAGGATATTACAGAAACCGGAATTGAACGAATGAAAGCTCTCCGCCAGAGCACAGATGGATTTTATATTGCAGAACAGGATTTAAAAACACGAGGACCTGGCGAACTTAATGGAACGCTTCAGGCCGGTGCGCTGGAATTTAGAATTGCTGATCTTTCCCGGGATGAAAAGATTTTGAACTTTACCCGGGAAGATATTATTAAGCTACATACGCTTCAAGACGGCGTGCTCTTGTAGGATGCTGAAGTCTTACAATTGCATGTTTTTCAATCTGACGAATTCTTTCCTTTGTAAGGGAACATTCCTCGCCGACTTCCTTTAATGACATAGGCTTGTAACCGTTCAAACCGTAACGCATTCTAATTACTTTAGCTTCATTAGGACGCAATGTTTCTACAACATTATTAATATCAGAAATCATAGAGTTTTCAATTGCATGCTCTTCTGGTCGGCTGTAAACTTCGTCTTCAAAGAAATCTGCAACCTTTGCATGACTGTTATCAGAATCATTAATATCTGCATCCAGGCTAATCATTTCACGACTGATATTAATCATTTCTCTTACATGGTTAGAATCCATATCAAGCATCTTTGCAATTTCTTCATATTCCTGCTGTTCACTCTTCTTAGAACCAACAACTTTTCTTGCATGTTCAATCTTAACAAGTTCATTTGCCCGGTTAAGAGGAAGACGAATAGCACGGCTTTTTTCGCAAATAGCCTTTAATATACTCTGACGAATCCACCATACAGCATACGAAATAAAATGATAGCCTTTTGATACATCAAATTTATCTATAGCTGTTATTAAACCAATGTTTCCTTCGCTGATTAAATCTTCAAAATCTAATCCGTGATTCTGATATTTTTTTGCGACATTTACTACAAAACGTAAATTCGCATTTATCATCTTATTTTTTGCGACCTTATCACCTTTCTGCGCCTTTTCTGCAAGCTCAAGTTCTTCTTCTCTGGTAAGAAGAGGAATTTTGTTAATCTCTTTTAAGTACATAGTCAAAATGTTTTCTTCTTTTGTCATAGTGATACCTCGCAGTTTTATAATATATAAACAATATAGCAAGTTTCGTGCCAAGTTCATGATTTAATTGAAAAAAATATAAAAAAATAACTAATAGTAGAAAAAAAAGACAGAAATATAACAATATTTTATTCAAAAGGCAAGAAAAAAATAATTTTTTTAATGAATTTTTGAAAATTTGCCGGATAATATGTCCTTTTATGAAACACAATCCGACTCAGCAATTTTTTATGTATCATTTTGACACATCAAGATTATTTCAGGGAATTTATGATTCTTTTTGACACAAAAATACACAGTACAAAATCTTTTATTCGTTTATATTTTCTCTGACAATAATTCCTTTTCGTTTCCATATTCCTGTTTTATAACGTATAACGCAAACAATCGAAGTAATTGTCCAGGTAATTCCTGTAGTCAACCATATTCCCCAGAAACCAAATTTTGGAATTCTTGTTAAAACCGGAGCAAATCCAATTCTGCCAATAACTTCTGTAATTCCATTTATCATTGCAAAACCAGAGTCTCCGCAGCCATTCAAAACAGCACGTGGAACATATATCATTCCAAGCATAAAATAACATAAAGAAGTAATTCTTAAAGCTTTGGCTCCAATTAAAATAACTTCTGCACTTTCTTCTTCCTTTACAAAAAAGCCAATAATAGTTTCTCCAAAAATCCAGAACAGCGGTAACATTATAAGACTAAAAATCAGAACTATAAAAGTTCCACGATGGAAGCCTTTTTTTACTCTATCAATTAAGCCGGCACCAATATTCTGTCCTGAATAATTTGTAATAGCCGCACCTATTGAGCTGTAAGGCTGCTGAACAAGCTGCTCTACCCTCATTACAATTGTATAGGCTGCCATAATTGTTTCTCCAAAGGTATTAACAACTCCCTGCAAAACCATCATTGAAATTGAAATTAAACAACTTTGCATGGAAACTGGAATTCCTATCTTTAGAGAAGAAAAAATTATTTTTTTATGTGGTCGCAATTCTGATTTTGTCAGCCTGAAGTATTCTATTTTTTTATAGGCATATATAATGCTTGTAATTGCTGATGCTGCCTGAGAAATACAGGTTGCAACTGCAACTCCAAAAACGCCCAATCCCATTTTAAGTACAAAAAATAAATCTAACAGTAAATTAATTATGCTCGAAAGAATTAAAAAATATAAAGGCGATTTTGAATCTCCAAGTGCACGTAAAATAGCGGCAACTCCATTGTACAAAGCTACAAAAATTAAACCACAAACAGTTGTCCGCATATAAACTACAGCACTCATACGGATTTTTTCTGGACATTGCAAAAGTTTTAATATATAAGGACAGCAGAAAAAGCCAAACAGACTTACAATAATTGCAGCAAAAGATAAAACAAAAATTGAACTTCCAATTGTATAGCGCACCATCTGATCATTTTTTGCACCAAAATATTGTGCTACAACAATTCCAATTCCTATAGAAAGTCCCGCACTCAAAGAAAAACAAAAAAATCCCATAGACCCGCAGGTTCCGACAGCTGCAAGTGCATTTGCACCTACAAAGTTTCCTACAATAATAGAGTCAACCATGTTATATAACTGCTGAAAAATATTCCCGATAAAAAGCGGCAACGCAAATGTAAGAATATGTCTAGATGGGCTACCAACAGTCATATCTGTGATTTTAGATTTCATTAATGGCCCCCATGAATTGCGAGTTCCTGCAAGAAACTCGTGTGAGCGCAGCGAACAATCATATCTGTGATTTTAGATTTCATCTGCATACTCCCGAATCTTTGTACTAAATATAATGAAATTAATTTCCCTCTGCTATGTATTTTATTATGCGTTTATAGGACAAATCTCTATTATTTTTTTTACTTAATTTTACTTAAATATAATATTTTTTAAGTTAATTTTCTTGACAGATTTTATTTTCCAATGTAATCTGAATATAAGAAATACAAATCAGCTCATTAGAGCCCGCACTTGCGGAGTTTATATAAACAGGAGCAATAAAATGGCAAAGATTATCGGTGGTGGAAATTTACCTAATATTCCATGGCAGGAAAAGCCTGCTGACTGCTGGCTTCCAATCTGGCGTTATTCAGAAAATCCGGTTATAGGCCGCAATCCTTTTAAAGGAATGGGAAGAATCTATAACTCAGCAGTTATTCCGTGGAATGGAAAGTTCAAAGGTGTTTTTCGTTCTGAAGATACTTCTGCAAGACCTTTTCTCTATATTGGAGATTCTGAAGATGGTATTCACTGGGAATTCCAAAAAGAAAAAATTCATATGCACGATCCAGATGGAACTCCACATGATCCGTTTTATGCCTATGATCCGCGATGCGTAAAAGTAGAAGATACATATTATATTCTCTGGTGCGGTGATTTTGACGGAGCTTCTATTGGTATTGCTTCTACAAAAGATTTTAAAGATTTTACACGACTTGAAAATCCATTTCTTCCATTTAATCGTAATGCAGTTCTTTTTCCAAAAAAAATTGATGGAAAATATGTAATGCTTTCACGACCTTCAGATTCAGGACATACTCCATTCGGAGATATTCTTCTTTCACAGTCACCGGATATGAAATATTGGGGCGAGCACAGACTTGTTATGCAGAAAGGAGGACAAGGCTGGTGGCAGGGTGTAAAAATTGGATGCGGACCTGCACCAATAGAAATTGAATATAAAACTCCAGAAGGAAAAAATGAAAAAGGCTGGATTATGTTCTATCACGGAGTTTCTACTACCTGCAACGGATTTGTTTATTCTTTTTCTGCAGCAATTCTTGATTATGAAAAACCTTCAATTGTACGCTACCGCTGTGGTGACTATATGCTTACTCCAGAAATGCCTTACGAAACTACAGGCTTTGTAGACAATGTTTGCTTCCCGGTTGCAGCATTAACAGATGAAAAAGATGGAAAAATTGCAATTTACTATGGTTGTGCAGACACTGTTGTTGGACTTTGCTTTACAACTGTAGATGAAGTTGTAAACTTTACACTTGCACATAATGAACTTGGTCATTGGGACACTGACGAAGGTAGATTCTAACAGCTTTCTAAAAACATTCCTAAACGCATAAAAAAGCAGAAATAGCAGCCGTCTGAATACAGTGTAAAACTGTATTCAGACATTTTTTATCTTTATTTTGTAACAGGGATGAACGGTACTACAAAACATTGATCAAGAACACTTGCATCGGTAAGAGGAACTTCAGAAGTTACAGCCGTTGCTCCCTTAATATTGTTTTTAGTTGTGTATCCAATTGCCGTGCCATTTTTAAAACATTCACTAATAATTTCCAGAGCTGTCTCTGTCTGCAGATCTATATTCTGTAAAACAGTTCCATAAAGCTGATTATTCTGCATAGATTTTCTTCCAGCTTCTGTAGCGTCAATTCCAAAAACCGGGACTGCAAGAGCAGTTCCATCGCCATCAGTATCCGAAGTAGGTTTTGAAGGATTGTCTACATAATTACCATTTAAAAGCGCATCTACAGCACCCAAAGCCATATCATCATTTTGAGAAACTATTGCATCCAGATTAGAAATATTGTTTTTGTCAAGCCACATGCTCATCTCGCCTCTTGCACTTTCTGTACTCCAGTTTGCATTAATCTGTGTAAGATTAAGCTTATAGCCAAGTTTTTCCATTTCTGTAATAAAACCGGTTCTTCGATATAAAACAGCAGGATGTCCAAATTCTCCATTAAAATATACAATATTTAAATTCTTTCCATTTATTTTTCCCGGCGATTTTTTAATATATGAATCAAAAATATCTGCCTGAAAAGCGCCTGCGTCTGTTTCCGGAGAAGATGAATAGTAAATGTTTTTTCCAACCTTAAGTGCACTCACCGTAGGAACAACATTTACAAAAACAACATAAGCGTCCTGCGAATTAACAATTTTGGCTATCTGATCAGTTAAATCTGTAGTTGCCGCAGTTACGACAAAGCCTCTTACACCATTCATAAGAAGAGTTTTTAACTGGTCAATCTGAGTTGCAGAATCGTTATCAGAAGCATATATTTCAATATCATAATTATTCTCATTTGCAGCCTTTAAAAACGAATCTCTAAAGCCAATCCAGAAAGGTTCTGTTTCATTTTTAATAAGAATACCAATTTTTTCGTTTTTAACTTCCTTTTTCATACAAGAAGAAAAACTTAATGCAATAATAGAAATAAACAAACATCCAAAAAATTTTTTATATGTTTTAGAAAAAATCATATTAACTCCTTATGACATCGGCAAAACTATCTGCTGCCATGCTAAACCTCAAACTGATCTACCTGAGTTTCAATATTCTGAATTGAAGATCCAAGCTTAGATGTAATATTATTAAGTGCCTGTCCTGTTTCGCTGATTTTTTCAGTTGTAGCAGTCATTGAAGTCATGCTTTCATTAATAGAATAGGTAATATCTTTAAGCAGCTGAATTTCTTCAAGAATAGACTTATTACCTTCGGCCATTTCTTTTGAAGCATTACGAACTTCAACAGCACTGTCATTCATTTCGCCAAGAGCTATACCAATCTGGCGGGAACCTTCAGACTGTTCTGCCATAGCGTTTGTAATATGAGCAACTATAGGATCAGTCTGCTGAATGCTTTCGGTAACATTAAGGAATGACTGATTAGATTCCTGCGAAGCCTGAACAACGCCAGAAATTGAATCATAAATATTCTTAAGCTGAGTTCCAATTGTTTTTGATTGTGCAGAAGAGGTTTCTGAAAGCTTACGGATTTCATCAGCAACAACACTAAATCCTTTACCGGCATCGCCCGCGTGAGCAGCCTCAATAGCAGCATTCATGGCAAGAAGGTTAGTCTGACCGGCAATATCTGCAATAGTCTTATTTGCTTCCTGAAGCATTTTTGATTCAGTGACAATCTGCTTAATTTTTTCATCCATAATTTTCTGTTTTTCTGTTCCATCTTTTGCGTTCTGTTCAAGTTCAGAGAATTTTTGCGCAAGTATTTTTACAGAATTATTAACAGAATCAATATTTCCAATCATTTCTTCAACAGCAGCAGAGGCTTCAGTTACACTTGCAACCTGATTCTCAATCATTTTTTCAAGAGACATAATGTTGGAAGCAATCTCATCTACCGCACCAGCTGTCTGTGTTACACAATTTGACTGTTGTCCTATCTGCTGACTTACAGTACTTATATTCTCAACAATTTTTTCATTAGCATCTACAGTATCAAGAGAACATACATTCATCTGCTCACCGGCTTGAGAAAGAATATTTTTAGACTCTTTAAGCTGAATAATTATAGACTGCAGCTTCTCTGTAAATTTGTTAAAGCCATCCACTGCAGAACCTATTTCTGAACGAGTATTAATATTTATTCGTCTTGTTAAATCTGCATGGCCCGAAGCAATTTCATTTATAGATTTTTCCATTGCTGCAACAGGTTTTAAAAGTCTGTTTGCAATTAAAAGACAGGCAAACGCAAGAACAAGAACTGTTATTACTGAAATAAGAATAAAAATCGGACGAAGCTGGTTTCCCGTAGAATATACCTGAGATTCAGACATAGAGAAAATAAAGGTCCATGGAGTATTTGCAATAGGAGTATAAGTTATAAAAGAAGTGCCTTTTTCATCTCCAAGCCCAGTAACCCAGGCAGTACCAATACCTCCATCGATTGCCTTTTTTACAGCATCTTTTAATTCCTTTGAATCAGAACTTAAAAGATTAAGCTTCATCATATAATCTGTATTTTTATTTGCAATTACAGTTCCCAAATCATTAATAACCCAGGTTTGTCCTGTATCACCCAAAAGAATATACTTTACCAGATTCTGAATATTATATAGAGGAACAATTGCAGAAAAAATACCAATTGTCTCGCCATTTACCTGAGCAGCCTTTGCAACATAAAACGAAGGATTTCCGTTTGAATCTAAAACAGGAGAACTAACGTATTCATTTTTTTTATTTGTTATTATTTCCTTATAAATGGATTCAGAAGCAACATTCAGCTTAATTCCTGTATCGGTTATAGCATTTCCATTCTTATCTGAATAAAGAACTGCAGAAAAATAAGATTTTCTGGCACTGTTATGTTCCTGAAGCCATTCAAAAATCTTCTGCGTATTTCCAGACAAAACAACATCTGCAGAAGTATAATAATTCAACTGATTCTTATACTCACTTATTTTTGTAGCAATTGCAAGAGAATACGCATTGGTAATCTGTGTACAATCCAAAGCATAGCTTTCGGCTGCCGAATGCTTTGTTATTCTTGTAACAATAGTTATCTGAATAACTGTAGAAACAAGAATAATCCCGACAATACTGGTACAAAGAAAATTTGCAATTTTATATTTCCTTCCAGACATTATTATTCGTCCTCCATAATGATTTTTACTTATATTATAAATCCATTTTTAAACAAATCCATATATTTTTTAATTTTTTCAGTCCTAAGAATTTTTCCTTAACCTCAACAATTAGAATTCCGATAATGATTCTATGGAAATAATTAATTATGTACAAAATGAAGAAAGAAAAACCAGATTTTCTTTTCCCAAACTTCCTCGTTTTTCTTCTTCAAAAAATTATAAAAAAACGGCGTCAATTACCTACTCTCCATATACAACAGAATTACGAAGCTTTTCTGCCACAAAGGTAAAATTAAATTTTACCCTTCCAAATCTTTTTAAAATTGTAGGTTCTGCTTTATCAAATTCTTATGAAGTTATAAAAGCAAATTCAAAAAAAATAACAGTTTCTTCTATTATAGTTGTTGTTTTATGCTTAATTTCTGTATTCAGTGTAAAGCTTATAAACTATAAAATTAATTTTACTAATCCATTAAAATTGAATTTTTCAGATACTCTTGAATTAGATACTCTGAACAAATTAATGGAAGAATTTGCTATGGAAGGTGCAATGGAAGTTGATGAATCTGGAAATTTATTGGATTCAGATGCAACTGCACAAATATTTACTCAGACTGTAACTTATCAGAATTATACAGTAAAATCCGGCGATACAATCAGCGGAATTACAAAGAAATTCGGGCTTACAAATATTTCTACACTTATTTCTGTAAATGACATAGGAAATGTACGCCAGCTTGCAGCAGGTCAAAAATTAAAAATTCCTTCAATAGATGGAATTCTATACACTGTAAAAGCAGGAGATTCTCTTGCTGCAATTGTAAAAACCTACAATACAAATCTTGAAAATGTACTCGATGTAAATGATCTTGAATCTGAGACTCTTACAGCAGGACAGCAGTTGTTCCTTCCTGGAATTGCCCTAGATTCAAAGACTCTTAAAAACGCTTTAGGAGAATTGTTCATGCTTCCTATTCAGGCAAAATTCCGCTGGACTTCTCCTTTTGGTTATAGAATTGATCCTATTGCAAATGTAAAATCATTCCATACAGGAACAGATATGGCCTGCCCTACAGGAACTCCAATCCTTGCAGCAATGAGCGGAAAGGTTGTTACAGCCGGTCAGAACAGAATATATGGAAATTATGTAATTATTGATCATCAAAATGGTTATCAGACGGTTTATGCTCATATGTCAAAAATAATAGCAACAAAAGGTCAGTGGGTTTCTCAAGGAACAAGAATTGGCCTGGTTGGTTCTACAGGCTATTCAACAGGACCTCATCTGCATTTTACCGTTTATAAAAATGGAAATTTAATAGATCCTCAGACAGTTTTAAGTAAATAAATAACAGGAAGAAAATATGTGTATTTGTGAAAAATGTGGTAAACTAGTTGATGAAAAATTCTATTTTTGTCCGTGGTGTGGAAAATCACAGGTAGAAGCAAGACAGTCAGAAAATACTGATTTGCGCTATAGACAAAGAGAAGATATAATTAAGGCTAATCGTTATGATAAAATAGAACAGATGAAAGAAGTTCTTGATGAACTTGAGCAGGAACTTTCTGTTCTTGTTTTGAGTAATCAAATGCATAACTAGCAAAATAATTATGGAGCAGCATAATGCTTAAAAGAAAATCATTTTTTTCTATATTTTTCCTTTTTGCAATTTTGCCGTTTTTCGGTGAAACAACATTTTCTAATATTGATATAAATTTAAATGATGAAGTTCTTTTTACAGTCAAGCAGAATAATGCTGGCTCTGTTTCTTATAAATCACTGTTTGTTGCAAAAATTAAAAATGGCGAGGCTTCCGGCGAACCAGATTTAATCACCTGTTTTCCAGAACAGATGGAACTTTTAAATGGCGGCAATACACTCCAGATAAGAAACCGTTTTGGAACTGCACGTTATGATTCAAGAGCTAAAAAGCTTGAATGGATTTCTCGAATAGAAGGAATACCAGAAAAAAATGCTATGCTTTCTCCTTATGCGGCAAGTCCTGATGGAAAGTATTACTGTCATATAGAAAAAACCGGAATTTGCACAGGCGCACTTTTACTCACCGATTCTTCTACAGGAAAAACCGAAGTCCTGAATGAAGATATTTTAAATTCATATACAAGCGTTCCTGTAAAATGGGCAAAAAACAGTTCAGTTTTAATTTACGAAAAAAATAATGCTGTTTATTTCTGCAATCCCGAGGCAGTTTTGCGTGGAGTAGAGATTGACGAAAAATACAGAAAAATAGGACGCGGAAACATTAATTCAGTTTGCTGGGCAAGCGAAAAATATTTAGCATATGTAGACGACTATCTTCTTTACCGCATTAATACAAGAGAACTATATACACTTGGCTTGTATTCAGGAATAATCGGACAGGGAAAAGCAATGGCAAGACTTCCATTCCAGTTCGACAGCCAGGTTGATAAATTTTTTGTAAATTCCGACGTAACTGCAATTGTTGTAAATCAGAATCAAAAGTTGTTCAGTTATTTAAAAGTTCAAAGCGAATCCTGCGATTATATGGATGTTATTTATTCCCGTCCTTATACAGATTCAACAGCCTCTCTTTACGATGCATATGTTTTATGGAACACTTTTGATGAACCAATTCTATGGCAGGAAAAATTACCTTACGATGGAACTTCAGAAAAAGGAGCTGTTTACAAACTGGACAGTACAGCAAAACAAGTGCTCGAAATTCAAGATTCGGGAAAACCTTCTGTTTCTCCAAACGGAAATAAAGTTGCCTTTTTTGCCGGATCTATGCTTTATGTTTATGACGTAAATACTTTAAAAAGAATTGCTCAGCTTGGCGGCGAAAAAATTACAGCAGCTCTGTGGCTTGATGACCAGAATCTTATTGTAGGCGGAGAAAGAAGCATAAGAAAATGGAATTGCCTTACAGAAGAAATTCAAACTATAACTCTTTCAAGTGCAACTGCCGGTTACTGGAATCCTTCTGATTATTCAATTATAGCCGAAATTGCCGGCCAGAATTATTACAGATATAATAAAAACCTTCGAACCTGGGAAAAAGTTAAACTGGAAGGAACAATAACACCTCAAACACAAAACGGACGATACAGAATCTTTATAGGAACTTCTCAGAACAATCAGTTTGCAAATGCACTATACATTCGTTCTCTTTCCGGCAAAGCAGTAACAAAAAGTGTTTATAATCAGACAAATCAAAAAAATGATGCAAAGAAAAAAGTATGTCTTGTATTTGACATGTATGATAATTCAGATGGACTTCCGGAAATTCTTTCAATCTTAAAAAAGTATAATATAAAAGGAACCTTTTTCCTGAATGGAGAATTTATCCGCCGCTATCCTTTTGAAACAAAACAAATTGCATTAAGCGGCCATAATTGTGCATCTATGTTTTTTACAACTGCCGATCTTACAGAAAACAGCTTTGTAATTAACGAAGATTTTGTCAGACGCGGACTCGCAAGAAACGAAGATGAATTTTATTCAGTTTCTAAAAATGAACTTATGCTTTTCTGGCATGCTCCATTTTATAAAACTTCTCCTGAAATAATTTCGTATGGAAATAATGCCGGCTACACTTACGTTAATTCAAATCATGAATATTCTGAATTCGATGAAAAATTATTAAGTCCTGAAGATTTAATTACAAAATATTTTAATGAGCTTGAAAAATCCGAAGGAGGAATTGTACCAGTAGTTGGAGGTTTCTCGCAGGGAATCCACGCAAAACCGCTTTATAACTATCTGGATATTTTAATAACAGTTCTGATTGACGGAAATTTTGAATTTGTTCAATTGAATGAGTTATAATCCACGAAAATCAATTTTATACATATAGAACTATAGAATCGCTCTCAGAAGCCTTACGAATTTCAAAATTGTTTTTCGTGCCATTAATACCTCTACAATAAATAGTTTGATATTTTGTTATCATCTTGGTAAAATAAATATATGACTAAACAGGCAATTATTCATGTTGAAGACACTGAAAATGTAATTGAGTTAGCAAAATATCTTTCAGAATCTGGCTGGACAATTTATTCAGCAAATAAAACTGAAGAGCTTCTGAAAAAAAATCATATTGCTGTAACTAGAGAACAGTCTCTTTCTACTCAGAATAGTTATGTTGCCGAGAGCACTTCTCTTGTACGAAGAATATTACTTACCAGATATAAAAAAGATGAATACGAGTCTTTGCCTTACGAAGATAATAATATTTTTCTTTTATGCATGAATGTTATTCCAACAATGCATTTTTCTGTTCATCCTGATAAGCTGGAAAAAATCACTGCATCAAAAAGCTTTCTCATAACCTCTTTGCTTCGCTGTGCATATATTAATCACGAAAATATTTTAATCCTTACAGACCCTGCAGATTATCAGGAAGCAATTATTCAATTAAGAACTGATAATATTACAGACGACTTTAGGACTTACGTTGCAGCAAAAGCACTGAATATGGTTTCTGCCTTTGATGGAGGTTTTTCTGCATCTGTTCTTCAAACAGGAAAATACAATGTTAAATATCTTGATTACCTGATGTATCCTTTTAAAAAAGATGTAATGCTTTCAAGCGGTTCAAATCCACATCAGACTGCCTGTCTTTATCGTTCAACCAGAGAAAATCCACCGTTATCTGATTACATAAGACATTCAGATAAATCAATAAATTACAATAATGTTTCTGATATTGCTCTGGCGCTTTCTCAGGTAATTAATCTTTTTGCTACACTAAAAAATCAATACTCTGTAAAATGTATAAACTGTGACGGCTACGAATTTACTTCCCAATTTACGCCACTTTCTGGAACAGTTTTTACAATCATAGTAAAACTTAATTCTATTGTCGGCGCTTCTCTTTCTTCAAATGTTCTGGACTCTTTTAAAATGTCTTACACATACGACACAGAAAATATTAAGGATGCAACTCTTGCCTGTAGTGCCGTAATAGATGGGAGCGCTGCAAAAGAAATGGTTAATTCAAATCTTTCTACAATTGTTGCACCAAGCTTTACGATAGAAGCAAAGCAGATTCTTTCAAAAAATAAAAATCTGAAGTTAGTTCCGTCTAATCTTTTTTCTAACATTCCACTTTCAGGAGCTCTTATTAACGGCGGCTTAATTCTTCAGCAGCGCGATGATATTCTTTTTAACAAATGGGTTATAAAAACTAAAAACCGTCCGTCGCAAATTCAAAGTGACGAAATGGCTTTTGCCATGCTTCTTGCAAAGGCGGCCCGCTCTTATTCTGTAGTGCTTTCAAAAGATAACAGTATTGTAGGAATTTCTCAGGGAGTTCCTTCTACAGTAAAGGCTGTAAAACTTGCACTTTATGAAGCCATTGAATATCAAACAAGAGAGTCAAATACTTCAAACAAAAAAAATGAAGAGGATTCAACGCAGACAGCACTGACTGCTCAGAAAAAACAAAATAATAACTCTCTTGCCAATATTATGGTTTGCGATGGGATTTTGATTTTTAATGACGACATTAAAAAACTTATAGATTGTGGAATTACTGCAATTTTACAAACCGGAGGCTCTTCTTCAGACAGCGAGTTCATAAAATATTGTGATGAACACGATGTTGCCATGGTATTTACAGAAATGACACATATATTACTTTAGACTAAATACAATTTTTGGAGATATAAAATGCTTTATTATTTAGGAAATATTTTATCAGCTTATTGGGGACCCGCAAGACTTTTTCAATCCTATGCTGTACTTATTACGATCGCACTTTATTTAGGTTTTATAGCAACCTATAAATTGATTCCAAAATTTTCAAAAAAATTACCGCAGGATCGCGGGCGCGAATTTACTTTAAAAGAAAATGCTGAAGCAGCAAAAGGAAAACCAACAGGAGCAGGCTCTGTTTTTATTACAATTTTTATTATCATTTCTTTATTGGTAGTTCCTCTGAATCTTCCAAAAATTTGTCTGCTTGTTTTAACCTGGCTCACAATGCTTTCCGGCTATCTTGATGACAGAAGTATTACAAGCTGGGGTGAATATCTTAAAGGCGCTTTGGATTTAATTTTAAGCATTGCAGCCTCTTTCGTTCTTTATTTTGGATTAAAATCTATTTCTGCAGATGGAGTTGTAAGATTCTGGCTTCCATTTATTTCTAATCAGATTGCAATTCATCCGGCTGTTTATATCACTATTTGTACAATTATGCTCTGGGCTTCTATTAATACAACAAACTGTACAGACGGAGTAGACGGACTTTCTGCGACCTTAGTTTTAATAGGCTTAATTACTTTAGGTTCAGTTTTCTATTTTGTATTAGGTCACAAGGATATATCTGCTTATCTTCTTGTTCCTCATTTTGTTTATGGAGCACAATGGGCTGTTATGATTTTTTCCATGGCTGGAGTTGTAATGGGGTATTTGTGGCATAATGCTTTTCCCAGCCGATGTTTAATGGGCGATGCAGGAAGCCGCGCCTTAGGATTTTTTATTGGCGTTTGCGTTATGGTCAGCGGAAATCCGTTCTTAATTCTTGCAACTTCTTCCATTATTTTTATAAACGGAGGAATGGGCTTAATAAAAGTATTCCTTCTCCGATTTTTCAAAATTAAAGTTTTTGAAAAAATCAGATTCCCGTTACATGATCATTTTAGAAAAAACAGAGGCTGGTCACCAACACAGGTCTTAATTAAATTTATGATTGCTCAGCTTTTAATTACCTGCGCATTACTGGGAATCTTCTTAAAAGTTAGATAATTATTTGATAATAATTTTTGGCGTCGGACTTAATTTTCTCCCCACCATTATATAAAATGGAGTACAAAAGAAATATGCAAAACTCAAAAGATTTTTTAAATTCACAGGTAGAAAATATTGTTGAATTGGAAACAATGCTAACTTCTCATATTGCAATTGCTCCGGAAGGCAATGGAAATGGAGAAGTAGAAAAATGCAATGCACTTGAACAGTGGCTTCGTAAAAATGGCTTTGAAAATATTGAACGCTTTGAAGCCCCGGATAATCGTGTAAGCGATGGAATAAGGCCTTCGCTTGTTGTTACAATTCCCGGAGCTTCTGATGAATACAGAACCTGGGTAATGGCTCACCTTGATGTTGTTCCAACCGGCGATCTTTCTTTATGGAAATCAGATCCGTGGAAGGTTCAGAGAGACGGCGATATTCTTATTGGCCGTGGTGTAGAAGATAATCAGCAGGGCTTATGTTCTTCTGTTTTTGCAGCTCTTTATTACTTAAAAAATGGAATTACACCAGGGCACACAATTAAGCTTCTTTTTGTTGCAGATGAAGAGAATGGAAGTGAATACGGAATTATATGGCTTTTAAAAAATAAAAACTTATTCCGTAAGGAAGATATAATTCTTATTCCGGATGGCGGCGACAGTGAAGGACGCACAATAGAAATTGCAGAAAAAAATATTTTATGGCTTTCTGTTCATGTAATCGGCAAGCAGACTCATGGTTCGCGGCCAGATAGCGGAGCAAATGCATGTCTTGCTGCCAGCGATCTTTCTGTGCGACTTCATAAGCTGGAAAAAATTTTTAATAAAAAAGATGAATTGTTTGAACCAGATTATTCAACCTTCCAGCCTACCAAACGGGCTAAAAATGTTGACAGCATAAATATTATTCCTGGCGAAGACTGGTTCTGCATGGACTGCAGAATTCTTCCATGCTATCCGCTTAAAGACGTAATTGCGGAAATTGACAAAAACTGCTGCAACATCGAAAATGAATATGGAGTAAAAGTTGAATACACAACTCCACAAAAATCAGAAAGTCCTGCAACACCTGTAAATGCTCCTGTAGCTCAAAAGCTTGCTGCTGCAATAAAACAGGTTCATGGAATAGAAGCAAAATTCATTGGAATTGGCGGAGGAACAGTTGGTGCTGAGCTTCGCAGAGAAGGTTATAATGCCGTTGTCTGGAGCACACTTGATGACATGGCTCATCAGCCGAATGAATATTGCAAAATCAGCAATCTTATAAAAGATTCCCAGACTCTGGTTGAACTTTTTAAGGATTAATTCTTTCCAGATATACATTACAAATAATTCCACAAAAATATTACAGGAGTATCTAAAATCCATGAAAATGAGTTTTTAGAGATTTCTAATGACTGAACGTATTTTATGTGGTAAAATAATATAGTTATAAAATTTTTTGAGGTTCATTATGGAAAATCAGACAAAACAACGTAACTCTTTTACAAATTCATTAGGATTTGTTTTAGCTGCAGCTGGTAGTGCTGTTGGATTAGGAAATATCTGGCGTTTCCCATGGCTGGCAGCAAAAAATGGAGGAGGACTCTTCCTTCTTGTTTATCTAGTTCTTGCAATTACATTTGGTTTTGCACTTCTTATTACTGAAGTTGCTATCGGAAGAAAAACACAGGAAAGTCCACTTACTGCTTACAAAAAAATCAATTCAAAATGGGGCTTCCTCGGAATATTCTCTTTTGTGGTACCATTTATTATTTATCCATATTACTGCGTAATTGGTGGATGGGTAATGAAATATATGTTCTGTTACCTCGCTTTCCAGGGACAGGTTGCTGTTGCAGATAAGTTTTTTGTTGGCTTTATAACTTCACAGTGGCAGCCAATATTCTACTGTGCTCTTTTTGCAATTCTCTGTTTTATTATCGTATATAAAGGTGTAGAACACGGAATTGAAAAATATTCAAAAATCCTCATGCCTGTTCTTGCCGTTATGGTTGTATTCATTGCAATTTATTCTTTGTTCATCAGCCATACAGATGAAAATGGTGTAACTCGCACAGGACTTCAGGGTGCTGCAATTTATTTTATTCCTAACTTTGATGGGCTTACATTCAAAGGCTTCCTGAGAATTTGTCTTGATGCAATGGGCCAGCTTTTCTACTCACTTTCTATTGCTATGGGTATTATGGTTGCTTATGGTTCTTACATGAAGAAAGATGAAAACCTTGTAAAGTCTGTAAATAAAATCGAAATTTTCGATACAGGAATTGCTATTCTTGCCGGTATGATGATTATTCCAGCTATTTACGCATTCAGCGGAAAAGAAGGAATGACTAAAGGTACAAGTCTTATGTTTGTTGCCCTTCCAAAAGTATTCAATTCTCTTGGAAAATTCGGTGAGTTTATTGGTCTCGTATTCTTTGTAATGGTTTTATTCGCTGCCCTGACTTCTGCAGTTTCTATTCTTGAAGCAATTACTTCTTCTATGATGGACAAATTCAAGTGGAGCCGCAAAAAGGCATCTCTCGTTATGGCTGTTTCAACTTTTGTTATTTCTATAATTGTATGTCTTGGTTATAACGTATTCTACTTTGATGCTATATTGCCAAATACAGAAGCTGGAAGCTCAGCTCAAATTCTCGACATTCTTGATTATGCAAGTAACAATATTCTTATGCCTATTGTTGGTCTTCTTACTTGTATTCTTATTGGATGGATTGCTAAACCAAAAACTACAATTGACGAAATAACTCTTAACGGAGAAAAATTCGGCCGCAAAACTCTTTATATTATAATGATTAAGTTTGTTGCACCAATTTTATTATTCATAATCCTTCTTACAGGATTCGGAGTTATTTAATTTCTTTTCAGGAGCATTTTTAATGCTGAAATACATTTTAAAAAGACTGGCTACAGCTGTCATTACGGCATATCTTGTAGCCACTCTTACGTTTTTTATTATGAATATGGTTCCTGGAGGGCCTTTTCTGTCAGAAAAAGCAGTAACACCTCAGGCGCAGGCTGCCATGGAAGCAAAATATGGTTTAGACAAGCCTTTAGGTCAGCAGTATCTGACCTATTTAGGTGGAATAGTACATGGAGATTTTGGTCTTTCCATTAAAAAGCGTGGAAGAACTGTAAGCGAAATTATCTTTACAAAATTCCCGGTTTCTGCAAGATTAGGAGGCTGGGCTATTTTAGTTGCAGTGCTTTTTGGAGTTCCGCTTGGAGCCATAGCCGCTTACAAACGAGGAAAAGCAATTGATAACATTCTTGTTGTTCTTTCTACAGCCGGAATTGCTATTCCAAGCTTTTTGTCTTCTACTCTTTTAATGTATATTTTTTCTACAAAGCTTAAATGGCTTCCTTCGCTTGGATTAAATAATGCCCGAAGTTATATTATGCCTGTAATGGCACTGGCACTATATCCTACATTTTATATAGCACGTCTTATGCGTTCTTCAATGCTGGATGTTATGGGCCAGGATTACATGCGGACAGCACGTGCAAAAGGAGTAAGCAATTTTAAATCTATTTTTAAACATGCACTTCGTAATGCCATTCTGCCCGTTGTAACTTATCTTGGACCTCTTATTGCTTCTCTTATGACCGGCAGCTTTATTATAGAAAAGATTTTTAATATTCCAGGACTTGGTTCGGAATTCGTTGGCGCAATTACAAGCCGAGATTATCCTATGATTATGGGAACCACAATCTTCCTTGCAGTTTTTGTAATTATAATGAATGTCATTGTTGATATTATGTATGCAATTGTGGATCCAAGAATCAAGTTAAAGTAAACAGGAAAAAATTTATGGAAAAGAAGAAAAATCCACTTAGCTTTCAAATAAATGTAGATAATCTTGTTGCAGAAGACTTTATTCCTGCCACACCCGATGAAAAACAGTCTCTTGTTATTATGCGCGAATCTGTAGGCTTCTGGAAAGATGGCTTCCGCCGTTTTAGAAAAAACAAAATTGCAATGACATCTTTGTCTATTGTTCTTTTTATAATCATACTTTGCTTTATTGTTCCGGCTTTTTATCCTTATAAATATGAACAGCAGATAAAAGGAAGTGAACGTCTTGGACCTATGCAGTATTCAGCCGTTGAACTTACAATGAAACAGAATGGCGAAAAAGTTTTTCCACATATTTTAGGGACAGATCAGAACGGTCGTGATTATGCAATTAGAGTTATGGTCGGTGGCCGTGTTTCTATGACTGTAGGTATTGTAGCATCTCTTTTAATTTTAATAATCGGTTCCCTTTATGGAGCAATTGCCGGCTACTTTGGTGGAACTGTAGATTTAATTATGATGCGTATTGTCGACATTATTTACACAGTTCCAGATGTATTGATTATTATTCTTCTTGCACAAACCTTAAAATTTCCATTACGAACTTTGGGAGGACTTCCAGGCTTTGGATGGATTCAACGTTTAGGACCGAACATGGTTTCTATGTTCATAGTTTTTGCGCTGTTATATTGGGTTGGAATGGCCCGCATTATCCGCAGCCAGATTATGGTTTTAAAACAAAACGAATATGTAACTGCAGCAAAAGCTCTTGGAGCAAATGGAAAACGAATTATAGGAAAACATCTTATTACTAACTGTATTGGTACATTAATTGTAACAACTACACTTCAAATTCCTTCTTCAATTTTTACAGAATCTTTCCTTTCCTTCCTTGGACTTGGTGTTCAGGCTCCAATGCCTTCTCTTGGTTCACTGGCTTCGGCAGCTTTGAACGGATTCCAGTCTTATCCCGAAAAACTCTTTGCTCCTGCTTTTTTGATTTTTATCATCATTTTGAGTTTTAACTTATTGGGCGATGGACTGCGGGATGCATTTGATCCTAAATTAAAGAGTTAGAAAGGTTGTACGGTCATTGAGCTTGTCTAAAGGACCGTAACGTAAACTGGTGGTTTTGGCAAACTCAACCATCTTGAGGTAATTATATGGAAAATGAATATTTAGTAGATATACAACATGAAAAACTTTCTTTTTTTACTCCTGCAGGAGAAGTACGTGCTTTAAATGATGTTACACTCCATATGCAGGAAGGAGAAGTTCTTGGAATTGTAGGAGAGTCAGGAAGCGGAAAATCTGTTACAGCTTATTCTGTAATGGGCCTTACAGCCGAAAACGGAAAAATTACCGGCGGAACAGTTACCTTCAACGGACACAGAATAGACCAGATGACAGAAAAAGAACTCCGCAAAATCCGTGGAAAAGAAGTAAGCATAATATTCCAGGATCCAATGACTTCGTTAAATCCAGTATGGACTATAGGAAATCAAATTGAAGAAGCCATTAAGCTTCATACAGATAAAAAAGGAAAAGAAGTTCATGAACGTGCACGTGAACTTTTAACTCTTGTTGGAATAAATGAACCAGATAAGCGTCTTAAACAATATCCACATGAGCTTTCGGGTGGTATGAGACAACGTGTAATGATTGCAATTGCACTTGCCTGCGAGCCAAAGCTTTTAATAGCCGATGAACCGACAACAGCTCTGGATGTTACTATTCAGGCTCAGATTCTTGAACTTATGCAGGAGCTAAAAAGAAAGCTTGGAATGGGAATTATTATGATTACCCATGACCTTGGTGTTGTAGCAAGTATGTGTGATCATATTGCAGTAATGTATGCAGGAGAAATTATTGAGTACGGAACAACCGATGATATTTTCTATAATCCGCAGCATGAATACACACGCGGTCTTCTCCGCTCTATTCCAAAATTTCATGAAAAAGATTATTCACGGCTGGTACCAATTGAAGGACAGCCTGTAGACTTATTAAACCGACCTGACGGCTGTTGTTTTGCACCCCGCTGTTCAAACTGTATGAAAATCTGTCTTGAACAGCCTCCTGTTCGTAATGAATACGAAAGCCTTGGAGGTGCTGCAGTAGGAGAAAATGTTCATTATGGACGCTGCTGGCTTGAACAAAAGGCTCAGAAGCTGGGAAGTGCAGAAGTAATTGTTACAGCAGATGGCAAGGTAGAAAATGCGCAGGGAGGAAAAAAATGAACGAAAAATTAAAAGAAAATAATCTCCTTGAAATTGAACACTTAAAACAATATTTTCCTGCTGGCGGCGGACGTTATGTAAAAGCAGTTGATGATGTAACTTTCTTTATTAAAAAAGGAGAAACCTTTGGTTTAGTTGGAGAATCTGGCTGTGGAAAAACTACAACCGGACGTTCCATTCTGCGCCTTACAGAACCAACAGCAGGAAAAATCATTTACGATGGTGAAGTTATTTTTGACAGCGAAACCGGAAAAAAAGTTGATATGCATCCATTCCGCCGAAAAATGCAGATTGTATTCCAGGATCCATATGCTTCTCTTGATCCGCGAATGACTGTAGGAGACATTATTGGTGAAGCTCTGGATATTCATAAGCTTTATTCAGACAAAAAAGAACGCCGCGAAAAAATACTTTCGTTATTAGATACAGTCGGCTTAAACTCAGAACATGCAAACCGTTATCCGCACGAATTTTCCGGCGGTCAGCGACAGCGAATTGGAATTGCACGTGCACTTGCAGTTAATCCTCAATTCATTGTTTGCGATGAACCGGTTTCTGCGCTCGATGTTTCCATTCAGGCACAGGTTGTAAATATGTTCGAAGATTTGCAAAAACAGATGGGACTCACTTATTTGTTTATTGCGCACGATCTTTCGGTTGTAAATCATATTTCCAGCAGGATTGGTGTAATGTATCTAGGACACATGGTAGAAATGGCCGATGCCGATGAACTGATTTTCCATTCAGCACATCCTTATACACGTTCTCTTATTTCTGCAGTTCCTATTGCAGATCCAAAAACAGCTCGTACAAACAAACGAATTATTCTTGAAGGAGATGTTCCTTCTCCATTAAATCCGCCGAGCGGCTGTCCTTTCAGAACGCGTTGTCCTTATGCAGATGAACATTGTGCACAGGAAAATCCTGAATTCAAGGAAATCAGTTCCGGGCACTATGCTGCCTGCCATAATTTAGATAAAATTAATTAGGTAAGCTGATTACTTACCAGGAGGTGTTTTAATGAAGAAACTTACTTTGTTAGTTTCTATGATTGCTTTGGCTGGGCTTTTGGTTGCCTGTGGAGAAAAGAAATCATCCACAGCAGCTTCAACTGGCTCTGTATTACATGTTCAGGTTGGACCTTCCCCTGAAACAATTGACCCTGCATTAAACTCTGCAGTAGACGGTGCAAACATGATTATTCATGCATTTGAAGGTCTCTTAAAGTTTGACCGTGACAACAATATTGTTGCCGGACTTGCAGAGAAATGGGAACAGTCAGAAGACGGACTCACATGGACATTCCATCTTCGTCCAAATCTTAAATGGTCTGACGGTTCAGCACTTACAGCAGAAGACTTTGTATACGCCTGGAAACGTGTAGCTGATCCGGAAACAGCTGCTCCATACGGTTATGATCTTTTAAACCTTGTTGTAGGTTTTGAAGAAGCTTCAGAAGGCGACCTTGATAAACTTGGTGTAGAAGCTCCAGATGCAAATACATTTGTAGTTCACCTTGTTAATCCATGTATTTACTTTGACAAAATTGCAGCCTTTGCAGTTTTAGTTCCAGTACAGAAAAAAACAATCGAAGCTAACGGTGACGGATGGACAGTAAATCCTGCAACATATGTAACATGTGGTCCATACTACATGACAGAATTTACAGATGGTTCACAGATTGTATTTACAAAGAATCCAAACTACTGGGATGCTAAAAATATTACGTTCGATACTATCGTATGGCACCTGATTGAAGATGCAAATACAGCTTATAACGCATATAATCAGAACGAAATTCAAATGATTAAAGATGTTCCTACAGAAGAAATTCCTTCTTTACTTGGCAAAGGAGAATTCTATCTTGAACCAATTATGGGAACATACTATGTAACATTCAATACACAAAAAGCTCCATTTGATAATCCAAAAGTTCGCGAAGCACTTTCTCTTGCAATTGATCGTGGACACGTAGCTTCAACAATCATGCAGGGAACTTACTCTCCTGCAAAGAACTTTGTAGGACCTGGAGTTTCTGATGCCAAAGCAGGCTCTTCATTTGAACAGGTTACAAAAGAAAAATATGGTGACCATTTTAATACAAGCAACTATGCTGAAGACCTTGCAAAAGCAAAGAAGCTTCTTGCAGAAGCTGGTTACGCTGACGGAAAAGGCTTCCCAACATTTGAATATCTTACAAATGACTCTGGTTACCACAAAGCTGTAGCAGAATATCTTCAGGCAGCATGGGCTGAGCTTGGTCTTACAATGAATGTAAATATTCAGGAATGGAAGACTGTAACAGCAGACCGTCGTTCCGGAAACTTTGATGTTGCACGTAACGGATGGGTTTATGACTGGGATGATCCTTCTAACATGATAAACCTTTTGGAAACTGGCAACGGAAACAACGACGGAAAATATTCTTCTAAAGAATTTGATAAGTATGTTGACCTTGCCAGAATGGCTACAGATGTAGAAGAACACTACAACTATCTGCACGAGGCAGAACAGGTTCTTTTGAACGATGCAGCTATGGCACCAGTTGCTTATTATAACGATTTCTGGCTCCAGAAAACAAATTTAAAAGGCACATGGCACAGCCCATATGGCTACTGGTACTTTATGTATGGTCATTTAGAATAGTGCTTAACTAATTCAACCGGCTCATATTCAATTCGAATTTTGGGCAAGGCTGGAATAGTTACATAACTATTAAACATCCATTCGCCGTTTTCTATAGAATCTATTTCTTTGGAAAACGGCGATTTTTTTTCTTCAGGATAATTTAATCCGTCTTGTGGCGGAGCAAATAATCGTAATTTTTTTGCCTGACCTTTTTTTATTTTGAAAGGCTTTTCATAAATTCTGCTCATTAAATCTACAAATTTAACTCCAGGAGCTTTATAAAACCAGAAGCCGTCAAATTCAATCATAAGATTTAATGGAACAAGTTCATCTTCAAAATATAATTCTGCATAGCAGGGGATTTTTTTTAAATATAAATCAACTTCAATTCCTTCGGCATCCTCTGAATTACTCCATCGAAGCTTTACCGGGAACTTAATTTTATCTGAAGGCTCAGAAAGCTCTGTTATTTTCTGAGTGAAAAATTTTTTATGAAGCTGCTTTTTATAAACAGAGAGAATCGGCTGTTCAATTCCAACTTCACAATTATTCGGATCTGTTATTTCAAGTCCAAGTCTACCATCATCTCTAAACTGATAAAGTGTAAAAGCGCTTAACCATTTTTCCTTATCTTTTTCCAGGCAATTCATAAAATGATTCATCATATTAGCCTGTTCAAAAGCGCCTGTAACATCACCATCACCATTCATCTCAGAAAGAAAAAACGGCTTATCCTGACCGGTAATTTTTCTTAACCGGTGTAAAGTTTGTTTTGCCTGCTCATATACTTCATCAACATTATAGCAGGCATAGTTTTCTGTTTCTTTTGCAGCAATATCCACAGGCCAACCCCAGTGTAAAGAAATATAGTGATCTGCCGACCAGATATCACAAGCTTTATGAGCTTCAAGAAAAATGTCTTCCATTTCGAGTTTGCCGGTTTCTTTTTCATACATTCCGGCACACAAAATGACTTTTACATTTGGGGCATACTCATGCATAACCTTGCAAACCATAACAAAAAAATCTGCAAGCTGCTGATAAGTTGCCCTTTTATTATAACAAAACCAGTTACCTGTACATTCGTGATTCACTCTAAGAAAAACACGCCCATATGGACGCAAATCCCTCGCAATTAAAATTATATCATTTTCTTTTAAAGCCGGATCAATTGTTAAAGAAAGTACAACATCCATTCCGTGCTTCCGAATTTCCTTCATAAAGCAAAAAGGCTCGTCCTCGCGCAAGCCTTCTCTGCCTCCCCTATAAGGAAAATAATTTTCGTATGGAGAATCCCAAACCCCTTTTACAATTTTAGAAGATTCGATAAAACAGGCACGAGTAGGCCATTCCTTATCATCAGGATAATAAGTATACATAAGACTAATTCCGCGGTGAACCTTTTGCAGTTTTCGCAGAATATAATCCTGATTCACATACAAGCCTCGTTCACTACCGTCTCCCAAATCTAACGCACAAGGACATTTGCCAAGATGCACTTTGCGCAAAGAAAGGCTATTGTTGTCTAAATAACTCATTCTTCTAGTATAACCTTTTTTTCTCCAAATAAGTGAATAAAAAACGAGAAAAATTGTGAAATTTCACTTTTTTTTAGCAAAAATTGTGTAAAAATTGCAAACTCGCGCAGTATATATGATGCGAGTTAAAAATAAATTATACTGAATAATATTTTTATCCCGCTTCAGGAGTTTTACTTAAAAAAACTCCGTGAAATATTACTTCAGGATGTATGAGGGGTAAAAACTCTTTTTTGGATGAATAATAAGTTGTCCCTCATAGACCTGATCTTAATCATTTTTCAGGAGGCCTTATGGGACAATTTTCTAAACCTTGGGAAGAATTGACGATTGCAGATAATTTTATTTTCTGCAAGGTAATGCAAAATGCAGAGCTCTGTAAAGAGATTCTTGAAGTTCTACTGGATATTCAGATAGAAAAAATTGAATATTTACAGACAGAATCTCCTGTTGAAAATTTCTATGATACGCGAGGTGTGCGCCTTGATGTTGTTGTAAAAGACAGTAAAAAAATTTACGACATAGAAATGCAGACAGGAAACTATGATGACATAATTCTACGTTCAAGATATTATCAGTCTTCATTAGATGTTTCTACAACAAAACGACGTACTAAGTTTAAGAATTTAAAAGAAACATATATTATCTTTATCTGCAAAGATGATCCTTTTGGAGCAGGGCTTCCGCGTTATACTAAGAGTTCAAGATTTATTGAAACAGATAAGATTCCTTATGATGACAAAACCCATAATGTGTTTTATAATTGCAGTGGATATAAGAACGAAAATGATATTGAAGTGCAGAA
>JAQXNX010000011.1 GCA_029098225.1 Spirochaetales bacterium | reverse complement strand
AGGAATTGAGAAAAATAAAGTTGTAAAAGATTTAGTAATTGAAACTCTGAATGAAAATGGAATTCCTGTAAAAGATATTTTTGCAAGGGTAGACATGATGCCCATTCCTGAATATGAGATTCCTGCTTCACTTCCTGAAGCATATAAAAAAGTCCTGCGGGCAAATAAAAAAAAGGTTCCGGTAATAAAACTTATATATGAAAATTTTGAAGTAAGTATTGAAGAAGAATCAGACGGTGTAAAAAAATTAGTGCAAATGCTTGGTCCTGTAATTAATATAATTGTTGATGACCGTATTTTAATTTGCGATGAAATTGAAAGTTTTTTGCATCCAGCAACCATTCATTACCTGTTTAATTTATTTACAATTCAGAATTTAAGAAAGGCTCAGCTTATTACAACAACCCACAGCCTAGATTTTATTGACAACAAGATTTTACGCAGGGATCAGATCTGGCTTACAGATAATAATAACAGTGAACGCTCTGCAAAAATGTACAGGCTGTCGGATATTAAGGGAGTTAGAAAAGACGAGAACCTCAGAAAAATGTATTTGAGCGGGGAGTATGGGATGGGGTGATAATAAAATATTGATACAGAAATATATACAAATGTGAAATTCTGAATTTTACAAAATAAAAAAAATGTATATAATGAACAAAAAGCAAATTAAAAGAAATGAGTTTTCGATTCAATTCTGCAATATAAGTTTTTCGAAAGGAAAGATTTTATGATTTCATTTAACATTCCCCCTTATGTAGGTACAGAAGAAAAATATATTTCTCAGGCTATAAATACTCACAAAATATGCGGTGATGGAGAATTTACAAAAAAATGTAATGAATGGTTTGAAAAAAGATTCAACGCAAAAAAAGTTCTCCTTACAACAAGCGGAACAACTGCGCTTGAAATGGCAGCGCTTCTCTGCGATGTAAAACCTGGAGATGAAGTAATCATGCCAAGTTATACATTTTGTTCAACAGCAGATGCTTTTGTTCAATTAGGCGCAAAAATTGTATTTGTAGATATTAGACCAGATACAATGAATATAGATGAAAAACTGATTGAAAAGGCAATTACTCCAAAGACAAAAGTTATATGTGTCGTTCATTATGCTGGCGTTGCTTGTGAAATGGACACGATTATGGATGTTGCACATCGTCATAATCTTAAGGTAGTTGAAGATGCTGCGCAGGCTGTTATGTCAACTTATAAGGGTAAAGCTTTGGGAACTATTGGTGATTATGGCTGCTATTCATTCCATGAGACAAAGAATTACAGTATGGGCGAGGGCGGCGCAATCGTTATCAACACAAATACTGAAGATATAGAAAGAGCAGAGATTATTCGTGAAAAAGGTACTAATCGCTCAAAATTCTGGCGTGGTCAGATTGATAAATATACCTGGGTAGATTATGGTTCTAGCTATTTGCCAAGTGAGTTGAATGCCGCATACCTTTGGGCACAGCTTGAAGTGGCTGATAAAATAAACGATGCCCGGCTTTCCGTTTGGAACCGTTATTACGAGGCATTCAAGTTACTCTCTGATTCTGGAAAAATCGAACTGCCTGTAATTCCAAAAGATAGTATACACAACGCCCATATGTTCTATATAAAATGTAAAGATTTAGAAGAACGCACAAAGTTTATCAGTTTTATGAAAGAGCAGGGAATCGGCTGTGTATTCCATTACATTCCTCTTCATACAGCTCCAGCGGGAATTAAATTCGGACGTTTTGATGGAGAAGATAAGTTTACTACGAAGGAAAGCGACAGACTTGTTCGTTTGCCTTTATGGTATGGAATGACAGAGAGTGATGTAGAGTCTGTTATTTCAACTGTTAAACAGTTTTTTAATTAAATTAATTATATATATGAAAAAAGTCCTTTCTATGTTATAATGAATTTATGAACAAAAGATTTTTACCAATAGGTATTCAGGATTTTAAAAAACTCCGAACAGGAAATTACGTTTATGTTGATAAAACATCTTTGGTATACCAGCTTACACGAACAAGCACTCCATATTTTTTAAGCCGTCCTCGCAGATTCGGAAAAAGTCTTTTGCTTTCAACTTTTGAATATTATTTTTCTGGTAAAAAAGACCTGTTCAAAGGCCTTGCAATTGAAAAACTCGAAAAAGACTGGACTGAATATCCTGTAATTAAAATCAGCTTTGGAGCAGACAGTTATGCAGATTTAGAAAGTCTAAAATCTGCCTTAAACTTTCAACTTTCAAAATATGAGAAAAAATATAACATAATCGTTGATGACAAGCGCTCGGCACCACGTCTGAATAATATAATTATATCAGCTTTTAACCAGACCGGTAGTCAGGTTGTGATCTTAATAGATGAATATGACAAGCCGATTCTTGATGCCCTTTACACAGAATATGAAGAACAGAACCGGCAAGAACTACGCAGTTTTTACAGTCCTCTCAAGGATTGTGATCAATATATCCGCTTTTTATTTATAACAGGAATTACAAAGGTAAGCCATGTAAATATATTTTCTGGACTTAACCAGCTTAACGATATAAGCCTAAATAGAGATTATAGTAGCTTATGTGGAATTACAGAAAGTGAACTTGAAGAATACTTCACTCCAGAAATAGAAAGTCTTGCAAAAGGGCAGGAAATAACAGTTTCTGAAGCAAAAATAAAGCTTGCTGAAATGTATGACGGTTATCACTTTAGTCACGATGTAGAAGGTGTTTATAATCCGTTCTGTATTCTAAAGTGTTTTATGGAAAAAGATTTTGGTTCCTACTGGTTTGAAAGCGGGACACCTTCTTTCCTTGTAAAAACCTTGCAGAATCAACCGCTTTTTCTTGTAAATCTGATTAATGGACGTAAAGCAAAAGAAGATAATTTTAAGAATTACGATCCTGAATCAAAAAACATGCTGCCGGTAATTTACCAGAGCGGCTATCTTACAATTAAGGAATTTGATAAAAGCAGAAGACTTTATACTCTTGATTTTCCAAACCGTGAAATTGAAGAAGGCTTTTTAAATATTCTGCTAAAAAAGTTTGTGAAAGTTCCAGATGATGATATGGGCCTGGCAATTGATAATATCTGTGACGCAATAGATGCAAATGAAATAGATAGAATTCTTTCAATAATAAAAGCAGCTATAGCAGACCTGCCGACAGTTGTAAAAAAAGATATGTGCGAGAACTACTATGAATCTGTAACGCATCTTATCTTCCGTCTTACAGGTTATAACGTAATTTCTGAGCTTCAATCTGTAGCAGGACGCAGTGATGTTATTCTTACGACAAAAGACTCAGTATTCATTTTTGAGCTTAAAATGGACAAAGGGCGAAAGTTTGAAGATGTTGTCGAAGAGGCTCTTACTCAGATTGATGCCAATGGCTATTCATCCCGCTTTTCTGTGAGTGGAAAAGTAATGCACAAGATTGGTGTTGTTTTTTCCAGCGAAGGTAAAGGTATTGTCGGCTGGAAAATAATGTAGTAATATGCTTTTTGTAAGGTTGTCATTGTGGTTTGAAATGACAGAAGAACAACTTTATTTTTATAGAGAATATTTATAACTTCTTTTCAGGAAGATAATAAATTATGGCAAAAATAATGGTAATTGCCGGTGGAGACTGGCAGATTGAACTTATAAAAAAAGCTAAAAAAATGGGGCATACAGTTATTTGTTCCAATCTTTATGAAAATTCTCCGGCTTTTCCTTATGCAGATTATTGTGAAGTTGCAAATGTTTTAGATAAGGAAAAAAATCTTGAAATTGCAAAAAAATATATGCCAGATGCAGTAATTTCAGATCAAAGTGATATTGCTGTTCCTACTGTAGCGTATTTAAACGAAAAACTTGGATTAAAAGGTATAGGAACTGATCTTGCAAGTTTATTTTCAGATAAATCAAAACAGCGAGTTTTTTGTAAGGAACATGGTATTTCTGTTCCTGATTTTAAGTTGTGTAAATCATGGGAAGAAGCTGCAGATTTTCTTAAGCAGTATAAAAAGGCAATAATAAAACCTATAGACAGCCAGTCTAGCCGCGGTGTTTTTACAGTTAGTTCAGAAGATGATATAAAAGCTCATTATGAAGAAACTCTTTCGTGGTCAAATGTTCGCAAAGAATTTTTAATTGAGCAGTATGTAGGTGGCGATGAGTTTACAATTGATGGTCTTGTTGTAAATGGAAAATATCATCCAATGACAATTTCTATAAAAGAAATGTATAAATCAAATCCAAATGTTTCAAAAATGCAGACATATTCATGGTTTAATTCTGAATATGATTATGATAAAATGCGGGAAGAAAATAGAAAACTTATAGAAACAGCTGGAATACCTTTTGGACTTACTCATTCTGAATATAAATGCGAAAATGGAAAGTTTTATTTAATTGAGTCTGGTGCGAGAGGTGGTGGAAGTAATCTTTCCGGGAAAATTGTTCCGTTTATGTCTGGTGTTGACAACTACGAATATTTAATACGTCAAGCTCTGGGAGAAAAAGTTGAACTTCCAAAGTTTAATAAAGAATATCTTGAAAATCATTTTTCCATAATGCGCTTTTTTGATTTTGGCAAAGGAAAAATTAAAAGTGTCGTTGGTAGAGATATTCTGGAAACAAATCCAAATATGATAGATTTTCAACTGGAAGTAAAGCCTGGGCAAATCTTGGAAGATTTAAAATACGGAAGAATGCGCCCCGGTCATTTTATAATCGGTGGAACAGATTTTGAATTGCTAAAAAAACAGATGAATTATATTTTAAATAATGTAAAGGTTGTTTTTGATGAATAAAGAAATTATTAGTTTTGTAATACCATGTTATAATTCAACAAATACTATTTCTGCTGTGGTAGACGAAATAAAAGACATGATGGTTTCTTCTCTTGGAGATTATGGTTATGAAATAATTTTAGTAAATGACTGCTCTCCGGATGGAACTACATATAATAAAATAACAGAACTTGCTGAAAAAGATAAACATATAAAAGGTCTTAATCTTGCAAGAAATTTCGGGCAGCCATCTGCTGTAATGGCTGGACTTCATTATGCAAAAGGTAATTATATTGTATGCGGAGATGATGACGGGCAAACTCCATTTAATGAATTTCCTAAATTATTTGAAAAAATAAGAGAAGGCTATGATATTGTCGAAGCTAAATATGCTGTGAGAGAAAAACGTTCTCTTTTTAGAAAGCTAGGTACTTTTGCAAACGAAACAATGGCTACTAGTCTTATCAGTAAACCTAAAGGACTTGAACTTACCTCATTCTGGTGTATAAGACGTTTTGTTGCTGATGATATGTTAAAATACGAAAATCCATATCCATATTTAGGTGGTTTAATGCTTAGAGTTTCTAGAAATGCATGTAATGTTTCTGTATCACATCGACAAAGGTTATCAGGAAAATCTGGATATTCACTTTCAAAAATGATAAATCTATGGCTTAATGGTTTTACAAATTTTTCAATTAAGCCATTACGATTTGCAACTATATCTGGCGCTATAATAGCATTTTTAGGATTTTGTTATGGAATCTGGACAATAATCAATAAGTTATTGCATCCAAAAGTTCCAGCAGGCTATGCTTCTACCTTGGCTATTATGGTATTTTTATTTGGCTTCTCGTTTTTGTTTTTAGGACTGATTGGCGAATATGTCGGTAGAATATATATAAGTTTAAACAGACAACCTCAATTTATAATTAAAGAGAAAATCAACGTAGATAGTGAATAGCATTATGAATCAAAATGAAAAAGAATATGGCGGATTTTTACCTTTGGAATTAAATCTCTCAAGCCGGAATCCTAAAGGTTATTATGATAAATACAATCTTCTTGCTTTTAATACTGTAAAAGCTGCTATTCCTTTAATAAAAGATGATATAAAATCAGAAATTATTTATGTTCCTTATTATTTATGTCCAAATGTTATTTCAGAATTAAAGAAAAACTTTAGCAAAGTCCATTTTTATAATATCAATAATGATTTGTTACCTGTTTTAGATAACCTTGAAGGAAAAAATATATACATTGTTAATTATTTTGGAATAATGGACAAAAAAATAAAGAGGTATGTATATACCAATAAAAAAATAACTTTCATTATTGATAATGCTCATTCTTTTTATTGCAAACCAATAATTAGAAGTAATGTTTATAATCTTTATTCATGCAAAAAGTTTTTTGGTGTTCCGGATGGAGGATATTTAATTTCGTCTAAAATAAATAATTCACCATATAAAACATCTTTTTCAAGTCCAATTTCTAACTATCTTATAAAATCGTTAGAAGAAGGAACTAATAGCTGTTATAACGAAAAAAAAGAAGTTGATAAATTTTTGAACAGCAATTATACAGGTCTATCTGTTTTTTCAAAAAAAATACTGGAAATGATTGATTATAAAAAGATAAAAAGAATTCGTCATAGAAATTTTAAAATTTATCAGAAAGCATTTAAGAAAATAATATAAAATGCGAAAAAAAAAGTATCCCTTATGTTTATCCTTTAAATGTAGGAAAAAATATAAAGAATGAATTAGTTCTGCAAAAAATTTATGTTTCAACCTTATGGAATATGAATGCAGAACAAAATTTTATTAAATATGAATCTTTTTTAAGGGATAATACAATTTTTTTACCATTGGATCAAAGATATTCTAAACAGGATATTCTTTATATTATCTCGGTTGTTATAGAATTATTGAGTTTAAAAAAATGAAAGAATTAAAGATAAATAAATTTCTAATTTCTTCAATCTGGTATTTATTTGCAATCGTAGGCGGCTACTCAATTGCTTTTATAGGTAATATTATATTTACCCATATCATGACTACAAATGAATATGGAATGTATACTACCTATTATTCTATTGTCTCTCTTGCAGGTCCTTTTATCTGTGGTAATTTATTTGTTGGTCTTCAAAACGGGTATTTTGATTTTAAGGAAAACAGAAAAAATTATAGAGCTTCTGTATTTTTTCTATCATTTATTATTTTTTGTATTACTTCTTTATTGTCTGTTTTTATTTGTTTTTCATTAAACAAACTCTTTTCTTTTAATAAATCACTTATATTTCTATTTATAGCTTTATTACATTCATATTTATTTTTTATAATAAACTATTATAATACATACGAAAATCTGGAAGGAAAATTTAAAACAAGAAGCTTACTTATATTTTTACAAAATGTTTTACCGGTTTTTTTATCTATTTTATTAATTCTTTTGATAGGCAAAAATGGATATTTTGAAAGAATTATTGGTAGTATAACTCCATTATTTATAATTTCAATATTTTTAATTTTATTTATTCTCAAAGGCAGAAACAAGTTAATTAATAAAAATTATTTTTCATATGCTTTAAAAATTTCCATTCCTTCTGTTTTAGGAAGTATTTCTTCACTTATAATGAGTAATGCTGATAATATTATGATAACCTCTATGGTTAATGCAGAAGCGACTGCTGTTTACGGTTTTATGTATAATATTGGAAATGTTCTGGTTGTACTGTTATCTGCAGTAGAAGCTTCTGTTTCAGCCTGGATTTATAATGCTCTTGATACAAATAGAACTTCAGCTGCAAAGAGCGGACAAAAATGGTACTTTGCTTTCTTTATTTTAATAATAAGTTTATTATTAATGATTTTTCCTGAGTTTATTAAATTTTTTACACCTAGTGAATATTGGGATTTCAGATACATAAGTCCTTTTGTATTTTCCTGCTCATTAAGCGTTGTAAATACATTACATTGTAATATAATCAATTTTAATAAGAAAACAGGACAGGTGTCTTTCTGCGTATTAGTTTCTGCAATTTTAAATGTTTTATTAAATTATATTTTTATAAAAAAATTTGGTTCTGTTGCAGCAGCTTATACATCTTTAATTTGTACCTTGTTACAAACTATATTATTAAGAATTGTATTAAAAAAGATTTGTGCAAATATTTTTTCAGATTTGTATTCATTGTTGTATATTTTGTTTATAATGATTTTATGTTTAGTTTTCAGTTTTACTTATAATAATGTTTTAATACGATATGCTGTTTATTCATCAATTATTTTAATCTTAGGAATTTTAATTCTTATGAACAAAGAAAAATTGAGGGAGTTAATTAAAAGATAATATGCGCTTATTAGATTGTACAATAAGAGACGGTAGTTATGCCGTTGACTTTAAATGGACACAAGAAGATGTCGCAAAAATAATAACACGACTGGAAAGACTACGTTTTGAATATATAGAGATTGGACATGGGCTTGGCCTTAATGCAAGTTCTTCAAAATATGGCTTTTCTTTGTTGTCTGATTTGGAATATATGAATATAGCCAGGGCTAATTTAAAAAAATCAAAGTATGGATTTTTCTGTATCCCAAATATAGCAAATCTTGATGATATAAAAAAAGCAAAGGATAATGGAGTTTCTTTTCTCCGTGTTGGAATAAATGCAGATACTCCAGACCTTGCTGTTCCATATATAAGGGAAGCTAAAAAGCAAGGTTTAGAAGTAATGACAAATTATATGAAATCTTATGCTGTTTCGTGTAATGATTTTGTAAAAGCTGCTTTTATAGCTTCTGATAATGGAGCCGACGCAGTATATATCGTTGATAGCGCAGGCTGTATGGTTGCTGATGATATAAAAAGAATTTATGATGCGGTAAAAAATACTTCTGATATAAAACTAGGTTTTCATGGACATAATAATATTGGTCTTGCAGTTTCTAACAGTCTTTTATGCGCTCAGCTGGGATTTGACTTTATAGACTGCACATTTCAGGGCTTAGGAAGAAGTATTGGGAATGCTTCATCTGAACAGTTAATTATGTCTTTAAAAAAATATGATTTTTGTAAAGATGTTGATATTCCTTGTCTTTTAGAGTGGGGGTATGATTCAATTCGAAATGTAATTCCTGAAAAATGCATTTATCATCCTTTGGATTTAATTTGTGGTTATACAGGATTCCACTCTAGTTTCTTAAAAGATATTTATAAATGCTGCAATGAAAAGCATGTTGACCCAATGAGACTAATAATTGCTTACTGTGAGAAGAATAGGCTTTCAATGGATTATGAGTTATTATGTAAGTGCGCTGATTCTTTGCGTAAGGATAATGACGAAAATCCATATAGCTTTAGAAAATATTTTTCTGATAATTATAATGATTAATTATTTAACGAAGGTTTGTTATGAGTAAAAAAGGATTAGCTGTTATATATGATCCTCATAATGTTTATCAGTTTCTCTGGTATTATTGCACTTATGGAAAAAAAATTGACTGGTACGCATTATGTTTACCGAATTCTTATAAAGGAGAATATTTAAGTAAAGAATGTAAAAAACTGAATATTTTTAAAGAGATATATTCAGATTCAATTCCTTTCGATTCACTTTCATTAAAGAAGAAAATTGGTCTATTCTTGAAAATGTTCTGTTATGCAGTCTTTGGAAGACAAAAAGCTTTTGCAAAAAAAATGATAGCATCATACATCAACGGACTTGATTTTGATACAGCTGTCATACTTACTGATGTAGGTTTTATTTCAGGAATGTTTTGTTTATTGGGAGATGAAAAAGAAATATCAATTTTAGAAGATGGGCAGACTGATTATGTGGTGCGAAAATATTCGAATATTTTTAAACATATAACAAATTTCTATGATGTCCAAGGTTTTTTTCTTTCACTATTAGGATATTCAAATACAGGACATTATTTCCCGCTTTGTAGTACAAAAAAATGTATCAAATATAGTAGTCTTCCTGATAAAATGCAATATACACGATATAAAGAAATTAGAACCTTGTTTGATATGAGATTAACGGAAATACCACTTTTTAATTCTTTGGTTTCTAAAATTTATCCTAATATTTCAAATTATTTTATGACCAAAGATATAAGTATTTTATTTACAACTCCATTGAATGATTTTTCATCAGATAACGACTATTACATACATCAATTAGAAAAATATATTAATAGCAATTGTAAAAATTTATTATTAAAAAGACATCCTAGAGATAAGACAAATTATTCATTTTTGTCAAGTGTTTCTGTTTCAGAAATCCCGCAAAATATACCGGCAGAAATTTTATTACCATATTTGAGTGGCTCAAAAATTGTATTTATGAGTCATTCATCAATAAATTTGTATATGAAACAATTTTGCTATCATGCATTTTTTTTATATTTCAAAAGTTTGTATAAAATAAGCAAAAAAGAAAAAAATATCATAAGCAAATATCCAAAATACAGTGATTTTTGTAAAGAAATTGATTTTTTTGATTTTAATCATGAAATTATTGTGTTAGAATAAAAGTAAATATTTATTGGTGACGATGAACAATGTTAAACTTAGAGCAATTTATATCAAAGTATGTAACAGAGCGAGACTCAAGTCTTTTTTCAAAAGACATTCAGAATAATTCAGCTGCTCTTACTAAAGCAATTGAGAATAAGACAATGCTTGTAATAGGTGGAGCCGGCAGTATCGGTAGTTCTTTTATAAAAGTTTGCTTGCAGTTTAAGCCAAAAACTCTTGTAGTAGTTGATGTAAATGAAAACGGACTTGCAGAACTTACTCGTGACCTTCGCAGTACAAAAGGAATGTATGTTCCAGAAGATTATGTTCCGTATCCAATTAATTATGCTTCTACAGTATTTGAAAAAATGTTCCGTGCTCGTGGTGGTTTTGATATTGTTGCAAATTTTTCAGCACATAAACATGTGCGCAGTGAGAAAGATATTTATTCAGTTGAAGCACTTTTGCAGAACAATGTTTTAAATGCAAAAAAATTGCTTGATTTACTTACAGAATTTCCCCCGGAAGAATACTTCTGTGTTTCAACAGATAAGGCCGCTAATCCTGTAAATATAATGGGTGCAAGCAAGAGAATTATGGAAGATGTAATTTTCTCCTATTCAGATAAGTTTCCTGTAAAAACGGCTCGCTTTGCAAATGTTGCTTTTTCAAATGGTTCATTACCTGCTGGCTTTATTGACCGCATTTCGAAGTTACAGCCTATTTCAGCTCCAAGTGATGTTCGACGCTATTTTGTAAGTCCGCAGGAAAGTGGACAAATTTGTATGCTTGCATGCATGCTTGGAAAGAATCGCGAGATTTACTTTCCTAAGCTCGAAGAAAAGAAGATGAAAACATTCTCTTCAATAGCCACAGACTTCCTTCATGAAAATGGATATGAAGTTCTTGAATGCAATTCTGATGAAGAAGCAATTGAAAAAGCAGAAGATTTGAAGAATGGTTCTAAGAAATATCCTGTTCATTATTCCGGTTCTGATACAACTGGCGAAAAAGCTTATGAAGAGTTTTATACTGAAGAAGAACAGACTGATATGAATCAGTTCGAATCTCTTGGAGTTGTTACCAATAGAACAGCCCGTCCATTCAACGAGATTATCGATTTGTTTAATAAATTAGAATCTGCTTTTGCAAAATCTGAGACAACAAAAGCAGAAGTTGTTAAGATTTTGCAGGATTTCTTACCTAACTTTGAACATGAAGAAAAGGGTAAGAGTCTAGATAGTAAGATGTAAGGTTGAAAAATGAAAAATACAGATGCTGTTCACTTTATAAAATCACTTTATCCAGAATATGGCGACCATATTCCATTACACGCTCCTGTATTCTTAGGAAACGAAAAAAAATATTTGAACGATTGTATTGATACAACCTTTGTTTCAAGTGTTGGACAATATGTAGACCGCATGGAACAGATGGTTGCAGATTATACAGGCGCTGCTCGTGCAGTTGTTTGTGTAAATGGAACAAATGCTCTTTATATGAGTCTTTTACTCAGCGGAGTAAAACAAGGCGAAGAGGTTATTACTCAGCCACTTACATTTATTGCAACTGCAAATGCAATCAGCTATTTAAATGCTGTTCCTGTCTTTTGTGATGTTGACGAAGATACAATGGGGCTTTCTCCTGCGGCTGTTCGAAAATGGCTTGAAGATAATGCAGAAATAAAAGCTGACGGATACTATAACAAAAATACTGGAAGAAAAATTTCTGCAGTCGTCCCAATGCATACATTTGGACACCCCGTTCATCTTGATGACTTTGTAAAACTCTGCGAAGAATGGAAACTTGTACTTGTAGAAGATGCTGCAGAAAGTATTGGTAGTTTTTACAAAGGTAAGCATACAGGCTTGTTTGGTAAAGTTGCTGCCCTCAGTTTTAATGGTAACAAAACTATTACAACTGGCGGTGGTGGTATGCTCCTTTTTACAGACAAGGAACTTGGAGAAAAGGCAAAGCACCTTACCACGCAGGCAAAAATTCCTCATCGCTGGGAATTTAAACATGATGCAATTGGGTATAACTACCGTATGCCAAATATCAACGCAGCTCTTGGTTGTGCACAGATGGAAAATATCGAAAAAGTTCTTAAGAATAAACGAAAGACCGCTATGGCTTATAAAGATTTCTTTGCTGGAAGTGAAATTAAATTCTTTGATGAACCAAAGGATTGTAAATCCAATTTTTGGTTAAATGCAATTTTGCTTCCTAATAAAGAAGCACAGATAAAATTTCTTGAAGAATCAAATGAAACTGGAGTTCAAACTCGTCCAATCTGGGAGTTGATGAACAGACTTCCTATGTTCAAGAATTGTCAATGTGGTGACTTATCTATAGCAGAAATGTTTGCAGATAGAGTTGTTAATATTCCTAGTGGATATGCCCAGAAAAGATAGTATGAAGAAGATTTGTGTTGTAACAGCTACTCGTGCCGAATATGGTTATCTAAAGTGGCTTATGAAAGATATTCAATCTGATTCCTCTTTAGAATTGCAGGTAATTGTAACTGGTGCGCATCTTGATAAAACTCAGGGGCATACTATAGAGCAGATAAAAGCAGATGGTATTCCTATCACTTCAAAAATAGATGTAAATCTTGATAATTCAAGTTCTAAATCTATTTGTCAGACAATGGCAAGATATGGTTCAAAATTTTCTAATGTTCTTTCAGAGTTAGATCCAGATGTGATGGTAGTTTTAGGAGATCGCTATGAACTTCTTCCAATTTGTTCAACAGCATTTATGATGCAAATTCCAATTGCTCATCTTTCTGGTGGCGATGTTACGGAAGGAGCTCTTGATGACGGTGTACGAAACGCCGTTACAATGCTTGCTACATATCATTTTCCAATTACTGAAGACTGTGCAAAGAATATTCGCCGCATGAGGGGGCAAGATAAGAACATTTTTGTAACTGGCAGCACTTCATTGGATTTCTTTAATAGAACTCAAATGATGACACGAGAAGAACTTGCAAATAATCTAGGACTCGATATAAATAAAAAATGGGCTTTATGTACACTTCATTCGGAGACAAAACAAACATCTGAATATAACGTACAGATGGCAAAGAATCTTTTTGTTGCAATGAAAGAGTCTTTGTCAGATTATCAGATTGTAATTACAAAAGCAAATGTGGACTTAGGTGGAAAAGAAATAAATGATTATATGAAACAAGCTGTGAAAGATAATCTAAATCAGTTTATTATTGTTCCATCTTTAGGTCAAAAACGTTATTTTAGTTTTATGAAGCAGGTCTCCTTTGTTATAGGAAATTCAAGTAGTGGAATTCTTGAAACTCCTTATTTAGGAGTACCAACTGTAAATATAGGACAAAGACAAAAAGGTCGATATCGATGTAAAAATATAATTCAAAGTGAATCTTCTGAAAAAGAAATTAAAAAATCAATAGATATAGCATTATCTGGAAATTTATCAATAAAATCAGATTATTGGGGAAATGGTAATGCATCTCTAAAGATATTAAAAATATTACGTGAGGTGATATAAATGAATAAGCCTCTTATCATTATTGGTGCTGGAGATCATGCAAAGGTATTACTGAACATACTATTGGAACAAGGCGAAAAAGTGCTCGGTCTTGCAGATAAATCTGTTCCAAAGGGAACAATAATTTATGGGATTCCAGTTATTGGCGATGATAATGAAGTTTTAAAATATTCTCCAGAAGAAATAGAACTTGTTAATGGAATTGGTTCAATAAGAAGTCTTGCCTTAAGAGAAAAAATATATACATCTTTTAAAAATAAAGGTTATACCTTTAAGACTGTAATACATCATTCTGCAAAAATATCTAAACGGGCAAGAATTTTTAAAGGTGTGCAAGTTCTTCAAAAAGCAGTGATAAATACAGAAGCTCAAATAGGGGAGAACACAATTATAAATTTTGGTTCTATTGTGGAACATGGTTGTAAGATTGAGAAAAATTTTCATATAGCATCTGGTTGTACTTTAAGCGGCTGCGTAAAAGTTGGAGATAATACTCATGTTGGAACTGGTAGTTCCATAATTCAAGGTATTACAATTGGAAGCAATGTTTTGCTTGGAGTTGGAAGCGTTGTAGTAAAAGATATAAGGGTAATTCAAAAGCATATGGAGTACCAGCAAAAATGAAAAATAATACTATATATTTGTATTGTTGGGGAGAAAAGTACACTAGTATAGTGTGTATTTTACATTGCCCTCAACAATTGGCTAAGGCTGCGTGAGGAGCTTATGGAAAATAAAATTGTATGTGTAATAGCTGTACATCCTGATGACGAAACTCTGGGTTGTGGCGGAACAATCTTAAAACATCTTTCAAATGGCGATAAAGTTTATTGTGTGTTTGTTACGGGAGGCAATGCAGAACAGAGCAAATTGATAAATTCTGTTTCCAATAAATATGAATTTACTGGAAGTTTTGAATTAAATTTGCCAGAATTAGATCTTGCAGATTTATCTCTTAATAGTATTATTCCAAAAATTTCTGCAGTTTTTTCGGAAATAAAACCACAGATTTTATACATGCCAAACCGCTCAGATGTTCATTCAGACCATAAACAGATTTTTAATGCAGTGCTTGCCTGTACAAAATCCTTTCGTTATCCATTTATTGAAAAAATATTAATGATGGAAGTTATTTCTGAAACTGATTTTACGCTCTCTTTGCCAGAAGACACATTCATTCCAAACTATTTTGTTGATGTTTCAGAATATTATGAAAAAAAACTTGATATTCTCAAAACTTACGAATCAGAGATGTTGCCTTATCCTCAAACTAGAAATGAAAGTACAATGACAGCCTTGAACCGTTACAGAGGTTCGCAAGCAGGTTGTGAATATGCCGAAGCGTTTATGCTTGTGAAGGCGATTGAGAGGTAATGTTATGATAAATGCAGTTTTTATTGGCGGTCTTACGAATGGCAAAATTGTTTATGATTATTTGAAAAATAATAAGTTTGTAAATTTATGTCTTACAATTACTTATGCAGACGACTTTAAGGGGGCTAGGTTCGTTCCTTTTGAGAATGATGAATTTATATTAAAAACGGGTAGCGTGAAGAATCTTATCCAGCGAATCAAAAATATAGAACCTGATGTAATTTTTGTAGCTGGCTGGTCTGAAATTATTCCGGCTGAGTTATTATCAGTTCCTAAAATGGGAGTGATAGGTTTTCATCCTGCAAAACTTCCGAATGATAGGGGCAGAAGTGTTCTTGCATGGCAGATTGAAGACGGATATACAGAAACAGCTCTTACAATGTTAAAATATTCTGATTATCCTGATGGTGGTGAGATTCTTGCCCAAGAACAAATAAAAATAGAAGAAAGTGATTATATAAATAATATTCTTGATAAGGTTGATGAAGCAACATACAGCATAATGAGAGCTTATTTTCCATTATTGAGACAAGGGCTTTTGAAAGGTAGAACTCAGGATTTGTCACAAGGTAATTTCCGCCGTCTACGAGGTGAAAGAGATTCTTTGATTGACTGGAATAGAAGTTCTAAATCAATCTATGATAAAATTCGTGCAATTTCGCATCCGTATCCAGGAGCTTTTGCAGAATTGAATGGTAGAAAATACCGTGTTTGGAGAAGCATGGTTCTGAAAGATTTTCCGCTTGGAAAAGATGTCGAATACGGCACTCTTGTTGCAAAATGCTATGATAATTCTCTCGTTGTTAAGAGTTGTGATGGTTTTATTCGAATAACGGAATGGGAAGAAGCATGAAAAAGGTAATTCTGATTGGCGGTGGCGGACACGCACTTTCTTTGCTTGAAATGCTTGATGATATAAGTCTCTTTGCTGGTTATTGCGATTGTAAAATTAATGAAAAAATGCCGATTCCATATTTGGGGACTGATGAAGATGTTTTGAAGAGCTATTCTCCAAATGAATATGAGATACATCATGCCGTTGTATATGCAGATAAAGTAAATCTTGAACTGAGAAAATCCATCATCGAAAAATTTTCTGTTTTTTCTGAAAAAACAATTTATGCTCCGACAGCAATTGTTTCTTCTAATTCTATTATTGGTGATGGGTGTGCTATTTTTCATAAAGTTGTTCTTAATCGTTGTAAATTAGGTTTAAATTCCATCATAAACACAAGTAGCATAATTGAGCATGATTCTGAACTCGGAAATAATGTTTTTGTTGCAAGCGGAAGCATAATATGTGGCGGAGTCAAAATAGGGAATAATGTTTTTATAGGTGCTGGTTCAATAATTCGTGATGAAATTACAATAGCTGATGATGTTATTATTGGTATGGGAAGTGTTGTCACAAAAAACATAACAAAAGCCGGTATTTATATTGGAAATCCAGCCTCCTTGAAGCAATGCTAGATATTGTTAAGTACAAAAAATATATGTTTATTGATAACTTATTATCTCTATGATATTATTGTATCAGGAATTAAATTTGATGGTTAATAGTCATACTTATATAATTGCAGAAGCTGGTGTGAATCATAATGGGGATTTTGAATTGGCTAAACAGCTTGTAGATAAGGCTGTATGGGCTGGAGCCGACTGTATAAAATTTCAAACTTTTAACAGTATAAATCTTGTTTTAAAAAATGCTCAGAAAGCTGAGTATCAGAAAAAAACAACTGATAGTGCAGAAAGCCAGTTAGATATGCTGCAAAAGCTGGAACTTTCTCATGAACATTTTATTGAACTTCAATCGTATTGCAATAAGAAGGGAATTATATTTCTTTCTACGCCATTTGATTTAGAAAGTATAGATTTTCTTGCCTCACTTGGGTTAAAAACCTGGAAGATCCCTTCTGGAGAGATTACCAATTTTCCGTTTTTACGTAAAATTGGGCAAAGAAAAGAATCAGTAATTATGTCTACTGGAATGTGTACTTTAGAAGAGGTTCATGCTGCTGTTAATGTCTTAAAAGAATTTGGAACAGAAGATATAACTCTTCTTCACTGTACAACAGAGTATCCGGCCCCTTATGACTCTGTCAATCTTAAAGCTTTGCATACTTTGCAGAAGGAATTTAGATATAAAGTAGGTTATTCAGATCATACAAATGGAATCGAAATTCCTATTGCAGCAGTTGCTATGGGCGCGACTGTTATAGAAAAACATTTTACTCTTGATAAAAATATGGTAGGACCAGATCATAAAGCCAGTCTTGAACCAGATGAATTAAAAAAGATGGTGCAGGGCATAAGAAATGTTGAAGTAGCATTAGGAAATGGTATTAAACAGCCTTCTGAAGCAGAGCAAAAGAATATTAAAATCGTTAGAAAAAGTATTGTTGCAAAACATGCTATAAAAAAAGGAGAGTTATTTACTGAAGATAATATAACTACTAAAAGACCTGGAAGTGGAATTTCTCCAATGAAATGGAATGAAATTATTGGAAAAATAGCAAATAAAGATTTTTATGAAGATACTATAATTGAGTTATAAAGGAGGTTTCTTTTTCATGTATAAAATTGGCTTGATTGGTATTGGTGGTCTCGGTATAAGACATTTGCAGGCATTAACAAATCTTAAAGATGAATATGAAATATATGGTGTAGATTTAAATACAGAAATTATAGAAAATTTAAGATTTCAATACAAAAATATAAACTTTTATACTAATATAGCTGATTTACCAGATGAATTAGCAGTTGTAATTATAGCAACAACGTCTAATGTGAGAAGAAATGTATTTGAAGAATTAATTTATACTAAAAAGGTTTCTAACATTATATTTGAAAAGTTTTTGTTTCAGTTTGAAGAAGATTATGAATATGTAGAAAAAGAAATTAAAAAAAGAAACATAAAAGCATGGGTAAATTGTCCAAGAAGGGAATACAACTCTTTTAATATGTTGAAAGAGAGATTGAAATCTCAAAATATTAATTCTATTATAATTTCAGGCGGGGATTGGGCTTTTGGATCAAATTGTGTTCATTTTCTTGATTTGATTGAATTTCTAACGAATTCGGAAAATATTGATATTATGGCTCCTTTTTTGCAAGGGCCTATAATAGAAAGTAAAAGAAAAGGATTTTATGAATTTTATGGAATGATAATTGGGAAGTGTGGAAATTGTGATTTTATAATAAAATGCTATGATAATTCAAATACTCCAGTTACTATTAATATCGAAACTGATTGCGAGAATATTTTAATTAATGAATCTGAACAGAAAATAATTTTTTTTAATGTAGATAATAAATGGAATGGTTCAAATGAAAAATTTGAAGTACCATATATAAGCCAATTAACAGATAAAATAATTAAAAAAATAGTAAAAGAACACGATTGTTCGTTGCCAACTTATGAAAGTTCTATGAAAACTCATTTATTAATTTTTAAATATATAAAAGATTTATTTAAATCTAATGGTATGGAGAAATGTGAATGTCCAGTAACTTAAGAAAAGTATTGCTTGTTGGCACTGGTTATATGGGAGTAGAGCACTGTAAGGTGTTGCTTTCTTTGGGGATTAAACCAGTAGTCGTTGGTAGGTCAAGAGATAATTGTTTAAAATTTTATGAAAAAACAGGTATTGATGCTTTCGATGGCGGAATTTCTAAATATTTAGAAAAAAATGATTGTTCAGGATTTACTGCAATAATTGCTGTTAGTATTGATTCCTTGGCTGAAACTGCCATCTTACTTTTAAACAAAGATGTAAAAAGCATTTTATTGGAAAAACCGGGAGCAATGTCTAAGGAGGAGTTAAAAAAAATACAATATTTAGCAGAAAAAAAATCCGCAAATGTTTTTATAGCTTATAATCGTAGGTTTTATGCTTCAACTTTAGCTGCTCAAAATATAATAAAAGAAGATGGTGGTGTTAAATCATTTATTTTCGAATTTACAGAATGGAGAAGTGATATAGAAAGCTTAAAACATTCTAAAGAAATTAAGGATATTTGGTTATTGGCTAATTCTTCTCATGTTATTGATTTAGCATTTTTTTTAGGTGGTTATCCTAAAAAAATGAGTTCATATATAGCTGGTGAATTACCTTGGCATAAAAGAGGGGCTATATATTCTGGAGCAGGAATTTCCGATATGGGGGCTTTGTTCTCTTATCATGCAAATTGGGATGCACCTGGACGATGGAGCATAGAAATACTTACAAATAAAAGACGCTTAATTTTTCGGCCAATGGAAAAATTACAAATTCAAGAATTAAATTCAGTAACAATTGATTATTACGATTTGGATGATGAAATTGACAAAAAGTATAAACCTGGTTTATATTATCAACTGGATGCTTTTCTTAATTTTAAAGTTAGTAATTTATTAAATTTGAATACATATCTAGAGCATTTTGATATTTATGAAAAAATTTCAGGTTATACGGTAAATGAAAATGAAAAATAAATTAGAAAAATGCATACTAAACAAAGATTCGACAATTTGGGATGCAGTAAAATTGATTCAAAAAAATGCATTACAAACTGCTTTGATCGTAGATAATAATAATAAATTATTAGGCATTATAACTGATGGAGATATTAGACGGGCTTTATTAAATCGAATCGATTTTGGAGTAAATGTATCCAAAATTATGAATAAAAATCCTGTCGTAGTTAAAAAAGATCTTGAAATTTCGAAAATAAGACGAATAATGAAAGAGAATGTCTTACATCTTATTCCAGTTGTAGAAAACGATGGAACTGTTATAGATTTAGTTTTTTTTACAGATGTTATTAATGCAAATATATTAAACAATCCTGTTGTTTTAATGGCTGGAGGACTTGGTTCTAGACTAAAAGAACTTACAAAAGAATGTCCAAAACCATTGTTAAATGTAGGAAATAAACCTATATTAGAGACTATCATTGAGAATTTCATTGAACAGGGGTTTGTAAATTTTTATCTTTCTGTGAATTATAAATCAGAGCAAATTGAAAGTTATTTCGGAGATGGAAGTAGATACGGAGTCAGTATTAAGTATTTACATGAAAAAAAAGCGTTAGGTACGGCAGGTGCTTTGTCAAATTTACCGGAAGATATAGAAGATCCTGTTATTGTGATGAATGGGGATATTCTTACGAAAATTGATTTTACAAAAATGATGCTTTCTCACGAAAAGTCTAAGTCTGTAGCAACTATGGCTGTAAGACCTTATACCGAAAAAATTCCATATGGTGTAATTAATTCTAAGGATGGCATAATTAATAGTATAAAAGAAAAACCTGAAATAAATTATAAGGTAAATGCTGGAATATATATATTGAATAAATCAGCAATTAATAAAATTCCTAAAAATGAATTCTATAACATGACTCAATTATTTGAAAAATTGATAAAGACAAAACGTTTGGTTTCTGAATATGTTGTAAATGAATATTGGATTGATATTGGTCGAATTGAAGATTTTAACAAGGCAAATATTGATATTGTAAAAATATGTAATTAAAAAGGAATGAACTTATGGCTGAAAAAATAATGCGAAAACATATGGAAGAGCGATTTGGAAAGGTATTTAATTATAGTATGACTCCTCCTGTTCCTGGGTCGTTAAATATAGAATTAAATAATACATGTAATCAGGCGTGCGTATTCTGTCCTTTTCACGGAAAGTATGCTATAAATCATCCAAAGCCCTCTAAGTTAGATATTGAATTTGTTAAAAAAATATTACAACAAGCTGCAAATCTTGGAATCGGCCATAAAGAAGTTGGTTTTTATTTAGCTGGAGAAGCATTTTTATACAAGGAGTTACCCGAAGTTATTTGTTTTGCTAAACAATTAGGTTTTAAATATACTTTCATTACATCAAATGGTGTTTTTGCAACTCCAGAAAGAATGAAATCTGTAATTGATGCTGGTCTTGATAGTATACGTTTTTCTATAAATGCAAATAATAGAAGTTCGTATAAAAAAATTCATCAGACAGATGATTATGATTTAGTTATTGAAAATTTAAAATTTTTAAAAAAGTATAAAGAAGAAAATTCATTAAATCTTGCAACATCAATTTCTTGTGTTATTACTAAAGAGAATTATGAAATCAGAAAAGAAATGAAAAGTTTTTTTGAAACATTAGTAGATGATGTAGTATTGTTGCCTGTACTTATAACTAGGCTTAAAGAACAAGATTTATTAAAAAAAGAAATGGCTGTATTGGATAATACTGGTTCTAAAGACTCTAATTATATATGTCCTATGTTATTTGATACCATGTATATAAATAGCGATGGAATGGTTGTTCCTTGTTGCAATGCTTATGATACAAATCTTACTTTTTTTGATTTAAATAAAGATTTAGATTTAGAGAAAGCTTGGAATTGCAATCTATATAATAGATATAGGAGTATTTTTGTTGAAAAGGCTTCCGATGATGGTACAATTTGTAAAAACTGCGAATTGCGTAATAATGGATTAAATAGTATTTTTATGGACTGAGGCAAATATGAAAGTTTTAGTCGTAGGTTATGGTTCGATGGGCAGACGCAGAATTCGCCTATACAAGCAGCTTGATAAAGATGCTCAATTTATTTGCGTAGATTCAAATACTAATCGAATAAAACAGATAAAAGACGATGGATATAATGCATTTGTAGATTTGAGTGATGCTTTGAAAGAAAAAATTGATTTTGCTTTCGTATGTACTTCTCCGCTTAGCCATGCTGCAATTATCCCTATTCTTCTCCAAAACAAAATAAACACTTTTACAGAAATAAACCTTTCTTCAATTAATTATGATCTAATGATTAAACTTGCTAAGGAAAATGATGTAAAAATCTTCCTTTCAAGTACTATGCTTTATAAGAATCAAATAAAGAAGATAAATGAACTGGTTCAGAAAGAAACTCAGCCGCTTTCATATATTTACCATATTGGACAGTATCTTCCAGATTGGCATCCTTGGGAAAGTTATAAAGATTTCTTTGTAGGAAAAAAAGAAAGCAATGGCTGCCGTGAGATTTACGCTATCCAACTTCCCTGGATTGTAGACACATTTGGCGAGATTGTGAAACTTAATTCAGTTTCACAGAAATCAACAAATCTTGAAATTGATTACGATGATTCTTATATCACAACTTTTGAACATAAGAACGGGAATAAAGGTGTTTTTGTGGTAGATGTAGTAAGTAGGATTGCAACGACATATCTTGAGATTATAGGTGAAAATATTCACATAACTTGGGATGGTTCAAATGATGGCTTAAAGATTTACAATATCGCTGAAAAAAAAGTAGAATCTTTTACTGCGTATGAAAATCTTCAACATAATGACAATTATGCTGTTAATATAGTAGAAAATACATATCTTGATGAAATTAAAGATTTTATCAGTTATGTTAAGAATAATACAGAACCAAAATGGTCTATTCAGAAAGATTTATATGTTCTCAATCTAATAGATAAAATTGAGAAGAAATAAAATAGGAGTAAATAATATGACACAAAATGAAATTTATGGAAGAAGAGCTCATGAGTTAATTCCTGCAGGTGCTCATACATATAGTAGAACAGATGAAGTTTTTCCTTCAAATGCACCAAGAGTTTTTGAGCATACAAAAGGTGTTTATGCTTGGGATGTTGATGGTAATAAGTTTCTTGATTATGCAATGGCATGTCGTTCAGTAACAATAGGTTATGGTTATGACCGTATATCTAATGCAGCTATAGACCAGATTAAGAAAGGAAACACTGCAAGTAAAGCTTCAAAAGTTGAAGTAGATGCAGCTCAAACATTGGTTGATCTTATTCCATGGATTGATATGGTAAAATTTGCAAAAAATGGCTCAACTGTTACTTCTGCGGCAACAAAACTTGCTCGTGCCTATACTGGGAAAAAATATATTGTCAGATGTAAAGAACATTCTTTCTTTTCTTATGATGATTGGTTTATAGGTGACACTGTTATGGACGGTGGTATACCACAGGATATAAAGAATCTAACACTCCAGTTTAATTATAATAATATTGAATCAGTAAAGAATATTTTTGAAAAGTATAAAGGTCAAATTGCATGTCTTATTATGGAGCCAGTTGATGATCAAGAACCACAGAATAATTTCTTGCAGGAAGTAGGAAAACTTTGTAAAGAATATGGGGTAGTTTATATTCTAGATGAAATGATTACTGGATTTCGTTGGGATTTGCAGGGGGCTTGTAAATATTATGGAGTTGAACCAGATCTTGTAACATATGGAAAAGGTATGGCAAATGGATTTTCTGTAGCTGCTCTTGGCGGTAAAAGAGAAATTATGGATTTAGGTGGTCTTACACCAGGAAAAGAACGGGTATTTCTTATTTCTACAACACATGGTGCTGAGATGAGTAGTCTTGGAGCTTTTATTGAAACAGTAAAAGTTTATAAAGAATTGAATGTTACAGATCATATTTGGGCAATGGGTAAAAAACTTTGTTCAGGACTCAGAGATATAGCAAAAGAATATTCTTTGGAAGACTATTTCTATATTACTGGTGCAGAATGTTCTCCAAATATGGTTGTTTGCGGAAAAGACAAAAAGCCTTCTTTTGAGTATAGAACAGTATTCTGTCAGGAAATGCTCAAATCAGGAATATTGATGCCATATATTGCAATTGCTTACGAACATAATGATGCTGAAATTGATTTTACATTGGAAGCGGCAAGAAAAGCAATGAAGGTTCTTTCTGAATCTTTAAATGGAAATGTAAATGATTATATAATCGGTAATGTAATAAAACCTGTATTCAGAAAATATAACTAATGGTGTTTTTATGTATAAAGATAAGAAAATACTTGCTGTAGTCACTGCAAGAGGTGGGTCAAAAGGTTTACCAAGAAAAAATATTCTTGAATTAAATGGAAAACCATTGATTGCATATACAATTGAACAAATTAAAAAAAGTTCGTACATAGATAGAGCATTTATTTCAACAGATAGTCGTGAAATTGCAGATGTTTGTGAGAACTATGGAATACCTGTTCCAGAGTTAAGACCTGATGAACTTGCTCAAGATAAATCTTCTTCAATGGATGTTCTTGCATATACTATTGAGCTGTTGGAAAAAAGAAATGAAAAATATGATTATATGATTCTGCTTGAACCAACTTCACCTCTTAGAAAAGAGAATGATATAGATAATATGATAAAACTTGCAATAGAACATAAAGATGCAGACGGAGTTATCTCTGTAGGTCGTGTTCATCTTGAGCATCCATCAATTGTTAAAAAAATAAACTCAGAAGGATTTATAACACCGTATATTTCTAATGGGCAAACTTTTTATCAGCGACAACTAGAAGATGAGGCTTTATTTCCGTACGGCGTGGGGTATTTGGTAAAGGTAGATAGGTTTAAAGAAACTCATACAATATATATGGACAAAATCATTCCATATTACATTGAACGTTGGCAAAGTTATGAGATTGATGATATATATGATTTCAATTGTATAGAGACTATAATAAAAATGGGAGATAAATCAAAATGAGTGGATATTATGTAAAAGGATTAGGTTCAATGGGAAAAAGACGTGTTAGATGTCTTTTAGCGTTGGGTGCTAAGCCCGAACAAATTTGGGGTAATGATATTCGAGAAGATCGTCGTAAAGAAGCAAAAGATAAATATGGTATAAATATTGTAAAAGATGAGTCAGAATTAGATTTTAATAAAATCGATGCAATTGTGGTTTCTCTTCCTCCTGATAGACATAAGATAGGAACTGATATTGCAGTAAAATATAATAAACCTGTTTTTGTAGAAGCTAGTGTAGTTCTTAGTGAAGTTAAAGCAATTATGGATAATACTAAAAACATTTTTGTCGCTCCAAGTTGTACTTTTATATTCCATCCGATGATTAAAGAAGTTAAGAAAATTGTTGAATCTGGAAAATTTGGAAAAGTATGTAATTTTACTTATCACAGTGGACAATATTTACCTGATTGGCATCCATGGGAAAATGTCAATGACTTTTATGTAAGTAACCGAGAAACAGGTGGTGCAAGAGAAATTGTACCTTATGAACTTACATGGATAACAGATGTTTTTGGATTTCCAAAAGAAATCAAGGGGTATTTCCGTAAAACTGGAGAAATTGGATGCGATATTGAAGATTCTTATGTAAGTACTTTGGATTATGGCAACATGCTTGGAGGGCTTCTTGTAGATGTTATGAGTCGTTATCCAGCACGAAATCTTATTATAAATTTCCAAGATGGACAAATTCAATGGAAATGGGATGACGAAAAACTTTCTGTATTTGATGCAAAGACTGGTAATACTGAATATATTAAACAGCAAAAACAGCCTCATGAAGAAGGATATGCTGATATGATTGGCGAACAAATGTATATTGATGAAATAGCTGCATTTTTAGATGGTATTAATGATAATAAAAAATATCCTAACACATTACAAAAAGATGCTGCTGTTTTAAAATTATTGAATTCACTTGAAGAATCAGATGGAGGATTTTATAAATAACAAATGAAAATAGCATTGGCTCAAACTCATATAGAATGGGAAAACAAAGATCTAAACTTATGTAATGCTGAGAATATCATAAAAAATTGTTCTACAGAAAAAGTTGATTTAGTTCTTTTCCCAGAAATGAGTTTTACTGGTTTTTCAATGAATACTGATTTAACTTCAGAAGATTCTGAATATACAATTAAACAAATTTCCAAACTGGCTATAGAAAATAATATTTATATTGGTTTTGGATGGGTTGAAGATGTTGGAGAAAAATGCAAAAATCAATATACAATTATTGATAAGTCTGGTAAAATCCTATCTTCATATGCAAAAATACATCCATTTTCATATTCAGGGGAAGATTTAAAATTTGTTGGTGGAGAAGATGTATCAATATTTGCAATAGATAATATTTGTTTTTCAAATTTTATATGCTATGATTTAAGATTTCCTGAAATTTTTAGGACTGTGGCAGATAAAGTACATTCTGTTATTATTTCAGCTTGTTGGCCAGCAAAACGTTCGGAGCATTGGAAAACTTTATTACGTGCTCGTGCTATTGAAAATCAAGTTTATATTTTTGCTATTAATTGTGTTGGTGATATAGGTGGTTTATACTACAGTGGAGATAGTTGTGTCGTAAATCCAAACGGAGAAATTGTTGAAATGTTGTCGGGAAAAGAGGGAATTGTGATTTATGAATTTATTGATAATGTTCTTGATTATCGCAAACAATTTCCAGTATTGAGAGATAGAAAAGAAGATTTGTATCAGAGTTTAATGATTTGATTTTCATTATTAAATTGTAGATACAGCAATTTATCTCAAAAAAATGCATATTTGGATAAATTCGTTAAAAATAAATATGAAATTATTCAAATTTAATAAAAAGGAACTATGTTATGAAATTTCAAACTAAAACTTTATCTAATATTTTTTTACTTCCATTTATTTTGTGCTTAATACAGTTTTGTTTTTTGTTTGTTGCATTGTTTAAAAGCGGCTTTTTTTTGAAACAGAAGTTTTATTGATCAATATATTTTTAATAATAATTTGGGGCGTCTTGCTTTTATATTCTGCAATAATCTACAAAAATATAAAGATTAATATAATACAAATTCTTATTTTTTTTATTTGTGTTTGTATAAGTTTATACGTTATATAAGTATCTTGTTTTTCTGGTTATCTATCTATAGAATTTTAAAGTTGTTTCTATTAATTTACTAACAATTTTAATATGTATATTATTATACTCTACTTTACGAGAAATAAATATTCATCAAATTTAAAAAAAATCTCTTTATGCTCGCCTTGATAAAGATACAATAATGTTAGAATCTAGAAATCAAAAAATTTTAAATATGTTTAAATCATCTTCTCTAATTTTAGACAATAATTATAATCTTTTTAATGAATAGTGTACAATAAAGTTCGCAATTTGGGGTAGAAAAAAGCCATTGAAAATTCCAAAATGTTAGTTACCACAACAAACAAAAAAGGAAAAGACAATGGCCAATAAGAACGATACTACATTTTTCGAAAATAAACTACTGGATTTTGTAACGGCAAAAGATCCGATGCTGGAAATGCTCCAATGGGTAATGGACAAGTTCATGGAAATTGAGGTTGCTCATAAGACCGGAGCTGAAAAAGGGATTCATGCTAAATCCCGAACCGGCTACAGATGTGGTTACAGGATCCGCCGTTTTGATACAAGGCTCGGAACTGTTTATCTTTCAGTACCCAAAATACGACAAGGAGGTTACATTCCGTTCTTCGTCACAGAGAAGAAACGAAGTGAACAGGCACTCATACAAGTTGTTCAGGAATGCTGGCTGAACGGAGTTTCAACGCGAAAGATTGAGAACATTGCGAAAAGACTTGAAATAGAAAGCCTGAGTGCATCTGAAGTAAGTGAAATAAACAATGGTCTTGATGAAATGATCGATAACTTCCGTTCAAGAAAACTGGATACTGAATATCCGGTAATCTGGGGTGACGTACTTTACGAAAAGATTCGTGATAACCATAGGATAGTTAGTAAGGCCGTAATGGTAATAAAGGCAGTAAATCTTGTTGAAGGACAGCAGGAAATCCTTGTTGTAGAGCCTATGGAAAATGAATCTGAGGAAACTTATTCAGCGCTTTTCAGAAAACTTCAGAAACGCGGTCTTGAAAAAGTATGTTTGTATGTATCTGATGCACACATTGGGCTGCAGGCAGCTATACGAAAAACATTGCCTGAAACAACCTGGCGAGGAATATGAAAAAGCATTTCACAAAGCAGTGAAATGTCTTGAGGAAGGATTTGAAGATTCTGTTCAGTTTTATGCCTTTGAGGAACTGGACAGCCGTAAGATTTCAAGCACCAACACACTTGAAAGACTTAACCGTGAAATTCGCAGACGTTCATTTGTTGTCTGCATTTTTCCTTCAACAAATTCTTATATAAGACTGATAAAAAGCTATTTGCTTGAATATTCAGAGGACTGGCAGACTGAGCGTTGCTACATAAATGCCAGCTCAATAAAAGTTCAAAAGGAGATTTTGTTTAACGCAGCATGATGGATATGTGTCTTTTTTCAGAATCTAAATTGCGAACTAAATTTGACACAATCAATATTTGCTATATGGATTTTTTTATTCTTTTCTGATAAAATGATTTATCATGGATCAAGATGGAATTGCAATTAAAGTTGAAAATCTTTCAAAATATTATAAGTTAGGTGTAATAAATAACGGAACACTTTTTAAAGATCTTCAAAGCTGGATAGCAAGAAAGAGAGGAAAAGATGATCCGCATGCTAAAATTGGAAGTAGATATGATGCTTCACAAGAAGGTTTTTGGGCTTTAAAAGATTTAAATTTTGAAATAAATAAAGGTGACCGAGTAGGTATTATTGGTCATAATGGAGCAGGAAAATCTACTTTATTAAAAATCCTTTCTCAAATTACAGCTCCTACAGAAGGACAGATAAAAATTAATGGAAGAATTTCTAGTCTTCTCGAAGTTGGAACAGGTTTTCATGGAGAATTGACTGGTCGTGAAAATATTTATATGAACGGTGCAATTCTTGGAATGAAGCATGAAGAGGTAGATAGAAAAGTAGCAAAAATTATAGAGTTTAGTGAAATTGGTGATTATATTGACACTCCTGTAAAAAGATATTCAAGTGGAATGTATGTTAGATTAGCTTTTGCAGTTGCCGCTCATTTAGATAGTGATATACTTATTGCAGATGAAGTACTTGCAGTAGGAGATGCGGCATTTCAAAAAAAAGCACTTGGAAAAATGAATGAGTTAAGTTCTGGGGAAGGTCGTACAGTTCTTTTTGTAAGTCACAACATGTCTCAAGTAAAAAATTTGTGCAATAAAGGTATGGTACTTGAAAAAGGTAGAATAAAATTTGCAGGTGATTTACCAGAATGTATCGGTGTTTATGAAGCTGACTATAAGAAAATGTATAGACAACAAATGAATTCATTGGAAAATAACATCAATCATAGAACAAATGGCGCTGTTAAATTTTTAGATATTGTTTTTTCAAAAGAATCTTATTTTGATGATGAGATAATTGAAATATCTATAAAAATCGAAGTCATCAGAGAATTTAAAGGATTATATTTTGATTTATTAATTAAAAAGGAATCTGGCGGTGCGACAATCGCTGAATTATCTCATTGCTTAGAAGAAAATATTGTAAAATCAGGTTATAAAAAAGAATTTACATTAAAAATTTTCCCCGGACAAATATTGCAAGGAGCTTATCCATTATACTTCTGGTTGGGTGATGAACAGTCTGTAAAAACAGGAAATGCATATAACTATTGTGTTTTAGATGAATATACTCCTGATTTAGTAATTAAGAAAAGATCAAATTATTCTGTAGTACAGAATATGTGTTTTTTAAAATCTGATGTTATATAATAAATTATGAATTTTTATATAAAAGGTAAAGTTGTATTTTTACCAGTAGAAGTAAAAAATAGAGAATGGAAATCCACTCTTTTTTTAACTCATTATTTTCTAAAAAAAGGATATCATGTAGTTACAGGAATGTTATGGCATATGAATGACTATGCTAATAATAATTCAAAAAACTGTGTATATGTTGGTAAAGATTTTTTTAAATATGAAGCTTCTGTATATTCTGAATTAAAAAGAAATGGACATTTTATTGCTGCTTATGATGCAGAAGGTTTGATTTATGACAATGACAATAACTATTTTTCTCAGAGTTTGAATAAAGAAACATTAAATGAAGTTGACTGTGTTATTGCTTGGGGAAAACGACAGCAGGTCTCAATATTAAAATTTTTAAATAATGAAAAACAAATATTTTCATTAGGAAATTCACGATTAGATTTACTTAGAAAAGACTTTTTAATAAATTGTTATAATCAGGAATGTAAATATATTCTAGAACATTATGGTAAAGATTTTATACTTATTAATTCAAATTTCAATGTCATAACTCGAGAAGATTATAATGCTAAAGAAACTTCTGTAGCAGTAAATGGAAATCAAGAGGAAAATAACGTTTTTTTTGATAAATATAATATCTTTATTTCTGAACTTTTTCCTAAATTTCTTCAGATGATTAAAACCATTTCATTTGCTTTTCCTGATAGAATTATTATTCTAAGACCTCATCCTGCAGAAAATGAAAATACATGGATGAAGCTATTAAAAGAGTTGAAAAATGTAAGAATTGAAAAAAAATTTTCTGTTAATCCATGGATTAATTATGCAAAAGTTGTTATACATTCAGGTTGTACAACTGGAATTGAAGCTACATTAATGGGAAAAAATGTATTATCTTATCAACCATCTTTAACAGTTAAATATCCGGACACTTTTCCAGATAGAATCAGTAAAATCATAACTAACGAAGAAAAAATGATTGAAACAATATCAAATATTTATAGATTTAATAATTCATCTACTATTCTTAATCAAAAGCAAAAAGAATTATTAAATTATTATTTTTCTATCAATGAAGATGTAACATGTTCTGAACGTATAGTCAATTGTATTGATAAAGAATATAAAAAAATTGCGAAATTAAAGTTTTCAACATCTATTTCTAAAAGAATAGATAGATATTGTAATAAAAAAAATGAAGTAAATTTTAATATAGAATTTGGTCATATACAATTTGATGAATGTATACATGATTTTTCTGAAATTTATAATTCACAACCTTTTTCATATAAATATAAAATTTATGATTTATCTGATAATAAATTCTTGTTTTATAACAAAACTGTTGGCGGAAAAAGAATTGAAAAAAAAGGTTTTTGTAAAAACTGTATAACTGATTTTTTTACTTTGTTTAAATTATTTAAATCTTTATTAAAAAGAAAGGTTAAATTATTATTTAATTCTATGAAATAACTAATGATTTTTCATAATTATTTCATATTCGTTTAATGTATCTAATTGTAAATTCAGAATTTTAAAACCATCTTTATGTAAAATTATTATTTTATTTTTTTTAAGTTTTTTTGCATATTCCTGAAGATTTTCTGTATTTAATTTTTCTCCACATATTGAAGGTGGTAATGAATATTGACCAAAATCTGAATATTTACCAAATTTTTTATCATCTCCTCTAAAAAAAATATTGTTTTTCAAATATACAGCGTTTATTACAGGAATACCAATATAAGCACTAATTGCAAGGTATGGTTTTATTAAATATAAAGGTAAATCCCCATTTGTTGCTAATGTATCATATTTACTAATGAGTTCAAAATTATCATCTAAATATATGCAATAATCTTTTATATTACATCGAGTTTCTTCTCTAAGTTTTGTTAATATAATATAGTTTTTATTTGTGTTAATTTTAGATGGTTTAAACATATTTTTTATTTTATCAATTTTGTCATTAGTTAATTGTGTGTTATTATCTAATCTATAATATAACGTAGTCTTTAATAAATTATATATATTTATATTGTTAATATTATATATATATATGAATATAAATGCTGAAAAGACAAAAATTTTATAAAAAGAGCAATGTAAAATACATTTCGAATTTATTAATAATATAAATTTGATTTTTGAAAAAAGATTTTGTATTAGTTTTTGTATCTTTTTGGCACATCCTAATGCAATAAAAAGTATAAAAGAGAAGGTCCACGCTGGATTTACAAAATAACTAGCAGAGCCCCCTGATATTCGAATAAATAATCCAGGTAGACAACTTAAAAAAATACATATAAAACAGGTTTGGAGTATTAAATTATAATCATCTATGATTTTAAATGAAAAATAATTCTTTTTGTTATTAAATATTAAAAGTAAAATGATAGGTAAAAATACAATAATATAATAGAGAACTGAATAGAATAGATTTTTACTCCAATGTTTTACATAATGAAAAATCTCAAAAGAACTTTCTTTTATTTCTTGAATGGTATAATTTTGTTTAAAAAAGAATTTTTCAGAAAGATAATAATTTAATAAGTAATAATATAATATAAAAATAAATAAATAATAAATAATAAATATCCAATTTTTGTTTATACAAATTTTTTTTCTAAATAAATAAAAATCTATTCCAATTAAAAAAAGAAAGCCTGTAGATATTTTTGAAAATGATAATAAAATAATAAAAATCGGAATTATTAATAGTTTGTTATAAATATCGAATTTCGAAATTTTTTTATATCCTGAATCAATTATACAAAAATAAATTAATAATAGGATTAGAGAAAAACAATAAGATTCACTTCTGAGCCAAACATCAATGTCAAGTGATGTATGAAAATTAAATAATATACATATAATTATTAATAAATAATCCAGAAGATAAATTTCAGTCGTATTAATATAATAATTTCGAATTATTAAAAGAACTTTTTGAATAAGATAAATAAAAAGAGGATACGCTATTAACGGATAAACATAATTATATGTTATAAAACATGGAATAGAAAGTAATTTAGATATAAAAGCAATAATTGCGTGAGATAAAGCATGATATCCAATAAAAATTGGTGCATTTATTTGAATACTTGGATAACCATTTGTTATAAATGATTCAGCAATTGAAGAATGATAAAGAGAGTCGATATGAGTTTTACCTGAAAATAAATTTTCTATTCCATCAAGTCTTAAATATTGATTAAACCAACTTCCTTTTATTATTGCAAAACTTGCAATTGTGAATGAGAAAAATAATATACAGGTTCTTATTGAAGGAAAGGTGAACGTTTCTTTTAACTGTCGTTTAATAAAAAGAACAGACCATAAAATTATAATAACAAAATCAATAATTAGGATTTTTGTTGAAAAGTTTAATTTACTTTTAAAAAAATATAGAAATACAAAGAAGTATTGAATTATAGATAAAGTTAAGGAAAACAGATAAATATTTTGAGAAACTTTTCGTTTTAAAAAAATCATTAAAATATTATAATACAATAATTTTTTAATGAAAAGGTATTTTCTTGATTATTTATTTTACTTTGTATATATTGTTAGTTAGTATACATTAAATATATAAATTCAAATTTGAATTAAAAGGTTATAAATTATGCTTACAAATTCAACAATTTTAATAACAGGTGGCACAGGTTCTTTTGGAAATACATTTGTACCAATGACGCTTGAAAAGTATAACCCAAAGAAAATAATCATTTATTCTCGTGATGAAATGAAACAATGGAATATGGCAAAAAAATTCCAAGGTGATAAAAGAGTTCGTTTCTTTATTGGTGATGTTAGAGATAAAGAACGTCTTATGCGTGCTTTAGATGGTGTAGACTATGTAGTTCATGCTGCAGCTACTAAAATCGTTCCGACAGCTGAATACAATCCTTTTGAATGTATAAAAACTAATGTTCATGGTGCTATGAATCTTATTGATGCTTGTATTGATAAAGGTGTAAAAAGACTTGTAGCACTTTCTACTGATAAAGCATGTAAGCCTGTAAATCTTTATGGTGCAACAAAACTTTGTTCTGATAAAATTTTTGTTGCAGGAAATTCTTATTCTGGCGGTAAATCGACAAAGTTTGCTGTTGTTCGTTATGGTAATGTAATGGGGAGCCGAGGATCTGTAATTCCATTCTTTATGGAAACTGCAAAAACTGGAAAATTAACAATTACTGATAAACGAATGACTCGTTTTATGATTTCTTTGGAGCAGGGAGTTGAGCTTGTTTGGCATGCATTCGATGATATGGAAGGTGGTGAAATTTATGTAAAGAAGATCCCTTCTATGAATATTTGCGATATTGCTACTGCGGTTGATGCAAATGCTGAACAGGTTGAAATTGGAATTAGACCTGGTGAGAAACTACATGAAGCAATGATTAGTCAGGAAGATGCCTTCTATACTTATGAATATCCTGAACATTTTAAAATTCTTCCTCAGATTTGTGAATTTAGTACAATCGAAAAGATGATAAAAGGTGGAAAGAGAGTTCCTGAGGGATTTAGTTATACATCTGATAATAATACAGAATGGATGACAATCCCACAGCTTCAGGAATGGATTGAAAAGAACCGTGCTAAGGTTGGAAATATCTAATTCTAGAGGTATATCATGATTGGATACGGTCATCAATATATAGACGACTCTGATATTGAAGCTGTTGTAAAGGTTCTGAAATCTGATTATCTTACTCAGGGACCTTCTGTTTCTCAGTTTGAAAAAAAAATTTGTGAAATAACAGGTGCAAAATATTGTGTTTCTGTTAGTAATGCAACTGCTGGTTTGCATATTGCAGTTGCAGCTCTGGAATTATCTGAAGGTGATGAAGGAATAACAACACCAAATACATTTCTTGCTTCAAGCAATTGTATGATTTATAACAATTTAAAACCTGTATTTGCTGATATTAATCCGGTTTCTTATAATATAAATCCTTCAGAAATAGAAAAGCATATTACAAATAAAACAAAGCTTATAATACCAGTACATTTTGCTGGACTTCCATGTGAAATGGATAACATAAGTTTAATTGCAAAAAAATATAATCTTCATGTAATTGAAGATGCTGCACATGCAATCGGAAGTCAGTACGCTGATGGTTCTTATGTTGGAAATTGTAAATATTCTGATATGACTGTATTTAGTTTTCATCCGGTAAAAACCATTACAACCGGTGAGGGTGGGGCTGTAACTACTAACGATGAAAAATTGTATCAGAAACTTTTGATGCTCCGTAGCCATGGAACAACAAAAGATGAAAAGCTTTTGACTAAAAATCCTGGTCCATGGTATTACGAGATGCAGTCTCTCGGCTTTAATTATCGCATGACAGATATGCAGGCAGCTCTTGGATGCTCTCAGCTTGCAAAACTTGATTTCTTCAAGAAACGACGTCGTGAAGTTGTTGCTACATATAATCATGCATTTGAGGGAATGAAATATCTTAAGACTCCTACAGAACCGAAAGAGGTTTCATCTTGCTTTCACCTTTATGCAGTTCAGATAGATTTTGCTTCTTTAGGAAAAACTCGCTCACAGGTAATGCAAGAACTTCGTGAAAGAGAAATTGGAACGCAGGTGCATTATATTCCTGTACATACCCAACCTTTTTATAAAGAATCTTTCGGTTATAAGGAAGGAGACTATCCTTTTGCAGAAAAGTACTATGAACAGGAATTATCGCTTCCATTATATCCGGGGCTTAGTGAAGAAGATGTAAATACCGTTATTAAGGCTGTTAAGGAAGTAATTGGATGAGTCGCGTTGCTATAATTACAGCCCGTGGAGGCAGTAAGCGTATTCCTCGCAAAAATATAAAAGACTTTTGTGGAAAACCTATTCTTGTATATTCTATAGAAGCAGCTTTAGAATCTAAACTTTTTGATGAGATTATGGTTTCTACAGATGATATTGAAATTGCAGAAATCGCAAGAAAATATGGTGCTTCTGTTCCTTTCTTGCGAAGTAAAGAAACATCAAATGATTTTGCCATTTTAAGGGATGTCTTAAATGAAGTTCTTTATGAATACAAGAAGTTAGGAAAATCTTTTGATGAAATTTGTTGTATTCTTCCAACTGCACCACTTATTGATGTTAATGATATTTTAAAATCTTATAATATTCTTAATGAAAAAAAATGTGTTTCTGTTGTTCCTGTCGTAAAATATTCATATACAATTTTCCGTTCATTAAAAATTGAGAATGAAAAACTTGTTATGAATTGGCCAGAAAATTATTCAAAGCGTTCACAGGATTTACCTGATGCATATCATGATGCAGGACTTTTTTATTGGTACAGCAAAAAATATTTTGAAGAAACATTTTCAGGTTTTGGTGAGAATACATATCCTTACATTTTAGATGAAGAAAAAGTTCAAGATATTGATACTCTTGACGACTGGCGAATAGCTGAAATGAAATATAATTTTTTAAGGAATATATGATAAATCTAGGCTTAAAGATAGGTAGTAAAGATATTCAATACACTGAAGAAATCTTAAAATATTATGATCAGGGAATATTTCAGTATATTGAACTTTTTGCTATCTCAGAAACATATTCTGATACTATTTCCTATTGGAAACAGTTCAATATCCCATTTGGAATTCATGCACCTCATTCTGCTGCCGGATTAAACTTAGCAAATGTTTCTGCCCGAAATATAAATAAGGGAAAAATTCAGGAAGCAATAGAATTTGCAGATGCATTAAACGCAAAATATATCATCTTTCATTCTGGCACAAATGGAATGCCTGGAGAAGTTGTAAAGCAACTTACACCATTTGCAGATGAACGCTTTTTAATCGAAAATAAACCAATTCGTGGGCTTGATGGCAGTACTTGTGTTGGAAGTATTTACAGCAATCTAAAACTGATTATTGACGGAATTGGCAAAGGCACAGGTTTTTGTCTTGATTTTGGTCATGCAATTTGTGCGGCTAGAACATTAAAAAGAGAGCCTATGGAGTTTATTAATGAACTCAGTAGACTTTATCCTCGTATTTATCATCTTACAGATGGTGATTATTCGAGTGAATTTGATAGTCATTTACATTATGGATCGGGAACTTTTCCTTTGAAAGACTTTCTTTCATTTGTGCCTGAGGGCGGAATGGTTACGAATGAGGCAAAACGTTTTAATGCTGAAAATCTGGAAGAGTTTAAAGAAGATTCAAAAAAATTGAATATGATTCTTGGAGAAAATAAATAATATGACCATCCGCCAAGCCCAAAATACAAAACAAGACTGTGATCTCGTTTTTTCTCTTTCCAATGATCCTCTTGTTCGTGCCTGTTCATTCAATACAAAACCGATAGAATACGTACAGCATTGCAAATGGTTTGCAAAAACTGTTTCAGATGTGAACACATTCTTTTTACTCATATTTGATAACAAAAGTTTTGTAGGACAAATTCGTTTTAAACGAGAATCAGAACAATCTACAGAATGTGTCATTTCCCTGAGTATCACAAAAGAATATCGGGGGAAACACATCGCTGGCAATTTTTTACAATTGGGAATAGAAGAGTTAAAAAAGAATTGGTATAATATAAAAACTGTTGTTGCAGAAGTAAAAGATGAAAATTCTGCATCAAAAGCTCTGTTTCTGCGGAAAGGTTTTGAATTGATTTCTAAAGTTAATACATATAAAATGGATATAATCTGAATATCAGATAACTTTCTTTGAACTCTTATTTAATAAATAAACTTGACGGACTTTCCTTTCAAAAATATAATATAAATAATAAGTGTCGTATTTTTGCAAGGAGTGCAATATGCCAAGAGAAACTCTAAGTAATCAAATAAAATCAAGAATCTCTAATTCGCAGGACTTTGTCTTCATGCCTGCTGATTTTTTTGATCTTTCTGACAGAGATCAGGTTGGAAGAGTTCTTCGACAGTTGACAAGAGAGCAGTTCCTTGTAAAAATTGGCTATGGTGTGTATGTAAAAACACGAGTGTCACAATACACTGGTAAAATATTGCCTTTTTCAGACCTTAGGACTATTGCCGAGGTTGTATTAACAAAACTTGGCGTGGAAGTTTTACCAACAAAATATGAAATTGCATATAATTCGCGTCAGTCTACACAGGTTCCTAATATTTATGTTGTTGGAGTAGATAAACGGATTAATAGAAAACTTTCGTATGGAGACGCAAGTATTCGATATGCAAAAGTTAGATAAAAATCTTATAGAAGAAACTTCTCTTGCTGTAGGTATAAATCCAGCCTACATTGAAAAAGACTATTATGTCGTTGAGTTGCTCAAGATCATTGCCTGTTTTCAGACGGATTCATTCAATGTGATTTTTACGGGCGGTACATCTTTATCAAAAGGCTTTAAAATCATAAACAGATTTTCAGAAGACATTGATTTCATGGTCTTAGCAGACTCTGAAGATTCACGTTCGGTGTATCGCAATTTTAGAAATGAATTGTTCAAGAAAATTGATGAGACGGATATATTAAAAGTTTCGCAAGATGGAATGATAATCGGAAACGAAAGCAGATTTTTTTCATTTTATGTTGACTATCCAAAGCTTTTTGATGACAAAAGCTTAAGACAGCAGGTTAAAATAGAGATTTCCGCAAAGCCAATTAGACTTTCCCCTATAAAAAGACCGATTTTTTCGTGGATAGATGAATACCTTTCTAACGGCAACTTGGTCACTATTAATTGTCTTTCTCCTCTAGAAACAGCCGCAAATAAATTCAGCGCGTTCTTGTGGCGAGCTGACTGCAAAGACAGAAAATCAAAAGACAAAAAAAAGAATGACCCAACAATTGTCAGGCACTTGTATGATTTATTCAAGCTGCAAAATGTTATTTTTGAAAATGAAGATGAATTTTATAGTTTAATCTTAAAAATATACGATGATGATAAAAATAGAGGAGATAAGACAAACTCCCTTTCTTTAAAGGAATTTGCAGATATGACACTTTTAAAAATTAAGTCAGATTCGCTTTATGAGAAAGAATTTTCTGATTTTGTAATCAACATGGTTTACAAAAACTCGGATATTATAAATTATTCTCTCGTACTGGAGTATTATTCTAAATTAGTAAAGCAGATTCAAGGTTAATGGGACTTTTAAAATGACAAATAAAACCTTCATAATTGCCGAAATGTCGGCAAATCATAATCATAAAATTGATAATGCATTCTCTATAATAAAAGCTGCAAAGGAAGCCGGGGCTGATGCCGTAAAATTTCAGACTTATACAGCTGATACAATAACTTTGAATTGCGATAATGAGTATTTCCAAATAAAACAAGGAACACTTTGGGACGGTACAACACTCTATAAACTATATCAGCAGGCATATACACCTTGGGAATGGCATAAAGAACTTTTTGATTATGCACGTTCTTTAGGTTTAATTGTTTTTTCTACACCATTTGATAAAACTGCTGTAGATTTTCTTGAAGAACTTGATAATCCGATTTATAAAATTGCTTCTTTTGAAATTACAGATATACCTCTTATTGAATATGCTGCATCAAAAGGTAAACCTATGATTATTTCTACAGGGATTGCAAATAAAGATGAGATTACTGATGCAGTTGAAGCTTGTAGAAGGGTAGGAAATCATGATATTACGCTTTTAAAATGTACTTCAGAATATCCTGCAAAAATTGAAGATGCAAATATCCTTACAATTCCAGATATGGCAAAATGTTGGGGTGTAAAAGCAGGACTTTCAGATCATACTATCGGAGATATTTGTCCTTGTACTGCAGTTGCTCTCGGTGCTACTGCAATTGAAAAGCATTTCATAACAGATCGTAGTATTGGAGGTCCGGATTCGTCTTTTTCTATGAATAAAGAAGAATTTGCAATAATGGTAAAACGAATTCGAGAAACCGAGGCTAGTCTTGGAAAAGTAAGTTATGAATTTACTGAAAAAATCAATAAGGATCGGCATTTTGCTCGTTCGCTTTTTGCATGTAAAGATATTAAAAAAGGTGAATTATTTACAGAAAATAACATTCGTTCCGTTCGTCCGAATAATGGATGTAGTCCGAAGTTTTTGCCAGAACTTTTGGGAAAAACAAGTGATAGGGATTATAAGTTTGGTGAGCCCATCAATTACATTAAGTAGTCTGAAATAGTAGTATTTGTTGCTTGATAAAAATTGAAAAAAATATCTACACAAAAATTATAAAAACTGTATAATAATATACATATGACTCAAGGTGAATACGCATATAATTTAGCTGCAGAACTTTTTCCAATTTGTCGAAGTATAACTGGTAACGGAGTCCGTAAGACTCTAAAAATACTTCAAAGAGAAGTTCCTGAACTTAAAATCAAGGAAGTCCCAAGTGGTACACAAGTCTTCGACTGGACAGTTCCAAAAGAATGGAATATTACAGATGCTTGGGTAAAAGATAAAAATGGAAGTAAAATTATAGATTTTTCTGAAACAAATTTACATGTAATGGGATATTCTATTCCAGTTCATAAAACAGTAACGCTAAATGAATTAATGTCATTTATTTATACTGAACCCGAGCAGCCTGATGTAATACCTTACATTACTTCATATTATAAAGAACGCTACGGTTTTTGTATTTCAGAAAATCAGAAGATTCAAATGCTTAGTACTTATTCAGGTAACGATGAATTTGAAATTTATATTGACAGTACACTAGAAAACGGTTCTCTTACCTATGGCGAAATAATTATTCCCTCTACAGAGAAAAATAATAAAGAAATTTTTATTTCCACATATATATGTCATCCATCCTTGGCAAATAACGAGCTTTCAGGTCCTTGTGTATCAATTACTCTTGCTAAATGGCTGAAAAACCTCAAAAAACGAAAATATACATATCGCTTGATTTATATTCCTGAAACAATTGGTTCGATTACATATCTAAGTAAAAATTACAAAGAATTACAAAATAATGTAATTGCAGGCTTTAATCTTACATGTGTAGGTGATGACAGAACATATTCCTATATGCCTACTGCTTATGGAAATACTCTTGCAGATAAAGTTTTGCAAAATGTGCTTTCTTTTCATTTTCCAGAATACAAAAAATATTCATTCTTAATATCTGGATCTGATGAGCGGCGTTATAGCGCACCAGGAATAGATTTGCCTGTAGTAGGTTTTTCTCGTTCTTTATATAGTAAATATCCAGAGTATCATACGTCGGCTGATAACCTTTCGCTTATATCTCCTTCAGGTTTACAAGGAAGTTTTGATGTTATTTCTAAATGTATTACAGCTTTGGAATGGAATGCTAATTATAAAATGACTTGTCTGTGTGAGCCACAACTTGGTAAACGAGGACTTTATCCTACCGTTTCAAGAAAAGGGCAATATGACGAAGTTTTTAGATTAAAGAATCTTATTTCCTATTTAAATGGTAAAAATGATTTAATTGATGTAAGTAATATTATTAAAGTTTCAATTGAAGAAATAATTGAAACTTTAAAGAAACTTAAAGAAAATAATCTTATAAAAGAGGTAGTTTAATATGGGATTTTCAAAAGAATGGGAAACGGCGTATTCAAAAAATACACATTTATCTGTATGGCCTTGGAGTCATGTAATTTCATTGACTCATAGATATTGTGATTTACATGAAGGAATGAAAGTTTTGGAACTTGGCTGTGGTGCGGGTGCTAATGTTCCATATTTTATTTCTTTGGGTGTTGATTATTATGGTCTCGAGGGAAGTGAAACTATGGTTAGGAAATTATCAGAACAATTTTTCCAAAATAATTGTCATTTTGCTCAAGCAGATTTTACAAAAAGTTTTTTCTTTGAGAACTTATATAATAATGGTGGTGTTGACGTTATTATTGATCGTAGCTCAGTTACACATAATTCAACAGAAGATATAAAAAAAGTTGTTGAACTTTCAAAAAAGTATTTGAAATGTGGTGGAATATATATAGGTATGGACTGGTTTTCCACAGAAAATGAGTTTTTTAAGAATAAGCAATATAAAGCAGATGTTATTGATTCAAATACTTTAGTTTTTAAAGAAGGGTATTTTAATGAGCTTGGAAATGTTCATTTTTCTGATGAAAAACATATAAGAGAGATTTTTAAAGATTTTAGAATTGAATTTCTTGAACATAAGCTTCATGAACAAATAGAACCTTATAAAATAAATTGGGCTTGGTGGGATTTTGTTGTTACAAAAAAATGAGTTATATGTTTGAAGATTTATTAGAAAAATTACGGAAAATAGGTATTTTAAAAGGGGATATTTTATATATTCCTTCTGATATTACACAACTTTTATTATATGCTAGAAAAATAATTGGAATATCAACAATTGAAAAACGAAATGAATTCTTGAATAAATTAGTAGACAGTTTTAAATCGGCTGTTGGTAATGATGGAACATTGCTTTTTCCAATTTTTACTTGGGATTTTAACAAAGGTATTGCTTTTAATGCTCGAAAAACACTTGGAAAAGTAGGTAGCTTGCCAAATTGGATATTACAGAATCGTACAGATTTTATTCGTACTCAGCATCCAATGTATTCGTTTATGGTATGGGGAAAAGATGCAAAAATTCTTTCTGAAATGAATAATGTGGATTGCTGGGGACAGTATTCGCCGTTTGGATATATGCATCGTAATAATGCAAAGATTTTATTTCTAGATGTCCCTGTACAAAGAGGTTTTACCTTTTTACATTATGTTGAAGAATCCTTGCAAGTGCCGTATAGATATTATAAAAATTTTAGAGGCAACTATATTGATTTTGATGGAAATAAAACTAACAGAAACTATGTTATGTATGTTCGCGACCTTTTAATTAATTCTTCAGAATATATGCCAGATTCTTTTTTTGAAGAAAAGAACGTGCTGCATAAAATTCTATGGAATGAAACTCAATTAAAAATCATGAATTGTGTTGATGCTTTTATGATTGTAAAAAATGATTTGTTGACTAATAATGGTAGGAATATGTATCATTTTGAAAATTATACAATAGACTGGAATGGAGGACATACTCATGCAGATGAGATTAGTAACTGATTACCTTGATAATTCGGTAACTCGTTTTCCAGATAAAATTGCATTTGAAGATGGTAATCGCAAAATAAAATTTTGTGACTTTCAGATAGAATCAAAAAATATCGCAATTGCGATAGTTAAGCGTAATTTATTTAAACATCCAGTTGTTATATTTCTTGATAAAACAATTGAATGTCTTACTTGTATGTTTGGAGTACTGTATTCTGGGAATTTTTATACAATCATAGACACTCAAATGCCAAAAGATAGAATTGAGAAAATTTTTGAGACATTAAAGCCAAAAATAGTTTTGACAGATTCTGTTCATGTAAATTTTGTAAAAGAATTACTTCAAGATGATTGTATCATTGTAATTAATAATATTGAAAAATCTATACAGTCAGAATTTGATATTCTTTCTGAACAACACAAGAAAATTCTTGATACTGATGTTGCTTATGTATTGTTTACTTCTGGTTCTACAGGAATCCCTAAAGGCGTGATTATTTCTCATAAAAGTGTTATAGCCTATACGGAATGGGTTAGAGATACTTTTGATTTTAATGAAAATTCGATTATAGGAAATCAGACTCCTTTTTATTTTAGTATGTCTGTAACAGATATTTTTGCCACAGTTTCAAGTTCAGCAACAATGTATATTATTCCGAAACAATTATTTACATTTCCTGTAAAACTATTGGAATATATTGCAGAGCGTAAGATAAATACGATTTATTGGGTACCTTCAGCTTTATGTTTGGTTGCGAATTTAAAAGCTTTGGGAAAGAGGGATATTTCTTGTATAAAGAAAGTTCTTTTTGCAGGAGAACCAATGCCTGTAAAACAGTTTAATATGTGGAAAAAGATATTACCTGATGCCTTGTTTGCAAATTTATTTGGACCCACAGAAACTACCGATATTTGCAATTACTATATTGTAAAAAGAGAATTTTCAAATAATGAATCAATTCCTATTGGGGATGCTTGCAATAATTGTGAATCTATAATTTTGAATGAAAATAATGAAAGAGTAGCAAAAAATGAGCAAGGTGAACTTTGTGTTCGTGGTTCATTTTTAGCATATGGTTATTACAATAATCCAGAAAAAACGAACGAAGTTTTTGTACAAAATCCGCTAAACAATACATATAGAGAAATAATATATCGTACTGGAGATATTGTTAAATATAATGACAGAAATGAATTGATTTATTTAGGTCGTAAGGATTTTCAGATAAAACATATGGGGCATAGAATAGAGCTTGGTGAGATTGAGACTTCTGTTAGTGCTGTAGAAGGTGTTGAGCAGAATTGTTGCCTATATAATATAGAAAAAAGTAAAATTATTTTATTTTATACAGGAAAAGTACAAGTGGAAGATATTATTAATTCTCTAAAAAAATCTCTTCCTGAATATATGATTCCAAATAATTGTGTAAAACTTGATAGTATGCCATATAATTTAAATGGTAAAATCGATAGATCGTTATTAAAAAAATCTCTGGAGGAAAAATAAATGAACGAAGTAAATAAAAAAATTCTTAGTATGTTGAAAGAAAAGAAAACAGATGTTGTTATTCCAGAAGATACATCAGTAAATCTTCTGGATTCTGGAGTAATTGACTCTTTTGATATTGTAGATCTAATTGCTTCTCTTGAAGAAATATTTGGAATAGAACTTGATGGAGATGATATTATTCCTGAAAATTTTGAGTCAGTAGATGCAATTGCTAAATTAATAGCCAAATAATTTTCATTAATCGTTTAGTATAGCAAGTAAAATAATTATTTTGGAGTTTTTTATGTATAAACTAATTGTTGTCATTCTGACTTACAATCTTGAAAAATATATAAGAGAAGCTATTAATAGTGTTTTAAATCAAAAAACTTCATATCAATATAAAATTTTAATTGGAGATGATTGTTCTTCTGATGGTACTCAAGAAATCTTAAAAGAATATGCTGAGAAATATCCCGGTAAAATAGAAATACGCATTTCTGATAAAAATTTAGGTTGTTTAGGAAATAGTAATAGATTATTTGATGGTCTTCAATGTGAATATTTTTCTTTACTGGATGGAGATGATGTTTGGCTCGATGAAAATCATCTTCAAAAACAAATTGATTTTCTTGAAAGCCATAAAGAATACTCTATGTGTGCTGCAAATACACAATACCTAAAAGATAATAAACCGGCTGAGTTTTTGATTGATAAAGAATTACTTGATAAAACCTATACGTTTGATGATTTAATTAAAAATCAGATTCCATATTTTCATCCTTCTACAACAATGTTCAGAAACACTATTTTTATTAATGGACTTCCGGAATGTTATAAAAATGCTGTAGATACATTTGAAAATTGTGCCCTTAGAGGTGATGATTTTAGAAGAATTCAACACCTGGAAACCGGCCCAGTTTATATAATGTCTGATTTATTATCTTATTATCGTATTCATGAAAATGGAATATGGCAGGGAACTTCTGATTTAAAAAGAAATCTTGAAGGTACAATCGAATATAATTTCTTGAGAAAATATTATAAGAATACTCAATACTTTGATTTCTTTAACGGGTATTTCAGTTATATGTATAAACAGTTAATGAAATATCTTGTTCTAGATCAAGATATAGTAAACAAATACGAATTGAATACAAAGAATAATTATTTACTTACATCATTACTAACAGATATCGTGGAACAAAATATACCTTTAAATACAACATACTATGTTAATTTAACAGATCGCGATAATGAAGTCCCACTTGAATTAAAACAAATTTTAAGAAATAAATTAAAAAGAATTTCAATTTTAAGAAAAATATATAGGAAAATTATAACTATTAAAGAAAATACTAAACAAAGAAAACAAGATAAGCTTAATAATACAGTTATAGATTGGTCAAATTTAAAAAATTATAAAAGAAATTTAAAAATTCAATATAAGAAAAGTTTTAATAAAAAATTAAATTTAAGAAATCCTAAAACGTTTTCTGAAAAAATGTTTTGGCTGAGACTTTATGATAATACAGAAGAAAAAACAATTTTATCAGATAAAATACTTGTTAGAGATTGGATTAAAAATAAAATAGGTGATGATTTCTTAATACCACTTTATGGTACTTATGAAAAATTTGATGATATAGATTTTTCAATTTTACCAAATTCTTTTGTTATAAAAACAAATCATGGTTCCGGAACAAATATTTTAGTTAAAGATAAAAGTAAATTAGATATTGATATAGCAAGAAAAACCGTAAATGAATGGCTAAATACAGATTATTCTTTATTTGCCGGTGAATTGCAATATAAAAAAATAAAGCCTAAAATACTTATAGAAAAATATCTCGATACTATAGACGATGATATTCCTGATTATAAATATTTTTGTTTTAATGGAAAACCTGTATATATATTATATTGTTGTAATAGATATAAAAAAGAAGAATTAGATAATTCATTTTTTGATTTAAATTGGAATAATATGAAATTTAACTATTCAGGAAATGTATATGATAAAGATGATGTTCCCGTTCCTGAAAATTTTGATAAAATGAATGAAATTGCAGAGCTTCTTTGTAAAAATTTTAAACATGTAAGAGTTGACTTATATAATATAAAAGGCAAAATATATTTTGGAGAAATGACCTTTACAAGTTATGCAGGGCTTTTTCATTTCACACCAGCTGAATGGGATGATAAATTGGGAAATATGTTAAAATTATAAATTAAAGAGGTAAGATGAGTATAATTACATTAGCTAAGCATTTAGTAAAAGTTTTTCTGAAACGTGAAAGAATTGAATTTGTAAGGAATTCTTCTGAATATAATTTTGAAGACAAAAAATTAATTGAAAAAGAAAAAATTTTTTTTGAAGATTTAGATATAAATAAATTGACTTCATCGAATGCAAATCAATATGAAAAATTAGTAGGCATTGATGGAGTTTGTTTTTCAGGTTCGTCTGCTGTCGGTGATTTTTTAGGTGAATTCTGTAATTGTACATCTATTGGAGGAGTAGCACCTTTAGAAAATCCTGACAGAGGAATTGAAAATTCTTACGAATTCGATTTTCTTAGGGAGCCTGGTGGAATTTTAGATTTAGAACGAATTTGTTATAACAATTGTACAAGATTAAGAAATACGGCTATTAAACAATTTATTTCTGTTTGTTATGAATATTATAAAAATTCAATTCCATATTTTGATGATTATTTTCTTGAAAGATCAAAAAAATATGTAAAAGAAATAATGAATACCTCTTTTTATAGTTCAGAATCTTCTGTGGAATATTTTCCCAAAAAGATTTCATTAAAAGAATATAGAAATATTTCAAAGCAATACTTGATAGATATATTAAAAAATATTCCATCGAACAAATATCTTGTTTGTGATAACTTAACCTCTATAGGCCGGCCAGATCAGGGAATAATTAATGATTATTTAGGAGATTGCAAAGTAATATATAATTTTTCTGATCCACGTGATGTATACGCACGGGCTAGACTTATTCCCGGAAATGATTGGGTTCCTGTAGATCCTGAAATTTTTGTAAAAAACTGGGAGCAGAATACAATACCATGTTTAAATGAATCAGATCCAAATACTTTAATTACAAACTTTGACGATTTTTGTAATGATTATGAAACCCAGGCAAAAAAGATTATGGATTTTCTTGGACTTGAAGAAAAAGATCATGTTGATAAATTCAAATATTTTAATCCTAATGTTTCAATTAATAATACAGGCGTGTGGCGTAAGCTTGAAAATCAGAAACCAATAGAATATATTTTTGATAATCTAAAAGAATTCTGTTATGATATAGAAAATCATAAACGTTATGTATAAGTTCATAGATTAAATATAACATTATATTTACAAACAACAAAAAATAAGCGATAATAAAAATATGGAAACTAAAGAATTGCAATCAACACAGTTTTCCGCATTAAATGCAATGACAAAGGATTTGATTAATAATGGAGTATTCTTTCTTTATGCCGTTGATATAGCTGAAAAGCCTGAAATCCATTATTTATTATCAACCGATAAATCTTATTTTTTAATTTCTGATAATGGTAGTCCGATTGAAAAAATTGATAATATTAATGAGATTAAGACTACAGCTAGGATTCTTTTTTCAGATATAAAGAGATCTGTAGAGAGTAATAATTTTAAAGTATCATGGGCCTTATAAGTAATAGAACTCGATGGATATTTATTTTACCTTCTGCAAAATCTGTTAAGACAGAAGAACGTCATATTCAAGATATTGCGTTTGGAGTAAAATGTCTTTTAAAAAAGGGAATAGATCCTTCTAATATTGATATATTTATTGATAATAATATTCCTGCCGTTACAGAATATTGTTTCAGTACTTTTTCTGTTCCGATGCCAAAAGAAATTTTTGAAACATCACAATTAGAAGTTGTATTAAAAAAAAATAAAAAACATAATGCAGTAGTATTTATTACAGGACATGGCTCACCGCAGGGAATGTTTAATGATATTCCGATTAAACCATATTCTTTTTACGATATGTTTCAAACAGCACCTAATCTAAAACGAACAATTTTTTATTTTGGTCAATGTTATGCTGGAATTTTTAATTATATGCCTTTATCAAGCCATTTAAATCATCATGAGAAACATATGAATAACATGGTTGCTATTGGAGCAACAGGTTTATTTCCAAGTTATAGTCATTTAACACAACTTTCAGAATCTGTTTCTTGGACTGGTAATTTATTTTTGATTAATGTTTTTAATTGGATATTACATAATGATGATATAGATGGCGATAATAAATATTCCGTAATGGATAGTTTTAAATATGCAAGTGTAAAAACTAATGAAGCAATTCTTGAAATGAAGAAAGAAAATACATTAGATTCTATAATTGGTATTGAGCAACTTTTGTTAAAAATTAGAAATCAAGAATCTACGTTATCAACAGAAATAGAGATTGAAACTATAGATAATAAATTATCTATAATGAATGCTGTACAAGAAGCATGGATTTTGAATGCTCCTATAGCAATGACTACAGAATATTAAATACACATAAAGGAATAATCATGCAAGTACCATTTCTAAGTTTAAAAGATGTAACAAATAAATACAAATCTGAAATCCACGAAGCAGCTCTGCGTGTTATTGACAGCGGTTGGTATCTACAGGGAGAAGAAACTGAAAGGTTTGAAAAAAATTATGCAAATTATGTAGGTACAAAATATTGCATAGGCTGTGCAAACGGTCTTGATGCCCTTGTATGGATTTTCCGTGCTTATATTGAGCTTGGCGTCATGCAGCCTGGTGATGAGGTTATTGTTCCTGCAAATACTTTTATTGCAACAATTCTTGCCATTACTGAAAATGGACTTGTTCCTGTCCTTGTAGAGCCGGATATTAATACACTTCAGATTGATGACAGTTTGATTGAAGAAAGAATCACTGAACGAACAAGGGCAATTACTATTGTTCATCTTTATGGTCAATGTGCATATACAGAAAAAATAGGGCAGCTTTGCAAAAAATATAATATCAAACTGATTGAAGATAATGCTCAGGCCCATGGCTGTATGTATAAAGGGAAAAAAACAGGAAGCCTTGGAGATGCAGCCGGTCACAGCTTTTATCCCGGAAAAAATCTTGGAGCTCTTGGTGATGCTGGTGGAGTTACAACAAACGATGAACAGCTTGCAAAGGCAATCAGAAGCCTTGCGAATTACGGAAGTTCAAAAAAATACGTATTCCAGTATACTGGTCGTAACAGCCGCATAGACGAGATTCAGGCTGCCATTCTTGATGTAAAGCTTAAGCATCTTGATGAAGATGTAGAGCTTAGAAAATCTGTTGCCCGACGATATATTGAAGGAATAAAAAATCCTGAAATCATTTTACCGCAGATTAAAGACTGGAATTCTCATGTATTTCATATTTTCCCTGTTCTCTGCAAAAACCGTGATGAACTTCAGAAATATCTTGAGTCTAAAGAAATCGGCACAAATATTCATTATCCGATTCCACCTCATAAACAGGAATGTTATAAAGAATGGAATAATCTTATCCTGCCGGTTACAGAACGCATTCACCGCGAAGAACTCAGTCTTCCTATGAGTCCATGTCTTACAGACGAGCAGGTTGAGTATGTGATTAAAACAATTAATGAATGGAGATAAGCTTGCTCTCTTATACTTATGGAGTTCTTATGACAAAAAATCCTATAAAAATTTTAAGAATTACAAAGCAGCGTCTTTTGCATCCGGAGCCTCCAATGGAAAACGGCGGAGCTTTGTATCATGAAATATATGGAAAGTTTTATGTTCCAAAATATAATCTTTCAGCACCTTTTGATCAAACTCCTGCAGATATATTTAATAAAAAAGGGGAAAGATTAGAATGTATTTATTTACGTGATGATTTAAGTGCTCATTCTCCATATTTAAAATCAGATAGAGTTTTCTTTGATAGATACAATTTTGGATTGAAAAAACATTTTTATTCTCAGGTAAACTTGTTTGAACAATGTGGCAAACCGGATAAAAAATATGCATATTTTCCTGAAAGCGAAACTGTTCTTCCTGAAACATATGATATTTTTGATAAAAATAAAGGTCTTGAAAAAGACTTTGATTATATTTTTACTTTTTCAGAAAAAATATTAGATAAAATTGAAAAAGCACGTTTTGTTCCATTCTGTACAGGTCCATGGTTCGGTTCTGAAAAATATGGCGGAACGATGACTACTGATGCCTATAAATATAAAACAAAAAATATTTCTATAATGGCATCGCGTCAGAATATTTCTGAATATCATAAGCTTAGAATTGCAATAGCAAAAAAATGTAAAGAACAGAATCTTGCAGATACATATGGAACTTTTGATGGAGGTCCTTTTCTTGATAAAATCGATCATGTCTTTGCTCCATATCGTTATTCAATCATTATTGAAAACGACGTTAAGGCATATTATTTTACAGAAAAAATTACAAGCTGCTTTGCCGCAATGACAATTCCAATTTATCTTGGTGCCGAAAAAATAGGTAAGTTCTTTAACGAAGATGGAATTATTAAAATATCACCATCTGATTTTGACCGTCTGGAAGATGTTTTAAAGCAATGTACAGAAGAAAATTATCTTTCGCGTCTGGATGCTGTTAAAGACAATTATAACAGAGTGTTGAAACATCTGAATGTTTTTGATAATTTTATTTATGATAAGTATATAAAAGATTAAAAATGATAAAGAATCCTCTTATTTCAGTTTTATGTTCCTCATTTAATCACGAAAAATATGTCGGATATTTTATTAACAGCCTTTTGAAACAGACATATACAAACTGGGAACTTATTATAATTGATGACTGTTCAACAGATGGAAATGTTAGAGAAATTAAAAAGTTCACTGATGAAAGAATTCATTTTTATGAGCAGGAATTTAACGGAGGGCAGGGGGTAGTAACACCTCGTGCTTTTTCTCTTTCTAAAGGAGAAATCATTGTTGACCTTGCTTCTGATGATGCAATTCGTGAAGATTATTTTGCAAGAATTGTAGAAGTTTTTTCTCAAAAAGAAAATGTCGGTGTTATATATTCTTCACTTCAAATAATTGATTATGAAAACAATCCAAACGGAAACTGGGATTTGCCTGATTTAGACAGAATCGGTTTACTTAACCATATGTTCTACAAAGGTAACTGTTTGTTTTCTCCAGGTTTTGCAATTAGAAGAAATTTTTACAAACTGCTTCTCCCATTTAATTTTGCAATTATTCAGCATCAGGATTATCAGTGGCATATAAAACTTTTGTTAAATACAGACTGCGAATTATTAAAAGACTATTATGTTTATTACCGATTCCAAAATGAAGAATCTGTCAGTCTTTCCGGAATGAACATTGGCGGCGAAAACCGTTATCGTCTTGAAGAAGAATATTTAATGAATACATTCCTGCAAATAAACGATGCAAGATTAGCAGAACTGATACTGGGATTACAGGAAAATCAGATTAAAGATAAAAATTTAATTCCATACTTTTTAGCAACGGAAATATTAAAATCAGATAATCTGGAAAAAAGACAATGGGGGTATAAAACATTAATAAACTTTTTTGATGATCCTGAAAATTTAAGCAAACTTCATGAATATAATAATTTTCAATTTAAGGATTTGTTGGAAATTTCTAAAAACAATTATTATGATTTAACTAGTATTAACGATAAGCTTTCTGCATATGAAAAATTTATATATGCACCTTTTTTTAATCAAGTAAAAATGTGTATAAGATTTCTGCTAAAAAGAATTATCAAAAAACTTCATTATCGTTGAGGAATTATGAATAAAAAAATTCTTATATTTTCAGCAGCTCCAACTTATGAACATCCTTCTTTATGTCCTTTTGTTTTACAAAGAATTATTGAATTACAAAAACAAGGTTATGAAGTAAATTTAGTTCAGGGCGGATTTGTAGAATTTTATAAAGAAAATCAGAAAGGTAATTTTATAAGGAAATTAAAAAATTTAGTTAAGTTTTTAATTTCGAAAAATAAATTACTTACATATTCAACTGAAAAATATTCATACAGCTATTTCAATAAACTCAGATTTTTTAATTATAAACAATTTTATAAATGGTATAAAAAGCAGAAATATGATTTGATTCATGGACATTTTTTATGGTTTACTGAGAGGCTTCCTGAATTTAAAAAACTATTTAATATTCCATATGTCATAACTGTACATGGAAGTGATTTACATGAAATAACATCGTATGATTCTATGGCTATTAAAAATGCAATGAATATTTTAAATAATGCAGACCATTGTATTTTTATTTCAAAATATTTGCTAAATTATGCAAGATCATTGGGATATTCAAAAAATAATTGCTCTGTTATTTATAATGGAGTTGATAAAATGATTTTCAAATATAATCCAGAATCAGATATTAAAAAAACTTCCGATAATATTATTCTTGGTTTTGTTGGGCATGTAACTTTTGTTAAACGAGCTGATATATTACCTCTTGTTTTAAAACTTTTACATAAAAAACTTCCATCTGCAAAACTTATGATTGTTGGTTGTGGTGATGGAGATTTATTGCCTTATTTAAAAGCACAAACCTGTAAATATAATTTAACTAATTATGTAGATTTTATTCCTGCTGTTCCTCCAGAGGAAGTTGGTGAATATATGAAAAAATTTGATGTTCTTTTATTTCCAAGTCGTAATGATGGTTTTGGATGTGTTGCAATTGAAGCTCAATCATGTGGGGTTGGTGTAGTTGCAGCAGATAATGGAGGAATCGCCGAAGCCGTTGGTAAAAATGGAATTTGTATTCCAGAAAGTGAAAATTTTATTCAAGATTTTTCAGATTCAATAATTAAATGGCTAAATACAGAACATAATTCAAAAGAAATAGCAGATAGTGTAAAAAAATATACATGGGAGAATTGTGTAAAAGAAGAAATTCTGATTTACAATACTATAATTATGTATAGTGGGGGGGTACAGACTATTCAATAGTCAATTTGCAGCTTCCTTTAAGGAGGTTGCATAATGCTGCCTAAACTTTCCATAATCATTCCTGTTTATAATACTTCTAAATATCTTCCTGAATGTCTTGATTCCGTTATTAATCAAACTCTTAAAGAAATTGAAATTATTTGTATAGATGATTGCTCGACTGATGATTCATGGAAAATTCTTCAGGACTATGAAAAAACGGATTCACGAATAAAAATATTCCGTCAGGAAAAAAATATGAGGCAGGGGGCTGCCAGAAACCGTGGCCTTAAGGAAGCTTCCGGTAAATATATCTGGTTTATTGACAGCGATGATTTTATAAATAAAGAAGCATGCCAGCTTCTTTATGATACTGCAGAAAAAAATAATGTTCAGATTCTAACATTTAATCTTGTAAGCTTTATAGATTCAGACAATGCTTCTTTACCTGACGAAAGAAAATATATTGAAGATATATATTATTACCAGTGGCCGATGAATATAAATTTAAATCCGAAAATTGATTTTGAAAAGTTGAACGGACATTTTACTGTTTCACCATGTTCTTATATTTCAAGACGGGATTATATTTCTAAATTTTCTTTCCGTGAAAACTGTTTGTACGAAGATACCGATTTTTCTTTGATTGCATTAGCGGAATGTGAGTCTCTGCGTAATATAGAGTATTCGGCTTATCACAGGAGAATTGCATCCGGCAGCACAATGACTTCTTCCTTTACTGTAGAAAAATTATGTGATTTGATAAAAGTACTTACTGCAATTTCTGATTATATAAATAACATGAAAGTTTCAAGAAACAGTTTTGTTTATCAATTTTATTTGGATTATATTAATCATGTTTTTTATAACATTGAACATAATAGTAATTTACAGCTGCCGGAATCTGAAGTAAATAAAATCAATGAATTGAAAAAACAGGAAGAACAGAAATCAAGTAAATTAAATGTTCGTTTTAATAATAAATTAAAAAGCCTTCTCAACAGGATTTTATCAAAATTGTAATATCTGCCTGTTTGTGTTATATTAAAATAATACAACAATTAAGGACTCAAAAATGACTTCTTTTTCAATAATAATTCCGGTTCACAATCGCGCGCATACACTTTCTAAATGTGTTGATTCAATCCTTTCTCAGTCATACAAGGATTTTGAATTAATTCTTGTTGATGATCATTCTACAGATTCATCTTTGCAGCTTTGTGAAGAATATGCTGCAAAAGATGAACGAGTCAGAGTAATTAAGCAGACTGATGAAAAACATGGTGCTCAGGCTGCACGTAACGCCGGTATTCTTGCTGCGAAATTTGAATGGATTATGTTCAACGACAGTGATGACTTATGGGCAAATCAAAAAATTGAAAAAGAACTAAAAATCCTTGAAAAAAATAATTTTGATTTTGATCTTGTTATTTACAGCGACTGCAATACTGTAAAGGCCGGAACAAATGATAAAAAGTATTGGGCTTTGCCTGATATTTCAGAGGACAATTCTTACCGGGATCTTCTTGTTACTTCCGGGCCAATGTTTCAAAGTCTTTTATGTTCAAAAGCTCTGCTTGAAAAAATCTCTCTACTTGATGAATCGGTTCCAAGCTATCAGGAATGGAATACTTCTATAAGGCTTGCAGGGGCTGGCGGAAAGTTTGTTCATATAAATGAAGCTCTATTTGATTATGAAGTTGGTGCAGAGGATGCAATTTCTAAAAGCATTGAAAAGGATTTTATTGGCCGCTGTAACATATACAATAAATTTGCAGAAGAAATTATTCGTATTCATGGAAACAAAAAATATAAAAAAATGATTGCTCAAAATCTTCTGGCTGCTGAAAATCTAAGCATTTTTGAAAAACTTAAATCTGAAGGTGAAAATAAAATTATTTCTCTTTATGAAAATAATCTTATTAAAGCTTTTGGTACAAACTATATTAAAAAGGCAGCAAAAATTATTAAAGAGCCTTTAATAAAAAAGTGTCTTAGAAAAATAAAAAAGTTTATTAAGTCATGTATTAAATTTCCTTTTTCTTTAATAAAAAGAATTCATTATAAAAGAAATGCATTAAAAACCAAAACACCGGTTTTTATTATTCCGCTTTCTGATCGTTCTTCTAAACAGTATTTATATCAGCTTTCTTTTTTTGCGGAATTTTTCCAATATTTTAAAACTCCGGTTGCTTCTATTCCAAAATCTCACGGTAAACAGAAAATGTTATACGATCTTGATATGGCTTACTTTCCTTTGGAATATGATTATGATACTTATTTTAATGAAGTTATAAGATCAGACATCAGAAAAAATATTCGTAAAGCATTAAAAAATGAATTTACCTGTAAAGAAATAAATTATGATGATTATCTTGAAGAAATCCACTTAATCAATACCTCTAAAGAATTCCGACAGGGAGTAAAAATGACAGGTGATTATGTAAGTGCATTAAAGCCCCGACAATCACTTGTAACTTCTGTTGGACAGACTATTCATACCTTCGGATGTTTTACAAAAGAAGGAAAGCTTGCAGCCTATATGATGTATGAATTATATGGAGACAGAATTTTTCATACTGTAAAAATATTAGGTCATGCTGATTATCTGACTTATGGAGTAATGAATTATCTTTTTGCATTTGCACAGGATGCGCTTCATAAAATGTACAGTAATGATTTTGTAATTTTGTATGGTGGAATGAGTTTAAATGATAATGGACTTTCAAGATTTAAAAGGAATCTTGGATTTAAACAAGGCTGTCTTACAATTAAGGCAGAAAAAGAATTTTATAAGGATCTTGATTCTTTTAATAAAAAATATAAGATTCACGGCGACACTGGTTTAAATTTTATTCTGGATTATCTATAATTTATTTATGAGTGATTTAGAAACATCAGATTCTCTTCATGAAGATTTTTCTGTTTACTGGGCTGATGAAAAAACTGCTGACGTAAAGATTGAATCAAATCGTGCTTTAATTAAACGTTATTCTGATAGTCCTATTAAACAGATTTTTGCAAGCGATAATATTTCCCTTTATGAACTTGGAGAAATTCTTAGAAGCCGCTGCTGGGATGAACATCGCGAGAATCTTGAAAAATATCTTCAGAAAATGGGACTTTCAGAATTCAATCCTTATGAAATCTGCAGAAAAACTCATGGAGTAATGTTTCAGGATAAAATCTGGTTTAAATATAAAAATGAAGAGCTTAACTGGAATGATGTAAAATGGAAGTAGAAAATTTTATATTAGATGACAGCTTTTTATTACGAACAGCAGGAACTAGTGATGGTTCTCAGGATAAATATTTTAAAGATGATTTATGGTTTAAGAAAGATTATTTTGGCGGAGAAGGCTTAGCAGAATCTTTTGCTTCAAAGCTTTTACAAAACTGCGGGTTAAATGAATCTGATTTTGTAAATTACATCCCATGCAAAATAAATGGAAAGCAAGGCTGCTATTCAAAAAATTTTCTAAGTAAGAATGAAACGTTTGTAACTTTCTATAGACTTTATAAAAATATTTATGGTCGTGATTTGGCAGCAGTTTGTTCAAGAATGGATTATGATGATGCTATTGAATATGTAATTTCATTTTCAAAAGAACAAACCGGCCTTGATATTAAAAACTATCTTGCAAATATTTTTACACTTGATTTTCTGATTTTAAATGAAGACAGACATTTTAATAACTTTGGTTTGATATACAATGAAAAAGAATTTCGACTTGCTCCAATTTTTGATAATGGTAAATCTTTTTTTATCGGAAACAAAAGGGCTGCTGAATTTACGTCATTAAAAGAAAAATTAAAGCGTTCGTTTTCTAAATGTTTTAGTGCCGATTTTGCAACTAATTTAAAATATCTGAAAAAATATTGTACTCTTAATATTTATGATGATATATTAAAAGGTATTGATGAACCGGAATATGCTTTTTTTGTTCAAGTAGTAAAATCAAGAATTGATGAATTAAAAAAACTTGGAGTTATAAATTAAAATGAATATAAAGAAATCTTTTTTCTATCGCACGGTTAGAAAAATCATTAAATCTGTTTTTCCTCCCAAAGAATTGACTTATCAGGATACAATTAAAAAAAATATTAAAAATTATGCGTCAGATGTTTATTTTGCTCAGGAAGGAAATGATAAACTTTTTGAACTTCTTTCTTCTGGTAAGCCTGTCTTTATAACCCGCTTTGGAAGCGTTGAACTGAATACAATTAATGAATATTTAAAAGCAAAAAAGCATGAAGAAAAAGTATTTAATAAAAATAAAACTTTGAATTTTTACAGCGAAAATACATTTTCTTCCATGCATAAAAATGCAGGATTTTTTCCTGTTACAAAAGAAAATCTGGACAGCTTTGCTCAATTATATTTAGATTCAATTAAAACCATTGACTGCTGCGGAGTGTGGTTTAATGATGGCGAAGCTTCTGTCCTCAAAAATGGAGCGGGGAGTGCACTTCTTGTTGAACTTGGCTGTTTGAATTCCTGGCTTTATGAAAAGCCTTACACAAGCATTTTACGCGGTAAAAAAGTTCTTGTGATTCATCCATTTGAAAATACAATTCTGTCGCAGATAAAAAAACGTGAAAAGCTTTTTGATAATCAGAATGTGCTTCCACCTTGCGAAATTCAAATCATAAAAGCTCCGCAGACTATTGCAGGAAACACAGACGGTTATTCTTCCTGGTTTGAAGCTCTTGAAGCTACAAAGAAAAAAATTGATGAAACAGATTTTGATATTGCACTTTTAGGCTGTGGTGCTTACGGACTTCCGCTTGGTGCTTATATCAAATCTAAAGGAAAATCAGCAATTCATATTGGCGGAGCTCTTCAGCTTCTTTTTGGAATTAAAGGAAACCGCTGGATTGTAAATGATGATCCTGTTACAAAACTTTTTAATGAATACTGGACGTATCCGCTTGATTCAGATACGCCGCCAAATTCTAATCTTGTAGAAAATAATACTTACTGGAAATAAACATGGAAGAAAAAAAACAAACAACAGATTCTTTTTCTGAATCTTCAATCCCTGTAATTTTTACTCATACAGGAAACGCCCTTTATTTACAGCTTGCACTTTTACAGGCAAAAAAAATATGTGGAAAACAGATTCATTTACTTGGAGATAATTCAAACAAAGCGGATTATATTAATCATCATTTAATTTCTGATTATGAAAATTCTGAACTTTATAATAATTTCAAAAATCATTTCAAAAATCTTTCGCCGAACGGTCATGATTACGAATTGTTCTGTTTTAAGCGCTGGTTTTTAATTTTAGATTTCTGTAAAAAAAATAATATTGAAGAATTTTTCTGTGTTGATTCAGATGTTTTAATTTACAAAAATTTATATGAACTCAAAGACATACTTAAAAATATTGATTTTTCCGTTATAAGAATTACTGGAAAATTTGCAGGTCCGCAATGCTCATATTTTAAAATTTCTGCTTTGGAAAAATACTGTAATTTTATTTTAAATTATTATCAGAATCGTTTTAATGAGCTTGAATCCTTATACAATCAGTTTAAGAATGAAAAAAATATTTCCGGAATATCTGATATGGTTTTACTGGCTTTGTTCTGCGAAGAAAATATAGGAAAATACATAGATTTTGATTTTGAGGATAAAGAAAGAAACTTCTGCTTTGATGAAAATATCAGCTGTTCAGCAGGCTTTAAAATGAAAAATGGAATAAAAGAAGTTACATTTAAAGATGGAATTCCTTATTGCAAAAGACTCGATGATAATTCAGAAATACCTTTTTATATGCTTCATTTCCAGGGCTGTGCAAAAGCTCTGATGGAAAAATATTGCAATCTTTCACGTGAAGAAAAATCAGAATCACCTTATTACAAACAATTAAAATCTAAAGAAATAAAAATAAAAACAAAAGATTTTATCAGAAAACTTTTTCCAAAATCTATTAAGAAAATAATTAAAAAATTAATGAAATAAAATTAATTGCTTCCGGTCACGACGCGTGTGTCAAAACCGCGCGATATCGCGCTACACGTTGTTTGTGGTAAAGAAACTATAAAAGCCGCTAAAGCGGCGCCACAAACAAAGTGTTTTTGCCCCACGAGTCATTCCCTCGCGCAATTAATTTTTTATAAAAATTTTATTTATTAATTTATTTATGTTTATATTTTTATATATAACAAAACAAAGAAATAAATATAATTCTTTTGTCACCCCCTAAGAGGTGCAGATGCGGATTTATTCATCTTCGTTTATAAATCCGCATCTGTGACTCTTAGGGGTAGCAGAAACAAATTTGAAACATTTTTCATTGAATTGTTTTTAATATAGATTTGTGATAAGATAAAAATATGATAAATACAATAAAAGATCAGAATGATAATGTGCTTGCAATAATTGTAAAGGCTAATTATGACAAACCTGGGATTTCTTTTGTAACTCCAGATGATTATTCACAGCAGCTTGCATATATGCATCATCCTCAGGGACATGTAATATTGCCGCATATTCATAACGAAGTTAAACGCGAAGTCCTCTATACTAAAGAAGTTCTTGTAATTAAAAAAGGAAAACTGCGCTGCGATTTTTATTCTTTAGAAAAAGAATATCTTGAATCTGAAATTATTGAAACTGGAGATGTAATTCTTCTTGTTTCCGGCGGACATGGTTTTGAATGTCTTGAAGAAACAGAAATGTACGAAATAAAACAGGGACCATATGCTGGCGAAAACGATAAAACTCGTTTTGAACCACATAAGTTTAATTAAGCATTTTTTGCGAAAAATAATCAGGCAGGTTAGTGATGGCAGAATTTATACCGGTTTGTGAACCGCTTCTTGGCGGAAATGAATTAAAATATATTACAGAAGCTGTAGAAACCGGCTGGATCAGTTCCAGCGGAAAATATGTAACAAAATTTGAAGAAGCCTTTGCAAAATACTGTGGAGTTAAATATGGTGTTGCAGTTTGTAATGGAACAGTTGCAATTCATCTTGCGCTTGCGGCTCTTGGAATCGGGAAAGGTGATGAAGTAATAATTCCGTCATTCACTATGATTGCAACTGCCTTTGCTGTCTGCTATACAGGTGCTGTTCCTGTTTTTGTTGATGCTGATAAAGAAACCTTTAATATAGACGTAAACAAAATTGAAGAAAAAATCACTTCCAGAACAAAGGCAATTATTCCGGTTCATATTTTTGGAAATCCATGTGATATGGATGCTATAACTTCAATTGCAAAAAAACATAAGCTTTACATTATTGAAGATGCCGCTGAGGCTCACGGAGCAGAATTTAACGGAAAGAAAGCCGGAAGCTTTTCTGATATTGCAAGCTTCAGTTTTTTTGCAAATAAAAATCTTACAACCGGCGAAGGCGGAATGGTTGTTACAGACAGCGAAGATAATTATAAAAAATGCCGCTACTTTAAAAACATGTGTTTTCCTGTTGATGCTCCGCGTGTTTACAGCCACGAAGATATCGGCTTTAATTACAGAATGAGTAATCTCCATGCAGCAATTGGTCTTGCTCAGACAGAAAAGGCTGATGAATACCGTGATATGCGAATTTACAATGCTAAGCTTTATATGAAAAATCTTTCTGACTGTCCAGGAATTATTTTCCAGAAAGATCAGGCAAACGGATTAAATGTTCACTGGATGAATACAATCGTAATTAATCCATTGGAATATGGGCACACAAAAGACGAACTTGTTGCCCACTTAAAAGAAAATGGAATTGATACAAGACTACTGTTCGTTAGTATGCACAGGCAGAAATCTCTAAAAGATTTTGGCTGTGACTGCAGTGGAGAATATCCAGTAACTGACTGGCTTACAGAAAATGGCTTTTATCTTCCAAGTGCTTCAAGCCTTAAAGAAAAACAGATTGAATATATCTGCGGTGTAATTAAGGATTTTAAAAAATGAAAATAGGTGTTTATTTTCCTGACATAAGACCTGAAGCGGGCGGGGCTGGTTCACTTTTAAAAACAATTCAGAATGAAATCATGCTTTCTAAAGATGCAGAAAATAAATATATTTTTTTGTATCACGGTGGAAAAGCGCCGTTAATTACAAATTTTGAAAGCTTTGATTATCTCAATCTTGATTTCTATAAAAAATCAAAAATTAAAAGATTTAAAGAGCGTGTAAAAAAAGCACTTTATCCTGACTGCTACATTCCCGGTGCTTTTGATTTTGCTGCTAAAGAAAATGACATTGATTTATTCTGGTTCACATCATCTTCAGAAGTTGATATCAACTATCCTTACATTTACACAGTATGGGATTTAGGCCATCGCCGAACTCCATATTTTCCTGAGGTTTCGCGTTCGGGCTGGCTTTGGGATTCCCGCGAATTTACCTATCAGAAAATGCTATATAAAGCTTCTTTCATTATCACGGGAAATGAAGAAGGAAAAAAAGAAATCCTTGAAAATTATCCGCTTCCGGAAGGAAAAATCAGAATAGCTCCATTTCCTGTTGCATCGTTCTGCCGCGGTAATGAAGAAAAGCCTGATTTTGAACTTGCCGAAAAATTCTTTTTTTATCCGGCTCAGTTCTGGCCGCACAAAAATCACATCAGCATTGTAGAAGCATTAAAAATACTTCGCGACAAATACAATCTGACTCCATCATTTTATCTTTCTGGAACTGACTGGGGAAATAAAGATTATATTGTTTCAAAAATAAAAGAATATAATCTTGAAAATCAGATAAAGTTCACAGGCTTTTTAAAAGATGAAAACATGAAGTATCTTTATACCCATGCGACTGCAATTGTTTTTGCCTCGTTAATGGGGCCTAACAACATGCCTCCGATTGAAGCAACTTATTTGAATTGTCCGGTAATCATAACAAATCTTGACGGCCATAAAGAACAGCTTGGTGACACTGCTTTGTATTTTGACGGCTATGATTATGAAGAGCTTGCATCAAAAATGAAGCTTTTGCTTACTGACGAAAAAGAGCGTGAAGCTTTAAAAGCTAAAGAAAAGATTCTCGCAAAAGAATTTGATTCAATCAGTTATTTTTCAGAAATCAAAAAAGTTATTGATGAATTTTCTAAGATAAGAAAAACCTGGGGAAAAGACTTCAGCTATGTTCAGAGGTGGTAGATATGATTCCAAAAATAATTCATTACTGCTGGTTTAGCGGAGATCCATACCCGGAAAAAATTCAAAAATGCATTGCTTCGTGGAAAGAAAAGCTTCCTGATTATACAATAAAGCTCTGGAATATGCAGAGCTTTGATATGGAAAGTGTTCCGTTTGTAAAGGAAGCTATTTCTGTAAAAAAATGGGCCTTTGCTGCAGATTACATAAGACTGTATGCGCTTTACACAGAAGGTGGAATCTATTTAGACTCTGATGTTTTAATGCAGAAATCTTTTGATGAATTTCTAGAAAATGATTTTTTTACAGCAGTTGAATATCATCCTAACTGTGTTAAAGATAATAATACACTTACACTTTTAAACGATGACGGCTCTTCAAAAAATCCAGGAGAAAGAAAACCTGGAATTGGAATTCAGGCTGCAGTTATGGGAAGTGTTTCTAATCATCCGTTTGTAAAAGAAGCATTAAGCTGGTACCAGAATAATCATTTTATCCTGCCGGACGGTAGTTTAAATAATGTATTTATTGCACCAGATGTTCTTGCAATGGTTGCAGAAAATTACGGCTTTAAATTTAAAAATGAGCTGCAGCATTTGCAGAACGGAATGCTTATCCTGCCTTCAAATAAAATTGCCGGTGACCTTGAATTTGATGTTGATGCTTCTACTGTTGCACTTCATCTTACTCTTAACAGCTGGAAGCCGCAAAGTAAAAATCCGGTTGCCGTTACAATAAGAAAATTAAAGGCCAATAAATTTATTCGAAGATTATTTGGAAAAGAAGTTAATTAATTTTATGGGAGTAAAATTATGAAAATTGCAGTTTCTGGAATAGGATATGTTGGACTTGCAAATGCATGTCTTCTTTCAAAAAATAATGAAGTTTGTCTTTTTGATATTTCTCAAAAAAGAATTGATGATATTAATAATTATACTTCTCCAATTAAGGATGAATATATTGAAAAATATTTAAATACAAAGCCTTCATCTTTACATGCGGCTAACGACCGTTCGGAAGCTTTTAAAGATGCTGATTTTATTATAATTGCTACTCCAACAAATTATGATGATGAAAAAAATTATTTTGATACAAGCTCTGTAGAAGAAAATATTGCATATATTTCTAAAAATTTTTCTTCTGCTGTTGCCGTCATTAAATCTACAATTCCTGTCGGTTTTACAGCAAGAATGAGAAGTGAATATCCTAATTTAAAAATTCTTTTTTCTCCGGAATTCTTGCGGGAAGGAAAAGCTCTTTATGATAACCTTTATCCGTCAAGAATTATTGTTGGCGATACTTCGGTTGAGGCAAAAAAGTTTGCTGAACTTTTAAAGCAGGGAGCAGAAAAAAAAGATATAGAAGTTCTTTTTATGCAGTCGACAGAAGCAGAAGCCGTTAAGCTTTTTTCTAATACTTATCTTGCGCTCCGCGTTGCATACTTCAACGAACTTGATACTTATGCAGAGCTCCGCGGACTTGATACAGCATCAATTATTAAAGGAGTTTCTCTAGATCCTAGAATCGGTGATTTTTATAATAATCCATCCTTTGGTTACGGCGGGTACTGTCTTCCAAAAGATACAAAGCAGCTTCGTGCAAATTACAAGGATGTGCCGGAAAATCTTATTACTGCAATTGTAGAATCAAATGATACAAGAAAAGCTCATATCACAGATATGATTCTGGAAAAGAAGCCTTCTTGTGTTGGTGTGTATAGACTGACAATGAAGGAAGGCAGCGATAACTTCCGTGCCAGTGCAATTCAAAGCATTATGATGGGCTTACGTGCACATGGTGTAAAAGTTCTTGTTTATGAACCGACTCTTTCAACTAATGATTTTAACGGCTATGAAGTATGTAAATCTCTGGATGTATTTAAATCCAGCTGTGATGTTATTGTTACCAACCGCATGTCAGATGAATTAAAGGATGTAACTTCAAAAGTTTATACAAGAGATTTATTCAGAAAAGATTAGAATATGAAACTTATAAATTCTACAGTTCCAAAATTTCTTCTCGTTGGAGTAATTAATACCATAGTAGGGGCAGGACTAATGTTTCTGCTTTATAATGTATTTCACGTATCTTACTGGATTTCTTCCTGCTGTAATTATATTGCCGGCGGAATAGTCAGTTATTTTTTGAACAAATATTTTACTTTTAAAAATCAAAAAAAATCAATTAAGCAGATAATTTTGTTTATCATTAATCTTGCACTCTGTTATTTTATTGCATATTTTCTTGCTAAGAAAATTATTTATTTTGCATTTTCTGATTTTTCTGTAAAAATTCTTGATAATATTTCTATGTTTTGTGGTATGATTTTATATACCGGTTTGAATTATTTTGGTCAGCGATTTATTGTTTTTAAATATGACTCGCAGGCTGAAGCACAAATCACGGAGGAAAAAAATGTCTGAATTAACACTTTCAATAGTTGTACCGTGTTATAATGAAGAAGAAGCTATTCCTAAATTTTATGAAGAATGTGAACGTGTATTAAATGAATTAAAACTCAAGGATTATGAATATATTTTTGTAGATGACGGTTCAACAGATTCTACTTTAAAAGTTTTAAGAGAATTAAGCTCGAGCGATAAGCATGTTCATTTTGTAAGTTTTTCCAGAAACTTTGGTAAAGAAGCTGGTTTGTATGCAGGACTTTCAAAAGCAAAACTAGATTATACGGTTGTTATGGATGCAGACTTACAGGATCCGCCGTCTCTTCTTCCTCAAATGTTTGATGCATTGAAAGAAGGTTATGATTGTGCGGCAACAAGAAGAAGTACAAGAAAAAATGAACCTCCCGTTCGCTCTTTTTTTGCCAGAAGATTTTATAAGATTATGGCAAAAATGAGTAATGTTCCTGTTGTTGATGGTGCAAGAGATTTTAGATTAATGACAAGACAGTATAAAGATTCCGTACTTTCTTTGTGCGAGAAAAATCGCTTTACAAAAGGAATTTTTCCCTGGGTCGGCTTTAATACAAAATGGTTTGAATATGAAAATATTGAACGTGTAGCCGGAAAAACTAAATGGTCCTTCTGGAAGCTATTCCTTTATTCAATTGACGGAATCATCGGCTTTTCTACAAAGCCGCTTGCACTTTCTGCAATTTTCGGAGTTCTTGGAATTATGTTCAGTTTTCTTCTGATCCTTTTTATTATAATCAGAAAAATTGTTTTTGGAGATCCTGTACAAGGCTGGGCCAGTCTTGTCTGTATAATTATTTTTGTTAGCGGAATTCAGCTTTTTACAACAGGAATCGCAGGACTTTATATTTCAAAAATTTATACAGAAGTAAAGAACAGGCCTTTGTTTATAATTAAAGAGGAGAAGTAAATTTTCTATGAATAATAAAAATCAAAAAGGTAAAAAAATATTTTTTATTATTGCAATATCATTAGCTCTTTTATCTTTAATTATTTTTATTCCTCAATTTAGACAACTTATAATTTTTATTTTTGAAAAAATCAGAAACAGAGAAATAAACAGAGTTGTATGGAACAAACGTTTTATTAAACTTGAACTTGCATTTTTAATTATAGATTTACTTTCTATTTTGATTTTAAAATTCAAGCTTTATCCGATTTTTTCTTCTGTAAAAAAAACAAAAGGACTTTTAAAAGCTGCTGAAGAAATTCAAAATCCTCATAGCATTAAAAATCCTTTTTTCACCAGAAAATCTTTAATCTGTATTTTTGTTTGTTATATTGCACTAACAGGTTTAAGACTTTTTTATATTAATCAGAAAAAAAGTTTTCATATAGATGAACCACTTTCTATTTCCATCTGTAATCGTAATGAATACGGATTCTGGGGAAAAATCTTTGAATCAAATAAAGAGTTTTCTGCAAAAGAAATAAAGGAAATGGCTTTTTTTGATAATGCTACAATTAAAGATTCTTTAAGTGATATTTATCATCTTCATTTGAATAATGAAGATTCACCTCATACAAATTTTTATTATTCATTTTTACGTCTCTGGTTCACTGGAAAAAAGACAGGAAATATCGATTATATTTTCATTAGAGCCTGTTTACTTAATGTTCTATTCTTTACGATTTCTTTTATATTTTTAATTTTATTAATTAAAGAATTTCCAGGTATCTCAGACTTTAAATTATTCTGCTGTCTGATTATTGCATTTGCAAATCCTGCAGCAGTTTCTTTAACATTATTTATAAGACCATATGAGCTCCAGCAAACTATGGTAATTATTCTGTGCTGGTATGTTGTTCATATTTTGAATAAATATAAAGATAAAAAAATAATTACTACATTTGGAAACTTTATTGCAGGTTCTATTGTTCTTTCACTTACATTACTTTCGGGCTATTTTAATTTTATTCTTGTCGGCCTGTTAGGACTTTGCTTAATCATTATGGCAATAAATAAAAAAGATTTTAATCTTCTTTATTATTTTATTTACATGTTTATTGCTGCTTTAATTCTGGATAAAATATTATATTTTTCTTTTGGAAAAGGCTTACTTGAAGATAGAGGAACAGAGGCTCTTGGGAAACTTGGCGGTTCTCAATTTATGAATAATTTATCATTAACACTGGGTGGCCTGAAAAATATTATTATTAAAAATAATATTTTCATTCTCTGTTTTATTATATTGTCTTTTATTTTCTTTTTAATTTCTTCATTCAAAAATTTAAAAAGTGAAAATTATAAATTTTCCAAATATGTTGTTTTAATCTGTGCAATCGTTTCTATTTTTATTTCACTTTGGTTTGCTCCTTATAAAGAAGCAAGATATATAGCTCCGTATTTTTCTGTTTTAATTCTTGCATATATTTCTACATTAAAATTAGAAAAAATATATATGCCGATTATTTCACTGTTTTTGATTATCACTTATATTCCAAATAAATCTCAGACATTAATCGAACATCTTGATGATTCAAATATTTCTCAATTTGATTCTTTATATTCATCCGATTACATTTCTAAAATTAAGAATTCTAATCAAACCTTTATTATTCAAAATGCAATTAACTGGCGATTAGGAAGTATTCTTCCATACTTAAAGAATAATTCAAAAATAATTTTTACAGATAATGCTTCAGATATTCTTGAGACAATAAAAAACAAACCTGTTATATATATGTACCAGAATTCAAATGAAAAAAATTCTGTACACATTGAAGATTTGGATATAGAATTTATTCAGATGGATTCTATAAGCGATTACAGCATTTATTATGTTCCACAAATTAAATAAAGGTCACCTATGAAATTTTCCCTTATCACTATAAATTACAATAACGTCTCTGGACTGGAAAAAACCATAAAGTCTGTTTTTGCTCAGAATTATTTTTCTAATGATGAATTTGAATATATTATTATAGATGGCGGTTCAACAGATGGAAGTGTAGAGTTAATAAAAAAATATGCCGCTGAACCGGACAGTAAAATTTCTAAATGGGTGAGTGAAAAGGATTCCGGAATTTATAATGCAATGAACAAAGGAATCAGACTAAGTTCTGGAAGTATTATTGGTCTTTTGAATTCAGGTGATGAAGCTCTTACTGAAGCTTATAAAAATATTCTTGAGTTACATAAAAAAAATTCTGAAGCAATTTTATACGGCGGAATGAATATGATGCAGAACGGACGTTTTGTAAAAGTTTATTCCTTTGGTGCAGAAGACCTTCCTAAACAGATGATTGCTCATCCGGCTTCTTTTGTGCCAAAAGCTGTGTATGAAAAATATGGCTTTTATGATGAATCTTTTAGAAGCTCCGGTGACTGGGATTTATTTGTAAAGTTTTTTAAGAGTGGAATTAAATTTATTTATACTAATGAAATATATGTGAATTTTGATTGCAGCGGAATAAGTAATTCAAATGAAAAGTTAGTTGTTAGGGAAGACAAACGAATTGTAAAAAAATACGGCTTAAAAACAAGAAAACAGAAACTGATGGATATTTATAAAATTCTTACTTTTATAATTCCCGGTATTTTTCTTTATCCTGTAAAAAGGTTTTTAGGCTCACGAATAAAATAATGTATAATTAAAAGATAAATAAGCCTGTTTTAATCAGCTTTTATAAAAAGGATAAAAATGAAGAAATTAAGAAATTTTTTTAAAAATATTTTTCTTATAAAAATGCTTTATCATTGCATAAAGGATTTTATTTATTCATTATTTTATAAAACTTTTTTGTGTAATTTTTTTTATGATTTTAATTTAAATGAAGTAATTGAAAATAATAAAAAATATACGCTTGTTCCCTGTCATAACGGAACAGGCGGAACAATTACATATTTGAATAATAAATATTCAGGTAAAATAAATATTTTAGTTTTACGTAATCATATAAGCGGTGGAAAAGACTTTCTTTACAGTATTGAAAATTTTGAAACTCATAAAAAGATTTTCATTAAACCGGAAAATATTTACAAAATTTCTTCGTATATAAAAGATATAAAAATAGTCAGTCTTGAATCATACATGAGTTTAAAGTTTCTGTTTAACTTTTTTAAATCATTAAATGTTCAGATTACCTACGATTTGCATGACTTTCATTGTATCTGGATTTATGCACATCTTGTTCAGAATAATATTTACCTTGATGAAGAACATGTAAGAAAAGCAGAATTTATTTATGGATTTAGGAAAATTACTTTTGAAAAATGGCATGCTCTCTGGAGTGATTTTTTAAATTGTGTTCAGGATATATTTGCCTTTTCGGAATCTTCAAAAAATATTTTCTCAACTTCTTTTCCTGAATATAAAGAAAAAGTTAAAGTAACTCCACATTCTCTTGATTATATAAATTGCGGAAAAATAAAAAATATAAATAAAAAACTAACGATTGGTATTTTTGGATTAATCAGGGCTAGTGATAAGGGATGTTATGTCTTAAAAGATTTTCTTAATTTTTCAAAAGACAAGGATTTTAATATTTTTCTGTTTGGTGAGCTTGCAGAAGATTGTAAGGTTTATTCTGAAAATATTTTTTATAAAGGACTTTATAATGTTTCGGAGCTTGATAAAATAATTTCCGGAAATGGAATTTCTGCAGTTTTATTTCCTTCAATCTGGCCGGAAACTTTCTCATATCTGGTTTCTGAATTAATTTTTACAGGCGTTCCTGTTGCATGTTTTAATATAGGAGCACAGGCTGAAAAGGTTTCTGAATATAAGATGGGTGAAATAATTAAAGACTTTTCGAATGAATCAATTTTTGCCGCACTTGAAAGTGCACATAAAAAAGGAATTGAATACTATGGATAATAAATTTAAAAAACTGAATACTGATGAAATTAAAAAATGTGAATTAAATCTTCTTATTTCCTTTGCAGAATTCTGTGAAAAAAATAATTTAAAATATTATTTAACTTATGGAACTCTTCTTGGTGCTGTAAGACACAAAGGCTTTATTCCCTGGGACGATGATATTGATGTAATGATGCCTCGCCCGGATTATGATAAATTTGTTGAGTTAACTGGTTTTTCAAAAATTAATGATTTTTATGAAACAAGACTCTATAAAGATTGTTCTCATCCGAACATTTATCCATATGCAAAACTGATTGATAATTCAACAATTGTATATGAAAAAGGGAAGGCTAAAAAAAATGTTTCAGGAATCTGGATTGATATTTTTCCTTTAGACGGTTATCCGGATTGGGAAGCTGCAGATTCAATCAGCGCTTTAAATGCAAAAGAACTTTTTAATAAATACAGAAAGCTTCGTAACCTGCAGGATTTATGCACGACAAATCCGCTTTATGTAAACCAGAGTATAATAAAAAAATTAATTAAATTTTTCCTGCTTCCATTTTTCCGCCTTCATAGTGTTAAAAAGCTTTGCAAAAAAATTGAAGAAAATGCTCAAAAATATAACTATGAAAAATGTGATGCCGTTGCCGATCTTGTATGGGGAGACCGCTGGGATATTCGAATTAAAAAATCAGAACTCGAGCCTGCTGAATTAATGGATTTTGAAGGCCGCAAATTTAAAGTTCCGCACGGCTGGGATTCATTCTTAAAAATATTGTACGGGAACTATATGCAGCTTCCTCCGGAAAATCAAAGAATTACTCATGGATTTAATGCGTATAAAAAATAATTAATTGCAACGCCTTTATACAGTTCTGTTAGTTTTAATTAACAGAATGTACTTCCCAGTTTTCCGGATTAAAAATATTGTCATGAACAGTATAGTAAGTACTGTATTCAAAGGTATTTTGAGTACAGGTCTCTACAACTATTGACTGAATACTACCGACAACTGCCTGCGGATGCATATATTTTTCTTCATTAGAAATTTTCTTTCCGGTATAAGGATTAACAGGATTATCAATTACTCCATTAACCGCAAGATATGGAACATCGGCCTGTGTCATAAATTCATTAGATGTTGACAAAACTGTTGAATTAAAATCTTTTACTAAAAGCAATGGATTCCAGCCTTCAATATTTAAATTCGGTTCATTAAAAATCATGTAATCAAACTGGTTGGCATTTGGGTTTCCATGATCTGCAACAATTATTATTCTTGTATTATCCCATAAATCATTTTCACGCAAATAATCAAACCATTTTCCCAGAGCTAAAAGAGCTGCCATATTTGCATGATAATGAATGATTTGAGATTCAGTTTCCATGTGAATATTTCCGTCTGCTGCAGTTGTATAGCCCGAATTATCAATATAATCTTTTGGAACATAATCCGGTAACTGAAGCATACATGGTTCATGAGTTGCTGAGTTTTGAATCATTAAGAAATTATTTGAATCATCATCAAGAACATTTGTTAGAGCAGGAAGCTTTGTTAATACGGAATAATCTTTTATAAATCCATTTATATTATGCTTTTGAATGCTTGAATAATATCTTCCGTCATCATAAATAGCTTTTGAAATTATAAGAGGAAGAGTTTTAAATAAACTGTAAGTAAAGAAGTTTCTTTTTAAAATATCAACGTCATCAAACATGTTCTGGTCTGTAACATTGCCTTTTAAAAGATAAGCATTTACGTCCGGAATATCATCATAAATGGAAAGGTCCGGAACCCATTTATAGCCTGCGTAAGGAGGATCGCAGACAGTAACATTATAATTATGTGAATTAAAAATCTTTGGTAAAACTTTTAAGGCTTCATTCTGTTTTGAAGAAAGCATTTCATCTGCCCGCTTATTGATTTCTTCCGGCGTATATTCATATCCTCCAAAAAGCGGCGGTGTACCAACTACTGTACTGACTCCAAAGCTTAATGTATTCGGATAATAAGTAAAGCCGGCAAACTGTTCCTGTAACTGTTGTTTTTCTTCAAATATATATGGAATAAATCCACTGACTGCACGGTCTAGCATGAAGACAATAACATTTGTTCCATTTTTGCTTAAAGGAAGAATATGCTCAGTTCCTGACTGTGATTTTATGTCTTTTATATAAGACATATCTTTTAAAATTTTCTGAGTATGTGTAATCTGCTTTGTACTAAGCGCGCCTGTACAAATAATTAGAACGAGCATAAAGTATGATATTATTTTTTTGAATCTGAATAAAATAAGGACTGAAAAAATAATTAAAAGAACAACAAACAGATTTATAAATTTTGATACATTAGAAAAATTCAAACCTTTGTCATATACAAGAATTGAAGAAAGTATTCCAAGATTTTTTCCGAAGAAAAGATAATCAACAGCAAAAACTACAGAACATATAATAAGAATTAAATCAAGCGTTTTACGATTTTTTTCTGAAAGCATGTGTCGTATAATTCCACACCACAAAAGGAAAAAGCCAGCCGCATAACCTGTGGAATTCAATAAATATAAAAGAGGATTTTTATAATTTTCAAGTTCAACAAATTCTGCCGGAGAGCTTGCAATTACGCCCGAAGGAATTAACACTCCAAGAAGCAGGGTAATAAATATTCCGGAAAGAATGAAAATTGAAGAATTCTGTTTTGGATTTTTTGTTTCAAGAGAATTTTTTAATTGACTGAATTTTATTTCTTGTAATTTATCTTTTATATTTTTAATTTTTTCCCGTTCAACATATAAAACAAATGGAAGTAAAACTAAATATTGAAAGAATAAAACAAAAATGTATTTTTTTTGTGAATTAAGTTTACCGCTTATAAATGCAAGAAAAGACAGCATGGAACCAAGAACCGCAATTAAAATGACAAGAATCTTTTTTGGATTTTTAAGCTTATAAAAAATATTCTTTACAAGTCCAAAAATATTATTGCAGGTCCAGTAAACGACAAGACCGCTTGGTGAATTATACAAAAGTACAAGGAAAATCAGCGCCATTCCATATGTCTGAATTTTATCTTTAACCGGAAAGCCTTTAAGATAAATTGCTGATGAAATGCAGTTTATTGTTGTCATCAAGACAGGAAGAAGATTTATTGAAATGCTACCTAAATGAATCAGCTTGTCCGGAGCACCAAGGTTTGCAATCGGCCCGAATGAAGCTCCGTTTAATACTGTAAGGTTAGAAAGAAAATGATAGGCTGCAATAAAAAATGGAATTTCCAGCAAAAGCGAAATTGAACCGTTTAATGCCTGCAGCGGTGAATAACCGTTTTCGCGGTAATAAGCCTGCTGCATCATAAAACGTTCATCGCCTTTAAATGTGTTTTTTATATGCTTTGTCCAGCGTGAAAGTCTTTTATTTAAATCCCGTTCCTTCTGCTGGACTGCATCTGCTCTGTAATAAAGTGGTAAAGTCAGAAGGCTTATCGCAACGCTTACACCGATTACGGCTAAGCCCTGATTAGTTTCTCTTTGCCCGACCATGCGGAACATTATTTCAAAGACAAATTCTACTACAAGTTCTATTGGTGAAATGATAATGTTATATAAAAATGAAAGCATAATTAACTCCGGAAGAAAACTTATTTTGCAACAAGCTCCCAGTTATCCTTATTAAAAATATCATCGTGAACAGAGTACCAGTAGCCGTCCATTGTATCAAAAACTTTGTCATTTTCATTTTGAGAATTTTTATGAGAAGTTGTTATCAACTGTGGATGAGCTGTCTTTTCTTCTGTGTTTATAATATTTCCTGTAAACGGATTTACAGGATTTTCAATTAAATCTTTAAATGCAATTGAAGGAACATCGCCGTTAGTCATAAATTCATTGCTTGTTGTAAATTCAGTTGAATTAAAGTCCTTAACGATTAACAGCGCATTTACCATCATTGCATCAAAATTATATTCATCTAAAAGCAGCTCTTTTGAATACATAAGACTCATATCATCAAAATCATTTGAATAACCGTGATCAGAAACAATGATAATTTTTGTATTATCCCAGACATTATTTTTGCGTAAATAATCAAACCATTTTCCAAGAGTTTTATATGTAAGCATATTTACGTGATAATGAATAAGCTGTGCGTTAGTTTCAAATTCACGATCTTTGTGTGTAGAAGTTACATCCTGCGGAGGTGTAAGAGTGTAGTCTGGTGAATAGAGCAGACATGGATCATGAGTTGTATCATTATCTATCATAAAGAATGTATTTGTCTCTTCATCAGAAATTTCTGTAAGCTCAGGTAAAAAATCCAGTACAGAATAATCATCAAAGAAATTTTTATCAAACCTGTTTACAAGCTGACTGTTATAATAATCTCCGTGATCGTATACCATGCTTTTAAATAAAATTGGAGCAATATTAAAAAGTCCGTAACAGAAAAAGTTTCTTTTATTATATTTAAAATCCATATAACTCAAATCATATTTTTCAAGAAGATAATCGGTGTACATAGCTTTAGTTATATGCGCATTAATTTCCGGATAATCAGAATAAATGGAAACATCAGGAATCCATTGATAATTTGCAAGCGGCGGATCACAGACTGTAACTTCGAATCCGTTATCATTAAATATTACCGGCATAAGTTTTAATGCTTCATTATGTTTTTGAACAAGTGTTTTTCCCGGAACATCATTAATTGCCTGAGGAGTATATTCATATCCGCCGAACAAAGGTACAGCTCCAAATACTGTATGACCGCCGTGAGAAATTGTATTCGGATAATAAGTAAAACCTGCAAACTGTTCTTTTAATTCAGGATATTCATCCATGCACAACGGATAATACAAATTTATTGCACGGTCCAGCATAAAAACAATAACGTTTTTACCATTACGATTTAAATGAATAATTGGTTCTATATTTTCGTTACCTGATTTTTTGTCTGATATATTTTTTATATAATCCAAGGAATTTAAATGTTTTTGAATTTTTGAAATATTAAGAATTCCAAGAAATGAAATGCATATTACAATTACAATTCCTGAATAATTAAATATTTTTTTAGAGATTTTAAGTTTAAACAGAAAATAGAATGCGCAGATAATTAAAAGAATAATCAGCAGATTAAAAGCTTTTGCAGTTAATGAAAATACAGGTGCATTATCAAATTTTAAGAATGGTGAAAGGTTTCCGAGTTTTCCGGAAAAGAACATATAGTTCACAATCGAAATTAATGCAAATACAAAATATATTTTGCTGAATGCACCCTGATATTTTTTATCAAGCATTTTATAAATTATTCCAATCCAGAGAAAGAAGAAGCCGGCGGCATAACATGTTGAATTGATTAAGGATCTAAGAGGATTTACATAATTGTTTACATCAACAAATTCTGCAGGAGATGTTACAATTACGCCGGAAGGAATTAAAACGCCAATTAAAAGAGTCATAATAATTCCGGAAAGAATGAACAAAACTTCTGAAGAATTATTTTGTGATTTATTCTGCAATGAAAATTTTGAATAAATGTTTCTTATTTGATTTCTTAAAATATAACAGAAAAATGGAAGAAGACATAAATACTGGAATAAGATAATAAATGCATATCTGTTTCTTGATGTAAGCTTTCCGCTCAAAATTGCAAGAATTGTCAAAAGAGATCCAAGAATTGCAATAAGAATTACAGCAACTTTTTTTGGATTTTTAAGCTTATAAAAAATATTCTTTACAAGTCCAAAAATATTATTGCAGGTCCAGTAAACAACAAGGCCGCTTGGTGAATTATACAAAAGTACAAGGAAAATCAGCGCCATTCCATATGTCTGAATTTTATCTTTAATCGGAAAGCCTTTAAGATAAACTGCTGATGAAATGCAGTTTATTGTTGTCATCAAGACAGGAAGTAGATTTATATTAAAACTTCCGATTTTGATAAGATGATCCGGAGCTCCAAGATTTTCTATTGGCCCGAATGATGCTCCGTTTAATACTGTAAGGTTAGAAAGAAAATGATAGGCTGCAATAAAAAATGGAATTTCCAGAAGCAGCGAAATTGAACCGTTTAATGCCTGCAGTGGTGAATAACCGTTTTCTCGGTAATAAGCCTGCTGCATCATAAAACGTTCATCGCCTTTAAATGTATTTCTTATATGATTTGTCCAGCGCGAAAGTCTTTTATTTAAATCACGTTCTTTCTGCTGAACTGCATCTGCTCTGTAATAAAGTGGTAAGGTCAATAGACTGATTGCAACGCTTACTCCGATTACTGCTAAGCCCTGGTTAGTTTCTCTTTGCCCGACCATGCGGAACATTATTTCAAAGACAAATTCTACTACAAGTTCTATTGGTGAAATGAAAATGTTATATAAAATAGAAAACATAAAATGCCTGAATAAAAATATTTTCTATAAAATAGCATAAAACAGGTAAAATAACAATAAAAAAGCCCTTCAGGTTTTTAGCAAAAACTGGCGCGAGGGAACGGATCGTGGAGCAAAAACACGCAATTACATAAAAAGCCTTAAGTAAAAAATTAACTTCCGGTCACACAGACTGGTGCAAAACCGCACGCTAGCGTGCTACACGCTACAGTGCCTTGTAATTATATACTTTGCCGCTCACGCGGCAGCACTGTAGAGTGTTTTTGCCCCAGTCTGTGTTCCCTCGCGTCAATTTTTTACTAAGCGCCGATTTTTTATTAAGCGGCAATTTTTGCTTAAAGCTTATTATTGCACATATAATAAAAAAAAGTTAAAATATAGTTCTTAATTTATTTTTGGAGTTTATATAATGAAAACAGCTCTTATTACTGGAATTACCGGGCAGGATGGTTCTTTTCTTGCAGAATTTCTTTTAGAAAAAGGCTATGAAGTTCATGGAATTATCCGTCGTTCTTCATCATTTAATACAGGTCGAATTGAACATCTTTATCTGGAAACAGCTTTAAAGGATATGCACGAAGCTCGTCGTGTTCAGCTTCATTATGGTGATTTAACAGACAGCGAAAGCCTTATCCGTCTTATCCGCGAAATAAATCCTTCTGAAATATATAATCTGGGCGCACAGAGCCATGTTCAGGTTTCTTTTGAAGTTCCTGAATATACTGCAGACTGTGATGCAACCGGCGTACTCCGTATTCTTGAAGCAGTTCACTTTCTTGGTATGGAAAAAACATGCCGTATTTATCAGGCTTCAACATCTGAGCTTTTCGGTCTTGTTCAGGAAGTTCCTCAGAAGGAAACAACTCCATTTTATCCACGCTCTCCATATGCTGTTGCTAAAATGTACGGTTTCTGGATTATGAAAAATTACCGTGAATCTTACGGAATGTTCTGTGCAAACGGTATTCTTTTTAATCATGAATCTGAACGCCGTGGCGAAACCTTTGTTACACGTAAAATTACACTTGCGGCTTCACGCATTGCCCAGGGCCTTCAGAAAAAACTTTATCTTGGAAACTTAAATGCCTTGCGCGACTGGGGATACGCAAAAGACTATGTTGAATGTATGTGGCTTATTCTTCAGCAGGATAAGCCTGATGACTTTGTTGTAGCAACAGGAGAACAGCATTCAGTCCGCGAATTCTGTCAGTATGCTTTTAAAGAAGCTGGAATTGAAATTGAATTCAAAGGCGAAGGTGTAAACGAGAAGGGCTATAATAAGGCTACCGGCGAAGTTTTAATCGAAGTTGATCCAAAATATTTCCGTCCTGCAGAAGTTGAAACTCTTCTTGGCGATCCTGCAAAGGCAAAATCAGTTCTCGGCTGGAATCCAACAAAAACACCATTCCCAGAGCTTGTTCGCATTATGATGGCTCATGACATGGAATATGTAAAAGCAGAAAAAACTTTGCACCAGAGATAATTATGGAAAAGAATGCAAAAATCTATGTAGCCGGTCACCGCGGACTTGTTGGCGGGGCAATTCTTCGCTGTCTTCAGGAAAAAGGCTATTCAAATATTATTACTAAAACTCACAAAGAACTTGATTTATTGAATCAGGCTGCTGTAAATGATTTTTTTGCAACAGAAAAACCTGAATATGTTTTTTTAGCAGCTGCACATGTTGGCGGAATAGGGGCAAATTCAACTTATCCTGCTGATTTTATTTATCAGAATATGGTAATTGGCTTTAATGTTGTAGAAGCTGCGCGCGTTAATTGCGTAAAAAAATTAATGAATCTTGGTTCTACCTGTATTTATCCAAAGATGGCAGAACAGCCAATAAAAGAAGAATCACTTCTTACAGGACCTCTTGAGCCTACAAATGATGCTTATGCACTTGCAAAAATAAGTGTTATTAAGCTTTGTACTGCCTATAATAAACAGTTCGGAACAAATTTTCTTAGCGTAATGCCGACAAACCTTTATGGTCTGGGCGATAACTATGAATTGCAGGGAAGTCATGTATTCCCGGCATTAATCCGCAAATTTCACGAAGCCAAAGAAAGTGGAACAGATATTGTTCATCTTTGGGGCGACGGCTCTCCTTTGCGCGAATTTCTTTTTGCAGGTGACCTTGCAGATGCAGTTGTTTACCTTATGGAAAACAAAAATGCAGAAGATTTACGAACTCCAACAGGAGATTTTGTAAACGTTGGAACAGGAAAGGAATGTACAATTAAACAGCTTGCAGAAACTGTACGTGATGTTATTTATGAAGATGTTGCTTCAACAGGAAGAATCTGCAAAATGGAATGGGACATTTCAAAACCAAACGGAACTCCAAGAAAACTCTGTGATGTTACAAGATTAAATGCACTTGGCTGGAAAGCAAAAGTAGATGTCCGCGAAGGTGTAAAAATCAGTTATGATGATTTTCTTCACGGTAATGTACGGAAATAATAATCAGAAGCTTCTGAAACTTTAACCATTTTTTCCAGATTTTCTGATATAAAAATTTCCTTATCGTTTGTAATAATTATAAAATCAAAGTCCTTTTGTTTTTGCCATAATTTATACGCTTTTTCACTGCCCATAACATAAAAGGCAGTTGAAAGAGCATCTCCGTAATAGCCGTCTTTAGAAATTATTGTTGCACTTAATATATCACTTTCTGCAGGGTAACCTGTTTTTGAGTCAAATATGTGCGGATATTTTTTTCCATATTCATCTGTAAAATATCTTTCGTAACCGGCACTTGTTATTACAGCTTTACTAATAACCTCTACCGAGCAGATAATTTTTTCAGGTTCTTCAGGATCTTTTATCCCGATTTTCCAGGCAGTTTCGTCATAACGTCTGCCTAAAGTCTGAATATTTCCACCCAAATCTATAACTGCATTTTCAATTTTAAAATCTTTAAGAATCTTTAAAACTTCATCTCCTGCATACCCTTTGGCAATTCCGCCAAAATCAAGTTTACTTCCATTCATTACAATTAAATCACAATTTCCCTCATAATCTATTCCACGCAAATTTCCCCATCTATCTCCGGGTTCAATAAGCGAAATATTATCACGGTTGCAGGCAGGCAAAACTTCATCAATTAGTGATTTTTCCGGAACATGCGGATTATCAGTTGTAAATCCCCATAAAGATGTAACAGGATAAAGGCAAATATTAAAATTTCCGTCTGAAATTTCAGACATATGAATACTTTTTCTTATTAAATCAGCAAAATCATCTGAAATTTCTATAGAAAAAGGATAATTTTCCTGATGATTTATTAAATAAACTGTACTTTTTGGAATATTCACGGAAAGCAGTTTTTCAAGATCAGTGATTTTTTTCTTTGATTCTTCCAGAGCTCTTAAAGCAATATTACGATTTGTACTCCAGACTTTAACAGTCATTACAGTATCCATTGCCTGAAAGGAAGTTTCATAACATTTTTTACTTCTGCAGGAAGAAAATAAAAGAACAGCAAAAATAAATGATAAAAATATAAAGTTATTTTTTTTAATTTTCATTATTTATACTTTAACATAAATAAAATAATAATTGAAGTCATGTGAATTCATGATCTTCCAAAATATAATATATATAAAGAGGCTTTTTATGATTTACGGTTACATCAGGGTAAGTACAGATAAACAAACTGTAGAAAATCAAAGATTTGAAATAAATAAATTTATAAAAAAAACAAAATATCATGTAGATGAATGGATTGAAGAAACAATAAGCGGTGTGATTTCTCCTGATAAAAGAAATCTTGGAATTCTTTTAAGAAAAACAGTAAAGGGTGATGTAATTATCTGCTCGGAGCTTTCGCGGCTTGGACGAAATATGTTTATGATTATGTCTATTTTAAATACTCTTATGGAACGTGGTGTAATTATTTATACAGTCAAAGAAGGCTACAGACTTGGAGAAGATTTAACAAGTAAAGTTCTTGCATTTGCTTTCAGTATTTCTGCCGAAATTGAGCGTCAGCTTATTTCACAGCGAACTACAGAAGCATTAAAACGTAAAAAATCAGAAGGAGTGATTTTAGGTCATCCAAAAGGAAAAAAGAATTCCAGGCATAAGCTTGATGGTAAAGAGGAATTTATAAAAAATCAGCTGAAGGCAGGCTTTTCTAAAAAGGTTATTGCTCAGAAATTACATGTTTCTATAAGTACTTTATATCTTTATCTTCAAAATAAAAACTTTTCATAAATTATATATAAATGAATAAGAAAAAATTCGCAAATTTCGGATTTATTGAGTATAATAAAATTTGTAATTTTTTTATTAAGGGCAAAAAATGAAAATTAAAACATTTAAGGGTGGAATTCATCCAAAAGAGTATAAGGAACTGAGTAATCAGTGTCCGATTACTCCTGCGTTCCCTTCATCCAAAACTGTAACTATCCCGGTTACAATGGGAGGTGCTCCGAATCAGCCTTTAGTTGCTGTAGGAGATGAGGTTTCTAAAGGACAGATTATTGCTGATGGCGAAGGCTTTATGAACTGTCCTGTTCATTCTTCCGTTTCTGGAAAAGTTAAGAAAATACAGAATTGTCTTGTTACCGGAAACTCTATGGCTCCATGTATTATTATTGAAGCCGATGATGCAGGCCGCGAAACATTACTTCCTGTGCTAAATCCATTTGAATGCACAAAAGAAGAGGCTCTGGCAAGAATTAAAGAAGCCGGAATTGTTGGTATGGGTGGTGCTTCTTTTCCTGCTCATGTAAAGCTTAATCCGCCGGCTGATAAAATAATTGATTTTGTTTTAGTAAATGCTGCAGAATGTGAACCTTACCTTACCTGCGATGAACGTACAATGGTCGAGCAGACTGCAAAGGTAATTGATGGTCTTGCAGTTGTACTTCATATTATAAATGGCGGCAAAAACGGAACCGGTAAAGCAAAAGGTATAATCGTTCTGGAAGATAATAAAAAATATATTCTTCCGGCTTTGGAAAAAGAAATAATTGAAGCTGGTTATAGCGATAAAATGTCTGTTTGTCTTGTAAAAACAAAATATCCGCAGGGTGCAGAAAAATTTATTGTATCTGCTGCAACAGGTCGTGAGATTCCAAGTGCAAAGCTTCCGGCAGATGCGGGCTGTGTCATTTCTAACGTTGGAACAGTCTGCGCTATAAGTGATGCCTTCAGGCTTGGACTTCCTTTGATTGAACGTTCATTGACAATAAGCGGCGGAGCTGTAGAAAAACCTGTAAATGTTAGAGTACCTGTTGGAACTATTATCAGCGATCTTATGCCGGACATTTTCACTTTGAAAACTGATGATGCCGGTCAGCCGGTAAAAATAATTTCCGGAGGTCCTATGATGGGCTTCGCTATGGCTTGTGCAGATTTTCCTGTTGCAAAAGGTACCAGTGGCATTACCTTTCTTACAGAAAAAGAAACCTTTCTTGAAGAAGAAAGTCAGTGTATTTCCTGTGGAAGCTGCGTTGCAAAGTGCGCTATGCGTTTAAGTCCGGCTTTAATTGTCCGTGAACTGAAAGCAGGAAATCTTGAAAAAGCAAAGAGCTTTGGTCTTATGGATTGTATTGAATGCGGCTGCTGTGCATTTGTTTGTCCTGCAAAGGTTAATCTTATTCAGCGAATACGCCTTGGTAAAGGTCTTGTCCGCCAGAAGATGGCAGAAGAAAAGGCTAAGGCTGCGGCTAAAGTAGCTGCTGAAAAAGCAGCAGGTCAAGGAGGCAAGTGATGAACAAAAAAATCTGCGTTTCTTCAAGCCCTCATTTTAATTTAAAATGTTCAACTCAAATGATTATGGGAACAGTCCTTTTTGCACTCTTGCCTGAAGTCATTATGGGTATTGTATTATTCGGTCTGGCAGCCTTGATTCGCATTCTTGTTTCGGTTGCTTCCTGCGTTTTATTTGAATTTATCTTTCAAAAAATAGCTAAGCAGAAAATTGTCATTTCTAATCTTTCTGCATGTGTAACCGGCGTTATGATGGCTCTTGTTTGTCCACCAACTGCTCCTGTCTGGATTTTTGCAGTTGGTGCTGCTGTTGCAATGATAGTTGCAAAAGGATTGTTCGGTGGAATCGGTTCTAACGTATTTAATCCGGCTTTAACCGGCCGAGCCTTTATGTTCTTAAGCTTTCCGGCAGCAATGGGGGCAAGCTGGCTTGCTCCAAAAACATTGAGCGCAGTAGATGCAGTTTCTTCTGCAACAACATTATCTGCAATTAAAGCGGGAACTTTTGTAATAGAAGATGGAACACTCTGGCAGTATTTTATTGGTAACAGAGCCGGTTGTATCGGTGAAACTTCAACCTTATTGATTTTAATATCTTTTGCATTCCTGGCTCTTGCAAGAATCATAGACTGGCGTGCTCCTCTGGCAATGGTTGGAACTGTTGCTGTATGTTCACTGATTGCTGGAGAAAATGTTGCCATGTCGCTAATGACCGGAGGTCTTTTGTTTGGAGCAACCTTTATGGTAACGGATTATGCTACTGCTCCAATAACAAAAAAGGGTCGTCTTGTTTTCGGCTTTGGCTGTGGTTTAATTACATTCCTGATTCGAAAATTCGGCGGTTATCCGGAAGGTGTTATGTTCTCAATTTTGATAATGAACAGTGTGGCTCCGTTCCTTAATAATCTTACAGCCCGTAAATACGGATATGGCAAAAAAGCCGGCAGGCCGGCAAATGCAGACTCTGATGCAAAGGAGGCAAAGTAATGGCAGAATCAGCTAAAAAAGAAAATGCCTGGAGCATGCTTAAGCTTGGCCTTGTTCTTTGTGCTTATGCAGTAATTGCCTGTGCCATGCTTGCTGTAGTAAATAATTTTACAGCACCAAAAATTGCAGATAATCAGGCTAAAAAGGTTAGTGCAGCTATGCAGGAGTTTTTCCCGGAAAGCGGTCTAACCTTTGAAACTGTAAAAGATTTTACACCTCCAGTTGTTGGTGCAATTACTGTTGATGAAATGTACGTTGCAAAGCGCGGTGATAAAATAATTGGTGGAGCTGCTCAGGTTACTGGTCCAACTTATGATCAGGGAACAATCCTTATTGGTATGAAAACTGATGGAACTGTAACCGGATTAAAGTTCCTTAAGCTCACCGATTCACCGGGCTTTGGTCTTAAGGCTAATGATGCTACCTTTAAGCTTCCAAACGGCAAAACATTCTATGGTCAGTTTGAAGGAAAGAATGCAGCATCCGGTTTTACAGCAGGTGAAAATTTTGATGCAATTTCCGGAGCAACTATTACCAGCGTTGCTGTTTCTTCTTTAATCAATGAAGGAACAAAAAATATTTTCGCATACTTTGATAAGAAGGGGGTTAATTAAGGTCAAAACAAGTTTTGCCCTTAATTTGCGAGTTTTTTATTTCATAAAAAACTCGAGGAGTTAAAATGAATAATAAATTGAAAACTTTTATAAACGGTTTCCTGCGCGAAAATCCTCTTCTTGTTTTGAATATCGGTTTGTGTTCATCTCTTGGTGTAACAACAAGTATTTTCAACGGAATCGGTATGGGAATTGGTATGACCTTCGTTCTTGTTATGAGCGAAATAGTAATCAGTATTTTTAGAAAGCTGATTCCTTCAGCAATTCGTCTTCCGGTTTTCATTACAGTTATTGCGGCTTTTACAACAATCGTTCAGCTTGTTTTGAATGCCTATGTTGAAAGCCTTTATAACGCTCTTGGAGTTTTTATTCCGCTGATTGTTGTAAACTGTATCATCATGGGCCGTGTAGAAGCCTTTGCCTCAAAAAATAAAGTTGGTGACTCTATTCTGGACGGTCTTGGAATGGGAATTGGTTATACAATAGTTCTTGCAGCAATTTCCTTGATTCGAGAACTTCTTGGTGGCGGAACTCTTTTTGCCGGAACAGCACTTAAAGTTGATGTTATTCCGGAAGCCTTCAGAATCGGAATCTTCAACAGTGCGCCAGGCGGCTTCCTTGTATTCGGAGTTTTAGCTGCCTGCCTTCAGGCATGGAAACAGCATCAAAAAAATAAGACAGATAAGACAACATTAAAGGAGAAAGTGCAACAGGAGGTGTGATACAAAAATTGCCTCCATGCAATTTTTGTATCTGCAGTTTGCACACTTTGTGTTCAAACTGCTTATTGCGCCATCCTGGCGTATTTAGGAGTAAATAATGGAAACAATCAAACTTTTTATAAAATCTGCGCTCATAGATAATGTTGTATTTATTCAGTACCTGGCAATATGTCCATTTATCGGTATGACAAATGATACGGAAAAAGCAACAGGAATGGGATTAGCTACAACCTTCGTTATAATGCTTGCAACTGCCGTTACATGGCCGCTTTACAAGCTTGTCATGGTTCCGCTTGGACTCGAATTCTTACAGACTCTTTTCTTTATTCTTGTAATTGCATCTTTAGTTCAGCTTGTAGAGTTTTTCCTTAAAAAGATGTCTCCGGGGCTTTACAATGCAATGGGGGTTTACCTTGCCTTGATTACAACTAACTGTGCTGTTCTTGGAATTACAATCAACTGCATTGGTAAAAACTACAACTATGTTCAGAGCCTTGTTTATGCATTTGGTTCTGCAATGGGCTTTTTAATTTCTATGGTAATTATGAGTGGAGTTCGAAGTCGTCTTAAGACTGCAAAAATTCCAAAAGCTTTTGCAGGTACACCAATTTTATATGTATGCGCAAGTCTTTTGAGTCTGGCATTCTTAGGCTTTAAGGGCTTGATTAAGTAGGGAGGATGGAATGAATACAATTATTTATACAATCATAGTTGCAGCAATCATTGCCATTCTTCTTGGTATATTGCTTGGACTTTTTAAAAAGATTTTCCATGTTGATACAGATCCAAAAGTACAGCTTGTCCGGGATGCTTTGAGTGGAGCAAACTGTGGTGGTTGTGGGCTTGCCGGTTGTGATGCTTTTGCCGCCGCAGTAGTAAAAGGTGATGCTCCTTCAAACGGTTGTGTTGCCGGTGGTGCTGACTGTGCTTCAAAGGTTGCAGCAATTCTTGGACAGGCTGGAATAGAAGTTAAGCCTAAGGTTGCCTTTCTTGCCTGTGCAGGTACAAAAGAATGTGCTCAGGATAAGGCCGAATATATTGGAATGAAAACCTGTAAGGCTGCCCAGCTTACAATGAACGGTACAAAAAAATGTGCCTTTGGTTGTATAGGCTTTGGTGACTGCGTTGCAGTATGTCCGTTTGGTGCACTTTCTATGGGAGAAAATGGACTTCCAAGAATTAATAAATCAAAATGTGTAGGTTGTGGAAAATGTGCTTCAGCCTGTCCTAAACATCTTTTTAAAATTATTGATGCAGATACAAAAGGTGCAATCGCATTATGTTCAAATAAAAGCGACAATAAACCGCAAATTCGAAAAGACTGTACAAATGGATGCTTTAAATGCGGCATGTGTGCTAAGAAATGTCCTGAGCAGGCTATTGACTGTACATCCGGACTTCCGGTTATTGACTATACAAAATGTACATCATGCGGTACCTGCGTTTCTGCCTGTGTCGATAAGGTACTTGTTATTTTGTAAATTACCATAAAAAAGGAGGAAAAAGTTTTTATGGAAAAGTTATTTAAATTAAAGGAGAACGGAACAACTGTTAAAACAGAAATAATTGCCGGACTCACAACTTTTATGACAATGGCTTACATCATTGCCTTAAATCCAAATCTTCTTACAGGTTTTGGAGCTAATGGTGGACCAGGCCTTTGGAACGGTATTTTCCTTGCAACCTGTATTGCTTCTGCAATCGGTATGTTCGTAATGGCTTTTGTTGCAAATAAACCGTTTGCAATGGCACCTGGTATGGGTTTGAACAGCTTCTTTGCATTTGTAATTGCACAGATTGTTTCTATCACTGGTCTTTCATACACAGAGTCTTTCCAGGCCGGTCTTTGTATCATCCTTATTGAAGGTATTATTTTCTTAATTCTTTCAATTCTTAATATTCGTGACAAGATTGTAAATGCTATTCCTCTTGGAGTAAGACTTGGTATTGGACCAGCAATCGGTCTTATGCTTATGAACATTGGTCTTGGCTCAAATGCAGGTATATATTCAGAAAAGGGCGGACCTTTCTATGTAATGAAAGACTTCTTTGGATCTCTTACAGCTAACTTTGCTAAAGATACAATGGGAAGCGGATATGGTTCTATGGTACTTACTGTAGCTACAATGTTCATTGGTCTTTTTGTAATTATTGCTCTTGCTCACAAAAAAGTAAAAGGTTCAGTTATTATCGGAATGCTTTGTGCAAGTATTATTTACTGGGCCGGACAGGCAATCTTCTTCCACACAAATCCATTTGCTTCACTTTCAACAGCTTCATGGATTCCACCTTTCAAAGATATGGCTCAGAACACATTGTTTAAGTTCAGTTTCAATAATCTTCTTCAGATTGGCTGGTTCACAATCATTACTCTTGTAATTACATTCTGTATCATCGATATGTTCGATACAATCGGAACTCTTGTTGGAACTGCTGCAAAAGCTAATATGCTTGATAAAGATGGAAATATGCCACAGATGAAAGAGGCTCTTCTTGCTGATGCTGTTGGTACTGTTGCCGGTGCTTGTACAGGTACATCTACTGTAACAACATTCGTTGAATCTGCTTCTGGTGTTGAAGCCGGTGGACGCACAGGTCTTACAGCTCTTACAACAGGAATTATCTTCCTTCTTTGTATTTTCATTGCACCAATTGCTGCAATTATTCCAGCAGCTGCAACTTCATCTGCTTTGATTTATGTTGGTATTTTGATGCTCAGCGGTCTTAAGAATATCAACTTTGAAGATATTACACAGACAGCTCCAGTATTCATCATGCTGCTTGCAATGCCAGTTTCTGGTTCAATTGGACATGGAATTGGTCTTGCATTGATTACATTTACAGTAATCAAGCTCTTTACAGGAAAAGCAAAAGAAGTATCTGTTCTTACATACATTCTTTCAGCAATCTTCCTCGTAAAGTTCTTCCTTGCTATGTAGGCTGATTCTTCGTTTTGAGGTTTTATAATAATCCCTCAATTATAAAAAAAGGCTGTCCAATAGGGCAGCCTTTTTCATTATAAAACTAAATTAATATTTTATTTATTTGACTATTTTGCAAACAATGCCTTTTCAGCATCATCTACATTAAACTGATAGCTTTTAGAAAGGCTTCCTGCAATAAGTTTTACCTTAGCAGTTCCGTCTTCATTTAAAACAACTTTACATTCTGTATCTTTATCAGCAAATGTACGGAACATATCTGCAAGTGATTTTCTATCAATTTCAATTGCCATAAGATTATTTGCAAACATATCCTTGCGGAATGCTTTTGCAAAAGTAGGAGCAACTACTGTATTGATACCGTTTACTTCGAGAGCCCATGGAGCACGTTCGCTTTCTGAACCACATCCAAAGTTTTCTTTTGTTATAATTACTTTTTTACCTGCAATATCTGTAGCCGGATTAAAGCCATCAATTTTCAGATTTTCAAAAAGATGGGAAGTAAGTTCCTGTTTTGGTAATTCTGCAAGATATTTTGCAGAAATAATTTCATCAGTGTTAATGTCTGATCTATCCAAAAAGAGAACAGATCCTCCAAATGTCTTCATTTTTATCTCCATTTTTTTTAAAGACTATAAGCCAAATAAGACCTTCAGCCAGTAATAAAATGTATATATATACATTATTTTAAATATATCATTAATTTGTTCAAAAAGATAGTATTTTTTTTATATATTTTTTCAAGAGTTCTAAAAAACAAATTGTTCATTTATGTTATAATGTTTAATGAAAATGAATAAGCTGCATTGCAAAAACAATAATAAATCTCAGCTAAGAATAACTGCAAGTTATCATTTGCCAGGTCTATTTGAAATCTTTGATTTTTATTGTTTATTTCTGCCGCTTTACCGCGATCACCGCAACTGGTTTTATGACTGGTGCGACATTGCTTCGATTTACGGTGCCCCCGAAGGCTCTCTTTGGGGTGGGGGAAGGACAAGTTTTGGGAATGCGGATGCCCGCGATGTTCTTGCTCTGATGGATGAATATGGAATATCTGCCAGACTGACCTTCAGTAATTCCTTACTGCGGGAAGAACATCTTTCAGATAAACAATGCAATGAACTATGCCGTATTTTTGAAGGCGCAAAAATCCCCGCCGGCGTAATTGTGCATTCAGATTTATTAGTAGATTATCTAAAAGAAAAATATCCAGACCTGTATCTGATTTCCTCAACAACAAAAGTCCTCACAGATTTTGAAGACCTACGTTCAGAACTTGACCGCCCGGACTTCAAATACGTAGTCCCGGACTTCCGTCTGAATAAAGCTTTCGACAAACTTGCTACACTCACACAAGAAGAAAAAGACAAAGTCGAATTCCTCTGCAACGAATGCTGCGACATCAATTGCCGCTCCCGCAAAGCCTGCTACGAAAACGTAAGCCGTAAAAACCTGGCCACTTCAGGCGAAGAAATCCCCGACCACCAATGTACCGGCAAAGACGGCCAGGGCGGCTACAAATTTTCCAAAGCTATGAAAAATCCCACCTTCATCAGCATCCAGGACATCCGGCAAACCTACCTTCCCATGGGCTTTACAAACTTTAAGATTGAAGGCCGTGGACTGGGCTCGGCTATGCTTTTAGAGTTTATTCTTTATTATATGACAAAGCCAGAATATCAGCTGGAAGTGCGGGAAGAAATCTATCTGGATTCTATGCTGGATTTGTTTTAGAAAAGCTAACTAAAAAATCAACAATATGATATAATAAATAAAAAATTGAAACTCGTGATTAATTTGTAGGAGAGGAATGTGAGCAAAGAAAAAAATCCTTTTGAAATAGATTTTGAATCCTACATTCGCGAAGGCGAACCTGATAAAAAAGAAAAAAGTATTGCCTGGTCAATCGCTACAGGCTTACAGCAGGTTGACGGACTTACGCCTTCACCTTATTTGTATGAAACTGCAAGAAGAAATATTGAAGGCGAAATTTCTATTGAAGAAGTAAAAAAACTTATAGACTCCTATTACGAATCCAAAATATCTCGTACCGAAGATGATGATGAAAAGGAAGAAGCAGATAAAGTTTCAGCAAGAATTACAGAATTGCTTTCTGAAAAATCATTTAGCTTTACTTTCAATCAATTGCTTTCGATTCATGAACGCCTTTTTAAGGGTGTTTTTTATAAGGTAAAAGCTGGAAAATTTCGTGACTATAATATCATAAAAAAAGAATGGGTTCTAAATGGTGATACAGTTTTGTATGCCAATGCTGACTTAATTAGGGAAACACTTAATTACGATTTTGAAACAGAAAAGAATTTTGACTATTCAAAACTTTCAAAAGAAGAGACAATAAAACATCTCACTCGTTTTATTGCAAACATCTGGCAGATTCATCCTTTTGGGGAAGGAAATACCAGAACCACAGCCGTTTTTACAATAAAATACTTGAATTCTCTTGGCTTTGAAGTAAACAATGAACCTTTTGAAAAGAACAGCTGGTATTTCCGTAATGCTCTTGTTCGTGCAAATTATACAAACATGAATAAAGGCATTTACATGAATACAGAGTATCTTGAAAAGTTCTTTCGTAATATGCTTCTTGGTGAATCAAACGAGCTTAAGAACCGTTATTGTCATATAAAGTACAATGAAAAGATAGAAAATGAGGTTACTCCAAAGGTTACTGTAAACGTTACTGTAAAATTCACTGCAAATCAGACAAAAATTCTTGAAGAAATAAAGAAGAATCCTTTTGCAACTCAAGAAGAATTAGCCGATATTGTTGGCATTACTCGGAAGAGTATAAATGAAAATATGAAGAAGCTGCAGGGTATGAAAATCATAGAAAGAATTGGTGCTGATAAAAATGGGCATTGGATAATAATTAGTGCACATTAATTTCCCGGGGGCGTTGCGGGGGTGTCCCTCGCAGAGAGGGTGGCGGAAAACGCCGTAAGGCGGTTGGAGCCAGGGGGAGACTTCCCCCTCATAAATAATCGAATTTTACTTCCACTGCAAAACTTTAATAATATTTCATTTTTTTAGTAAAACTGTATTGTATAAAGCGGCACTTTTCTATATTATATCATCATATATCATTATTATAAGAGTATGGTCGGCGGACTTTGGGACGGCGGCTGTTCAAAGGTGAGGTATATGGCTAAAGGACGACCTTTAATCAACAAGGAACGCTGTAAGGGGTGTGGACTTTGTATCCGCGTTTGCCCTAAGAAGATTCTTGAAATGTCTAAAGAAACCAATGGTCAGGGAGTTTCTTTCCCTGTTTGTATTGATGAGGCAAGCTGTATTGCCTGCAGTATGTGTGCAACTATGTGCCCGGACTGCGTAATTGAAATTGAGGCTGAATAATGGCAGAAAAAGTTTTGATGAAAGGAAACGAAGCAATTGCCGAGGCTGCGGTTCGTGCCGGCTGTCGTTTCTACTTTGCATATCCAATCACACCGCAGAATGAAATTCCGGCTTATATGGCAAAACGTCTTCCAGAAGTAGGGGGAACCTTCCTTCAGGCTGAATCTGAGTTAGCCGCCATTAACATGGTTATGGGTGCTTCCGCTGCAGGTTCCCGCTGTATGACTTCATCTTCTTCTCCTGGAATCTCTTTGAAACAGGAAGGAATTTCTTATATCTCCGGAGCTCAGCTTCCAGCCGTTGTTGTAAACATGATGCGTGGTGGTCCTGGACTTGGAAACATTTCCGGTGCTCAGGGTGACTACTTTCAGGCAACCCGCGGTGGTGGAAACGGTGACTACCATGTGGTAGTTATTGCTCCAGGTACTGTTCAGGAAATGGCTGACTGTACTCTCAAGGCTTTTGAAATTGCAGACAAGTACCGCGTTATGTGTATGATTCTTGGTGACGGTTATCTTGGACAGATGTCTGAGCCTTGTGTTCTTCCTGACTTTGTAAAAGAATTCCCTACAAAGCCTTGGGCTCTTACAGGAAAAACTCCGGACCGCAAGCAGAACAAGATTATGTCTTTGAAGCTTTCTGGAATTGACGGCGAGCTCAACGCTCACACAAAGGCACTTTTTGAAAACTATCAGAAGATTCAGGACAATGAGACAATGTCTGAAACCTTTATGTGTGACGATGCTGATTACATTCTTACAGGTTACGGAACTTGTGCCCGTGTCTGCAAGAAGGCTGTAAAGATGCTTCGTGAGCAGGGTATTAAGGCTGGTCTTTTCCGTCCAATCACTCTCTGGCCATTCCCAGCAAAAGAGCTTGAAGCTGCCTGCAAGAATGCAAAAAAGATTTTGACTGTAGAAATGTCTATGGGTCAGATGGTTCAGGACGTTAAGCTTAACTGCGGACGTAGCGTTAAGGATGTTGATTTCTATGGCGAGCCTGGTGGAATCATTCCTTCAGTTGATGCTGTTATTGAGAAGGTAAAGAGCTATGAGTAAGAAATATGAATTTCCAAAATCAATGAATGATGTTCCTACACACTACTGTGGTGGCTGTGGTCATGGAATCGTTCACAAGTTGATTGCACAGGTTATTGATGAAATGAATATTCAGCAGGATGTACTTCTTGTTGCTCCTGTTGGTTGTGCAGTTTATGCCTATAACTATATTAATGTTGATTCCTGCGAGGCCGCTCATGGTCGTGCTCCTGCAGTTGCAACTGGTATGAAGCGTGTTCACCCGGATAAGCTTGTTATCAGCTATCAGGGTGATGGTGACCTGCTTGCTATCGGAACCGGTGAAACTGTTCACGCAGCAAACCGCGGTGAGAACATCACTGTAATCTTTATCAACAATGCAATTTACGGAATGACTGGTGGTCAGATGGCTCCGACTTCTCTTGTTGGTCAGGTTACAAAGACAACTCCTTTCGGACGTAATGCTGATGAAGTTGGATACCCGATTCGTGCCTGCGAACTTTTAAATACTCTTGTTGAACCAAAGTATATTGAACGCTGTGCCGTTTATGATGTTCCTCACATCAATAAAACTAAGGCAGCCATCAAAAAGGCTTTGACATATCAGAAGGAAGGAAAGGGCTACAGCTTTGTAGAAGTTCTTTCTATGTGTCCTACAAACTGGGGTGTTGCTCCAACTGTTGCCGCTGACTGGGTAAAGGATCAGATGGAGCCTTATTATCCTCTGGGAGTTTTCCGCGACGTTCCAGGCGGAGTTACACCGGAAGCCGCTACACCAAAAGCCGGAGTTGTTAGTAAATAATAGGAACAGGATACAAAGATATTTAGGATATACAAGATAAGGATTAACAAAGATACAAAAGATATTAAAGATTAAAAAGATAGAAGGAGATAAACAGATTTTTGACGGATAATGAAATTACAGAGAAAATAATAGGAGCAGCATATAAGGTTGCAAATACTTTAGGTGCTGGATTTCTTGAAAAGGTTTATGAAAATGCACTTTTTATTGAATTGAATAAATCTGGTTTGAAAGTAAAGCAACAGTATAATCTTCCTGTTTATTACGAAAATGAAAAAGTAGGTGATTATTATGCTGACTTATTCATTGAGGATTCTGTAATAGTTGAGTTGAAAACAGCAAAGGAACTTGCCCCTGAATTTTCAGCTCAAGTTATCAATTATCTAAAAGCAGCAAAGCTTGATACTGGACTGCTTATAAATTTTGGAAAGCAAAAGATAGAAATAAAAAGATTATTCGGAAATTCAAAATAAAAAATTATCCTTAATATCTTTTTCATCTTTTATATCTTTGTTAAATTTGTTTATACCTTTTTGGAGTGATATATGACAACAGAAATTATTTTTGCTGGATTTGGTGGTCAGGGTGTTATCCTTGCCGGAAAAATCCTTACACTTGCCGGAATGAGCGAAGACAAATACGTTTCTCACATTCCTTCATACGGTGCTGAGATGCGCGGTGGTACTGCTAACTGTTCTGTAATCGTAAGTGATGAAGAAGTTGCTTCACCGGTTATCGAAAAGCCGGATGTAGTAGTTGCTCTCAACAAGCCTTCTATGACTAAGTTTGAAAAGTGGCTTAAGCCGGGCGGACTTTTGATTTACAATTCTTCTTTGATTGATATTGAACCAAGCCGCAAGGATATTCGTACTCTTGCTTTACCAGCAAATGATATGGCAGCAGAGACTAACAATGCCCGCGGTGCAAACATGGTTGTACTCGGATGTCTTGCAAAGGTTTGCCCTGGCATGATAAGCGGAGTTAAGCCTTTTGAGTACGCTCTTGATGAAGCAATCTCTGCCCGTAACAAGAAGTTCAATCCGATAAATATTGCAACAATCGAAGCTGCTTATAATAAGGATTACGATATAAAATAAATTTAAAAAAAATAACAAAGATATAAAAGATGAAAAGAATTTTAAAGATTAATAAAAAATTTATCTTTTGATATCTTTAATATCTTTTATATCTTTGTTAAAAAAATATTTGTTTAATTTGTGAGGTTTAAAATGAGTGAAAAAAATAAAATTGGTGCAAAAGTTAAACTGGTTCGCGAAAACCGCAAGCTTTCTATCGAAGATGTTTCAGAGCGCACAAATCTTCCTGCCGCTCAGATTCAGAGCATTGAAGACGGTTCGCTTGTTCCAAACCTCACACCTCTTATTAAGATTGCCCGCGTTCTTGGTGTTCGCCTCGGAACCTTTATGGACGATGATGAAAACCTGGGACCTGTTGTAACCCGTGCTGCCGACAAGAAGGAAGTAACCCGCTTCAGCGACCGCGGAAACGCAGTTAATTCTGACCTGGATTTCTATACTCTTGCACAGAATAAGGCCGGCCGCCACATGGATCCTTTCATCATTGATATCTTCCCATCTTCAGAAGAAGAAATCAAAACTTCAACCCACGAAGGCGAAGAGTTCATCTATGTTCTCGAAGGTGAAGTAGAAATCATCTACGGCAAGGACAAGTACGAGCTCAAGCAGGGCGATTCAATTTATTATGAATCGATTGTCGCTCACCATGTACACAGCCACGGCGAGAATAAGGCAAAAATATTAGCCGTAGTTTATACTCCTGCATAATTGAAAAAATCTAAATCAATTTTTTAGATTTACTAAAAACACCACAGAGTCAAAATGCTTTTGTGGTGTTTTTTTTATATTTTACATAATTAAAAAATCATATTAAAATAAAATCAAAAGTTGAATAAGACTATGAAAAAAATCAATTGTATAATAATTTTTCTATTACTCCAATTTTGTAATTTATCTGCAGCTGAAATTAATAAAGAAGATTTAATCAATATAAAAGCCGGAACATTAATTACTGAAATTATTGAAAAATTCGGCGAACCTGATATAAATGAACCATCAACCAATAATTATAGATATCCATTTTATAAAATAGCTGATGATAAGTTTTACAGTTTAGTTATTGCTCCAAATGGAAGCCTTATACAATTATCAGTCGTAAATGGAGATGAAAAAAATATAATATTTTTTGACGAAATTTCAGAAGATTCCGAAAACGATATGCTTGAACAAAGAATAATAAAAACTAAATTAGGTATAACCAGAGCAGAATTATATCAACGTATAGGCAAACTCCCAGAAGATTATAAAAATACACAAATCATAGAATATAAAATGAATAATAGATTATACAAATTTTATTTTACAGACAATAATAAATTATGGAAAATCCAAAAAGAAGAAAACAATAAAAAAATCCCCATCAGCTTTGATATAAGAATTCTAAATGATACATTTTAGTTAATGAATAGGAAATTGATTGTTAATAAAATTCCAGCTTTTGCAAATCAAGAAAATAAAATGTACATAACGAGAAATAAAACAAAAACGGCAACGTTTCTTAGGTTGCCGCTTTTGTTTTATTTCTCGTTAATGTAAAATGAATTTCTAAAGATTTGCAATAAGCCAGTCTTTAAATAAATTATAATCATTTTCCATAGGAATAGCGTTATCTGGTAAACGCATAACAGCCTCAAGTCTATCCGGCATTGGAGGTTCTTTTCCAATAGAATCTTTTACAATCTGACCAAACTTTGCAGGAGAAGCTGTTTCCAATATAATTCCAACTGCATTTTTATTTATAACTTCATTTGCCCAGTCTGGAATATTTGGTGTAAGTCCTGGATTGTTATAATCATTCTTATTTCCAGCAACAAGATTTTCCATTTTTCCGCTGCGAATGTCATCCCAAGCCTGCCAGCCGATTGCTCCATGTGGATCAATAATATAGCCGGTCTTGTCGTTACAACTCTTGATGGCTGATTTAATTCCTTCATTATCAAGCCAGTAAGAGCCGAACAAATGTCTAACTTCTTCAAGTGAATACATAGCCTGAATTCTTTCATAATTGCTTGGTGCACCAACGTCCATAGCATTTGCATAGGTTTCTACAGAAGCACGAGCCTTATAATCTCCGGTTGCAATCCAGTCAGGAATAGTTTTATTTGTATTTGTTGCAGCAACAAAACCAGTAATTGGAGCACCCATTTCACGGGCAATAAGTCCGGATGTAAGATTTCCAAAGTTGCCGGAAGGAACAATCATAATGATTGCGGGATTTGTCATTTTATTATCCATTGGAGTTCTGTTGCGTACAGTTAATGCACTATACATATAATAAAAACTCTGTGGAAGAAGACGTGCAATATTAATTGAATTAGCAGAAGAAAGTCGAAGTTTTCCGCGAAGATCAGTATCAGTAAATGCAGTTTTTACAAGCTTCTGACAATCATCAAAAGTTCCTTTAACCTTTAAAGCGCGAACGTTTCCTGTAAATGTAGAAAGCTGTTTTTCCTGAAGCGGACTGATTTTTCCATCCGGATATAAAATTGTAACATCAAGCCCCGGAACACCATGGAAAGCACTTCCTACAGCACTTCCTGTATCTCCAGAAGTTGCAACTAAAATATGAAGCGGAGTATCTTCGTTTCTGTTAAAGTATGACATTGTTCGTGCCATAAAGCGGGCACCAAAATCCTTAAATGCACAGGTTGGACCGTGAAAAAGTTCCATTGCATAAGAAATTGCATCAAGAGGAACAACTTTTGGCTGGAATGGATAAGCGTCTGCAATTAAGGCTGCAAGATCGTTATCCGGAATTTCTCCATCAACATATGGTTTTGCCATATTAAAAGCAACATCACGGAATGAAGGAGCCGGATCTTTATTAATTAACGAAGGATCAAGTTTAGGAAATTCAACAGGAATATAAAGACCTCCTGTTGCCTGATTCATTCCACCCATTACGGCAGTCTGAAAATTTACTTTTACATTTTTATCTCTTGTGTCTGTGTAAATCATTTTTTCACGTCCTTTTTTTATAATCCATAAATAATATCTGATACGACAAGTTCAGCGAGATTACTTTTTCCATTATTCACGCATTCATTATAATTTTTGCCTGTAGAATTATAAGTAAAAACCTTTGAATAAATCTTTGAACCGTTTTTCATATTAATTGCATCAATTTCTGCCTTTAATATACAGGTATAAGCTGTTTTATCTTCAGTGGCAGTTACAGGCTGTTCAAAAGTAATTGTTCCGTAAAGAAGATAACCGTAAGCATCTGGACCAATTATATCATAAGTTTCACGATATAGAGTCTGAGGTTTTCCAATATATTTACTTTCGCTTACAGGTCCGTTACCAACAAGAGTAATTCCTTTTGTACGGAATTTTGATTGAATTTCATAGGAATTGTTAGTCGGATTTCCTTTTTCGTTAAAGTCCCAGATGAATAAAACTGCGCCTTTTGTAATAATATCTGATTTTACAAGATAGTCAGCAGAAACAGCTTTTTCCATTGCGGCTTCAAGTGCTTCATCAGATTCATTACATGGAGCAGGGTAGAAAATAACTTTTTCATTTGCAGCAAAACTGGTTTGAGGAGCAGTAAAACTAACAAGGCCGTTTTCATCTGTATTAAGTACCTTAGTTTCGTAATTAATCACAGTTTCTGTTTTAGAAGCCGGAAATTTTACCATTACAGAAAAGTCAGAAACAGGACTTCCTGATTCATCTTTTACCGAAGCCGAAAAGTTCTTTGAAAAAGATTTTCTGACATTTACTGCAGCTGGTGAACTTTCTATTTTAAGTACAAGATTTCTGATTGAATTTTTATAATTTTCAAGTTCAATAACAGCAGGATCTATTTCTTCAATAATCTGATTAATTTCTTCATTTGATTTATTTGTTTGTGGTTCTGATTTTGGAGTTGATTCGCAGGAAATAAAACTGAATAATGTTACAGATAAAAACAGAATGTGTGATTTTTTTACTAATCTCATTTTTTCTCTCTTTTGAATAAATTCCTTCTAATTTTATTGTGAAATGCCGATTTTTACAATATATATAATGAAAAATTATAAAAAATTTGTTATAGTGGATTTTAATTATGAGTCGATGTACAAAAGCCTATATTTACAAAGAAAATCTTAGAAATAATATTTTACAGATAAAAAGCCTTCTTTCAGAAAATACAAAAATTTGTCTGGCAGTAAAAGCTGATGGCTATGGTCATAATGCTGTTCTTGCTGCAAAGATTGCACAGGAATGTGGAGTTTCCAGTCTTGCAATTGCTACAGTTGATGAAGGAATAGAATTAAGAAAAAATGGAATAGAGCTGCAGCTTCTTCTTTTAAGTCTATGTACTCCCGGAGAAATGGACGAACTGTTTGAATATAATATTACTCCGCTGGTTTTTTCAAAAGAGTATATTAACTGCATTAACGAAGCTGCAAAAAAAATTAAATTACAGAATAAATTTGAAGTTCATCTTGCAATTGATACCGGAATGGGCAGAATCGGCTGTTATCCACAGGAAGCGGGAAAACAGGCCAGACTGATTGAAGATTCAGGAAATTTACATCTTGGTGGAATGGCTACTCATTTTGCTCTTTCAGACTCGCTTTCTTCAAATGCACAGAAATTTACAAAACAGCAGTATGAAGCTTTTTGTCTGGCTGTAGAAAATGTAAAAAAGGAAGGTATTAATCCTGGAATCTGTTCATGTGCAAACAGTGCAGCAATTTTAAATAATCCCGAAATGCATTTTGATATGATTAGAGCCGGAATTATTGCTTATGGCTATTATCCGGATGAAATTACAAGGAAATATTTAAAATCAAAAGGAAAAAATATTCTGCTTAAGCCCGTTATGTCTTTTGAAACAGAAGTTGTAGCAATCAGAAGATTTCCTAAAGGCAAAACGGTATCTTATGGCTGCACCTGGAAAACTTCAAAAGAAACCGATATAGCAGTATTACCTGTAGGTTATGCTGATGGACTTTTAAGAAGATTTTCTCCAGGTTTACTTGTAACAATTAACGGGAAAAAATATCCGGTTGTTGGAAGAATCTGCATGGACCAGTGTATGGTTGATATTGGTAAAGATAATCCTGATGTAAAACTCTGGGATAAGGTCCTTATTTTTGGTCCGGAAGAAAGCGGAGCCTTAACAACTGCCGATGATCTTGCAAAGCTTGGAAATACAATTTCTTACGAAGTTCTTACTTCTTTAAGCAAAAGAGTTGTTCGATACATAAAAGAATAATATAATATATCTTACAAACTGAATGCACTGACAAATTCTGCATTGTTTGGAGGAATTTTATATTATGTTTTTAGAAGCAAAAAATGCTCTTGTATTTAAAAAGGGTAATGAAACTTTAATGATTGAACCATGGGGAAAAGATTCTTTCCGCGTGCGTTCAACTCTTGAACCATCTTTTATTGACCATGATGTTGCCCTTACAGAAAAGATTAATCATTGTACAGCAAAAATTGATGTACACGAGGGCGGTGCTTCAATAAAAAATGGAATTCTTGAAGCAAAACTCAACAATAATGGCGTAATTTCTTTTTATAAAAATAAAGAGCTTATCTTAAGCGAATATTACCGCATGTATGATCCTACTGCTTCAAAAGAAAGCTGCGCTATAAAAATAATTAACCGTCAGTTCCAGGGAATAATCGGCGGAGATTATGAACTTACAGTCCGCTTTAATCCTAATGATAATGAAAAAATTTTTGGTATGGGGCAGTATCCGTCTCCTTATCTGGACATGAAAGGCTGTACTCTTGAGCTTGCACAAAGAAACAGTCAGATTTCCATTCCATTTGCAGTTTCTAATCTTGGTTACGGATTTTTATGGAATAATCCGGCCGTTGGTCATGTAACCTTTGCAAAAAATCTTACAGAATGGCATGCACGCAGCACAAAAGAAATGGATTACTGGATTACAGCCGGAGAAACACCAGCAGAAATTATTGAAAAATATACAGCAGCAGTTGGTCGCGCTCCGGCACTTACAGAAGATTATCTTGGTTTCTGGCAGTGTAAGCTTCGTTACCGGACTCAGGAAGAAGTTCTTTCTGTTGCACGCCGTTATAAAGAAATGGGAATTCATCTGGACGTTATTGTAATTGACTTTTTTCACTGGCCACGACAGGGAGACTGGTGTTTTGATAAAGAATACTGGCCTGATCCAAAAGCGATGTGCAATGAACTTCATGAAATGGGCACTAAAGTAATGGTAAGTGTTTGGCCTAACGTAGATAAAAAATGTTCTCACTTTTATGAAATGCAGGAAAAAGGTTATCTGGTTAGAACAGAGCGTGGAAGCAATCAGACTTATGACTGGCAGGGAGACTGTCTGACTTTTGATGCAACTAATCCGGAAGCCCGTGAATATTTATGGAATATCTGCAAAAAGAATTATGCAGATTACGGAATTGATATGTTCTGGCTTGATAATTCTGAACCAGATTTTAATGTTTATGATTTTGCAAATTTCCGCTACCAGATGGGAAACGGCCTGCAATGCTCAAATATATATCCGCAGATGTACAGCCGCTGCTTTTATGACGGAATGAAGGCAATGGGAAAAACAAATTTTGTAAACCTGGAACGCTGCTGCTGGGCTGGCAGTCAGAAATATAATCAGGTAATCTGGAATGGAGATATCCAGTCTACCTGGGAATGCCTTCAGGATTCTGTAGTTCAGGGACTGAATATGGGACTTGCAGGTATTCCATGGTGGACTACAGATATCGGCGGCTTTATGTATGGCGATGTCCGTACAGAAGAATTCAAAGAACTTTTAATTCGCTGGTTTGAATGGGCAGTATTCACACCAATTTTAAGACTCCACGGCGACCGTGATCCACATGATATACCATTACTCGATAAAGACACTCAAAGAGGTTATGGAGGAGGATATTTATTTACAGGCCGTGATAACGAAATCTGGAGCTATGGAGAAAAGGCCCAGAAAATTATGGAAGCCCAGATTAAGCTTAGAGAAATAATCAAACCTTATACAACAAAGCTTATGAAAGAGGCCAGCGAAAACGGAAGTCCTGCAATGCGAACAATGTTCTACGAATTTCCTCAGGATGAAAAATGCTGGAATCTTAGAGATCAGTATATGTTTGGCTCTGAATACCTTGTAGCACCTGTTCTTACACCTCAAACATTTAAACGAGAAGTTTATCTTCCGGAAGGCAGTTGGAAAAATATTAACGATGGAAAAATTTATGAGGGAGGCAAAACAATTTCTGTAGATGCACCTCTAGACTGCATTCCGGTGTTTCAAAAAAATTAATTTATATTTTGGAGTATAATAAAAATGGATTTATTAGTTAGAGAAAAAAAAATAATAAAAACAAGCATTGCAGGAATTATTGTTAATGTTTTTCTTGCAACATTCAAAGCACTGATAGGATTTTTTTCAAATTCAATCGCTATTATACTCGATTCGGTAAATAATCTTAGTGATGTTCTTTCTTCTGCAATTACAATTATAGGAACAAAAATAGCTCTTAAACCCGCAGATAAAAAACATCCTCTTGGTCATGGACGGGTAGAGTATATATCTGCGCTTGTAATTGGTATTATCATTCTTTATGCAGGAATTACTTCATTAACTGAATCTATAAAAAAAATACTAAGTCCTGTTGAACCGGATTATTCATATATTACGCTTATTATTATCGCTGTTGCAGTTTTTGTAAAAATAATTCTTGGACTTTATGTAAAAGCTAACGGAAAAAAATTGAAATCAGATTCTCTTATAGCAAGCGGAAAAGATGCTCTTATGGATTCAATTATTTCTGCATCTACTCTTATTGCGGCAGTAATTTTTTTAATCTGGCATATTTCTCTTGAAGCATGGCTTGGAGTCTTGATTTCTTTTGCCATCATAAAAGCCGGTATAGAAACTTTGAAAGAAACAATCAGCAAAATTCTTGGAGAAAGAATTGATTCTGATATTTCAAAACAGGTAAAACAAACAATCAAATCTGTTGATCCTGAAATTTATGGAGCCTACGATCTGGTATTAAATAACTATGGCCCGAATAATCATATAGGTTCAGCACATATTGAAATTCCGGATACCTGGTCTGCAGATAAAATTGATGAAGTTTCAAGAAAAATTTCCAACGAAGTTTATTGTAAAAATGGAATTATAATGTCTGCAATAGGCATTTATTCGGTAAATACAAAACATGATGAATCGGCTTTAATTCGAGAAAGAGTATGTAAAATTGTAATGGAACATAAAGAAATTTTACAGATGCATGGTTTTTATGTAGATTTAAATACAAAAACAATGCGCTTTGATATTATTGTTTCATTTGAAGCCAGAAACATGAAGGAAATGTTTGAACACGTTGTAAATGATGTAAAAGAGGCTTATCCTGATTTTGATGTTCAGGTTCAGTTTGATATTGATATAAGTGATTAAAAAGAAATCAATATTGTTAAAATAATATTGATTTCTTTGGCGCATTTTTGTTTTGGAAAAATGCTCAACTTACAACATTAATCGGCTTACCTTCAAGCCAGGCCTTGAAGTTTTCGAATGCAATGTCTATCAGACGGGCTCTTGTTTCTTTTGGAGCCCAGGCAATATGTGGAGTTAATACGCAATTCGGGCAGCCAAGAAGAGGGCAGTCTTTATTCATCGGCTCATGAGCAACTACATCTGCCGCAAAACCTGCAATCATTTTATTATTTAAAGCCTCAGCCATATCTTTTTCTACAACAAATCCGCCTCTCGCAGTATTTATTAAAATTGCAGATTTTTTCATTAATGAAAGAGTTTTTTTATTAATAATATTTTGAGTCTGTTCAGTTAACGGTGCATGAAGACTTAAAAAATCAGATCTGGAAAGCAATTCTTCAAAACTGACAAATTCCGGCATGTCTGGCTTTTTAGTTCTTGAATTACAGATAACATTCATACCAAATGCTTTAGCAATCTGAGCAACTTTGCTGCCTATATTTCCATATCCGAAAATTCCCATTGTTTTTCCGGCAAGTTCAGTAAGAGGTTCTTTCCAGTAAACAAAATCTTTTGCAGTAATCCAATCTCCATTTTGAACAGACTGATTATGCAAAGCTACATGATTAGTAAAATAAGTGATTAAGGCAAATACATGCTGTGCAACAGAATCTGTACTATATGAAGGAATATTTGTTACAATAATGCCTCTTTTTTTACAGGCAGTAATATCTACAACATTATAACCGGTTGCACAGACTCCTATATAACGAAGTTTAGGCAGCTGCTCCAAAACCTGTTCTGTAACAGAAACCTTATTTATAAAAATGGCGTCCGCATCAATACTTCGTGTTACAATGTTTTCCAGAGTTGTTCTGTCATAAACTGTAACATCAGCAAACTGGTTAAAAGAATCCCAGCTTAAATCGCCGGGATTATCTGCATGACCATCTAGAATTTTTAGAATCATGGCTCTTAGCCTAATACATCAACACCACAGCCAGAAATTGCCGCATTAATTGCTGCTTCTGCTCCAGCATCATCATAATCAACCAGAACCTGAGATTTTTCACAACTTGCAACAACATTTGTTACGCTGGCAACAGCTTTAACAGCGTCGCTAACTTTTGTTGCAGTTGCGTCATCAAACATACCAACTACATATATTTTCTTCTGCATATAAAACCTCACAAAAAATGGTGTAATAATAATTCTTAAAAAACTTTTATAACCATTTATACATTTTTTAATAAGGAATCTTTTTCAAGCCGCCTGAAAAAGATTCAAGGTATTATATAGAAAATGAAATAAAATCTCAATATTTAAATTTAAGAGAAACTACCTGTATTCCGTAAGAATAAGGAGCCACGCTGTAAGGCTCGTAATAAATATTTACAATTTTTCCATCAAGCGTGAATTTTTCAAAATTTGATGCCTGAGGAAACACTTCAGTATTAATATTCTGCATGAATGTATCTCTTTGAACAGCCGGTAATGCAGGATCCTGATCTATAAGTCTATTAACAAGGGCTTTTTTACAGGCTTCAGATAACTGCTGGTAAGAATATCCGGTAGCTTTAGTTATATCTGCATAAGTTTTATTCTGAGTATCATAGCAGAAAGTCTGAATAACAACATTACCATGAGCTCCGCCATTAAAAATGTAAGTTTCAAGGTAAACACTTACATACTGATCAGAATATGTTACTTCTGCTTCAACAAGATATTCAAAAGGAGGAAGACGACTTTTTGAACCATCCATAGAATTTAATTGATTAATAGAATCCCATTCTTCCTTACAGTATGATTTAAAGCTCTTCCAGTTAGATTCAACAGTATTTGCAATTCTTTTAGAGAATTCCGGATAATTTTCAAAAGCAGGATATTTAATCTGCGTATCAAGATAATATAATTCTTCGTTTTTATTAACCATCTGATATTTTGCATTCTTTATTTTTTCAGCATCAGAATTGCCATCAACACGATTTGTAACACACGAAAAGAGCAAAAAAGTAAAAATCAATAAAGAAAAAACATTAAAAAAACGCTTAAGATTTAAGCCGCAAGAATTATTCATCATATATAAAATATACATCAAAAATATTAAATCTGCAAATTTTCGAATATAGCTAATAAATTATGACAAAAAGACGCAAGTGTAACGAAGATGAAAAGTCATTTTACGGTTTTAGCGAGCTTACGCTTCAAGCGGTGCTTCCCGTAACCTATGACTTTTCAGATTCGTGAAACGGAAGTCTTTTTGTAATTATTTAATTTTGCTCTATTCGACAGAACTGTAGCGTGCGGTTTTGAAATCCGTAATTCTTCATGCGATATTTTTTATACATTAATCTGTAAAATTGATTTCCGGGTATATTTATTTATATTAATGACATATTTTAATATTTTTGATATATTCTTTGCGATATGAATATGGAAGCGTTTATTTTAGGTTGTGGCGGAATGATGCCGCTTCCTTACAGACACCTGACTTCTGTTTTATTAAGACGAGATGGTGATCTTTTTTTATTTGATTGTGGAGAAGGTACCCAGGTCAGTCTCAGAAGATTAAATCTAAAATGGAAAAAAATCTCAGCAATTTTCATATCTCATACACATGCCGATCATGTTACCGGATTACCGGGTATTTTAATGCTTTCTTCTCAGGTAGACAGGACAGAACCTTTATATATTTACGGACCTCCAAAAATTAAAGAATATGTTGAAACCAGCCGCAAAGTTTTAGACATGTATATTAATTATCCAATAGTTGTAAAAGAAATTACAGCACCTTGTATAGTCCATACAGGAGAAGATTATTCAATCCGATGTTTTCCTTTGGAACATACCAAAACCTGTGTTGGCTATACACTGGAAGAAAATGACAGACCGGGAGAATTTAATCCTCAAACTGCAAGAGAATTGAACGTTCCCTGCGGGCCCTTATGGTCTAAGCTGCAGCATGGCGAAGAAGTAGAAGCCTCAGATGGTAAAATCATAAAACCGGAAATGGTTATGGGAGAGAAACGTAGCGGAAGAAAATTTTCTTTTGTAACCGATACTCTTTATAAACCTTCTATTATTGATGAAGTCCGTAATTCTGATCTTTTAGTCTGCGAAGGAATGTTCGAGCAGGAATTGCTTGATCAGGCAAAAGAAAAGAAACATATGACTGCAATGCAGGCTGCAGCAATTGCAAAAGAAGCAGATGTAAAAAAAATGTGCATGATACATTACAGTCCGCGCTATACAGATAAGGAGCTTTCAATTCTGCTTGAAGAAGCAAAATCTGTATGGCCTTCTGCTGAGCTTTCTAAGGACAGGATGCATATAGAAATTCCTTATGTAGATTAAAATGATAGAAATTAAAGATTTTTCAAAACGTTATTCAAAAAAATCATCTTTTGTAATAGAAAATCTAAACCTTTTAATTCCAGATAATTCAATAACCGGATTATTAGGAGTAAACGGCTGCGGAAAAACAACCGTAATGAAAGCTGTATGTGGTTTTCATTTTCCAACTGAAGGAAAAATTTTTATAAGCGACGAAAAATCAAAAAATGATATTGAAGAAAAGCCCGAACTTGCAATGAATATTACAGGTTACCTTCCGGAGCTTCCTTTTCTTCCGCCAGAAATGAAAGTAGAAGAATTTCTTATTTATTGTGCACAGATTCATAATATTCAAAACATTTCTGAAAAAATTTGTGAATTAAAGGAAAAGCTTTTTTTGCAGGAATTAATGAATAAAAGAATTAAAACACTTTCAAAAGGGCAGAAGCAGAGAGTTTCTTTTGCACAGGCTTTAATTCATAATCCTAAAAATTTAATTCTGGATGAACCGACAAGCGGACTTGATCCTTCTCAGATAATTCAAATAAGAAAGCTTATAAAAGAACTGTCAAAAACAAAAGCAATTTTTATGTCTTCGCATATAATTTCAGAAGTTGATAAGCTTTGCGATACAATCTGTATAATGAATAAAGGAAAGATTCTTGCAAGAGGAACAAAAGAGCAGATTTTAAAAGAAGCTGGTTGCAATAATCTTGAAAATGCTTTTTTAAAAATTACAGGCAAAGAGGAGATTTTAGATGAATAAAACTCTTCTAAATATTTTTACTGCACGATTTTTTAAGCAGTTAAAAATGAGCCATGTTTATATAAGCGCCTTAATTTTTACAGTTTTCACCGCCGCAGATTTTTATTTAAGACATCAATTCTTTAATGGAAGCGGAAGTTCAGACTTAGTACTATATTTTTCTTCAATTCCGTTTATATGTATTATTACAATTCCTCTTTTATGCTTTAAGACTTCATTTTCTTTTTATGATGATTTTATTCCGCTTACAGGCCTTCAAAAAATATTAATAAATTATTCAGGCTTATTATTAATTTACATTGCAAATCTTATTTTAATTATTCCCGGACTTTTGCTTGTAAATTTATTCGGAACTATTGAAGTTTCTCAACTTCTTGTCTGTCTCTTATGCCTGATATTTTACGGTTCAAGCGTAATTGCCTTATGTATTTTAATTTCAAAAATTTTTAATTCTACAGTAATAAGTCTTTTAGTTTCTATATTAATTCTCGCACTGTTTAACAGCTGTCATCTTTTTACACTATATGTTTCGCTTCCTTCATTTATAGAAAGCTTTTTAAGAGAAATCAGCTTTGCCTGGCATTTTGATGCAGCAGGAAAATCAATTATAGATACAAGAGATATTATTTATTTTTTAATGACAGATGCTGTTTTTATAACACTGGCAATACTTATAGAAAACCTGAAAAAAGGAAAAGTATTTTCATTTAAAAATAAATTTTCATATTTTGTAAAGCTGGCTGTTTTTTTTCTTGTAATTCTAAATTCAAATAAATATTACAAAAGAATTGATGTTTCAAAAAACAAAACTTATACACCATCTGTATTTTCTAAACAATTAATCAGCACTATAAGCGACAGTGTAAAAATTACATACTATTGTTCTTCATCACTTTCCCGACTTTATCCTCAAATACGTGATGTAAAAGATTTTCTTACAAGCTACAGTATTCTTGGAAAAGATATTTCTTTTATTATAAAAGATCCTGATAAAGATAATGAAATAAAAAATTTACTGCAGAATATGGGAATTCAAAGCCAGCAGCTGCGTTCAGTTTCAGAAAATTCAACAGAATTTACGGCGGTTTATTCAGCAATTGTAATTGAATATCAGGGAAATACAGAAGTCATTCCATTTATAATGTCTGCTTCTTCACTTGAATATGATCTTGCAGGAAGACTAATTCATCTTTTAAGCCAGACAGTAAGAAATGTAAATATAATTATAGGAAATGGAATGAGCCTTTCTACAGATTATGATTATATTGAACCGTGGCTTTCAAGTCAGGGCTTTGTTTGTAATGAACTTAATATCTACCAGAATGATTTTGAAGATGCTCTTTTGCATCTTAACGGACCACTTTTAATTATTGGAGATGGAAACATTCCAATAGAAAAAGCTGTTGCAATAGAATCTTATATTATGGAAAAACGGGGAAATGCATTATTTGCAGTTAGTCCATATAAAAGCGATATAGAAAATTCCTGGTATATTTCTCAGAACCGCTATACAAATATTGTTGAGCTGGCCGAAAACTGGGGTGTTTTATTTAAGCCGGAAATTGCAGCGGATGTTTCCTGCGCAAGAATTTCTATGTACAGTGACGACAACACAGATTCCTATATAATAAATTATCCACAGTGGATCAGTCTTTTACCTCAGGAAAATGCTTTATCGGGTCTTGTTTTATACTGGAGTACGCCGCTTGAACTTTCAGGAATCGCAGAACCATATTTAGTAACTTCGCCCGCATCTTATTCTTACAAGCTTGATTTTGACAGTCCGGAAAATCTTCTTCAGACAAATCCATTTTTACTGGAAGAACAAAATAAATCTGACTTTGAATATAAAACTCAGATTGTAGGAGCAAGAATTAAAGGAAAAGTTCCAAGACTTTATACAGCCGGAAGTGATGAAGAAATAGAGGTGATTGTTATTCCGGATCAGTATTTTTTAAATACACTTATGAACGGTTATACAGGAAATGATACAGGCGATTTCAGAAACTTCAGTTTTCTTACAAATGCACTGTTAAAGCTTAATGGAGAAGAGGAGCTTGCAAAGCTTCACTCAAAAACAACAAGAGATACAACTCTGTATAAAATACAGGATCAGAATGAACTTTTAAAACTCAAAACTTTAGTATTTATAATTTTATTTGCAGTTATTCCGCTTATTATAATTGCAGGAGGATTTGTTGCCTTTTTCAAAACTAAAAAGCTTAAATAAAACAGACAGAATTTTTTTCATAATTGCAGTAATTTTAACTGTTACATATTTTCTGTCATTTCTCAGAACGACCGATAAATCAAAGAAAAACGGTGTTAAAAGTGCATTAGTTAACGAAAAATATCTTCCGTCCATTTCCAGATTCATCATAAAAGGTGACAATATTCTTTCAATTCAAAACAATGGAAAATTCTGGACAATTACAGAAAATAATTCCGGCAATTCAATTCCCGCCGATGAAAAAATTATTAACAATTTTCTTTCTGAATTAACAACTATTCGTAATATGTATAAAATTTCTGACAAAAATAATTCAAAATCTAATTTTTCTTTGTCAGACGGCTCTGAAATTACTCTCAGATATTATTATTCAGATAAAGCCGAAGATTTTTATGATATTATTTTTGGCGGCCATGATTTTTCTAATAACAGCCGGTATATAATGTCAGGAAAAAATACAGCCGTTTATGAAATTGACACAAACCTTGACAGCTATATTACAACTTCAGTTCAATTCTGGAGTGAACCTTATATAATTTCTTCTCTGGCTTGTGAATTAAAAAATGGAATAAAAGAAACTGATGTTCAGGCTTTTTACTGCAATGAAGGAGAGGCTCCATTATTAAAAAAAGATTTTCCTGCAAAGCTGCTTGAATTAAGACATGGCGGAATAGCAGAAAATTTTGATGAAGATGAAAATAAAAACGTACTGAACTGTTATATTGTACTTGGAAATAAAAAGGAAATTTACTTTTCAGTTTATGAAACTTCAAGCGAAAGCTATTATAACATCAAGGCAGAATACGGAAATTATACTGCATATTATAAAATCAGTGCGTGGACTTATAAAAGTATAAGGGAAATGATATTGTAAGCAAAATGAGAAAGAAATACCGGAATAATCAGACCGTATTTTTTATAGCAGATTCTTAAAATTATATGTCCGCAAAGCGCATTTAAAACAGCTAAAAATCCTAAATAAATATGTGCGGCTGCAAATAATAAGGCGGTTATAACTTCAGTAATTATTATAATTATTTTTCCATTCCATTTTTTTTCAAGAAAAGTTATAAGCGAAAATGGAAGAAAAAATCTGTAAATAACTTCTTCAAAAAAAGCAGAAAATAAAAATGTCAAAATACAGAAAAACCAGGTGATAAAACTTTCTGGTCTTACGACATCAAGATTATTTTTTCCAAAGAAAAAAGTGCTTTCAGAGATAGAAGAATTTTGAATAAAAACAGCAATTCCTTTAAAAATAAAAGAAAAACATAAAAGACCGCAAAGACTAATTATAAATGGAAAAACAACAAAAGATTTTTTTTTATCTGAATTAAATAAATAGAAAATCAGAAGGGCGGCAGCTGAATAAGCACAATTTATAACAGGAAATGACCAGTTCAGGAAGTTTGATGATACGGAAAAAGTAAAACAGGGAGGCAAAATAAAAAAGAAAAAAACAATTAAAAAAATTGTAAAATGTAACCTGAAAGAATATATTTTCATTTTATTTTATGATATAATTCCGATAATAAATAAAAGAGGAAAAATTGTCTATACTGATTGCAATAATTATAATTTCAATTCTTTTTATAGCTCTGGCAAGTGTTTATTCGGTATTTAAACATAAAATTCAATTTTTTATTACAGGTTTGGATTCCGGATTTTCAATTGCAGATATTTCTCTTTTATGGAAAGTTTCTCAAATATGTGATCTTGATATTCCAAATTCACTTTTTTATTCAATTGATGCCCTGTCTAAATGCATGACTCAAATTACCACACAGGCAAGCAACGACGGAACAGAAAAAACTCAGAAATTCCAGACTTTATTATCTAAATTGTATGATTATAGAACAAAAATTCAAAATGAATCTGATGATAAAAAAGGAATGTCAACAACCCGTTCTCTTGAAAAAGGTCAAAAATTAAGGATTATTTTACCGGGGAAGGGTGTTTTTGCTTCGGAAATTGTAAATAACGGAAATCAGATGGTAATTAATGTTCCAAAGCAAAAAGATATGATTATTATTCCTGGAGAACAGTGGGTTGGAAAAGTAGTAAGCGTTTATTTGTGGAAAACCGGTGATGCACGCTATGTTTTTGATACGACAGTTACAGATCATGGACTTTATCTTGGAAAATCTGCTTTATTCTTAAAACATTCAGCAAATCTTGTACGCACACAAAAACGAAAATCTATAAGGGTAAAATGCCAGATAAATGCCACACTTTATATACTCAGAAAAGGTGTAACAGACATAAACCGTATAGAAACTCAAAACGGCTACAGATGTATTCTTGAAGATATTTCTGAATCAGGTGCCTTAATCCGAATTGGTGGAAAAGGTGCTCAAAATGTAAAATTAAAGCTTCAGTTTACAATGCGCAATCATTTAATTTTGATGGTAGGAATTGTTCGAACAGTTGAATATAATGCTGAAAAAAATCAATCGCTGCTTCATTTTGAATGTACACATATTGAACAGCAGATGAAAAATGAAATATTAAGTTTTGTCTACAATACACTTCCAGAAAACGAAAAAGAAGTTCTTGAAGCTCTTGAACAGACAGATTCAGATATTGATGTGAATTTTGTTTCAGGAGATTCTTCATCTAGTAATTTGATGAGCGAAACTCAGATAAATCCGAATAATGATGATTCTTCAGTTCCAGTTTCTACAGATTCATCTGTTTTGGAAACAAATCCTGTTGATGAAGATATTCCGGAGCTTCCTGTTACTGAGCCGCTTTCTCCACAGGAAAGCATTAATCCAGATGAAAATATTTAGAGGCGTTATGAAAAAAACTGATAAGAAAATTCTTTTGTCTTTGATTTTATTTTGTTCTCTTAACTTAAATGCATTTTCTGCAGTTACAGCTTTGCAGAAGTTTATAAAAGGAAATTTAAATGAAAAAACAGTTGCAGTAAGAGAAGCCTCTGGAGAAGAAGCATATAAATTATCAAATACTGCAATTGATTTTTGTATAGAATCTCATCAGTTTTTAGGAAATGACAGGGAACTTGATTCTCTGGCAGTTGCTGCAGTTCTTTCTCTTTCTCCAGATTATATTAAAAATTTAAATTCAGATGCAAAGCATACTGTTATAAAAAAAATCGAAAATCTATTTTCAACTTTTAATGCCAGCAGTACTGTAAGAATTGCAGTTATTTCTAAAGTTCGCGCTTTATCTGATATAGTTGATGTCTCTGATTTTGTAGCTATATTAAACGAATACCTGCAGCAGCAGGCCGCTTTTTCAAATGAAACAGCAGTTATAAAAGCTGTAATTAATGCACTTCAGGATTTTGGAAACAAAGATTCGTTTATTATCTGCTACACACTTTTGAATAATTCAAATTTTTCTGATTACAACGAAGATTTAGAGCTGACTTGTTCTTCTTTAATTCCTTACAGCATGAACGAAGTTCTTGGCATAATTTCTCAATCTAACATGTCATCTTTAGTTAAAATTTTTGATTTAGTGCAAAAAAACAGCAAATTATCTAAAAAAAATCTGTGTGAGATTTCCGAAAATATAACATTGAAGGCCATATTATATATGGACAATTTTTCAAATCAGACACACGAGCAGCAGGATATGCAGCTTAAGGCTTTGAATGTTCTTTCGGAAAATAAATGGACTGTAGCTTCTAAAACAGCAGTTAACTATTTTATGAATGCGAAAAAACAATACCACGCAGGAAGCATTAATGAAAATTTTTTCTGCGATGTAATTGCCTGTCTGCCTAATATTGCACCTATAGATTCAGTTGAGCCGCTTTCTGATTATCTTGAAGAATTGAACGCACAAACAGAAAAGGGAGAGAAAGTTTCTATTCCTGTTGTTCTGTCTGTTATCAAAACTTTGGGCTTAATTGGCGACAAGACTGCATTTGATTCTTTACTGGCCGTTACTTATATTCCATATCCGGAGTCTGTGCTTTCAAGCGCCAGAGAAGCCCTTTCAGGCTTAAGATGGCAATAAATTATTTTAGAAAACCTTTTTTTCTTGCAGCAATAATCTGTGCATTTATTTTCTATTCTCCTGAATTTAAGAAATTTCTTTCAAGCAGATTTGTTTGTTTACTAACCGAAAAAGAAATTACTTATATTTATGGAAAAATAACTTCTTCATTAACAAAAAGTTCAATCGGCAGCTACGCAGCAGATTTTACAGTTTACGAAGCTTCTTCAGAAAATGGAATAAAATCTGATGCAAAAGGCTCGGTAAAAATTTATATTCCACAAAAGCTTGCAGAAAGTTATTATCCCGGTAAATTGTATTCAACTTCTAAAAAAGAAAATAATTATTACTTTGACAAAGGAGAAATCTGTTGTTTTTCCGGTAAACTAAAAGGGCAGAAGTTTTATGTGAATGAATGTAAAAAATGTTTTTATTCAAATAATTTATATGGGAAAATAAATAAACTGCGAAGTCTTTGCAGACTACAATTTATGCGTTTAATGTACAGCTGGAATGAGGGAGGCGGTCTTCTTCTGGCTCTTTTATGCGGAGTCCGGGAATATACAGAAGAATCTACTTCAAATTCATTTAAACGCGCAGGACTTTCTCATATACTGGCGTTGTCCGGAATGCATCTTGGAATGTTTTCTTCTATGGCTTTATTCATAGGAAATAAAATTAAAAGAAAAAGAGCTGCAATAATAATTCGTATAATTGCTGTTTTTATTTTTGTCTGGTTTGCAGGATTTTCTCCTTCGCTGGAAAGAGCTTTTATCTGTACTATGCTTGGAATTATTTTTGGAATTGCAGGCTGCGAAAAACCAGATATGCTTATGCTTCTTTGCTTTTCATTTATATTTCAATCAATTATTTCTCCACAGCATATAACAAATGCAGCGTTTATTCTTTCTTATGCAGCTCTTTTTGGAATTCTTCTGACAGGAAAATTTTTTTATATGCTTACATCAAAATATCTTCCAAGGTTCATTTCTTCACCGTTGTCATCTTCTCTTGGAGCTCAAATTTCTACAGCACCGGTTTCTCTTAAATTATTCGGAACCTTTTCACCTGTTGGCACTGTTGCAACTATTGTTGTTTCTCCAATAATTACCTTATTTATTTACAGCGGTATTATTCTTATTATTCTATCGCTCATTTTTCCTTTTATGCAGAAGCCTGGTGGATTTTTTATAAATATTTTATATAATATCATAAAATATACGGTTGGATTTTTTTCAATGGCGCCGGTATTTTCAATTTAAGTATTAAGGAATTTATTTTGCATATACCAGATTACGATAACGTAGCTCAATTAAAACAGATTCTGGATGATAACGGTTTTTCCATGCAGAAAAAATTCGGGCAGAATTTTTTAATTAATAAAAATGCACGTGAAAAAATTGTAAATGCTCTTGATATTTCAGAAAATACAAAAGTCTGGGAAGTTGGTCCCGGACTTGGTTCTATGACTTCAATTCTTCTTGAAAGAAAAGCTGAGGTGCAGGCCTTTGAAATAGACAGAGGCTTTATAGGTCTTTTAAAAAATTTTTTTGCTGAAGAAATAGAATCAAATCAATTTAACATTGTTGAAGGAGATGTATTAAAAACCTGGAAAAATAATATAAATAAAGAAAAACTTCCTTCAAGATTTTTTGGTAATCTTCCGTATAATATTGCTGCAACACTTATTGCTTCAACAATTGAAAATAATTTTAGATTTGATAAATGTGTATTTACAATTCAAAAAGAAGTTGCCTTAAGAATGGCTGCTAAACCAGGTTCTGCAGATTATTCTTCTTTTTCTGTTTTATGCCAGTGGGCATATGATGTAAAACCTGTGCTGGATTTACCATCTTCTTATTTCTGGCCAAGACCAAATGTAGATTCTCGTGCAGTTTTATTTACTAAAAAAGAAAATTTTCCTGCATGCAAAAATCCTTCGCTGTTTATTAAAATGCAGAGAAGTCTTTTTAGTTCAAGAAGAAAAACTGTAAAAAATAATCTTACCGCCTTTTTAAGCAACAGTGAAAAAGCTTCTGAAGCATTAAAGCAATGCAATATAGATCCTTTAAAGAGGGCAGAGGTTTTATCTATTGAAGAACTTCTTAAGTTATCCGATATTTTAGATAATTAAAAATTCCGGAGAAAATATGGCAGAACAGAATGAAAAGCAGATAAAAGAAAATTTACAGATTATTCATAATAAAATTCAGGCGGCCTGTAATAAATCCGGACGAGATATAAATACTGTAAAACTAATGGCCGTTAGTAAGTTTCATCCGGCAGAAAGTGTAATATCTGCAATAAATGCCGGACAAATTCTTTTTGGTGAAAACCGTGTACAGGAAGCCTTTGCAAAATTTTCTGAAATTAATAAAAAATTTAAAACAGAGCTTCATATTATAGGACAGCTTCAATCTAATAAAGTTCGTGATGCTGTAAAAATTGCAGAATGTATTCAGTCTGTAGATCGAATTGAACTTTTGAATGAAATAGAAAAGCAGTGTACTCGATTTGAAAAAAATATAAAAATTCTTTTTGAAATTCATACAGCTGAAGATTCAAAATCAGGCTTTGATGATATTAATGATATTAGAGAATGTCTGAAAAAATTTTCTGAAAATAAGTATCCTCATATTACTCCTGCTGGTTTTATGACTATGGCACCATTTACTAAAGATGAGGCATTAATAAGAAAATCATTTACCACCGCAAGAAATATTTCTCAAATTTTACAAAATGAATTTTCCAGGTTTAATTTAGCTGAATTAAGCATGGGGATGTCTGGCGATTATGAAATTGCTATTGAAGAAGGTTCTACGCTTGTTAGAATAGGAACAGCAATCTTTGGAGAAAGGGATTATAAATAAAATGAAAAAATTATTTGCAGGCTTGTTTTTTGTAATTTCTCTTTTGATTCCTATGCAATCTCTTTTTGCAGAAGAAAATCATGAACCTAAGCCTTATGATACAAAGGAACTTCCACAGGCTATAAAAGATTTCCGTCGTTTTGAAATAATTACACTTGGTTCACTTCCATTTGTAATGATAGATACAACACTTGTATATTCAGGAATAAGATATGCACAGCATGATTTTGCATCTGAATATAAACCAAATATTTTTGATAAAAGCAGTTTAACTACAGATGAACAGATGAAAATATTATTTACATCTATGGGAATTTCTGTTGGAATAGGTTTTTCTGACTTTATTGTAAATGTAATTAAAAGAGAGACAAAGAAAAACAAAGCAAAAAAACAAAAGCAGAATAATATTAATATTGTTCCAATTTCACAGGATCCAGATGCAATAAGACTCGAAGTAAAAGGGGAACATAACTAATGCCTTTTTTTTCTGCAAAAGTTCCACAGGATTTTGTTGGCCTTGAAAGACTGGATAAATTTATAGCATCTATTCCAAATTCAATGAACCGCTCAAAGCTGAAAAGCGGAGTTACAGAAATTCTTGTAAACGGTAAAAAATCAAAATTATCTCAAAAAGTAAAATGCGGCGATGTTATAGATATTCAATGGGAAGATAATATTCCCGAAGACATAGAACCCGAAAATATCCCGCTTGATATTATTTTTGAAAATGAGGATGTAACCGTTATAAATAAAAAACAGGGAATGGTAACACATCCTGCCTGTGGAAACTGGAATGGAACACTGGTAAATGCTCTTTTGTATCACTGGGGAAGAGAAAAAATTCCTCAATTAAAAGACGGAACAGAAGCAGAAATTCTAACAAGAAGAAGACCTGGTATAGTTCACAGATTGGATAAAGAAACGTCTGGAATAATTATAACAGCAAAAAATCGTAACAGTGAAGAATGGCTTCAAACTCAATTTAAAGATAAAAGGCTTCAGAAAGAATATATTTTAATTTGCTGCGGAAGGCCTAAACAAAAAAGCGGAGATATTAGAACTCAAATTATTCGAGATCCTAAAAACCGACATAGATTTAAAGCAGTAACAGATACAGACGAAGGAAAATTTGCAAGAACTATTTATACTTGTATTTCGTCTTATGGTAATTATTCTTTAATCAGAGTAAGAATTAAAACTGGTAGAACTCATCAGATAAGAGTTCATATGAAATACTTAGGATGTCCGATTCTTGGAGATTCAATATACAGCAAAACAGATAAAAATTTTCCTGAAGCGACATTAATGCTTCATTCTGTACAGCTAAAAATCAGACTTCCGAATGAAAAAGATTTTTCAACTTTTAAAACAAAAACTCCAGATCGATTTATTGAAGTAGAAAAGAAACTTAAAAAAATGTTCCCAAAGGAATAAAATGTCATGGAAGACTTACTAAAGGATCAGTTTAAAATTCTAAATAATCCATCAGATTCGTCTCCATTTTTAATAGTTTATAAGCCTTCAAAAATTCCATCAGCTCCTCTTTCATCGGAAGATAAAAAAAATGCGCTTTCTTTAGCAGCAGAAATGTATCCGAAAATTTTACAGGTAAAGGGAAGAAAAGATATTGAACACGGACTCCTTCATCGTCTGGATACAGAAACTTCAGGCCTTATGATAATTGCATTAACTCAAGAGTGTTTTGATTTTTTAAATAACGAACAGAAAAACGATAGAATCCAGAAATTCTATTCAGCAAACTGCGACATTTTTACAAAAGATGATTTTGAAAAACAGGAAGGATTCCCGCCATTACCTGATTTTTTACAAAATACAACTTTAGCAGAAAAGACTGAATTTTCATTAAGTTCATATTTCAGATATTTCGGACTGAAAAACCGGGAAGTTCGTCCGGTAACACAAGACTGTTCAAAAATAATTTTAAAAAAAATTGGGAAACCAAAGATTTATTCAACAAGCATTAAGATACTTGAAAGTAATGAAAAATGGTGCAGAGTAGAGTGTAAGATTACAAATGGATTCAAACATCAGGTAAGAGCACATCTTGCATGGTGCGGACTTGGTATTATTGGGGATAAAATTTATAATCTCCGAACTAATGATGATGTTGAAAAAATGCAGTTTACCGCTTCTAAAATAATTTTTGAATATCCCAAAGAGAAAATCAATATATATGAAATTTAGAAATTTTCTTTAGAAAGAATTTCTTCTGTTTCTGAAACAAGATAAAACGAACCAGTAACAAGAAGTACAGAATTTTCTTTTGCAGAAGAAATAAGCGCCTCTTTAATTATTTTTTTATAATCCGGATCCGCAGTAAATTTTAATTTTGCATCATTAAAGGCATTTATTTCTGCATTCATGTCTGACTGCTTTTTTTCTCCGGGACGAGTTAAATAAATATGTGCAAATCTTCCTTCAAAAAGTTTAGCAATATCTTTTACATCCTTGTCAGCAGCACAGGCAAATAAAAGATTTACATTCTTTGAACCAAAGATTTTATTCATTGTATCAATTGTAAGATTTATACTGTTTACGGTATGAGCACCATCAAGAATTAATGTAAGTCCGTTTAAGCCATTAGGATTTTCTTTAATTTCAAAACGGCCTGGTAACAAAGCATTTTCAAGACCTTTTTCTATTACGCTTTCATCAATATTTGGTAAAAGTTTTTTTGCAGCAATACATGCCATTGCTGCATTTTGAGCCTGCATTTTTCCAAGTAACTGAAGTTTAGCATCAATAGGTCGATTAAACATTGAACTTTCAAAATGCACATTCATTCTATAATTTTTTTCATCAAAGGCATAAGAAGATGAAGAAATTAATTCATCAACAAAAAAATATGGAGCATGACGAGTAAAAGCTTTTTCCCTAAGTACAATATTTACAGAATCAGAAGGTTGTCTTGAAAGAAGAACAGGCGTACAATTTTTAATAATTCCTGCTTTTTCTGAGGCAATCTGTTCAAGAGTATTTCCAAGAAATTCTGTATGCTCAAGCTCAATTGGAGTAATACAGCAGAGCTTTGGTCTTATAATATTTGTTGAATCAAGTCTTCCACCCATTCCAACTTCAAAAACATTCCAGTCAGTATTTGCATTTCTAAAGCATAAAAATGCAAATAAAGTTACAAGCTCAAACCACGTAATTGGTCTTTCTGCAGGAAGATTTTCTGGAATAATTGCATCAACCTTCGTAACAATTTCTTTTACAGATTTCTGATAAATCTCATCATCAAAAAATCCATCGGCTGTACCAATTCTTTCTCTAAAATCAGTAATATGTGGGGAAGTGTAAAGTCCTGTTTTATATCCAGCCTGAGATAAAATGCTGGCAATCATTTTAGATACAGAACCTTTGCCTTTAGAACCGGCAACATGAACGCAGGGAGCTGAATCCTGAGGATTATCAAAAAGTTTACATAAATAATCAATTGTATCCAGCCAAAAAATATTTTTTTGAGGCTGTTTCTCAAAATTCATATAAGAATCGAGCCAGTCCAAAAAATCCTCTATTGCATTCATAATAGGTTAGATTATAGAACGAGATAGATATGTTGTAAACAGGTGAAAAAAGATTTTTTTTTATTTGCATAAAAATAACATAAATGATAAACTCACAAAAAATTTAATTAATTGAAACGCCTTGTTTCAATGAGAGGATATTATGAAAAAATCAATCTCTGGAGTTTTATCGGTTTTAGCAGCAGTATTTACAGCCTCTATATTTTTTGCAGGTTGCGGAAATAAAGATTCAAAAAAGGTTTCTGTAGAAATCTGGCATACTTATAATGGAAGTCAGCAGGAATATCTTGTAAATGCAGCTCAGAAATTCAATGAGTCTCAGAATAAATATGAAGTAAAAGTTCTTGCTCAGGACAGTTCAGGCTTTGCTGATACTGTTTACAATGCAGTTGCAAACAAAGTTGGTCCAAGCATTATTTTTAATTATGGCTCTACAGCAATTGATTATGCAAAAGAAGGCCTTGCTGTTGATATTACAAAGTACATCAATGAAGATTCAAAAAAAGGCGATGATACAATGAAAAAAATCATTGCTTCTTTGCCAGATGCAATGCAGACAGATGTAAAAGGCTTTTCTGATGGCGGAATCTATTATCTTCCAGGTTGTACAACAGGTCCTGTTTTATTCTATAACAAAGCAATATTTGATGAATTAAAATTGAATCCTCCACAGGATTGGAATGAACTTGCAGAAATTTCAAGAATCATTTATGAAAAGAAAGGTATTCCAGGTTTCCATTCTGATGGTCTTGTTGATAATATTCAGATGATGATTATGCAGAATGGTCTTGGGTATATTGATGTAGAAAACAAAAAGGTACTTTTTGATAGCGACAAGCTTGTAGAAATATACCAGTGGTATGCAGACTGCTGTGATAAGGGCTGGTTTGAATTTAATACAGTTGGCCGCTATGCATCAGAAGACCTTGCAAACGGTACTATTGCTTCTTTCTCTGGTTCATGTGTAAACGATCAGTATATTACAATGCTTACTGGTGAACTTGGAATGGCTCCATGGATTTCATCTTCTAATGGACGTTCATTCTATACAGCATGGAATAGAGGACCAATTTTCCTTGCAAGAGATGAAAAGGTTAATCGCGGTGCATACGAATTTGTTAAATTCTTCCTTTCTGCTCAGATGAACGCAGGCTGGGCAAAAGCTAACTCTGCATTATCTCCTTACGGAACAACTCAGGCTACACCAGAATATCAGGAATATATTAATAATCTTCCAGAAACTTCTGCGCTTCCATGTGTTCAGGCAAATCTTGATGTTTCCGGATCATTTCCTAATGTAAGAGGTGCAGCACAGATTCGTAATATTCTTGTTGAATATTTAAATAATGTAGTTGATAAAAAAATTACAGCAGAAGAAGCTGTAGCCGCTCTTGTAAAAGATTGTAACGCAGCTCTTAATGACTAATTAAATAAAATGCAAATCAGGCTTGATAAGGTTACAAAACGATATAAAGAAGTTCTCGCAGCTGATAATTTTTCTGTTTCGTTGCCGGATGGAAAGCTCATATGTCTTTTAGGTCCGTCCGGCTGCGGAAAATCTACAATATTAAATTTATTATGTGGAATAACAGATGTTACAGAAGGAAGAATTTTCTTTGATGAAAAAGATGTTACAACCTTAGAGCCTGATAAACGTAATATTGGAATGGTTTTCCAGCATTACGCTTTATATCCTCATCTTACAGTTTTAGAAAATATTGCATTTCCACTGGAAGTTCAGAAGGTTCCTAAAAAAGAAAGAAATCAAAAAGCAGAACAGATTGCAAAAATTGTTCATGTAGAAACTCTTTTAAAAAGATATCCCGGTGAACTTTCCGGCGGACAGCAGCAGAGAGTTGCAATTGCCAGAGCTCTTATAAAAAATCCGCAATTATTGTTAATGGATGAACCACTTTCTAATCTGGATGCCCGGTTAAGACTTGAAATGCGGGAAGAAATTAAAAGAATCCAGAATGAAACAAAGGTAACGACAATCTTTGTAACTCATGATCAGGAAGAAGCCCTTGCAATTTCTGACAGAATTATTTTAATGAAAGAAGGAAAACTTATTCAAAATGATGAAAGTCAGAAACTCTACGAAAATCCTAACTGTAAATTTACAGCAGATTTTTTAGGTAATCCTCCGATTAACGATATCGAACTTGCAGAAGGAATTCCTCCAGCTATAAAAAATCTTCACGACTCCTTGAATACAGACAATAAAAATATTGTACTTTCAATTCGTCCAGAAAGCTTTATATATAAGCAAAATAATGAGAACATAAAAACAGTTGAAGCAGTTATCAAAAATGTTTCAGTTTTAGGAAAAGAACAAATTGTTCAGCTGGAAATTCCTGCCTTGCAGACAAAGCAGTTTCTACGAGCTATTTTTAATACTGAAACGATTTTTGCAGTTAATCAGCAAATTAATATTTCTCTTTCTCAAAAAGGTGTATTTATTTTTGATGCAAAAACCGGAGGACGAATTTCTTGAAAAAGAAAAATTCTTTAAGAAATCTTTCGGGCTCGTATAAAGAAGCTGCATTATTTCTGCTGCCATTTTTAGTTTTTCTTATTGTTTTTATAATATATCCGGTTATTAATGTTTTCTTAATTTCTTTTAAAGATAATTACAATCATTTGCGCGGAACTTTTGATTCCTGGAGTCTGGACAATTATAGAAAAGTTCTTTCAGATGAAAAGTTCCGTTCAGCATTAAAAAATACAATTATATATGTTATTTTTACAGTTCCTTTAAGCACAATAATTGCAATCTTTTTTGCAAATCTCTTAAATAAAAAATTAAAAGGAATTGCTTTTTTCCAGATTGCATTTTTTCTTCCAATGGTAACCTCTGTTACAGCAGTCGGATTAATCTGGCGTTTTATGTATAACCAGAATTATGGTTTATTAAATTTTATTCTATCAAAATTTGGAATAGAAAAAATCGGATGGGTAGTGGACTCTAAATGGTCAATTGCTGCATTAATAATTTTTGGAATATGGAACATTCTTCCTTTTACAATTATTCTTTTAATTTCCGGCTTACAGAATATTAATCCTGTATATTATACTGCAGCAAAAGTTGACGGAGCAAAAGGTTCTAAAATATTTTTTAGAATTACTCTTCCTTTACTTTCACCGACAGTTTTTCTTGTTTGCATTATAAATACAATTTCATGTTTTAAAGTTTTTAGTGAACTGTTTCCTTTATTTTATGGAAAGCCTGGTCCTTATTATAATCTTTATACAGTAGTTTATTATATAAGATATGCAATGATGGAAAAAAGAAAATACGGAACAGCTTCTGCAGCTGCAATGATTTTCTTTTTATTTGTTTTAATTTTTACTCTCTTACAATTACGTTTAAGAAAAAAAATGCATATAAGAGGCCTTAAATGAAAAATACAATTTCAAAAATCGTAAGTTATTTTTTTCTTTCACTTGGTGCTCTTGTAATGATTTTTCCTTTTATCTGGATGATTCTGTGTTCATTTAAAACTTCTGCAGAAGTAATTCAGTTTCCTCCAAAAATTTTTCCGTCGCATATTTCTTTTTCAAATTATGCGAAAGCTTTTTCAATGGCTCCATTTGGAAAATATTTTTTTAATTCAATTATTGTAATGATTATGTCTGTTGCAACAACAACAATGACTTCAATTTTAGGTGCCTTTGCTTTTTCAAGATTAAATCTTCCTTTCAAAGAAATTTTGTTTTCTATTCTGCTTTCTTTAATGATGATTCCCTTTGAAATGTTAATTATAACTAACTATTCTACAATAGTTAAAATAGGATTATATAATACACTTCCGGCTCTGGTGCTTCCTTTTATAAGCAGTATTTTTTATGTATATGTATTAAAAAATTTCTTTGATACAGTTTCTGACAGTCTTTATTATTCTGCACGCATTGACGGGGCTTCAAACTGGAAGTACCTTTGGCGAATTATGGTACCAATTGCAAAGCCTTCGGTTTTTACCGTAATTTTAATGAATGCTCTTTCTTCATGGAATTCTTTTATGTGGCCGCTTTACATAACTTCCGATTCACGTTCAAGAACCTTACCATATGGACTTCAGGTTTTTACAACAGAAGCAGGAAGCTTTCCAGAACTATTAATGGCTGCTTCAACAGTAATAGTTCTTCCGATGATTATACTTTTCTTATTTACAAGAAAATATATTTTAAGCGGAGTTTCAACTGGAGGATTAAAAGGATAATAAAAAAATAATTTGCATTTTTTATTATCCAGGTTTTATTCAAAAATACTTTCGTTTAGGATTGATTCCATCCATGCCTGAGATTCTTCAAAAACAGCATTGCAGGAATCTAAGAGAATCAAACACGTAACCGGAGTATCGAGTCTCTTCAACTGCTTTTTAAATTGAAAATATTTTACATTACCTGAATTTTCATCGGAAAATGAATTTGAGAAATCAACCTGTTTTTCAAAACTGATTCCAGAAAATTCGTTGTATGGAACTGTAAAAATGAGGAATACAAGTTTCATTCCTTTTCGGTCATCATTATAAAGCTCAGGATTTTCGTATGTATAATAGTGAGCAAGAAAATCATTGATTTTATAATTTCCAAGTGGAGTAACTTTTCCATTTGGATCAGTTTTTTGAACTGTACGATTCATGCTTTCATTAACTTCTGCTTCAGTTTTTCCTGCATAAAAATAAATTGCCAGAGAGGTTGTTGTCGTTTTATTTTCATCAAACTTAAAAACCGGACTTTGCAAAAATATATAAGAAAATCCCTTTTCAAAACCAAAGATTTTTCCTTCTTGATTTTCATCAGTTTTAATGCTGGCTCCTAACATTGTACTTTCAATGTATAATTTTTTATCAATTAATGATACATTCCAGACTTCATTTTTCTGATAACTATCCTCAATAGAAGTTTCTATCAATCGTGAATTTAACATTTGATAAAAAGAATAGGATTCAGGTTTACGCTTTGTATAATTACACAGGCAATTTAAAGCATAATTTGCATGCTGATTCATTCCACAGGTTAATGAAATGTAAATATAGTCTGAAAGGAAATCAATAACAAAATCATCTAATTGGATAAGGCCACCACGAAGTTCTTCTGCTTTAGTAATTTCGTCAAAAGCTTTGTAAGGAGAAGCTCCATTATAAAAAAATGCAGTCATCCACCAGGTACGATACTCATCCGGATATTTTTCTTTAATTTGATTTAAATATTCATCAACAGTTGAATAATTAATTTCATCAAAATTATACAGATTCATTTTTACAATTCCCTTTAAAAGACTTATATCATAATTCTTTTCAGGAACGTCATTTAAAAAAGAATCAAAATCTTTAAGTTCATCAATAACCAAATCTCGGGAAACATCAAATTTCCATTCAGACACCCAGGAAATTGAATATTTCTGATAATTTTTAAAAGTAGTATATTTAGAAACAAAATCCTCATCAGAAGGAAGGTTAGACTCTTTCAAAGCAAAAGTCTGTGAAAATCCGGTAATTGAAGCAAAAATCAAAAGAAAAAGAACATAAATAACTTTTTTCATAAAAACCTCTCATACTTATAATTAATAAAATATAAAAAAATTACAAGATAAGGAAATCAGTTTTATAAAATTTCAGCTAAAAAAAATAGCTTCCGGTCGAGGTCTGTTTTTCAAAACCGCACGCTAGAGTGCTACACGCTATTTTTCAGCCCTCTCCCTCGCGCTATTTTTTATATCATATATTTTACAAAACTGATTTCCGTGAATACATTTATACAAATTATATAATTAGAATTATGATTTTATTGAATGTAACAATATTTTTCTATATAATATGTTTATAGTCGGAAATCCGTTAAAAAACAAGCCGAAAGGGGTGTTTTAGGATTATCGAAAAACGGCACAGAGGCAAGCCGTGCTTGCCGACTTTACCAATAATTTTTTTAGGATTTCATAAAAATGAATAGAAGATTAATTACTGCAGCATTACCTTATGTTAACAACATTCCACATCTTGGAAATATAATTCAGTCTCTTTCCGGAGATGTTTTTGCCCGATTCTGCCGTAGCCGCGGATACGATACGCTTTATATCTGTGGTGTAGACGAATATGGAACTGCCACAGAAACAAAAGCTCTTGAAGAAAACAAAACGCCAAGAGAACTCTGTGATTTTTATTATGGCGAGCATAAAAAAATTTATGACTGGTTTCATATCAATTTTGATAAATTCGGAAGAACTTCAAATGAAGAATGCACCGAAATTACACAGTCGCTTTTTAATGATCTTGATAAAGCCGGCTACATTACAGAAAATGTAAATAAGCAGTTATACTGTCCAAAATGCCAGCGCTTTCTTGCTGACCGTTATGTAAACGGAACCTGTCCTAAATGCGGTTCTGTAAAGGCGCGCGGAGATCAGTGCGATGAATGTGGTTCTCTTCTTGATCCTATTGAATTAAAAGATCCAAAGTGTTCAGTCTGCGGTTCAACTCCAGAAGTGCGCGAAACTAAACATTTATATATTGACCTTCCGAAAATCTCAGGCAAACTCGACGCATGGATGAAAACTGCAAGCGTAGAAGGTAAGTGGAGCGATAATGCAATCAATATCACAAAGGCCTGGATTCGTGACGGACTTAATCAGCGTGCAATTACACGCGACCTTAAATGGGGAATTCCTGTTCCAAAACCCGGCTATGAAAACAAAGTTTTTTATGTCTGGTTTAATGCTCCAATCGGTTATATTTCCATTACAAAACAGCTTGCAAATGAACTTGTAAAGCAGGGTAAAAAAAGTTTTGACTGGAAATCGTGGTGGATACCATCAGAAAGTGAAGAAGCAAAAGATAAAGGTAAGGTTGATTTATTCCAGTTTATTGGAAAAGACAATATTCCATTCCATACAGTTATTTTCCCATGTACAATGCTCGGAAGTCCTCATGAATGGACAAAGCTTCATCACATGAGTTCAACTGAATATCTGAATTATGAAGACGGAAAATTTTCAAAGAGCCGTGGTGTAGGAGTTTTTGGTTCTGACGCAATAGAAACTGGAATTCCTGCCGATGCATGGCGTTTTTATATTTTTTATAACAGACCAGAAAAACAGGATTTTCAGTACACCTGGAAAGACTTCATGGAAAAGTTTAATGGTGAGTTAATTGGAAATCTTGGTAATCTTGTAAACAGAACTCTGTTGTTTGTAAATAAATATTATGAAAGCAAAATACCAGATGCTCCTGTTGATGAAGAGCTCTGGGCAAAGGTTCGTGAACTTGAAAAGAAAGCAACAGAAAGCCTTGAATGGGCCGACTTAAAAGATGCCTTCCACACAATGTTTGAAATTTCAGATATCTGTAATAAGAAATTCCAGGCTGCAGAACCATGGAAAACCAGAACTACCGAACCGGAAAAAGCAGCCTCTCTTATTCATAACCTCTGTTATGTAATAAAAGATCTGATGATTATGATGAATCCATATATGCCTCAATACACTCAGGTTGTAATGAGCTATTTCGGAAAAGCTATTCAGGAAAGCATGGTTGGAATGGAAACAAAACCTGGACTAACCTGGGAGGATCTTGGTAATACAACAGGCTTAGATAAGATTGGAGAAACTAAAGTTTACTTTACTCCAATGGATCAGAAGACAATGCTTGCATTCCGGGAAAAGTTCAGCGGAAATCAGAAAGACAGAAAAGAAGCTGAAAACAAAAAGGAGAAAAAAGCAAAGAAAGCAGAACCGGTTGTTCTTCCTGTTGAACAGCAGGCTGAATTCTTTAATAAAAATATTGAGCTGACTGTTGCAAAAATTGTTGATGTAAAACCAAATCCGGAAGGTGAAAAGCTTTACATTGAAACTCTTGATGACGGAAGCGGAACTCCAAGAACAATTCAGTCAGGACTTCGTATGTACTTAAAAGAATCAGATCTTTTAGGAAAGCATGTAATAATTGCATCTAATCTTGCTCCAAGAACAATGCGTGGCGTAGAAAGCCGGGGAATGCTTCTTGCCGGAGATTACAAGGATGCAGATGGAAAAGACATGGTAGAAGTTCTTGATGTAAGCTGGGCAAAACCAGGAACAAAAGTTGTACTTGAAGGCGCAGATGTTAATGCAGTAAAAAAATCAGAAATAACTGCAGATGAGTTTTTTGCCGTTCAGATTAATGCAGTAGAAGGAATTGTAAAAATCGGCGGAAAAAATCTTGTTGCAGATGGTAAAGTAATAAAAACTACAAAAGCTTTAAACAGCGAAATTGGCTGATATTATAAAAATGGTTGAATAGGGGATTTTATGGACGAATTAAAAACAAATGAAGAAATTAAAAATGAAAATGAAAATGAAAATTCAGTAGGAATTCAAGATTCACCAGAAAGCCCCAATGAGCCTGTTATAGATCAGCCTCAGAATCAGTCTGTAGAATCTGATCAAATTTCTGAAGAAAAGCCTGCTTCGGAAGAGAATTCTGAACAGGAAGCAACAGAAGAAAAAGCTGCAGAAATTCCTGTTGAAGAATCGCCGGTTCCAGAAAGTACTCCTGAAAATCCAGTCTCTTCAGATAAGAAATCAAAGAAAAAAAATAAAAAGAAGCTTCCTTTACCAGTACGTATTATTTTATTTCCATTTAAACTTATTCTTATTTTATTAATTCTTTTATTTGTCTGGCTTGCTTTCTGTTATTTTAATAAAACCTCATCTTTGCAGGCTATACCAAACGACTTTGCATTATACTTAAGAACTGATTCTTTATGGGAAACTTTAAATCCTCTTCTGGATATAGACGCATCGCTTGTACTTCTTTCTTCTGAGCAGTTCCAGGGAGTAAGGGAACCTTTCCTTGAAGCAAAAAAATCTACATTAAGAAATAATTTCTTTATTAAAAATGCACTCAACCGCAGATTCGATCTTGCCTTGTATAATTTTTCCGAAACAGAATTATCTGCAGTTGGAGTTTTAGATGCAAGTTATCTTTCAGGAATTACAAGACTGCTGCCTTTTATTATTCCGCATTTTTCTTCAGAAAAAATTGAAATTGAAACCTTATATAATTCTTATGGAAAATATTACTGCCTTAACAAACAGTTCTATTTTATAATCCACAAAAATTTAATTATTTTTACATTAAATCAGGATTATGTAAATAAAATAATGAGCTTTAATAATCTGAATGATTATTCAGACGAAGATAAAAAAATATTTAAAGAAAAGCTTAATGAACCTCTTAGAATTGTTGCAAGCAGTAAAAATATAATAGAAAACTTTACTGGACTTATGGAAAATCCTTACATTGCTTCAATTGCTAAATCACTTTCTCAAGATGAATATACAGTTGTAAATTTTGGAATTTCTCAGTCTGATTTATCAATAAGTGCAAGCATTCGTGTAAAAATAGAAGAAGAATCTCTTGAAAATCCTGTTTTAAAACTTATAAACAGAGATTCAAAAATTCCAAGTCTTTTACCAAAATTATCAGATTCTGTTCAATATTACACTTTGATTAATGCAGGAAGCTTAAGTGAATTAAAAGATGCCGCAGCATTAATTCTTCCATCTGAAAAAAATCTTGATGGTATATGGAAAACTGCTGATAATTCCTGCAAGCTTTTATTCAGAAAATCTCTGGATGAAATTCTTTTTTCATGGTCTGAAGATGAATTTATTGCCTTTGGAATTGAAGGAAAAAACGAACCTGTTTTTGGAATTAAAATTGCAGATGAAGAAAAAAGACAAGATGTATTTGATTCCGTTTTTTCATCTTTAATTTTGCAGACTAACGACAGCCTTCTTGTAGATGGAATCAGACTTCCGTGTATTGAACTTCCTCCATTCTTAAATTCTATTGTAAGTGCATTTGGAATTAATGTTCCAAAACCATATTATCTTGTAGCAGAAGGTTTTATTTTCTTCTCTCAATCTCCAGAAAATCTTGTTTCTTTTAATGCTGCACTTAAAAAAGACAACAGACTTTCTAAAAATGAAAACTGGAAAAAGGTTTCAACAAAACAAAGTCTATATTCATCAGTTTCTCTATATTATAATCTTGAAAGAAGCATTCCATTTTTTGTAAAAGGAAATTCTACACTTTCAAAAATTATACGGCTTTATAACATCGGTCGTTTTGATGTTGAAATGAAAAATAAAATTGTAACAATTACACTTCAATCTTCTGCAATTCAAAATGGTTCGTCAATTTCTATTCCAGGATTTCCTATGCAGCTTTCTGATACTTCAGAAAACAGAATTGTAAAATCAAATGCTAAAAAATCCAATATGATTTTCTATATTGAAACAGATGGAAAATTAAACGGATTAAATTGTCAGACATTTGAAAATAAACAGATAACAATCAGCGATGTTGAATATATTGTTGCTGCTTCAGAAAAAACTGCAAAAGATACAGGTGGAGAAGTATGGGCAATTACAAAACAGGGATTATGTTTCTTACTGGATAAAAATCTTGAAAATGTTAAAGGCTTCCCTGTAATATTAGGAGTTTCGACTTACTGCTGCCCGACAATTTATGGAGATTCACTTTTAATTGCAGGAAAGGATTGTGTTCTCTATCTTGTAGATACAAATGCACAAATAACTGAAATTCAAACGATAGCACAGGATAATATACGTTCAACACCAGATGTATTGAATAATTATATTGCATTCTATGAAAAAGGCTTCTTAGGTGGAATTCATGTTCTGAGAGATTTAGAAGCACTTACAGAAGACCCGCTTGAAATTGATGGAATTGCTTATGAATCTCCATGTCTGTTTACAAATGGAATAAATACCTTTGTTGCAATTGTAACTCAAAGCGGAACACTTTATGTTTATGATTTAAATACACTTGAACTCGTTGAAGGCTTCCCGATTGAACTTGAAGATATTTTCTATCTGAATGTAAAAGCAAGTAAGGAAAATATATTTGCGTTATCTGAACAGGGCGTATTATATAAAATTTCACTTGATGGCAATATAATTAAAGAAAAGATTCCATATCTTTCTGCAAAAGAAGGAATTATTACTTTATTTGATTATGATGATAATAAAGAAGAAGAAATATTTGTAAGCGGGCAGGGAAATACTCTTTATGGTTTCTCAAAAAATATGGAACTTTTATATAACTTCCCAATCTCCGGTTTTGGAAATCCTGTATTTATGGATGTAAATGGAGATAATAAAAAGGATTGTCTTGTAGTCACATTTGATTCAAAATTGAATGCAGCTAATGTTTTAAAATAAATCAATTAACCGAGGTATTTATGAAAAGTCTGGTACAAAAAGGTTCAAAAGTATTTCTTACTTTAGTTTCTGTTGTTTTTCTCCTTGGATTATTTTCTTGTGCAACATTACAGCAGGATATATTTATTTCCAGCGAAGATAATGCATATATTTATTCTTCAATAGAATATTACGAAACCAGTTTTATTGAAATTGATTCAAAATATACACTTTCGCAGGATATACAATCAGATGCTAAATCGCTTCTTGATGAATTAAATACTTACATTACAAATTCTCATGTTGCAGAACCGGTGTTACTTGCCAGACTTACTGCATTAAAAGGACTTCTTCAGGAAATGACAAAAAATAAATCTGCAGCTGAAAACAGCTATAAGCAGGCAGCTTCTCTGCAGGGTTCGGATCGTTATGTACTTCTTTTAAGTATAAGACTTGAAAAAGACTTAGATAAAAAAATTACACAGACTCAAAATATATTAAATAAAGATTCAGAAAACCCGGTAATTTTACTTGAGAAAGCAAAACTCTTAATTAAAAAGAATGATTACAAAACTTCTCTTGCACTTATAGATGATGCGTTTATGATTTTTACAAAAGAAAATCTTGAAATCTATAACGATGTTTACAGACCAGTTCGTTCATACGTTTGGGATTTATATACAATTCGAAACAATCAGAATACAGATGCTGTAAATTTAAGCGAGACTCTTACCTTAAACACAATGGTTGAACTTGCAGCAACAAATACAAAACTTTTAGATAATTATAAATCAAAAGCTAAAACCAAAACCCAGGACTTAATTGAAGTTTTAAGAAAAGAAAAATATTTCAATAATGCAAAAGATTATTCGGGAGCTCAGGAAAGTTATAAAGACATTATTGAAAGTGAATCCATAACAAAAAAATTATGTGCCAGATTTTTCTGGAATCTTTATATACGAAAATATGGCAGTCTTGAAATGCTGACAAAATATTCAGAAAGATATAAAAACAGAACTAAAAGTCCAATAGGTGATATTTCTCTGGAAGATTCAGATTTTGATGCAATTCTTGGTGTAATTGAAAATGAAATTATGGAGCTTCCAGACGGGAAAAATTTTTTACCGGATGAAAATGTATCTGTAATGGATTATTTAAAGTGGGTTAAAAAAATTGAAAAATAAAAAATTATTCGACATCAAGGTATCAGAATGTAAAAATTCTGAACATTTAAACGACGGAACTTTTTTGCAAACACCTTTCTGGTGTTCATTTAAGGCCCGTCATGGCTGGACTTATAAAAGATTTTTTATTGAACTTTCAATGCAATTAGAAGATAATTCGCTCTGCCAGAAAGATAAAAATAATTCAATATTTACAAAATCTTTTGAGCTGGCAGTTTTAAATCGTGGCATGGCAAAGAATTTATTTTCAATTGCATATATTCCATTAATGCCCGAATTACCTTTTAAATGCACAGATGAAAAAATTATTGAGCAGGCATTTAATGAAGAAGAGCAGGTTTCTGTTGTTAATAGTGAACTGATTACTCCTGAAACTCAAACAATTGAATTTGCGTGGCTTTTACAGGATCTTGCAAAAGCAATTAAACCTTATCTGCCCAAAAATACAATTGCAATAAGATACGATCCGAATGTAATGTTCAGCTCAATAGAAGAACGAGATGATTTTATTCACGGCATGAAGCTTGTATGCTTTGCCGATAGAATAAAAATCAAAAAATCAAAAGTAGATATTCAGCCTCCAGACAGTACTCTTGTAGATTTAACTGCAGATGAAAATGAAATTCTTAACAGAATGCATCAAAAATGGAGATATAATATAAGGCTTAGCGAAAGAAAAGGCGTTATTATAAGAAAGTATGATGGAAAAAGTGTTAATTTGTCTGAAAAAATAGACAAATTTTATGAATTAACTAAAGAAACAAATGCTCGCGATGGAAATTCAAGTCACGCAAAAGCTTATTACAAAGATTTGATTGAATATTCAGCACAGGAAAATTCTGATTCTGATAATCAGGTTCCTCAGGTTAATCTTTATATTGCTGAGCATGAAGGTGATGAAATAGCTTCTATCATGACTTTATTTTCTAAAACAGAAAGTATTTATCTTTTTGGTGCAAGCAGCAATAAAAAAAGAAACCTTATGCCTAATCATCTTCTTCAATGGACAGCAATGAAGGACGCTAAACAATATGGAAGCCTTTATTACGACATGTATGGTATGAGTCCTGAAGGGAAGAATGAAAATCATCCTATGCACGGACTATACATGTTTAAGGCAAACTTTGGCGGAAAAAATATTCATCGGATTGGTAGCTGGGATTTTCCTCTAAAGTTTAGTTATAAATTATATCGTATAGCTGAAAATCTTAGAGCCTGGTGGTTCAAGGTTGTAAGAAAAAAAATTCGCGGAAGATAAAATCTTTGAATAACTGAATATATGGAATACAACTATGTTTGATTTTTATAAAGAAAATAATATACCTTGTTTTGGAGTTGCAGGAAATTTTACAGGACATTTAGAACAGGCTGGAGAAGCTCTTGATTTTGCAAAAATGAAAGTTTCTGATAAAAATGCGCCTAAAGCAATTTTCCCAACCTTTATTCCAAAATCAATAAATTCAATCACACCAGAATTTCTAACAGTATTTCCATTTTCTGATTCAAAAATTATTTTTCCTAAGGAAACAAATTCTACAGATGATAAACTTCAAATAGAAAGTGAATGCGCAATTATTTTTAATGCAGTCTGGAAAGAAGATCCGTATAATTCATTCAGGAAAATTTTAGCAGATTTACAGCCGGTCGGCTTTGGAGCCTCTAACGACTGTTCAATAAGAAAAGCCGGAGCTAAAAAAATCAGCTTAAAAAAGAACTGGGGAAATTTTTCAAAAGGACTTTCTTCAAATATAATTTCTCTTAATAAATTTGAAAAGGGCTGTATTTTAGATGATTACAGAATCGCAAGTTATTTAATCCGCGATGATAAAATTTTTGTTTATGGAGAAAATTCAGAAATAAAAACTTACAGTTATATTTACGAAAAACTTACTGAATGGCTCATAGATAAATTTAATAATCAGCAAGATGATGGTCCGGCAGAAAATATTTATGAATATTTAAAAGATTCAGGCTTCCCGGAAAAAATCATGATTTCTATAGGAGCTACAAGATATACAGATTTTGGTGAAAATAATTTTTTACAGAACGGAGATATTTCCTGCGTAATTTTATATCCACAGTCTAAATATTCAGAAAAAGAAATTGAAGAAAAACTTAAAAATAAAATTTTTCCAGATGATATCAGTGCATTAATTCAAAATGTTGTAATGCCGTCATAAATTCATCAAAATTTTCTTTATTAATTAAAAAGTTTTTTAACTGATGCATTTTATCAGTTAGTTTGGAATAACTTTCATCACAAAGAATAATTTCGCACCAGCCTTTTTCGCGTTCCTGCTTTGCCTCTAGATTTTCAAACTGAATTATTTTTTTTGCAAGCTTTAATTCATTAATTTCTTTAAGAAGTCCATCCGAAAAAACAGGAAGCTTTATGCTTAGAACTCTTTTTTTATTTTGATTTTCATTTAATGTTTTATCAGAAGAATTTTCAAATAATAATTCAAAAATTGATTTTCCCTGTTCAACACAGACACAATTTGTCATTCCGCTTTGCCTTGGATTTATTTCAAGAATATACCAGAGTGCCTGTCCGTTTAATCCGGATTTTTTTTCTGAAAGAATCAAATCTATCTGAATACAATTCTGAGCATTTAACTGTTCCTGCAAATTTTTAATAATTTCTTTAAGAGAATTAAATTCATCATCATTTAAAGTTTCATTCAATTTTACGCTTTGCTTTGGACTTGTAATTCCATAACGATTTAATGAAATTTCAAAAATGCTGAATGTATCTTTATAAACTTCCACTCCAAAATGTCTGCCTTTTATATATTCGCAGATAATTCTATCAGAATTATTTTTTTTAGAATTCAGATAGGCTTTGCATTCACCAAATGTATTTACAACTTCTGCTCCAAGAGAACTGAGGCCTGTACATTCTTTTATAACAAGAGGAAAGTTCATTTTTTTTATTTGTGAAAAAATAAGATTCTTATAGACATTTGATGTGACAGTTTTATTGCTTCCTGCACAAAAATATAAATTATGATTTACAAAAATTGAATTCGGAGTAAGAAAATTATTTTGCCTTAAAAAAGAATCAGTCAGATATTTATCAAAGCATTTTAAATTTAATTCAACACTATTGCAAATTGTTTTAATTCCATTTCTTTCAAGATCTTCCTTTACAAGAGCATCGTTACAGCAAAGCCAGTCAAAAGGTTCTGCCCAGATAGAAACAGCAATGCAAAGAGAAGGTGAGAGTGAAATTATTTTATTACATATTTCTTCAATTGATGAACCACAGGGAAGAACAAAAACTTCAGGTGATTTTTTTTCATCTGGAAGAAAATATGAAAAACCTTCGTAAACACAATAAAAATTATGTTCAGGATATTTTTTACAAAATTCTAAAAATTCATTCTGACATGAAGGAAACTGAGTAAGTTTTTTTGAATCTGTTATAAGAGAATTATTTAATTGTTTGACGGGATAAGTGCTGTAAAAAACAATATTCATTTATATAATTGCATCCTTAAGATTTTTTACAAATTGAGTTTCTTCTTCTTTACTTAATATATCTTTAGAATACAAGGCTTTTTCAAATAGACATCCAGCTTTATTTGCACAAGTAAGATTGAATAATTTTGAATCTGTAAGCATAGAGGTATATTCTAAAGGTGCAAGATTTTTTTTGTATTTATATCCATGAGCTTCAGCAAAAATTATAAGCTTAACAAACTGTTTTGTAAGTCTGTCCAGTTCAATTTTTTTCTTTTTTGATTTGGAAGATTGTTTAATTACCTGTTGCATGGAATTTAAAAAATTTCTTGAGCTGACAGTAGAATAATTTACATCTGATTTTTTTTCATGAAGAAATATTAATCGGAAAAAAACAGAAATTTCATTTATAACCGCTTTAAAAAATTTATAAAGATGAGACTCACTCCAGAATCTCTGCCAGCCAAGACTAAAAAAAGGTTTAAAGAATTTTACAATAAGAAAAATTCCAGAAACAGTAATAAGAATATATTTTAAAATCTTTAAAATCATATTCATAACTTCTTCAGAAATCCATTCTTTTGTATCTAACTTAGCTAACTGATTTCGAAAATCATTAGCAAGGTCTGGAGTTGGATCTGGAGGTATAAAGTTTTGATTGTAATAATGAGTTTCCAGCTTCTGTGCAAATTTCGGAAATTTTGATAAATCAATTAAACTTGAATTACTTGAAAAAATAAAAGCGAGAATTATAGAAATAAAAAGAATTATAAAGCAGCTTTTTAAAACTTTGGATTTATTTCTAATAATTTCTGTGAACCCAAGGCTTGCATAAAAAGCTTCCTTAGAAAAAAATCCAATACAAATACAAATAAAAAAAACACTTAAGAAAAAAATAAAAAAAGATAAAAGAATATAAAGTGTCAGCCGCGCCTTCCAGGCTAATAAAATTATAAGAGAAATTACAGAAACAAATGAAAGAATTAAAAGAGTAGTCTGAGTTTTTTTAAGGCTTATTCCAAGATCTTTTACAAAAAGATTGTCGCGGAAAAGATGTTCAGTTAAAGCTTTTCCTTTTTTTCCTTCGCAGTGAATTATAAATATCTGGTGTCGTAGAAATAAATCATGAATGCGGTTAGAAATAAAATATTGAAAGGTTAATGAAATTAATAATAAAAAATTAAATTTTCGACCGAATATAAAAAATGCAGCAGTGAGAATTATGAGAAGATAAATTATCATAAATCTTATGTGAACTCCGGCATTTGATTTTTCGTTTACGAAAAGGTATTGAATTAATACAAAAATTATTCCCGAAAAAAATGTAATCACAAATGTAAAAATATTTATAGAATTTGAAGAAACCTGAATTTTTAATATTTCATTTATTACTCCGAGAATTATAAACATAAATGAAGTTGAACTTAAAAAAACTAATAATCTGTGACTAAAATAATTCTTTTCCATTTTTTAATATCCTGAGATTTTTAGTATTAAAGTTTTCATTTCCAGCAGTTAATTTAGTGAAATAAGATTCAACTGCTTCTGGTCCAATTTCATAAATTAAGGTTCCGGAAGGAAGTTTTTTTTCAAACTGAAGAATTGGATTATAAGAAACTTTTCCTGGAGTACTTTTAATTACAGAAAGCAAATCAAGAATAAAATCAGTTTGATTAAGCTTTGGTTTTAAAAAAGGAAAGTCCTGACTGTATGCTGCAAAACCGCAGCGCATTTTATGAAGGCCTGCAGTCAATATTATACTTGCAGCAATTTCAATTGCCTTTTCAGAATACCATCGCATTTCTTTTAAAGGATAATCATCTTCAGCAAGATTTAAAAAAACAAAAACAGGAACATCATATGTAAAATCATATTGGTTAATATACAGTTCATTACACTTTGCGCTCGCACGCCAGTTTATTCGTCTGATACTATCTCCAGTTTTATAAGGCCTTATGCTTTTATGAAGAGTAATATCTTCAAATATTGGATTCATAATTTTTTCAAAACCTCCAGGAATTCCAGGTTGTAAAAAGGTTTGAAAATTTATTCTTGCAGGTCTTACAGTAATTATTGTTCTGTCTTCAATTTTTTTTTTGATTTGAAACAAACCAAGCGGATCAGAAAGAGTCAGTTTAAAAGGTCCTGCAGAAAATAATCCGCGTTCTAGGGCTGTAACATTATAAGTGAGCCTTAAATTTTCTTTTGGACGGAGCATGCATGTATCTGAATTTTTATCTTTATAAATTCTTAAAAATGGAGCTTCATCAAAATAATAGCAGAAAAAGGCAGGCAAAAATGAATAGTTTTTAATGAACAGAATGACATCGGAATTTTCATTACATGCAAGCTTTAAGGATTTTATTGTATGTACAACATCAATATTCTTTAATAAATTTTTTGAATACAAATATGAAAAAAGAATTGTAAAGATAAAGGTAAGACAAATAATCTGAACTATTTTTACAGGAATAATGAGGAAAAATATTATGCATAATATTAAAGCCGTTTTTGTAACCGGCGATGTTTTTATCAAGTTTTACTCCTGTTTTCCAGCTATAAATTTTATGCCTTAATAAATTGATTTATACATGAGCAGAAAATTCTGGAATTGGAACCTGCATCAAAATATCACTGATAATAGATTGAGCTGTAAAACCTTTCAAAACTGATTCGCTGGAAAGAATAATTCTGTTAACAAAAACATTCTCTGCAAGCTCTTTAACGTCTTCTGGAGTTACAAAATCTCTTCCCAAAATTGCAGCATAAGCCTGACATGATTTATATAAAGCAAGAGTTCCTCGGGTTGAAACTCCAGCAGCAAGCCTTGAATCGTTTCTTGTTTTTTCTGCCAGTTCAATAATATATGATAAAACTGAATCTTCAACATGAACTGTAACAGCTTCTTCCTGGCAGTCCAGAATATCCTTATCAGATACACATGGCTGAATATTTTCTACAGGATGAACTGTTGAGCGCTGATTTGTAATAATTAATTTTTCATCTTCAGCAGAAGGGTAGCCTAAAGAAAGCATCATTGTAAAACGATCCTTCTGAGCTTCTGGAAGAGGAAAAGTTCCTTCAGATTCAACCGGATTTTGAGTAGCAATTACAAAAAAAGGTTTATCCAGTTTATAAAGATTTCCATCTGCACTAACCTGACTTTCTGCCATACATTCAAGAAGGGCAGACTGAGTACGAGGTGTAGCACGATTTAATTCATCAACAAGCAGAATAGAAGAAAAAACAGGACCTTTTCTGAATTCAAAATTCTGTTCTTTTGCAAGATAAACACTGCTTCCTGTAACATCAGAAGGCATTAAATCAGGTGTGCACTGAATTCTTGAAAAAGAAAGAGAGGTGGATTTAGCAAGAGCCTTTGCTAAAACAGTTTTACCGGTTCCCGGAACATCTTCCAAAAGAACATGCCCGCCGGCAAATAAACAGGAAAGAATTTTATCAATTATTTTTGAATTTCCTTTATAAACAGTCTGAATCTGATTTTTAATTTTTTGTGATACTTCTTTTATTTTTAACATATTTGCATTATAACATTGATTTTGATTTTAGCATACAGTAAAATGCGGACTATGACAAAAGAAGAATTTATATTTCGTTTACAGGCAAAAAAAGAAATGGAATTTCTTTATAAAGGAAAAACATATTCCCTTACTTACGATTCTGAAAACGGAAAAGACTATATTGTTTTTGGAAGAACTTTTGAAGGAAAAAAATACGATTCTTATGGAAGCTTGATGAATGAAGCAAAAATTGATAATCACTTTTTTAAGGATATGCTGGAAGATTTAGATGAAAAATAATCAGATAAATATGACGGAAGGTTCCATTCTTGGAAAACTTCTTCAATTTTCAATTCCTTTAATATTCTCAAATTTGCTGCAATTACTCTTTAATGCTGCCGACGTAGTTGTTGTAGGACGTTATGCAGGTTACGAATCTCTTGCTGCAGTAGGATCTACAGGCTCATTAATAAATCTGCTTATAAATCTTTTTACAGGACTTTCCATTGGAACAAATGTTGTAGCTTCACATTTTTTTGGAGCTGGAAAATCAAAAGAATTACAGGATACCGTTCATACGGCAATTTTACTTTCATTTTTAAGTGGAATTATATTAACTGCTGCAGGGATTTTTGGAGCAACCTTTATATTAAACCTTATGCAATGCCCGCCAGAGGTTCTGGAGCTCGCTGCCACTTATCTGAGAATATATTTTGCGGGTATAACTGCAACAATGGTCTATAATTTTGGAAGTGCCTTATTACGTTCAAAAGGAGACACTTTACGAACACTTTTCATCCTTTTTCTAGCTGGGGTATTAAACCTTTTGCTGAATCTTCTTTTTGTAATAAAATTTAATATGGGAGTTTCAGGAGTTGCCTACGCGACTGTAATTTCTCAGACACTTTCAGCTGTAAGTGTAATAATAATTCTGCTTACAGAAAAAGATGATTTTCATTTAAATATGAAAAAATTAAGGCTTACACCCCAGATTCTAGCAAAAATTGTTAAGGTTGGTTTGCCGGCTGGTTTTCAGGGAATAATGTTTTCTTTTTCAAACGTAATAATTCAATCCTCTGTAAACTCATTTGGAAAAATTATGATTGCAGGAAACTCGGCAGTTGTAAACATAGAAGGCTTTATTTATACCTCAATGAACGGATTTTCGCAGGGTGGATTAACCTTCTGTTCTCAAAATGCGGGAGCAAAAAAGCCTGAGCGCATTAAGAAAGTTGTATGGATTGCACAGGCCTCTATCATTGTAATAGGCGGTGTAATGAGCGCGGCAGCTTATATATTCGGTCGCCAGTTAATTGGAATATTCACAAAAGAACCAGAAGTAATTGAGGCCGGAATGATTCGACTTACAATAATTATGTCTACATATTTCTTATGCGGAATGATGGATTCTATGGCAAATATCATCCGCGGAATCGGACATTCTCTTATGCCGGTTATTTCTTCTTTAAGCGGCGCATGTATTTTTAGAATTATATGGCTTTTTACAATTTTTAGGATTACGTATTTTCATACACCAACAATTATTTTCTTATCATATCCAATTTCCTGGATTTTAACCTTTATAGTAAATTTAATTTTTTACAGAAAATACATAAAAGAGTTTGAAAATAATCTTGCAGGTTCTGTATAAATTTATTCAGAACCTTTATTAAACTGTCAATTTTTTAATACAGAGAATTCAAATTAGCAGCAATTTTTAACAGTTTTTCTTTCTCATTCATGGAAGGGTCTTCCAGAACAGTTTCCAGAAGCTCATTAAGAATAACTCCGATTTTTTTACCGGAAGGAATTCCCATATTCATTAAATCTTTTCCGTTTACTTTTAAATCCCTAAGAGACAGGGCTTCATTTTTCAGCTGAATTTCTTTTATTCTATCTTTTAATTCAATCAAAAGCTCACATTCTGAACTGTCTTTGTACGATACTTCTTTATTGTATTTTCCATACATATCAGCAATTCTTAATGCGCATAAATCGTCTACGTTTTCATAACCAACTTTTACAAGAAATCTTCTGACTGCTGCACTTGTCCAGTCCTTTGTATAGTGGAACATATGATTTTTTACAAGAAGGCAGACTTTATTAATTTCCACATTAGAAAACTTCAATCTTGTCATAATCTGTCTGGAAATTGCTTCTGAATAAACTTCGTGACTATAAAAATTTACAATTGATAAACCATTTTCCATGCGTTCTGTCCGCGCCTGAGGTTTTCCAATATCATGAAAAAGAGCTGATAAACGAACTGCAGGATTATCCTTTGGGGCACCATCACAGGCGTAAATAAGATGATCAAGAACATCAAAAACATGGTAGCCACGGTCATCTCTTTGTATGCAGTTACGACAATTAATTAATTCAGGAATAAAAATTTTTAATATCCCAGTTTCTTCAAGTAATTTAAGGCCCACACTTGGCTTATTTGATGCAAGAATTTTCATAAATTCATCACGAAATCTTTCCACAGAAATCGAAGCCGTTTTTTCAAGAACCTTTATATCTGAAAGACTATTAAAAGTATTATCTTCAATCTTAAAATTTAATTTAGATGCAAAGCGTATGGCACGAACAGGACGTAATCCATCTTCAAGAAAACGTTCTTTTGAATCTCCAACAGTTTTTATAAGCTGCTTTTTAATATCCTCAATTCCGCCATAAGGATCTACGATTGAATTATCCTTAAGATTCACGGCAATTGCATTCATTGTAAAATCGCGGCGAGAAAGATCTTCTTCAATAGTTGCAGCATAATTTACAGAATCAGGATGACGCCCGTCTGAATAACCGGATTCAGTTCTGAAGGTTGTAACTTCAATTTCATTATTCATAAAATGAACAGTAACAGTTCCATGTTCAATTCCTGTAGGAATAACAAATTTAAAAATTTTTATAACATCCTGAGGAGTTGCATTCGTAGCAACATCATAATCCGAAGCTTTTTTATTTAAAAAGATATCACGAACCGCGCCGCCTACCAGATAGGCTTTAAATCCGTTTTCTTCAAATACAGAATAGAATTTTTTAAGAATTGAAGGTAATTCTACTTTATTTGCCATTATAAACCTGCCGAAACAAAGTTTATAGTACTCGAAAATCCCAATTCAATCAAACAGATAATTATTGAAGCTATTAAAAAAATAAGATTTATTATATTTCTAAAATGTTTTTTTTCTGTAAAAATTTTAATAAAGGTTTCTAATACAAGAATTATGGAAATTGCTGTTGCAAGAAGCGAACTGTACGAAAGTGTAGTTAAAATAATCTTTTGTGTTGTATCTAAGAATGTCTGATAATTTCCGACTATATAAAGAAGAAGCATTATAAGACTGAAGGAAATCAATGTAAGGTCAAACAACATCATTAACTTATAAGTTTGTACATTGGAGATTATTTTCTTCTGATATTTAATCGTTTTTTTTGCAGCAGATTTTTTTTTCATTACTTGATGATTATCGGCTTAAACTGATATACTATCAAGTCATGAAACGATTTTTTTTGTGTCTATTGATACTTGCTGTATTCTTTTCTGCAATTTTTTTTGTAGGATGGACACAGTTCCGCATCAAACCTGGATTCGCAGGTGTTGTAGTTTCTAAAACCGGCGGAATTTCACAAACACCGGTTCAGAACGGAGTTTTTTCCTGGTATAAGGAATTTCTTCTTCCTTCAAATGCTCAGTTAGTAATTTATTCAATTGAACCTTTAAACATTTCTAAGACAATTTCTGGAGCACTACCTTCAAGCCAGTATTATTCAGAACTTGGCAAAGACTACAATTTTTCTTACAGTCTTGAATTTAATATTTCGCTGACAGTATCTGCAGAAGGTTTATGCAGCCTGATGAAGGACAATATAATTAAAGATCAGGAATCTTTAAATCAATATATTGGACAATGTGCAGATTTAATTGCTCAAAGAGCAGCAGATTATTATCTTAAAAAAGCAGCTGCATCCAAATCTTTCAGACCTGAACAAATAAGAAGAGAAGATTTATACAGAAGCTTAAAATTATATGAAGAATGTCCATGGATTGAATTATCAGTTTTTTCTGTAACTTCGTATGAAATTCCAGATTTTGAACTTTATGAATATGTAAGAAATAAAATCTTTTCTGACTCAAAAGATTCAATAAATACAATTATAGAAAATTCGTTATAAAATAGAATAGGGTGGCAAAAATGAAAAAAATAACCGGAATCCGCGGCGCAGTTTGCTGTGAAAACACTAAAGAAGAAATTACTGAATATGTATGCCGCATGATGAATCAGATAATCGAAATGAATAAAATTAAAGAAAAAGACATAATTTCAATACATTTTACCATTACAAACGAAATTACAGTCTTAAACCCTTGTACAGCTTTGAGAAAAGGAAATTCAATTATCGATATTTCAAACATTGCTCTTTTTTGCAGCCAGGAAGCGCAGATTGAAGGCGGAATGAAAAATGTAATCAGAGTTTTGATTCACGCCTATATAAAGAAAAATCAGAAAAAACATAATGTTTATTTAAACGGCGCAGAAAAATTACGCCCGGATTATTCAGAAAATAAATAAACAAAAGATTTTTGGAAGGTTATATATGAATATTTGGTTTGCAAGTATGGAATGTGCAGGAATTGCAGAAGCTGGTGGAGTTAAAAACGTTACATTTTCGCTTTGCAAGGAATTTTCCCAGGCTGGCCATGAAGTAACACTTTTTATACCTGTTTTTAAATGTACAAGCTTTGATCTTATAAAAGATTTAATTGATGTTAAAGAAAATCAGAAAATTTTCATATGCGGAAAAGAAGAAATTGTAAAATACCAGCAAGCTGTTTGTACTTCCGGAAATTTTAATGTTGTATTTGTTGAACACAAAGCTTTTGAAGAAAAGGAAGCAGTTTATACCTACACCGCAAATGAACAGAAAAAAAATCCATTATGCATAAAAGGACACGGTCATACAGATACATTATTTATGGATACACTTTTTCAGAAGGCAGTGTGCAGTTATGCAGCAATCTCTTCAGATTTACCGCAAATCATTCACTGTCAGGATGCTGCAACGGCTTCTTTACCATCTTTTGCAAAGCAGACTCCGGAATTAAAAAATACAAAATGCGTTGTAACAATTCATAACGCAGGACCTGCTTACCACCATGAATTTTCAAGTCTTGGCGAAGCAGCCTGGTATACAGGCCTTTCAGAAAAGCTGTTAAGCAAATCCTTAAATAACGGAAAAGTTGAACCTTTCTTACTTGCAATAAATTCAAAAGCATTTCTTTCTACAGTTTCTGAACAATATGCAAAGGAAATTACAGATCCTCTTAATGCAGATATTACTGAAAACCTATCTAAAATCTTTGCAAAAATGAAGGTAGAAATAAAAGGAATTACAAACGGCTTTGATTTTGAACGTTACGATCCTACTGATACTAAAAAATCAAAACTGCCTTATACATTTAATCCATTGAAAATAGATTTAGAAGGTAAAAGACTTTGTAAAAAATATTTTGTTGAAAAAATAGCAAATTCAAAGAATTTTATATGCGAAGGATTAAAGAAATTCGGGACTTTGGAATGTTCAAAAAATCTTGATAACGAAATTTTCATTGCTTACCACGGAAGAATCACCACACAAAAGGGAATTTCTGTTCTTGTAAATACAATTCCTACTGTTTTAAGCAATTTTGATAACGTAAGTTTTATAGTTGCAGGGCAGGGGGAAAGTGATCTTGAAAATTCAGTAATAGAATTAACAAAAGCTTTTCCAGGAAAAGTTATATTTATGAACGGATATAACCAGGAGATTGTAAGACTTCTGACTGCTTCCAGCGATTTTATTACACTTCCTTCTTTTTTTGAACCATGCGGACTCGAAGATTTTATTGCACAAGCCTATGCAACAGTTCCAATTGCACACCGTACAGGCGGCTTAACAAAAATTAAAGACTTAAAAACAGGATATTTATACAATAACAATAATGAAGCTGCTTTAAGCCTTACAATTTGCCGCGCTATATGCATAAAACAATATAATTCAAAGCTTCATGAGCAGATAATTAAAAACGGCGCAGAAAGTGTTCAGAAAGAATATTTATGGAAAAATGTAATTGAAAAAAAATATCTTCCTTATTTTGAAGAAATTTTGAATTTTTCTTAAAATCACTATTGACCAAAAATCTAAAATACTATAGATTATGAAAACCTAAGAAATAGGTAATGCTGCTTTAGCTCAGCTGGTAGAGCACGTGATTTGTAATCTCGGGGTCGTGGGTCCAAATCCTACAAGCAGCTTTTAAGGGGAGTTCGCATAGCGGCAATTGCAAGGGACTGTAAATCCCTCGGCTCACGCCTCCAGAGGTTCGAGTCCTCTACTCCCCATGTTTTGCTGGTCTACTGAGGATCAGCTTTTTTTTTGCAGGGAGAAATTTTTGTGAAAGTTAGATTTTGGGGCGTTAGAGGATCTTTACCAACTCCACTTACTCCAGAACAGATTCAGTCAAAAATAATGGCCGTTATTCAACGTATCAAAGTTGAAGACTTGGAAAGTGTTGAATCACGCGCCAGATTTGTTTCTACATTGCCTGACTGGATTTATGGAACAACTGGCGGAAATACGTCCTGCATTGAAGTAAAAACAGATAAAACAGAAATCATCCTTGATGCCGGAACCGGAATAAGAGTTTTAGGTAAATCAAAAAATCTTCCTAAAAATAATCATTATCATCTTATATTCTCTCATTTTCATTGGGATCATGTTCAGGGACTTCCATTTTTTGATCCGGCATATAATCCTGCATCTATTTTTGACGTATATTCGGCTCACGAAAATACAGAAACTTATTTACGTGAACAAATGAAAACACCATACTATCCGGTTCCATTTGATGCATTTACCAAAAATTTTACTTTTCATAAACTTCAGCCAGATAAAGAATTTTTTATAGATGATATAAAAGTTAATTTAAGTCCAATGTCTCATCCGGGAGTTTCTTACAGCTATTCATTTGAACATGAAGGTAAAAAATTTGTTTATGCAACAGATGTTGAATTAAAGCTTCAGGATTATTCAAACATTCAGAATGGAGAAAAGGTATTCCGAAATGCTGACTGCATAGTACTTGATTCTCAATACACAGTTGAAGAAGCTTATAGAAAAGAAAACTGGGGACATTCAGCCTTCTGTTATGCCATAGATTTTGCTGTTCACTGGAATATTAAAAAGCTTTATCTTTTCCATCATGAACCTACCTATGATGATAAAAAAATTAATTCAATTCTTCAGGCAGCAAGATGGTACGCACAGTACATTGATCATTCAGAAATTGAAATTAATATTGCAAAGGAAGATCAAGAGATAGAAATATGACAATAGAAAATGGAGATTTTACAGTTCTTGATTATTCTTTTTCTAAAAAGGAACTTTTTCTTCTTGCAAGATATCTTAGAAAAAAACAGGAAGAATTACCTCAAGGACTGGAAGTTTTCTATAAGTCTCTGGAAGATGCAATTTATAACACACTTTCACTTGAAGAGGTAAAAAAATTTTATTCATGAAAAAAATACTAAGAATTGTTATTGCAATATTTATATTAATTCTTGCAATGTTTACTTCAGGCCTTTTAATTTTCCGAACACAATTCTTTCCTGTAGAAAAAAATGAACTTGGATTAGACATAATCGGCGAAACCAGAATAGAAATTCCTTACGGAACCTCGGTTGCCCAAACTGCAAAAATCTTAAAAGAAAATAATCTCATTAAAAGCGAAAAAGCCTTTTACTATTCTGCAAGATTCCCAATTATTTTAAAAATATTTTTTCCAAAACGCGAAATTAAAAATTTTTCATTGAAAAGTGGAATCTATAAAATATCTCCGGCAATGGACGTTATAGAAATTCAGGAAGTATTATCATCTGCACAGACAGAATTTATTATAGTTTCTATTCCCGAAGGTTATACAATCAAAAAAATTGCAAACTTACTGGAACAAAACGAAATCTGTACATCTATTGATTTTATTAATATTTGCAGCAATAACACGCTTCCTCAGGAATATGAAATTCCATCAGAAACAATTGAAGGTTATCTGTTCCCTGATACATATTATTTTACAAAGGGAATGGGGGCAAAAACTGTTGCTGAAATGATGGTTGATAATTTTTTTGAAAAAATTAAAACAGTTGAAAATCTTTCTGATAAAACTCCGGAAGATCTTTATGAAATTGTAAAACTAGCTTCAATTGTTGAACGTGAATACAGGGTTGCAGAAGAAGCACCACTTATTGCGAGCGTTTTTAAAAATCGGCTTACACATAGTATTGGACTTTATTCTTGTGCAACCGTTGAATACATCCTTACAGAAATTCAGGATAAACCTCATCCAAATGTAATCAAAATAGAAGATACAAGAATTGATAATCCATACAACACATATCTTTATGCAGGCCTTCCGCCAGGACCAATTTCTAATCCCGGACTTATTGCCTTAGATGCTGCAACAAATACACCAAAGACATCTTATTATTTCTTCCAGGTTGCCGATGCAGAAGCCGGAAAGCATGTTTTTAACACAACCTTTGAAGAACATAAAATAAATCATAACCTTTATACAAAAAATTAGTTATATAAATAAGGAAAATACTTGGCAGGCTATATTTCTAATGAAACAATAGATCAGGTCCTCAATACAACTGATATAGTTTCAGTAATAGGTGAGTACACACGCCTGGAAAGACGAAGTGGAAATGACTGGTGGGGATGTTGTCCTTTTCATGGAGAAAAAACAGCTTCTTTTCATGTAGACTCTGATAAAAAATTTTTCCATTGCTTTGGCTGTCATAAAGGCGGAAACATAATTTCATTTATTATGGAAATGGAAAAACTTTCATATGCCGAAACAGTTACTCAGCTTGCTAAAAAAAATGGAATAGAAATTAAATATAAATCCGGTTATTCTCAAACAGAAGATTATAAAAAAAATGATGACGTAAACCAGATAATTGAACTATATGACCGTACGGCCTCTATGTATAATTATCTTTTACTGGAATCTCCGCAGGGAAAAGATGCTCTTTCATATATAACAAGTCGAGGCATTACAAAAGAAACAATCGAAAAATTTAAAATTGGCTATTCCCCGGCAGACAGAAAATGGCTCAGAAACTTTCTTAAGAGTAAAAATTTTTCAGACAGTTTCTTAGATAAATCCGGTTTATTCAGTAAAAAATATCCCGATACATCTTTTTTTTCTGACCGTCTGATGTTTCCGATTTTTAACCGCAATGGTCAGGCTGTAGCATTTGGAGGAAGAGTTCTGCATCCGAAAGGAGACAACGATCCTAAATATTTAAATTCCGGAGAAATGATTCAGTACAAAAAAAGGGAAACCTTGTATGCTTTTAATTTTGCAAAAAATGCAATCCGGGAAAATAAAGCAATTATTCTTTGCGAAGGTTATATGGACTGCATAGCTTATCATCAGTGCGGAATAAATTATGCTACTGCTCCGTTAGGAACAGCTCTTACAGAAGAACAGATAAAAATGATTCGAGGTTTTGTAGAAACAGTTTATCTTTCTTTTGATTCAGACGGAGCAGGACAGAATGCAACAATGCGTGCAATCTTAATGTGCCGGAAATTTAACCTTACTGTAAAAATAATCATAATAAAAGGCGGAAAAGATCCAGCCGAAATTATGCAGAAATTCGGTGCAGAAAACTTGACGATGCAGGTTAAAAACGCTATATTAGATAGCGATTATCTTATAAATAGACTAGGTGAAAAATACCCTATTGAAACTCCTGAAGGAAAAGCAAAGGCAGCCTTGGAGTATTTTCAATATGTTGATTCACTGCAGTCTGATATTCAAAAAGAATCCTGTCTTGAACAGTTAGGACAGGCATTCAATCTAAAACCGGAGGCTGTTAAAAGAGATTTTGAAAATCGGAATCTAGCCCGTGAGCGCACAAATATCCGGCAGACTAACAATCAAACACAACAAGACACTCAAATTAAACTTGATGCCCAGCTAAGAGGTTTAATTGCAGTTACTGCCGACCTGAACCAGTTTAAGGTTTTGCAAAACGAGCTTTCTGAAGATGATTTTACAAATCCTTACGCCAGAAAGTTTTACAAGGTGTTGGAAAATTGTTTTTCTGAACAGATTTTTACACTGCACGATATTCTTGATCGTTGTGATGATTCGCAACTATCAAATCTTATAACGGAGGCTGTTTCATCAGGGGCTTATCAAAGTGAAAAAGTTGGTGAAATCTTAAAAGACACCATTAATTTTATAAAAAGAAAAAAACTTGAAGACCAGAGAGACAGACTGAAAAAAAGAATCGGAGAATTTGTAGCAGTAACAGATGATGACAGAAAATTACTCGATACACTTATATTACAAAAACAGGAACTGGACTTAAAAATCCGCTCTTTAGGAAGTAGGTAGCACTTTTATGGATGTAAAAAGCGACTTGGCTTTAGCAGCAAATCCTGCAGTAGAAAAACTGCTTGAATTTGCAAAATCAAAAAAAATATTATCGTGGGACGATGTAATTGAATATTTAGGACAGGAATTTGTTAATTCAGACGAGTTAATGGAACCTGTTTTAAAATTATTAAAAGACATTGACCGTGAACCTGTAGAAACTGATCTTATTGAACCAGATGTATCTGACGAACCAGATGAAATGTCCGAAGAAGATTTAATGCTTGAAGACGATGACGACGAAAGCATGATTCTTGAGCAGGATGATGATGACGTTACAGATGAAGATGCTGAACTTACAGAAGAAGTTGAAGCAGCAGGTTCTTCTAAAAATAAACTTGTAAATAGCGACAAAGACTCAGCAATTGATGATCCGATCAGATTATATTTAAGAGAAATTGGGCGCGAAAATCTTCTAACTGCAGAACAGGAAGTAGAACTTTCTAAAACAATGGAGCAGGGAAACGATATAATTAAAGCTGTAATAAAAAATTCCGGCATAATGATTCCTGAATTTTTTGCAATTGCCCAGAAAGCCTTTACAAGAATAGATCTTCATGAACCTGGAAAAACACGAAAAGAAATAAATGAAGAAATGGCAGATAAACGCCGTTTAAAAAGCTCTTATGGTGAATATATTAAACCGGTTCTTTCTGAAATGAAAGTATATATGGCTCTGAAAAAGCAGCTTTTTGAAGCAGAACAGTCAAGCGAAATTTTCCAGAATCAGGAGCTTATTGCATTAAGAGAAAAAATTCTTCCAGAACTCAGAAAAGTTGATATTCAGACTGAAGAACTTGATAAATTTACACAGAAATACCGTGAAGCAACAATCAAGATTGAAGAATATCATCAGAAGCAGGAAAAGAAAATGAAGGAATTGAGAATTTCAAGTCCTTCTGAACTCAGAAATCTTGGTAGAAAAATTTCAATCCGTTCACAGGCTGCAAAGCTGGAGCAGGAATTGAATATGAGTGCAGATGAAATCCGCGAAATTTACACTCAAATTCAGAAAATTGAACGTAAGCTTCATCGCCTTGAATACGAATTTGAAAACGATGTAGAAATGATTCTTAAAATGGCTCAAGACATTGAACATGGTCGTGTAATGATGGAAAAGGCAAAGAATCGTCTTATTAACGCAAACCTTCGTCTTGTAGTTTCCATTGCAAAGAAATATACAAACCGTGGACTTCACTTCTTTGATCTTGTTCAGGAAGGAAATATTGGTCTTATTAAAGCCGTAGAAAAATTTGAATATCGTAAAGGATTTAAATTTTCTACATATGCTACATGGTGGATTCGTCAGGCAATCACACGTTCAATTTCTGATCAGGCTCGTACAATCCGCGTTCCTGTTCATATGATTGAACAGATTAATAAGGTTGTACGTGAAAGCCGACAGCTTATGCAAAAATATGGTCGTGAACCGACAGATGAAGAAATTGCGCAGCAGCTTGCATGGCCATTGGCTCGCGTTAAACAGGTAAAGAATGTTGCACGAGAACCAATTTCTCTTGAAACTCCAATTGGAGAAGAAGAAGATTCAATCCTCGGAGACTTCATTGAAGACAAGGAAGTTGAAAATCCAGCAACACAGACTGCATATCGTTTATTACAGGAACAGCTGCGAACTGTTTTGAATACACTTCCACCTCGTGAACAGGAAGTTCTTAAAATGCGTTTTGGTCTGGAAGACGGTTATTCCCTTACACTCGAAGAAGTTGGTCTTTACTTTGATGTAACTCGAGAACGAATCCGACAGATAGAAGCAAAAGCATTAAGACGACTTCGTCATCCGCGCCGTTCAAACGGTTTAAGAGATTTTATAGAAACCTGACGCGCTGTCTATTCAGTAAATCTCCACTGAATAGACTAAACTAAAATTTTATTGTATAGTAAGAAATATTTTAAATGAGGAAACTAAAATATGGTAACAACAGAAGTCTTTGAAAATCTGAAAAATCTGCAGGAAATCCTGGTTCAGAAATATGAACTTGAAGCAAAAGTAGAAAGCGCACCTAAGCAGTTAAATAATCAGGAAGAAGCTCTTGCAAAGACACAGAAAGAATTCATAGAGAAAAAAGCTGCATATGACGAAACAACAGCTGCTGTTTCTAGCTTAAAAGAAGAATTACAGATTGCAATTTCTCAGAGAGAAGAATATGAAAAGGGAATTGCAGACAGTACAACTCACAGAGATTATGAAACCTTAGAAAAGAAAATCAGCGAAGTTAAAGATAAAGAAGATGAACTTCGTCATGATCTTCAGAAAAAAGAAAAAGAACTTGATGAATTAAAGACAAGACTTGCTGAAGATGAAGAGTTAATTAAGTTCCAGGAATCTGAATTAAACACAAGCAGAGATTCTCTTAATTCAGAAATTTCTGGATACACAAAGAAAATTAATGAACTTAAAACAAAAGAAAATAAAATTGCACCAAAACTTGATCAGGAAATTCTTTTTAAGTTCGAAAGAATTATTCAGAGAAATTCAGAAGGTATTGTAGCAGTAAGAAATGGCGTATGTATGGGTTGCCACATGATTCTTCCTGCAAACTTTGCAAATGAAGTACACGAAGGCGAAAATATTAAATTCTGTCCTTACTGCAGTAGAATTCTTTTCTATGAAGAAGTAAGTGATGATCTTGCAGAAGACTACTTTGATATTGGTGCTGCAGGAAGCCTCGCTGATGACGAGGATTTCGATGATGAAGATGAAGAAATGACAGAAGATTCAACAGAATCTTTATACGATGATGATCTTGATTCAGAAGATGTTTCTGACGACGAAGATTCTGATCTTGAAGATGAAGATGAAGACGTTGACGAAAGTGATTCAGATGATGAGGATTAATCTTCTTTAATATTTTGTAATTATCAGATGGAATATAATCGCTTTGATTTTCTTTGATGATAAAGAAAATCAATGAGGTAAAGTCCGGGCTCCTTCGGAAAAAATGCCGGATAATAACCGGGCACAAACTGGCAGCTGCAATTTTTTTTGCATAGCCCAGCAAGTGACAGATAGTGCAACAGAAAATATACCGCTAATTTTTGCATTTGCAATTTTTAGTAAGGGTGAAAAGGTGGTGTAAGAGACTACCGCATTACTGGTAACAGTAATGGCTTGTAAACCTCATTTGGAGCAAGGTCGCGTAGCAGTTATGATTATTCCGAGTCTTACTGCGGGTAGACCGCTATAGCAGTGTGGTAACATACTGAACGGATAGATGGTTATTGACAGTTTTCTGTTTTACAGGAAGTTGTCAGACAGAACCCGGCTTATAGTTCCATCTGTTTTTTTAATGATAAAAATGAATAATGATATAAATTTTAAAAACGGAAATTACGCAAAAAAGAAAAGTTATTTCCTTCGCAGACTTATTAAGCTTTCTTTAATAGTTTTTAGTCTTGCGGCTCTTATATTTTTAGTATTTTTCATTTTTTCAAAAATCTCTTCAAATACAATTTCAATTCGCGATATAAAAAAAGCCTGGGAACAATATGATTATGAAAAAGTTTACGATTTGTCTTCTAAATATCTTCAGAAAGACAGTTACAATAATTCAGCTTTAACATATTACGGATATGCCTGCTTTTTTCTTTCTCAATCTCAAACAGATACTCAGACAGCCCAGCAATATCTTGATGAAAGCATTAATAAAATGAGAATTGCATTATATTCTGCAAATTCAAAATTAAAGCCTCAGCTTGAATACATGCTGGGAAGAGCATATTTTTTCAAAAACACAATCACTTCATACTATTATGCAGATTTAGCTGTAAAATATATTAATCTTGCAAAAGAAGATGGCTTTATTTCTCCAGATATTCCAAAGCTTCTTGGTTTAAGCTATGCATCGCTTGGTATGACTATGGAAAGTATTGCATCTTTTTCCGAAGCCTTACTTGAGGATGAATCAGATTTTCTTTTACTTTCTATTGCTGAACAATATTATAATGCAAAAGAACTGAACATAAGCGAGCAGTATTTATTCAGAATTGTACAAAACAGCGATAATGAAGACATTATATTAAAAAGCCGCATTTTGTTAGGAAATATTTATATAGAAAAAGAAAGCTATGAAGAAGCAATGGAAGAATTTAACAAAGCTCTCGAATTAAATCCTGAATCTGCAGATGCTCATTATGCAATTGGTCTTATTTATGAAAAACAAGGTAATATTGTAAAGGCAAGAGCAGAATGGCGAACTGCATTAAAATTAATGCCTTCTCATCAGCTATCTCGAGCAAAATTATCAGAAAGTTAGAGTAGTAATTAGTTGTCGTATATAAAAAAATATGATAAAATAAATCTATTACTTTTGTATTTAAAAAGTATTTTGGGAGGATTAAATGGCTTTCTTGGATAATTTTTCAACAGATATAGGAATAGATTTAGGAACCTGTAATACACTTATTTATGTACGTGGCGATAAGGGAGGTATGGTAATAGATGAACCTTCTGTTATTGCAGTTGAACGCGGAACTAAACGAATTGTTGCTGTAGGTTCAGAAGCTAAACGCATGTTAGATAAAACTCCAGGAAACATTATCGCGATCAGACCTTTAGCTGATGGAGTAATTGCTGACATTGACAGCACTGAAAAAATGATTAAATACTTCATCTCTAAAATTGTTCCAAAACATCAATTCTTTAAATCAGTAAAAATGAAGATTGGTATTCCTTCCTGCATTACAGATGTAGAAAGAAGAGCCGTTATAGAAGCTGCATTAAAAGCAGGTGCAAAGGAAGTAGAAGTAATTCCAGAAAGTCTTGCTGCTGCAATTGGTGCTAAAATTCCTATTTTTGAACCAGCCGGACATATGGTTTGTGATATTGGTGGAGGAACGACAGAAGTTTCTGTTATTTCTCTTGGTGGTATGGTTGTTACACATTCTATAAGAATTGGTGGCGATAAATTTGATGAAGCAATTGTAAAACACGTAAAGAGTGTTCATAACCTTATAATTGGTCAGCCAGCTGCAGAAAGATTAAAGATTCAGATTGGAAATGCAGCACCTGAAAAAACAATTGAAAAAATGGAATTAAAGGGAACAGACGCAATTACAGGTCTTCCAAGAAGACTGGAAATAGACAGCGTTGAAGTTCGTGAAGCTTTAAAAGAACCTGTTACAAAAATTGTAGAAGAAATTAAAATTGTATTAAGCGAAACTCCTCCAGAGCTTGCATCTGATATTATTGAACGTGGAATTGTTATGACAGGTGGTGGTTCTATGCTTAGAGAACTTCCAAAACTTATTTCTAAAGAAACAGGTGTTCCTGTTATTCTTGTTGAAAAGCCACTTGAATGTGTTGCTATCGGTGCCGGAGAAGCTTTTGCTTTATTCAAGGATCGTTCATCAGACCGCTCTATATTTGATAGCCTTAATGACTAATTTCTCAAGAAAATGGCAAAAAATAAAAAGCGTTCATCATTTTATGTAAAATTTTCAGAATTTCTTTTTATTGTTTTAGTGCTGGCTTCTGGAATAATGCTTGCATTCAGTTCCGGAGGTTTTGTCATCAACTTAAAAAAAGTTGGTTTCAGTTTTATATCTTCAATTGATAAAGGAGTTCATTTTGTTACTAACGGAATTTCCAATACTATAAATTCTGTAGGAGAACTTCGAAAATTAAAGGCTGATTATAATGAGCTGCTTGTAAAATTGGAAAATTATGAGCAGATGCAGCGCTCTAATGCTGATATAAGAAAAGAAAATGAACGTTTGAAAAAGCAGCTTGATTTTTCTATTTCTCTTGAAGAAAAAAATATTCCTGCACAAATAATTTCTCGTGACCTTGATAACGCATATGCATATCTTACAATAGATAAGGGTAGTGTAGATGGAATTAAGAAAAACATGCCGGTTATCGCTTATCAAAATGGAAACAGAGGTCTTGTAGGTAAAGTTACTCAGGTAGGAACTTTTACATGTCAAATAACGCCAATTTACAACATTGAAAATATAGTCTCTGCAAGAATTCAGAATACTCGTGATCTGGGACTGGTAAACGGGTTAGGAAGTCAGAGCCTTCCATTAATGATGCAGTACATCCGAAAAAGAGTTTTAGATGATTTAAGTATTGGAGATATAATTGTAACTTCAGGCGAAAATGACAATTATATGCGCGATATTACAATTGGAACAATTTCAAAAATTACAGTTGTAGATTATAATTCGTCATTAAATATCGAAGTTACTCCAATAATTGATTTTTCAAGACTGGAAACAGTTGTAGTAGTAAATCAAAAAGAATTAAATGATAAAAAAGCAACTGAAGAGGAGGCTAATTAATTGGCAAAATCTATATTAATCAGCACTATTATTCTTCTATGTACAACAGTAATTGAATCTTCACTTTTATCTAATATTTCATTTTTATACGTTATTCCAGATCTGGTTTTAATGTGTTCAATATATTTTTCTTTATTAAACGGAAGAACAATTGGACAGATAAATGGCTTTATTTCCGGCGTATTTCTGGATTTTGTTACAGGGCTTCCATTTGGTTTTAACTGTCTATACAGAACAATTATTGGTTATCTTTTCGGACTATTTTCAAAAAATCTTATTATTTCCGGACTTTTAATTCCTGTTGTTTCTGTAGGAATCGGAACAATTGCAAAAACAATATTTATTCAATTAATCAACGTATTTTTTCCTAATGTTTCAATTTATGTAACTGGATTAATTTCATACAACTTCCTGTTTGAATTTATAGAAAATATTATTCTGGCACCTGTTATATTTAAATTCTTAAGTTTCTTCAAAAAATATCTTGTTATTCAAACTACACAGGACAAGGTAAATAATGTTAAATAATCTGGATCATACTTTATCAAGACAATTAAAAGTATTAATTCTCCTTTTTTTAATGTCGCTGTTATTTTTTAGTTATCTAAAAAATCTTTTTTCAATGCAGATTATTAACGGAGAACAATACAGAAGTCAGTCCCAGAAAATTTCGAGTCAGGTAACGGTTTTAGTCCCTCAAAGAGGAGAAATTTACGACAGAAATTCAAATCTCCCGATGGTAATTAATAACGATTCATTCGCAGTAGAAGTAACTCCAGGTGAAATTCCAAAAGATCGTTATGATACAGTAATGATGAAATTAGCAGGATTTCTTGGAATAAGTAAAACTGACATTGATAAAAAAATTCCAGAAAACAGCAGAAGATCCTTTGCAACTTATCAGATAAAATCTAATGTTTCTTTTTCTGTAATTTCAAATATTGCAGAAAATAAAAATGATCTTCCAGGCGTTTCCTGGGCTTCTAAACCAGTTAGAAATTATCTTCATACAGGTTCGCTTTCTCATATTATTGGTTATGTTGGTGATATTAATCAGGACGAAATTACCGTTCTATACAATCAGGGATATACAAAAAACAGTATTGTAGGAAAAACAGGAATAGAAAAACAATACGATGCTTTACTGCAGGGAACTCCTGGACGACAGCTTTCTACAGTAGATGTCCGAGGACGTGTTATTTCTGATACTCCTGAAATTGAAGAACCAAAAATGGGAAACAAGCTTGTTCTTACAATCGATTCAACTATTCAAAAATTAGTTGAAGAAGCCTTAGGAAACAGAGTAGGGGCAAGTGTAGTTTTAAAACCGGCAACCGGAGAAATACTTGCAATGGTTTCTTATCCATTCTATGATTCAAATCTCTTTTCTTCTGATGATGCAGGTGCTGAATACAGCAAGCTTATTAATGATCCTTCAAAACCTCTTATTAACCGTGCAGTTCAGCTTTCATATCCACCAGCTTCTACATTTAAAATAATTATGTCTACGGCAATGCTTCAGGAAAATGTTTATTCTCCGGTAAGTAAAATTGAATGTAAGGGTGTAATGATATATGGAGGAAGAAGGTTCCATTGTCACGTTCATGAACCTGGTCATGGCTGGCTTGATATGAAAAACGCCATGGCACAATCCTGCGACGTTTACTACTGGACTATTGGACGAGATTATCTTGGAATTGAAAAAATTGCTTCTTATGCAAGAGAATTTGGACTTGGAAAAAGTTCACAAATTGATTTGCCAAATCAGGTTGCCGGTCTTGTTCCAACCGCAGAATGGAAAGAGAAAAAGTATCATGAACGCTGGCTTGGTGGAGACACTATGTCCTGCTCAATCGGCCAGGGATATATGGAAGCTACACCGTTACAACTTGCAAATATGATTGCAATGGTTTCTAACGAAGGAATAATTTATAAACCGCATATTTTAAAAGAAGTTCGCGATTCAGTTACTAATGATTTAATTGAAGAAATTCAGCCAACTATACTTACTGAATCAACTATCGATAATTCAGTCTGGAAACAGGTTCAGGAAGCATTAAGATATACAGTAACAGACGGAACTCCTCAATATCCAATGCATAATAAAATTGTTCAGATAGCTTGTAAAACAGGTACGGCCGAGGTTGAACCATACAGTAACGCAAACAGAAAAGATGATCAGAGCTGGCACTCTTGGCTTGTCGCTTATGCACCATATGATGCACCTCCGGAAGATAGAATTTGTGTTGCTACAATTGTTGAAGCCTGCAATAAGTGGGAATGGTGGGCACCATATTGTACAAATATTATAATTCAGGGAATCTTTGCAAATCAAACCTGTGAAGAAGCAACAAAAGAGTTAGGCTTTGAATATCTGGCACAAACCCGATCAAGACAGGAATAATGGAGTAGAGAAGTGAAAAGTAAAATTCTTTCTATGTTTGATTATGTAATGATTCTTCTTGTACTTGCTCTTGTTACCATGGGAATTCTTTTTATTTATTCTTCTGGTGTTAACTCCGATGGAATTTCTGTAAAAAATGAATATATAAAACAGATTATATGGGCTTCTATCGGATTAGTTTTTATGATTCTTCTTACAATCTATGATTACAGAAGGATTTCCTCTTTTATTTTTTATTTTTATGTTTTTTTTATAATTTCGCTGATTTATACAAGACTATTTGGTCGTGTTGTAAATGGCGCAAAAAGCTGGCTTGGAATTGGAGATTTTGGTATTCAGCCGAGTGAACTTGGTAAAGTTATTTATATTATAATGCTTGCACATTTTCTGGATGATTCTACAAATACTCCGCAGCTTAAACGCTTTATAATTGCAACCTGTTATTTGTTAATTCCTTTTGGACTAATAATGCTTCAGCCAGACTTAGGAACAGCCAGTGTATATATTCCAATATTTTTTGTAATGTGTTTTATAGCTGATATTCCATTAAAATATATTTTATATTTATTCCTTTTTGGAATGCTTACAATTGTATTTGCTGTTCTTCCGGTATGGAATAATGAAATTGCAGCAACTCCAATTACCGCAATATCTATTTTAACAAATATGAAGTTAAGGATAATTCTTATAGCAGCAATTCTTTTAATAACTATAGCAGGAATTATTATCCGAAGATTTTTTCACGGAAACAGCTATATTTTCTGGATTTCATATTTTACATCAATTATTGTGCTTGCATTAATTTTCTCACTTGCTTTAGGAAAAGTGTTAAAGGATTATCAGATAAAACGTCTTATAATCTTCATGAATCCGGAAAAAGACCGGCTTGGTGCAGGCTGGAATATTATTCAATCTAAAGTAGCAATTGGTGCTGGTGGTATTTTTGGACGAGGTTATTTAGGCGGAACCCAAAGCCATTATCAGTTTCTACCGCAGCAAAGTACAGACTTTATTTTTAGTATTCTTTCTGAAGAAGTAGGCTTTTTAGGCTGTACAATTATTTTTGCATTATACTTTTTAATTATGGCAAAAATTTTATTCATAATACGTAAATGCCCTAATAAATTTGGTACATATATTTGTTCAGGTGTTTTCGGAATGTTCCTCTTTCATTTTATGATTAATGTTGGAATGGTTATGGGAATGATGCCTATTACAGGAATTCCTCTTTTATTCCTGTCTTACGGTGGATCTTCTTTATTAACAGCAATGACTTGTCTAGGCGTTGTAATGAGTGTAAATGCAAGAAAAGGCGAATTAAAGTAAAATCATTTATAAATAATAGGGCGGGTAGGATAAAAATATACGATTCACTAAAAAATATACTTATTGGTAGACAGAATATGCGTTATTATAAGTAATAATATAATTATCATTTTTATACATTAAACAAAACACAGCATTTAATAGAGGTCACTGCAGCTGACTAAGCTTTTCACGGATAAATTCAGATTTTTCTTTAAGTCCTATTTTTCCAAGCTTTATAAATATTACATTAGGTAAAGACGGATTAAGTTTTACCGTAGATGGATTATCTTTTATCAGCTTTAGAATTTTATCAACAGACAGATTAGAAACCTGAAGAAATTCAACTGCAACTTCGCCATTTCTTTCTTTAATAGATTTTATTGAAAGTTTTTTACAAATAATTCGAATTTCTGCAAGAGCTAATAAACTTGAAACTTCTTCAGGAATTGGTCCAAACCGATCAGACAATTCTCCCAAAACTGCATCAAATTCTTCATCTTCGGTAACGGCAGCAATTTTTTTGTAAATCTCCATTTTTATCTGTGGATTAATAATATAGCTGTCTGGAATAAAACCGGTGTATTCAAGTTCCATAAGAACTTCATTCTGTTCCTTGTAATCATTCTGAAGAGTAAGACGATTTACAGCATCATTTAAAAGCCGCATATACATATCAAAACCGACTGAATAAACATCACCTGACTGATCTCGTCCCAAAAGATTTCCAGCACCTCGAATTTCCATATCTTTCATGGCAATTTTAAATCCGCTTCCCAGCTCAGTAAAATCGCTGATTACCTGCAGACGTTTCATAGCAACTTCTGAAAGTGCTTTATTTTCCGGATACAAAAGATAGGCATAAGCCTGTCTGTCACTTCTTCCTACCCTACCTCTCAACTGGTACAGCTGAGAAACTCCGTACATATCTGCGCGATCAATTATGATTGTGTTAACGTTTGGAATATCAATTCCATTTTCAATAATTGTTGTGGCAATTAAAACATGAAAGCCGCCCATTTTAAACCTTTGAAATATATCTTCAAGTTGAGTTGCAGACATCTGGCCATGGGCAACATCCACAATAACTTCTGGTACAAGAAGTTCAATTTTGTGACGTATTTCTTCCAGAGATTCAACCCGATTATGAAGATAAAAAACCTGCCCGCCACGTTCAATTTCTTTTCTTATGGCAGCAGTTACTCGTTCTTCGGTAAATTCATCTACAACAGTTTCAATCGGCTGGCGATTCTGTGGAGGCGTTGTAAGAAGACTCATATCTCGTATTTTTAATAAACTCATATGAAGTGTTCTTGGAATTGGAGTTGCGGACATAGTAAGACAATCAATGTTATTTTTCATAACCTTAAGTTTTTCTTTGTCCTTTACACCAAAACGCTGTTCTTCATCAATTATCATTAATCCAAGCTTTTTAAAGATAACATCTTTCTGGATAATTCTATGAGTTCCAACGATAATATCAATTTTTCCATCTGCAAGCCGCTGAAGAATTTTCTTCTGTTCAGCAGGAGCTACAAATCTTGAAAGCCTTTCAATTTTTACAGGAAAGTTTTTAAAACGTTCTTTACAGGTTTCATAATGCTGTTCACAAAGAATTGTTGTTGGCGCAAGGAATGCAACCTGTTTTCCACCCATAACTGCTTTAAATGCAGCCCGCATTGCAATTTCTGTTTTTCCATAGCCAACATCACCGCAAACAAGCCTATCCATAGGAACCGGCTTTTCCATATCTTCTTTAATTTCCTGAGTAACGCTAATCTGATCAGGAGTATCTTCATAAGGAAATGCTGCTTCAAATGCAGCCTGCCATTCAGTTTCTTTAGGAAATGCATATCCAACAGAAGAAAGTCTTCTTGAATATAAATCAATTAATTTCTGCGCAATATCTTCTACAACTTTCTTTACCTTGTTTTTACGATTTTCCCAGGATTTACTTCCAATTCTATCAAGCCGCGGATTATCACCTTCATTGCCAATATAGCGTTGAACCATATTAACCTGTTCAATAGGCACAAAGGCAATTTCTTTATCCGCATATTCCAGCTTTATATAATCCCGTTCATTTCCAAAAGATTTTACCCTTTCTATTCCATGAAAAAGACCGATTCCCCAGTTTACATGAACAACATAATCTCCAGGAGTTAAATCAACAAAGGTATCGATTGCCTGACTTTTTGCTTTATTTACAGATTTTGGAATGTACTTACGTCTGCCAAAAATTTCGTTTTCCTGAATTACAAGAAGCTTTAATTCTGAAATTGAAAATCCGGCAGAAATCTGATTTGGAATTAAAGTAACAGGATAACGGGAATTATCTGCGTTATCTAAATCTATGAAATCCTTAAAAATTTCATGAATACGCAGCATCTGATTTTCGTTATCTGTAAAAATATAAATTTTCCAGCTGTCATCCTGAAGCTTTTGAAGTTCTTCCTTCATAAAATTTATATTTCCGAAAAAACTTCGTTCACTTTGAGACTGTGCATTAATAAACTGATTTTCATTTTCTTTTATAATTGTCCGGAAATAAATTCTGTTTTTAAATAATTCTTCAGTTTTATTAAAATCCAAAAAAGCCATGTGTGGCGGTAAAACAGGAAGTTCTTCGCGAGCAAGCCTATATAATTTTTCGGTTTCGCGTTTTAAGACATCTTTTGAATTTTCCTGTTTATCATAATTTATAAAAAATGTAATTGTTGAATCATCAAAATAATCTTTTACTGTATATATTTTATCCTGTGTAAATTGGAAAAATAATTCTTCTCCCTGAGCATTAAAAGAAGCACTTAAAGATGAAAGAATTCTGTCTTTTTCTTCCAGCGCTTTTTGAGTAAACGGAAGATGAATAGAATTTTCAGCATATTGATTATCTTCTGAATTAGAAGCAGAAACCGAAGTTTTCTGATATTCATCAAGTCTTTCTGCAGTTTTCTGAATCAGTTCTTCAGTCCATAATATTTCTTTCATAGGATAAATCAAAATCTTTTCCAGAGATTTAATTGTAGTCTGATTTTCTGCAGAAAATTCCTTAAAGCTTTCTATACGGTCAAAGTCAAAAAGAATACGAACCGGATTATCCTGACCAGGAAGAAAAATATCTAAGACCTCACCTCTTAAGCTAAACTCCCCTCTTACAGCAACTTTAGAAACTCTTGTGTACTGCATTTGAATAAGTCGTTGAGCTATTTTTGCCGTATCAAATGAATCACCTTTATGAAGGGAAAAACACAGACTTTTTATGTAAGCAGGAGATGGAAGCGGCTGTAAAAAGGTTTTTTGAGTAAAGATAAAAATTCTAGGTTTTGAATTGATTGAAAACTCACATTTATTAGCCATTTCGCTTAACACTGCAGCTCGTTTTCCAAAAATTACTGAACCTAAAGATACGCTTTTATAAGAAACAGTTCCCCACGAAGGAAAAATAAATTTTTCTGCATCAAAATCATAGCCATCAAAATCTGTATAAAGTGCAACAGCTTCTTCATCTGTAGGAACTACAATTATAAAATCATTTGAATAAGAATAAAAATCTACATCCTTTTTTGAAGAATTCTGATATTGTATTGTCTGTAAAGTAAAATTTTTTGCTTTGGAACATATTTCCCAGATTAAAACAGAAAGAAAACTTCCATTGGCATTATGAATCTGAGCTATATTCTTAGAAGAATGCAAAGAATTAAATGTATCATTAATACATTCTTTTACGCATGAACTTGTGTGAAATATTTCTTTTATAGAAGTTAATGATTTCATTTAATCTTCCGATAATAATAATGAGAAATTTTAAGCAAATAAAAAAAATTGCTTAAAAATCTTTTAGAAAAAAATTATTGTTTTGGAGAATATTTTGAAAACCCGAAAACTCTTTTTTATTATATCGTTTTTATTTGTTTTTGGACAGATAGCAGTTTTTTCACAAAACTCTGAAGAAGATTCATCTGCTGTTAAAAATGATTTTACAAATGCAAGTGTTTCTATAAAATATTACAACAGGACAATCTACTATCCGGAAAATTCGGAGGACAATCCGATTCTGGTTCATGTAACTATAAAAAATAATGGTTCAGAAACATTAAGATTCAAACTGGCAGACGACCGTATGTTCAGTATGGATTTTAATGCTCTTACTGTAAAAAATAAATCTTTGCCGTTAACAGAAAATATAAAAGAAAAAAGAACAACTAATCAGGTTGTTTACTTCAGAGAAATTTCAATTGAACAGGGAGAAGAATATTCTTTTGTAGAAAACGTAAAGGATTTTATAAATATTGAAGAACCTTCTGTTTATTATCTTGAAGCATCATTTTATCCTGAACTTTATAAATCAAAATATATCAGCTTAAAATCAAACAGACTGACTCTTGAAATCCGCCCTTCTCCATCTTCTTCTGCTTCAAATTATGTTCCGGTAAAATATCAGACTGTAGAAATTCTTGAACCAGAAGCAATTTCTCCAGATAAGGTAATTGAGCAGACTATTATAGCCAGACAGAAATCTCTTTGGGATCAATACTTTTTATACCTTGATGTAGAAAGTCTTTTACTAAGAACACCTTCTCTAAAGAAAAAATATAATACAGTTTCAGCCAGCGAAAGAGAAAGAATGATTGAAGCATTTAAAGTTGATTTAATGCAGGCAAAAATTGAAAATGATATTATTGCAATTCCGCAGAGTTTTGAAATTGAAAAAACAACCTATTCTCCTACAGAAGGAAGCGTATCTGTAATTGAATGGTTTAAATATACTAATTATACAGAAAAGAAACGCTATGTATACAAAATCCGCCAGCGCGAAGGTGTATGGAGAATTTATGATTATACTGTAGTAAATCTTGGAACCGAATAAATGAAAGCTGTTCTTATTTGTGAAGATAATGATAAACTAAATACAATTTTTCCAGTTATACAGGGTAAAGGTTATGATTTGATAGTTTATAAATGGTTTTTAAAAGCCATGGATAATCTGGAAGAAATCAAACCCGATCTTGTAATCTTAAGTGCACAGGAATTTCCCCGTCACTGGAAAACACTTGTTGGATTCCTTCAGGGTGTAGATTGTAATACAAAAATATATCTTTTTGAAGCACAGAATATTGATGACTCAGAAAAAGAGAAAATTAAGGCTTTTAATTGTGTAGAAATATGCAGCAATGATTTTTCTTCATTACCAGAAATTCAGGAAAATGTTAATGAAGAATGTAAGGTTGATAATGAACCTGCTTTATATTCAGCAATTATTACAGAAAAAACATCCGGAAAATTTTATTTTACAGATGTTTTTATAAATAATGCTTCTGAAATATGCTGCAATGAAAAAATAAATTTTGAAGGAAATGATTTTCTAATTTCTTACATGGATAAAGAAGAAAATTGTTTTTCTCAAAATGTTTCTTTAGTTAATAATTCTGAAAAGGCTTTATTCCATGAAAAAGAATAAATCAAAATCAAAGGAAGCAAAATTCTTTTGCGAAAGCTGTGGTTCAGAAGTTCCTAGAAATGCAAGAACCTGCCCTACCTGCGGAAAATTTTTTGCTTCTGTACGCTGTCCAAAATGTGGAAATACCGGTTCAAATGATGATTTTAAAAATGGATGTCCAGTTTGCGGTTATGCAATTAATCCAGAAAGCTTATATGGCGGCGGCTCATACGGTAATTCATCATCTTTTAAAAATATAAAAAATAAAAAATCAACTTTAATATTCTTAAACAGAAATCGCAGTAAAACATCAAATGAAAAAAGACCTTATTCAGATTCTTCTCTTCCTGTATGGATTTATATTGTTTCTGTTGCAGTCCTGATTATTTTAATTATTTGTCTATACAGCTGTTTATAATCAACATTTTTTATTTTCATATATAACGGATGCATGATTCATTTAATCCGCCTGCCATTGACTAGGATACATTTTTTTATTAATATAAATGAGTTATTTTAGCCCGGGTGGCGGAATTGGTAGACGCGCTTGGTTCAGGTCCAAGTGTCCTTACGGTCATAGGAGTTCAAGTCTCCTCTCGGGTATAATTAAATCCATACAGTATATAGACTTACAGCCCACACTTTCTCCATGTGAGCAAATATGACAGCAAATATAATCTATGCATTAAACCAGTTTGCTGCAGTCTGATCTGCAAGTTGAAGTAAAATAACAAGCGGATTTTGAAGAAAGTTTGAATAATTAAACTTTTCACTATCAGATAAATCAGAAAAACCCATGTGACGACTTACAGCTTCTATAACCATTCTGTTCTGGAGCATTTCGGGCATTATTTCAAGCATCATTAAAACAGATTCGTTTCCGTGACCTAAATTCCGGTTTTCGCTTTTTGTTTTATAAAATGGCTGCTTTATCCAGTTTCCGCTTATGTCTTTTACGTTTCTATATTCTACCCCGTAAAAACCGGTCTTACAAAAATCATGACATAAGGCAGAAATAAAAATATCTTTAGCTGTCATACAGTTTATAGAGTCAGATAAATACTTTTTTCCTTCAGGACTTTTAAAATAATTTTCCAAAACAGGTTTAGCAAAAACAAGAGATTGTTCAATAACCATTAATGTATGAAGAGCCAGCCCTCCTTTAAAGTTACCGTGAAATCTTGTAGAAGCAGGAGCTGTCCAGAAATCTGTTTTATCAAGGAAATCTTTTAAAGCAGCTGAGCTTGAATTTTCCGGAATAATATAATCTATCATTGCTTCGTAACAAGGCTTTAAAGATTCCTGTACAAAAGTTCCACTTTCCTGATAAGGAGAAAATTCATTAAAAATATCCATTAATTCATTTACATCTGTGTATAAGTTCTGCAGTTGTTCCTGTGTCATACTAAAATCCTAATTCTTCGCCAACTAAAATAACTTTAATGCGGCCTTGTGGTCTGCAGAATCTTGTTTCTACCATTTGTGCACAAATGCTTTGAATAGAATTACAATTAAAGCATGCACCAGTTTTACAGCAAGGTGTGTCTAAATTGAATCTCTGCGCATTAACCGGTGCAGTATAATTACGAACTTTTGAATAAGCTGCATCCATATCTTTAACAATTTTATTCATTCCTGCAACAATCACAACATATTTAGGACCAAAACATAATGCAGCGACTCTGTTTGCATGTCCATCAATATTATACAATTCGCCATCTTCTGTAATAGCATTACTGCTCATTAAAAAAGTATCGCACAGCAAAGCTTTTCTCATAATTTCTTCACGTTCTTCAGGAGAATTTGCTGAATTTCGGTCAATTAAAATATTTCCCCGCTTTTTTAATTCATCCTTTAACCCGATTTCATCAATGGTTACTGAACCACCCCAGGAAACAGAATGCGATGAGGGAATTAATTCAAGAGCCTTTTTTAAAGCTTCAGATTTATTTTCAACGTAATAGGCTTCAAAATGTCTTTTATTTAAAGCCTCAACAACTTTTGCACCCAAAAGGGAATTTCTTTTAATTAATGCTTCATTCATACAAACATTATAACAAAGCACATTTTTAATGTCTATTTTAATTCTTTAATTTAAACTTATTTATTCAAGAATTGTAATTTCTACACGACGGTTTCTGGCTTTACCTTCCGAAGTGTCATTCGAGGCAACAGGTTTTAAACCACCACTACCCTTGCAGATAAACTGTTCAGGTTTTATTCCCAAAGCTGATAATTTTTTTGCAATTGCTTCAGCCCGTTCATAAGAAAGCTTCATTTCACCTTCAGGATTTCCAACAGAAGCTGTATGACCTTCAATTAAGAATTTTGAATTTTCAGCCTGCTTTAAAATCTCCGCAATATCAGAAAGGCGTTCATTTTCTCCTTCTAAAAGCCTAGAACTATCCGCCTCAAAACGCAGATCTTCAATTATGAGTTTAATTCCACCCTCAGTTGTTTCGTATTTCAAGTTATTATATTTTTCTGTGCTATTTTCCGACACCATCACGGTTTTGTCTGCAGAGTTCTCTTTTTCTTGTGCAATTCTCTTTAATGCAGGAATGATTTTATCATGATTTACCGACGGAGGATACTCAGTAAAAAGCGTTATAGTTCCTTTATACTGATAATAATTTCCGTCTGTATAAAAAAATGTTTCATCGACCGAATCGCGAATAACCAGAGCAGTTCCATTTTTTTTACTAACATACATTGTTGCACTATGAGCCCCTGTAGCACTTTCCAGTTCATAATCACCATCCCAGTCAATAATATTTAATTTACCGATAATTCCATAGCGTGTAGCCCATTTTGCAGTAATTAAATAAACTTCTTCATCATGATAAATTTCATCACCAACATAAGTATATTGAATTTGAAGAGGAAGCCTTGTAATAACACCTTTATCAAGAGGATCAATAATTCTCACAGCAGAAGCAGTCCAGGAATCTCCTGTTTTAATTTTTTGAGTCGTAAATGAAGGAAAACTTCTAAAACTCGGGTAACCGTTATCTTCAATCATCGTAAGATTTCCTTCATTATCAATTGTAAAACTGGCCGGAATGGCTTTATGAATTCCATCTTTTACAAGCTGCTGATTATGCTTTGTATCTTTATTTACATAAAAATTTCCTTCATATATCCGCTTATTATTTTTTAGAGTTGGAATAATAAATGAAGAAATTTCTCGGCTTTCAAGACCAACATATTTTCCATTTTTATAAAGCCTTAAATCAGTTCTTTCTGTAAGGATATAATTATGTTCACCACTATAGGATATTTGCGAAAACTGATCATTCAAATCTCCAGGCAGATGATTAATTGCACCCTGCGAAAAAAATGAGTGAATTAATATATTAAATGCAATAAAAATTAAAAGCTTTCTTTTCATAATTAAATTATCGGAATGTATTGCCCCACATTCAGTTTTTCTCTATAATATAATTCATTTTTATTCATTTAAAAATGCGATGCACTTTTGTGCGGTTCAGTTCATGTAATGGAGAACGTCGATGTCGGAAAAAGGCACCAATCAGTATTACATTACCAGACAGAATTCCACAGAATCTAATGCCCGCAGCTATCCGCGAAAGTTTCCATTCGCGATTGCTAAAGCCAAAGGCTCGTGGGTTGAGGACGTAGAAGGAAAGAAATATCTGGATTTTTTGTGTGGCGCGGGAACTTTAGCACTCGGTCACAATGACGATCAAGTTAATCAGGCAATGGTAGAAATGCTTACCAGTAATATGCCTCTTCACACACTTGATATTACAACCCCTGTAAAAGATGAATTTTCTCAAACTCTTTTAGATTTACTTCCATTTGATATGGGTAAAAATTGTAAAATTCAATTTTGCTCTCCAAGTGGAACAGACGCAACCGATGCAGCTATAAAACTATGCAAAACTGCAACCGGCCGTTCAAGTGTAATTTCCTTTGCAGGCGGTTATCACGGAATGGGACAAGGTCCTCTTGCATGTATGGGAAATTTACATGCAAAAAACCAGGTTCACGGCTTAATGCCAGAGGTTCACAGTTTTCCTTATCCCTATGAATACAGAAATCCGTTTGGATTAAAGGGTGAAGACGGAGTAAAAGCCTGCTGTAATTTTTTTGAAAGAACTTTAAAAGATCCGGAAAGTGGAATTACCCTTCCAGCCTGTGTAATTATGGAAGCAATTCAGGGCGAAGGCGGCGTAATTCCTGCCCCAGTTGAATTTCTTAAAACAGTAAGAAGAGTTACAAAAGAGCTTGGAATTCCGCTTATTATGGATGAAATTCAATGCGGAATGGGAAGAAGCGGAAAATTATTTGCATTTGAATACGCAGATATTGTTCCTGATGTTATTCTTATTTCCAAAGCAATCGGCGGCTCTCAACCTCTTGCAGTTGTCGTTTACGATAAAGAACTCGATAAATGGACACCAGGAAGCCATGCAGGTACATTCCGCGGAAATCAGCTTGCAATGAAAGCCGGAACAATTACACTTAAAAGAGTATCAAATAAAGAATTTCTGGACGAAGTAGCTAAAAAAGGCGACAGAATCCATAATAAACTCCGCGATTTGCAGAAAAAAGTTTCCATAATCGGCGATATTCGCGGAAAAGGTTTTATGGTCGGAACAGAATTTGTAGATCCAAAAGGCCAAAAAGACTGCATAGATTCTCTTCCTGCTTCCGGAGAAATTGCCGGAAAAGTTCAGAAAATGTGCTTTGAAAATGGGCTTATAATTGAAAAAGGCGGAAGGAACGGAGCTGTAATGCGCTGTTTATGTGCCTTAAACATTACAGATGAAGACTTATCTAAGGCCTGGGACATTTTTGAAAAATGTGTCATTGCTGTAGATAAAGAATATAATTAAATCAATTCGGGCGTGTCTGCCGTTTTACGGCAGACCGGGCTTTTCAGAGTTCCGCTTACGCTCCATTCCAGACTTTCCGTAGGAAAGTCTGGAACAGCCCTTCAGGCTGCTCTTTCAATCCCTCACGCAAGGTTTTATAATGAGTCATTACTTTCTCACTTCAGACAAAAAATCCAAAAAGGAATATATAAAAATAATAAACGAAACAGCAAGTGCTATTGCTAAATCCATTACAGATGACAAGGCTTACACAGGACCTACTCCCGAAGAATTAAAAAAAATCGTCACACAGGATTCAATTCTGCCTGAATCTGGACTTGGCTGGAAAAAAGTATTTGAACTTACAAAACAGAAAATTCTTCCAAATCTATTAAGAACAACTTCAACAGATTATGTTCCTCACCTTCATGGCCCCGGATTAAAAGAAACAATAGCAGCTGAACTGATTATTTCCACATTCAATCAGTCAATGGACAGCTGGGATCAGAGTCCTGTAGCAACAGAAATAGAAGTAGAAACAATAAAACATTTATGCAAACTTTATGGCTATAACGAAAATAAAGCAGACGGCGTATTTACAAGCGGCGGAAGTCAGTCTAATCAAACTGCAATAATTCTTGCAAGAGACTGGTTTTGCAATGAAATTCTTAAATATGATGTCAAAAAAAATGGACTAAATGAGAAATGTTCTAAACTAAGAATGTATACAAGCGAAATTTCACACTTTTCAATGGAAAAATCTGCTCATATTCTGGGTTTAGGCTATAAATCTGTAGTTAAAGTTCCTGTAGACAATCGTAAAAAAATGGATATTTCTGCACTTAAAGCATTAATTCAAGAAGACAGACAGAAAGGAAACATCCCTTTTTTAATTGTTGGTACCGTCGGAACTACAGATTTCGGAAGCATAGATCCTCTTAAAGAGCTTGCTCAAATTGCGCAGGAAAATTCAATGTGGCTTCATGCAGACGCAGCTTATGGCTCTGGCGTAATAATGTCCGATAAATATAAAAATCGCGTCAGCGGACTTGAACTATGTGATTCAATTACAGTCGATTTTCATAAAATGTTTTTAATGCCAATTTCATGCAGCGCAGTACTCATAAAATCTGCAGAAGACTTTAACGCACTGACAATTCATGCTGACTATTTAAACCGCGAAGAAGATGAAGAAGACGGTTATACAAATCTTGTAGACAAATCATTACAAACAACAAGACGCTTTGATGCGCTTAAAGTATGGATAAGCTTTCAGGTACAGGGAAAAGACGGCTGGAATTCCATTATAAACACTGCTCTTGAAAACGCACAGTATTTTTATAATAAATTAATCTCTGACAGGGACTTTGAAGTTATCTGCGAACCTGAAATTTCTTCTGTGGTTTTCCGCTATAAAGGTAATTATGACAAAATAACTGCAGATGAAGTAAATAAACGAATAAGAAGAACACTTCTTCATAAATATGGAATTGTAATTGGACAGACAGTAAGCAATGGTAATGTATGCTTAAAATTTACATTATTAAATCCACTTATAACACATGAAAAAATTGATGAAATTATGGAATTAATAAAATCTCTTGCTTAACTTACATAAAAAAATTTAAGCATTTTTAGATTTATTTTTTCTTATTTTTCTTAACTGGAATAATTGTAAAGTTAAAGTTCTTTTCAGTTTCCATTCCGCTTTCAAGATTAACATCCCAGATTAAACTGTGTACAGTTGATTTTTGAACTTCTTTTAAATTTCCTTTACAATCAGGTGCTTTATAGCTTACAGGAGCTACAAAAGCCCCGCATTTCTCATTAGGTTCAAATACAAAAGAAACACCATTTTTTACATCAGAAAATCTTACAGCAGACAAATCATTCAAAATCTTTTTTGTATGAGAATTAAAATAATTAATTTTACTTACTGTTGCAGTTTCTATTTCATAATAATTATCAAGTTCAGAATTACAGAAAGTAGATTCAACAACAAATTTCGCTTTAACCGGCGATTTACTTTCATTTCGAATAAAATACTGAACATACATACCAGTTGAATTAATAATGTATTTTTTTATAAGAGAAACTTTTTGTTTAGTTGATGTCAGAACGGCATTAGCCTTTAAATGAATCTCAAATTTAGACTGTGAAAATTTAATTTCTGTATAACGAATTTTAGAAAAAACACCTTCCAGGCTGGAAGCATTTTCTGTATAGGTTGCAAATTCTTCTGCAGACAAAAGATGATCAATAAAAAATCCACGCTTATATTTATCTTCAAAACCATCATAGTCCAATATTCTGGAATTATTATCACAATAATTTATTGAAGGTTTATATAATTCAAGTTCACCTACTGCACCGCCAAGCTTAGAAATAAATGCATAAAAATTTTTCATGCGGCAGACATATTCTTCAAGTCCGTCTCCATCATAATCAAAACAGTTTATAGATTCACAAAGCTTAGAATCTTCATGCAGGATTTCTTCTACTTCTCCAAGAAGCTTATAAGACTGAGAACGTAAATTAAATTCAGTTTCAAAGCATTCTTTTGAACACAAAAGATATTGTCCTGATTGAGCCTGATAAAGCTTTTCTCTTGCAATCTTCTTTTTAATTTTGTCTTCTTTATATAAATTTATTAAATTACTCTGATACAATAGTCTGCTGTTAAGAATTTTTGCTGCAGGATAATAATCAAGAACATCATAAATATTTAAATTACAGTTATTCTTTAATATTTTTGCCCTGTTTTTTGTCTGCGGTAAATCAAACAGCTTTTTATTTACTCCCGAAGAAATGTATGAAGGAACTAAAATTTTATCTGCTTTTTCATAATGCATTGGAATTGAAGTTACAATATTTGTCTGAGGTTTTTCTGTGATATAAGAATCAAAAGCTTCAAAAAATTTGGCATTAATTAAATCAGAAAGCTCCTGTGCACATAAATTTATAAAAACTATTCTGTCTGGAGAACTCTGATAAAAATCATCTTTTCTGATTGCAGAGGCAACTTTTGAAATAAAGGAAGAAATAAAATCATCACAATTTATTTTATCAACATTTTCATAGGTATAAAAATCGCTTAGACTATAAGTTGGATAAATCTGTGTGTATTTACCCAAATCAGACATAATGATTGGCAAGAAACATCTTTTATGTTCAGGAATTAACGAATGATCTAACGTTATATAATCTATGCCACAGGTATGAAGATTATTTACAAGAGATGAATCCCAAATATCATTAAACAAAAATATTCCTCTTGGACGTCGTCCAAGCACTTGTCTGGCTTCTGTGGTAAATTTATCAATCTGAGCATTTCTGTCTGCAGAATTTAATAAAGGAAGAATCGGATTGTAATACCCGGAACCTATAATTTCTATCTGCTTTTTAGAAATAAATTCCTTAAGAATTGAAATTAACTCTTTCTTTTTTTTATTATAAAAGGATAACTGAGGACCAGTAAAAGAAAATGCGAATTTAAAATTAGGGTGAGCATACAGAAACTTAACTAAAGGACGTGTACAGGAAGAATAATAATAATCTTCGGATGTTGCATTCAGACTTACGTTGAAATTAAAACAAATGTGAATTAATCCCATCTTAATCGCATCAGACTCCCACCCGATCCGAAAATTTTCTCCTCGCTTCTAGTCTCCCCTAGACTATTCAGATTTTTTAAATTTTTTATTCAGAAAAAATTTACTGATTTCCTGAAATTGAATTTAGAAATAAATTTATCTTTTTTATTATTCTATAACAAAACTCCCATATTTTAAAGCCTTTTTTTGTTATATATTGATTTTTTTCCAGGCTTTCGGTTTTGCAGGAAGAATCTGCAATACCGTTTAATGCGGCAGCACATGTTACAGAAACATTTTCATTTTTTGGAACAAGCTTAATTATTTTTTGCGGACAGACATCAATACAGCTTCCACAACCACAACAGAGATTACGGTTAATAACTGCAGTATTATTCTTTAAGGAAATTGCCTTTTGAAAACAAACCTTAACACAATCTCCAAGACCAATGCAGGCATATGCACAATCTACTCCAGAACCTCGCAAAGACTTTTCCATTAAACAGGTATGAGCTTCATTAATTTGAGGTCTGGCTAAAGAAAATTCTTTGTGAATATGACACATAACTACAGCTTTTTTATTTGTAACCTCAGGAGATTTATTCATAGGAAAATGATAATTCAATTCAACAAAAGAAATTACAGGATCTTCGCCATGCGCCGTATTTGTTTTTGAAATAGAAGGCAAAAGCATATAAAAAGAAAATGCAATCAGAATAGCAAGAGCAAGAATTATTAAAATCAAAAGAATTATTCTTAAAATCATTTTAAAACTCCTTTATTAAGCCATCCAATATCCCAAATAGAAAATAAAAGAATTATACAACCAAGGAAAATCAAAAAGACTGAAAAAAATGAATCAGAAAGCTTTGTTCCGTTTGAACAAAATCTTTTCTTAAAAATCAAACATAAAGGAGTTATAGTTAAGAGAGAAAGGAAACAGCTTAAACAAATCATAAGAGAATCAAGAATTGAAGAACTTTCCAGAATAGAAAGAATTACTATAATAAAAGAAACTGAAAATTCAACAGTAGAAGTTCCTGTAGTAATTCTAACCAGTGATTCTAAAAAGGCATTAATTCCAATAAAAATTAAAAATGCAATAAAAGGAAAAAGTTCAATAATTCCAAGCGGTAATAAAATATTTCTGGTAACAATCCAGCTTAATAACGAAGTAGAAAGAATACTAATCACAGCTTTAACATAAAAAAGCGGACTTCTTAATTTTGAAACAGGAAGTTCAACTATTCGCGAAAGACCAATTCCATAAATTAAAACAGCAGAAGCAAAAATGGAATAATACAGAAGCATCTTACCGTAAATCATTCTGAGCCTCCATATTCTTAAAAATCTGAATACGCTCGCGAAGAAGAATCATAAGGAAAATGAAAATTCCGCCAAGAATAAGTGAACCTGGAATAGAAGCAAAGAATGTAAAAATTCCAACTCCGTTTGTATTCAAAATCAGGAATTCGCGGATTTTATGCCCTTCCCCAAAAAATGTAAAAGTCCCCCAACCTGCAATATCTCTGAATAAAAAGAAAATAAATCCAAAGATTGCAAATAACGAACATTCAATTAAATTTTTTCTCAAGCTTTGCAGCAAGGTAAGATTATTCTGCCCGAATATTATTCCGATTAAAAGGACCGAAGTTGTAGGAAAATAAAAAATAAATCCTAAAACAAGGGCTACTTCAGGACAAAGCATTACAATTATCTGCCGGAAAAAAATGGTAAAGGAAATTAGAGTCATTAAAATAACAACAGAACGCATCTGTCCAAAATTTAATTTTATTGTCAAATAATTCATTAAAATTCCAACTGTTATTAAAAGAAGGAATTCTAAAATAATTGTAAACCCATATACAAAACGTCCCGGAACAGGTACAAGCATCATAAGATATAATGGGAAAAATTTATAAAGATTATTTTTACTCATAATTAAAACTCTCCTTTAGGAGAAAGTTCCAGAATGTATGGAATTTTTTCTTTCCAGTATTCAAGTTTTTTATTTAAAACATCGCTGTTCAACTGATTAAGAACCCGACTGTGAACTGAAGAATAACCTGAAAAATAAACCTCGCCAGATTTAGAAACAGTAAAAACAGCAGCAAGAGGACCATAAATTGACTGAACACGGATTATTATGGCTTTTCTTGTTTCTCCATTTTTGCGGTTTCTTACATCAAAACCGGCAGCATTCATTGAAAATGAATTATTTATTTTTATAGGATTATCAATAGTCCATGTATTTGGTTCATTTTCTTCAAGAGTAATTTCTATATTTGATCTGAGATATTTATTCCACGATTTGTTAGATAATTTTACAGTGTAAAACATAAAGAAAAACAAAACGGTGATAACTCCAACGAGAATTCCATATTTAATGAAAAAATCTTTATTAGAAATTTTAGCCATTTTATCTGACATTTATAGCCTGCCCTATAATTTTATTAATTCGTCTGAAGCTCTGTTTTTCTTCTACAAGACGAAGCATCATACCAAAAACATTTCCAAACAGAATTGTATAAACCATACCTATAGAAGAAGTTCCGGCACCTATTATAAAGAATGCAACAATTCCTTCAAATAATCCCATAAGAATTTTTCCCCAGTGAGTTTCGGGAACAGTTCCAAACCATTGAATAACGAATACGGCCGAAAATAGAGTTCCACTCGTACATAATGCAAGAATTATATCTCCCTGATTAAATACACCGCCAAAAATAAGCGGAGAAAATAATCTTATAAGAATGGCGTAAACAGCTGTGAATACTCCGGGGATTATAAGAGAAAAGGCTCCATCTGCAAATAGAATAATTGAAGATAAAATTGTAATTAAATTAAAACGGAATGCCGGAATTACACTCGAAGTATCCCAAAGCAAAGATATATATCCTTCAGGAATATTTACTTTAATAAACGAAAAAAGTCTTGTATTGAGAAAAGCAGTTATTGAACTATCAAAACCATAAACAGGAAAAACAGAAGCTTGAGAAAGATAATTTGAAGGATTCTTTAAAACAAGAATATCTTTTGTGATATTAAAATCAGGAAAATAATTTCTACCTATACACCAGAAAATAATAAGTGTTACAGAAACCATATTAATCCAGGAATTTATATTTTTAAAAACAATAGCCCGGGAGATAAAAAGAGTTGCAAAAGTAATAAAAAATGCTGCAACTGGCGGATAAGAAGAAGGCAAAAATAAGCCTATTAAAATTCCCTGAATTGTAATTGCAAGAATATTGTAAGGCTGCTCTTTATAAATTAAAAAATTTAATGAGGCTGCGGCAAGACTTCCTAAGAGAGTACATAAAACAAGCGTAAAAGAAGCATAGCTTTTTGTTATAAGCAGCATAAAAATCTGGACAGAAAGCAGGATAAGAATTCTTATAGAGATTTCAGAAATAGAAGGCTTAGAAAATATAAAAGGACTTGTAGAATATAATCTGTTATTTATATTCATAACTTTCTTTTGATTATTCTTCATCAGTTACCTCCTTCTTCCTTTATTTTATTTTTTAAAACTTCAATTGTATGACTTAAAGGAAGCCTTGAAGGACACACACAATTACAAACTGCACAAGCCGTACATTTTAATGCACTTTGAACTATATATTCAGGTAATTGAGAATTATCTGAAATGCTCATATATAAAACATCAGGAAGAAGTTTTTGCGGACAAGCGTCGCGGCAACATCCGCAATTAATACAACTATAAATATTATTATCAGTAAACTTTACCGAAGAAATTACTTTTACCGATTTTGTATATTTTGTAATCGGAGTATCAAGACTTTGCAAGGAATTTCCAAGAAAGCTTCCGTTTATAATTACACCTGCAGGCTTTTTAGAAAATCCACCAATCTGACCAATAATCTCGCGAATAGAAGTTCCAATTCTAACATTAAGCATACACGAAGAATAAAGACAGTTTCCTGAAAAAGTAACGTTACGGCTTACACAAGGCGTGTTACATACAATTCCATTATAAACATCGTAAGCTGTAGAAGAATCTACAAATAAATCATTTTCAGAAATTGAATAATCTGTCTTTTTCTTAGTCTGATCTTTTTCAAAGGTTTTTAAAATCTGATTTTTATCTCCAAAAGGATATTTTTTAATATTTACTTTTAAAAGCTTATAATTCTTTTGAGTAATCTTTGATAAAACCTCGTTTATATTAAAAGATAAATCTAAAACAAAAACTATATTTTCAGCATCGCAAACCTTAGCAAGAACTTCACTTCCCTTTATAACTTCATCTAAATAAAATTTTGAAATTAAAGAATCTGTGAGTCGTTCAGGTTCATCATCAAAAAGTCGAACAATAATAGAATTGCATTTTTTGTTATTCAGCTGCCCAAAAAGATTTTTAGGATTATCAGTTCGGAAAGTATTTATAATTCCCATTTCCGCAATTGAATTAACAATAGATGCGGGAGAAAGATATTCAACTTGTATCTCTTTTGTTTTATGTCCAAGAAAAGAAAACGAACCTTTTGTTCTTATATCAATGCATTTTCCCTGTTTTCCATTTGGAAGAAATGAAGGCTCAATTTTTTCTACAATTCCAGGCACCGAAGAATGAATACAAGAAGACACAAAATCTCCTGAACCATTTGCAATTACCTGTCCTTCCTTTACAACATCGCCAGGTTTAACACAAAGCAAAAAATCTACATCATTTTCCTGTTCAAGAGGAATATGAACAACAGAAGGCAAAAAAGCATTTTGAGTATCAATATAATTTTTTATGTTAGAAACAACGTTCGTGTTATTTACAGTCATGCACGAATCCTTTTATTACGGGTATCTATAATAATGAAAAAATAAATAAAAAGTAATACAAAAATGCAAATAATCATAAGAATTATGCTAAATAATGAAGTTTGATGCGTATCAGAAGATTTGTATCCGCCGGAAAAATCCTTTCCTTCAGACTTCAATACTTTTTCTATGGCATTAAATGGAAGAGCATCTATCTGCTCATAAACAGAATCCTTAAAGCTCTGGTTGTAAACCATTATCTGTTTAGATTCATATATTTTTCCATTATCTTCTGAATATGTCGGAAATTCTATAATATCATTTCTATCATTCTGAGAATTTAAAGAACGGTATGGATAAGATTTAATATTCCACATCCAGTTATAATAATCTTCAAACTGAACTAATTTTTCATCGGCAGAAGAATTTGAAGGAAGCAAAACCTTAGAAAAATTTGAACTGACAGAAGAAGCAGAAGAAAGAAAAAATACAGCAACTACAAAAATTGAACAGGCAGATAAAGATAAAAATGAATATTTTATTTTATTGTCTTTAAGAGAAATTAATCGAGCAGGTTTAATAAGGACAGGAACAAACAGTCTCTTATTTCTTAAAAAGCTTTCAATGCTGTAATATGTATAAAAATACGAAGCCTCACTTACAAGAAGTAAAAGACTCATAATTCCAACTTTAAATCCGCAGGAAAAAGCTGTTACAAATGCCAGTACAAGCAATGTAAAAAGATGATACTGATGAGTTAGAGTTATAAAACAGCCTTCTCTATTCCATAATTTTGCAATATAAAAGCAGATTAAAAGAATTAAAACGGAAGAAAGAGCGACCGGAAAAAATGGATTATATACAAAAAATAAAAATGGTGCTGCAGCAGAAAACGCAAATAAAATTTTACGTTTTGCAAATAAAATCAGGCATAAAACAGCAATGCACAGGATAATTAAAATAATATACGGATAAGAAGTCTGAGAATCAGTTCCGCAGCTAATATTATTCTGTTCTAAAAGATATGTACATTGAGGAATTTTTTCCTGCTGAGATTTTGGAATATAATAAAGTCTGAAATTCTTTGATTTATCAAAAAAATAAGCTTCGCGGTTTTTATAATATGAATACGCAGAATCATCTTTATTTAAATTAAACATAGAAATTTCTAAAGAAGAAGGAGTTAAAGAAACCGGAAGATATTGATTTGAAAGAGAAACATAATTTTTAATTCCGCATTCATTAAATACCTGAATTACAAGAGAATCTGAAGTTTTAGCCGGAACATATAAGACTGAATATTCTTCCCATAATTTTCCCTGAGGCATAGTCCGAGATGAAAAAATGAGTAAAATTGAAAGTAAAAAAATAACTGGTGCAGCAACTTTGAAAAATAATTTCATAAAAAAATTACAACTACAGGATAGAAAATGAAAGGCCAACAAAAAAGCCCATTATGCAGCCGCATAAAACTTCTATCGGTGTATGTCCATTAACTTCTTTTAAAGGTTTGTATTCTCCTATTATTTTCTTTTCTACCAATTCCTTTCCTAAGGAATTTAAATTTTGAACCTGTTTTCCGCTGGAAAACCTGACTCCAAAAGCGTCTCTAATAACAACTCCGCAAAAGCAAAGCGCCAGAACAAAAATATCAGAATTAAAACCGTTTTTAAAACCTATTGTTGTACACATGGAAGTAACCAGAGCCGAATGACTGGAAGGCATTCCTCCCGTTTTCCAGAGCATATTAGCAATTAAATCATAAAAAGAATGAATTTTACCATAAATAAGATTTATAGCAGTTTTTATAAATTGCGCACCGAACCAGCTGAATATTACAGAAAGAAAAATTGAATTTCTTAATAGTCCAATTATCTGCTCTTTTAGTGTTGGCAACATATTTTTAAAACCTTAATACTCAATTTTACCATCTATCAGCGAATTTTACAATATTAGACATAGTTTAAAAATTTTATTATCATTAATGCATGAATTTCTGTGATTTTTACGCAGGCCAGGATGACGAGAACCGCAGGCTTGACCGGGTAATAAGAATATTTGCAAAAGAACTTACACTTCCCCAGATTTACAGCGGAATCAGAAAAAATTTAATAAAAGTAAACGACAAAAAGACAGATGCTGCATATCATCTTAAAAAAAATGATAAAATATCTATTGCAGAATTTCTTATTGAAAAAACAGAAGCGCAGAATATAACAAGTCCATTAGAAAAGAAAACAAATAATTCACAAAATAAAGCAAATTTAGATATTAAAAATATAATTGTTTTTGAAAACGAACATATTTTAATTCTGAACAAGCCTTATAACATATGCGTGCATGACGGCAAAAATAATCTTACACAAATGGTAAATGATTATTTAAAAAAAGATATTCGTGACTCACTTTCCTTTACTCCAGGACCACTTCACAGACTTGATAAACAGACTACAGGCCTGATAGCTTTTTCTAAAACCATAGATGGAGCCAGATGGTTTACAAAAGAAATTCAAAATCATTCAATAAAAAAGAAATATATTGGAATTTCAGAAGGAAAATTAACAGAAACTCAAAGCTGGGAAGATGAAATTCCTCAAAATGCAAAAACAATTGCAATGCCGCTTTCTTACGGAAAATTTATAAATTCAAAAGATAAAAACTCTGTTTTAGACCTTACATTAATCAGATTTTCAATTTTTACAGGAAGAAAACATCAAATCAGGATTCAATCACAGCTGCATAAAATTCCTCTTTTAGGCGATGAACGATATGGAGCTAAAAAAATCAGTTCACTAAAAAGAAATTTTTATCTTCATGCAGAAAAACTTGAAATTCCGGATAATCCGCTGAATCTTCCTCCGGAAATTTCATGTAAACCCGCGCCAGATTTTATAAGTTTTCTTGAAGAATGCAATTTTTCTTTAAAAACTTTAAATCTTGAATTATAATAAAAATATGGATTCCAGACTAGAAAAATTTCTCCAGCTTTTTCAACATAATCAGGTTTACGCGCTTGTAGGAGAAAGCGGAACAGGAAAATCGTTCCGTTCAAAACTTCTTGCAGAAGAATATGGAATTCACGCAATTATTGACGATGGCCTTTTAATTCAGGATGACAAAATTGTAGCTGGCCGTTCAGCAAAACGAGAAAAGACTTATATGGGCGCGGTTCGTGTTGCTTTGTTTGATGATAAGGAACACCGCGATTCTGTAGCAAAAATTCTTAGAAAAACTCACATAAAGAAAATTCTCATTCTGGGAACTTCAGAAAAAATGGTTATGAAGATTGCAATGCGTCTTCAGCTTCCTCAGCCACAAAAAATAATTCACATAGAAGATATTGCCACACAGGAAGAAATAGAAAAAGCAGTAAAATCTCGTCAGATTGAAGGAAAACATGTTATTCCTGTTCCTTCAATCGAAGTAAAAAAGAATTATCCGCAGATTTTCAGCGATTCTATGCGGGATTTCTTCAGCAAAAATAAGCTTTTTAATAAAAAGAAAAATCCCGATGGAAAAATGATTGAAAAATCCATTGTTCAGCCGGAATTTTCTAAAAAAGGCCGCATAGAAATTTCGGAAGCAGCACTAACCCAGATGGTAATGCACTGTGTTAACGAATGTGATCCGGATGTAAAAATTAAAAAAATAACAATAAAAACTGACTCACGTGGCTACCGTCTTATTGTAATGATAGATGTACCATTTGGAACTCAGCTTACAGGAAAGGTTCATAAACTGCAGCAATACATAATAGACAAAATTGAATCCTTTACAGGAATTCTAATTGAGGAAGTCAGTATTGTAATTGATAAAATATCAAAGCCGGCCGAGTCCCGTAGTCGCTTTTGATGAAGAAGCTTTGGAAGCATTCTGAATAATAGATTTTTTCTTCTGATTTTTCTGGGTTCTTACACCAAAATCAAATAAAATCTGTCGGACAGCAAATTCCAGTTCACGACGCATTGGGTTCATTGGTAAAACAAAATTTCTGCATTCCGTCCAGGTTTTTGAATAAAGCTCTGTATATGAAGTTTTTTGAAGAACTTCCTCAGGCCAGTTTGTAAGAGTCTGTGCAAAATCCCTGATAAAATATACAAGCTTTTTTCCAAGTCTTTCGTCAGGGTTAGATTTGTTCAAATCTCCTAAAAGCTTCATGCTTTCCAGATATTTTTTTTCAAATTCACGGTTATCGTAAATCATAGAGGTTGCAGAAGGCTGCAAATATATATACAGATCTGTATCTATGGCTTCACTAACTATTTCCATAGCAAAAGGACTGTTCAAAATTTTTAACAATTCTTCTGTAAGACGCGAAGGCGAAACCTGAGATAAAAGCGAAGCCGAAGCCCTGATTTTATGCCTTAATACATGAGACATTTTTGCATGGGTCGTTGCAGAATATTTTATGGCACGCAGCATGCGAACAGGATCTTCTTCAAATATTCTGTCAATTGAAATTACCGGCCTTAAAATACGTTTTTTAATGTCTCGGAAGCCGCCGACATAATCTATTATCTGATTCTGATTAGGATCATAATAAAGTGCGTTCATTGTAAAATCACGACGCAAAACATCTTCTTCTATACTTCCAAAATCATTTCCTACAGAACCATCGGCATTTGAACGAAATGTACTGACTTCAAAAATTTTAGAACCGAAGACCACATGAACAAGCTTGAATCTTCTTCCGATTATTCTTGAATTTCTGAATATTTTTTTTATTCTTGAAGGAGTTGCTTCTGTAACAATATCAAAATCTTTAGGCTTGTTGCCTACAATTAAATCCCTGACTGCACCACCTACAATGTATGCTGTAAATCCAAAATCATTGAGTCGTGTAATAATCTGTAATGCATCAGGATCAATATCATTATTAGATATCAGATGTTCATTCTTTGTATATACGACAGCTTTTTTTACAAGCCTTCCAGCGTCGTCTGTACCATATCTAATCAGCATTTGATAAATATAATTAAAAAAAACAAATCAAGTCAAGAACTTATTTAATTTTACTATCCAGCCAGTTTAAAATATCATTCTCAACAGTTTCTTTATCGTCTTCATTCAGGATTTCATGCCTGTCATCCTTATAAGATTTTACCTGAATATCCTTTAATCCGTTCTTTTTGTAAATATCCATCAGTTTATTTACAGTTTTACCATAACCGCCTACAGGATCTTCTTCTCCATAAATGCATAAAAGCGGAAGCTCCCGGGGAATTTTTTTCATATTTGAATTTCTGTGTATTTTTTTAAGACCGCCGGTCATATCAACATAGAACGAAGTTGTTAATGGAATTCCACACCAGTCATCACTTTCGTACATAGAAATATTTGTCTGATTTTTTGAAAGCCAGGAAAAATCCGAAATAGGATGTTCAATTCTTTTATTATATCCGCCAAAAGAAAGTTTATATAAAAGTTTAAGAACAGAATTAGGACCAAAAAAGCAGCACAGAATATGAGCAAAAATATTACCAAAGCCTACAAGAGCTTTTTGAGGCCCTGCAGTTCCGCTCAAAATTACTCCGTCAATTCTTTTTCCATATTTTTCAATATAACCTTGAGAAACAAAGGATCCAAAAGAATGACCTAATAAAATGACTTTTTTCCCCGGAAATTCTTTTTTAAGGTTTTCAATCATTTCATCCAGATCTTCTACAGCACGGTCAAAACCTTTTTTCTCTGCAAGACGCCCCATTCTACCTTTATTATTTTTCTTGGCATTTGCACCAGTCTGACCATGACCTCTCATATCATGAGCATTTAAAACATAACCGTGTTCAGCAAGAATACTTCCAAGTCTGTCATAACGCAAAGAGTGTTCTGCCAGTCCATGATGCAGCTGAATTACGCCTTTGATTTCTGTATCAGAATCAGGTACCCATCTGTTAATCCATAATTCATTGCCGTCTGTCATCTTCATAAAAAAACTTTTTAACTGCATAGAAACTCCAAATAAAATATGATAGTATTTTCTTCATGACTATTATAACAGATAAAATCGTTTTTGGGGGAAAATCCTTTGCAAAAATTAACGGAAAATCAGTTTTTATTCCATATGCAATTCCCGGAGAACAATTAGAAATAGAAATAGTCAAATCCAAAAACGACTGGGATGAAGCTAAAATAATTAAAATTTTAAAGCCATCACCTTCGCGAATTACTCCGCCATGCAAATATTACGAAGAATGCGGTGGCTGTAATATGATGCATATAGAAAGTTCCATGCAGAAAAAACTACGAATGGAGATGCTTTATGAAGTTTTTCTGCAGAATAAAATAGAACTCGGCAAAGACGGAAATGGTGGAAATATTGAAATAGCAGAAGGAAATGATTTTAACTACCGCTGCCGTTTCCAGCTTAATAACGGAGGCCTTTGCAAAAGAGAATCTAACGAAACTATTCAAATTGATGAATGTCTTTGTGCCGAAAAAGCTGTAAATGACTATTTAAAATCTACCGCATTTACAGAACGCCCCAAGGGAAGAATTCATATTTTTGGTTCTGAAAGAATAATATCTGAAAAAAAAGTAATAATAGAAGAACAAAAAGAAGAATTTTCAAATAAAACATCTCAGCGGATAATCGGAAATAAAAAAAAGAAGCTGAACTTAAAATCTAACAATTATTTTGCAGGAACTGTTCAAAACGAAACTAACTGCGTTACATTAAGACTTGGAGATAAAGACCTTTCTTTTGATGCACGGGGATTTTTTCAATCAAACCTCAATGTTTTTGAAAAAGTCATTAATTTAATTATAGAAAATCTGCATTCGGGAGAAACAGTTTTAGATATGTACAGTGGCTGCGGTTCTATTTCTGTATTTCTTGCAAAAAAATTCAATAAAGTTCTTCTTGTAGAACATAACCGCGACGCTTTAGTCTATGCAGAAAAAAATATGAGCGGAATAAATCATGTAAGCTATGGTTTAAGCGGAAAAAACTGGGTAGAAAACTGCTCAAATTCCGAAGGAAAAATAGATGCCTGCGTAGTTGATCCTCCCCGTTTGGGAATGGAAAAAGAAGTGTTAAATTATCTATGCAAGGCAAAAATAAAACAAATTGCCTATCTTTCGTGCAATCCGGCTACTCAGGCAAGAGACTGCAAAAAGCTTTTAGAAAATGGATATATAATTAAAAAAACTTATCTCTGCGATTTTTATCCAAATACTTCGCATATAGAAAGTCTTTTAATTCTGGAGCAAAAATCAGAAAACGGGGATTAAAAATTGAAAAAAAATATAAAATACCTGTTTAAAGTTTATTTTTTTATACATCTTTATATTTTTTCTAGTATTTTTTTATATTCTCAGGAACAATTATCCTCTCAAAACACATCCTGGTCTTCGGTGCTCTCTGGAAACGTTAATTCTTCGGAATGCATAACATCTTACGGGTTTTGCCTTCAGACAGATGCAAGAACAATTTGTGCTTTTTCCAGCACAGGAAATCTCTTATGGGAAAAGAAAACAGGACGAGCTAAAAATACAGATATCTATCCTTTAGAAAAAGATTTTATTCTGCTCACTGATAATCAATCTTCTAAAATAAAAATGATAAATCCAAGCGGAAACATTATCTGGGAAAAAACAATAGCCTCACCTCTTATTCAAAAACCTCTTAATGGCCGCGACGGAAGATTTTTTGTTTTTCTTTCTGACCAGGTTTTATGCTACACAAAAAACGGAAATCTAAGATGGAGTTATAGTGCAACTGTTCAACAGAATTTATCTTCTCAGGAGTTTCCGGACGGGACAATTCTTATATTCTGCGGACAAAAAGAAGGTAAAACCTTTGGAATAAGGCTATCTCCGTTTGGAGAAGCTCTGGAAAAAATCACATTTTCTGGAATAATTACAGAAGCAGAAAGCTGTTCAAACGGAATTGTTCTGTATTTTTCAGACGGAAGCCTGGGACTTCTTGGTTTAGATGAAGAATCAAAAGCAGTTAATAAATGGGTTTTACCGACAAAATCAACTGAAAGAAAATTCTGTGTTTCAAAAAATAAAAACGAAATTATACTTTTTGAAGCTTCCGGCAATTTTAATAAAGCTTATAATATAGACATAACAACCGGAAATATTATTTCCTCATTTGAAATTCCTGTTTCAAATATTTTTCACGCAGATTATTCAGATTCAGGAATTTTTATCTTTAACGACAAAATGGCTTTTTTATTTTCAAAAGACGGAAATAAAAAATGGGAAGCAAAAATGCCGGAAAATTTTAATTCAAATTATACAAATGTTTTTTTAATTCCGGAAGGTTATATGATTTTTTGCGAAAAAAACTGGAGCATAAAAGCCTATAAAATATTTTATCCTTGTGAATCTTTATTTGAAAAAACTGATTACTCAGCTTTTTATACAGTTTCACCTTCCGAATATGAAATAGTTTATGCGTCAGGCTTTGATTCATCAGTTTCCAGCGAAAAAATAATAAAAGAATTGAACGACTCTGATAAAAACGGATTAAAAAATGGACGCGAAGTACAGATAGCTTCAAATGTTTATTCAGCAATTAATGCTTATTACAAAAGCCTTACAACCACAGATTTTGGAACAAGAAAAGAAAAATCTATTTTTGAAACAGACACAAAGGGATTTGCATCAATTCTAAGACAATTAACACTTCTTCACACAGATGAAGCAGCAGAATATATTGCAAAACTACTGGAAAAATCAACGAACACTACATACATTTCCATTCTTCTGGAAGGAATAAAAGAATGCGGCTATGATCCGGAAAGAAAAATCCTTAATTCTCTTGAAATTCTTGCTTCCAAAACAGATTACAAAGCAACTGCACTTATAAACCAGATTTGCGATGCAGTTTATTCAATCTGCAGTTTTATGGGAAAACCTGCATACAATTCAATAGGAAAAGACATACTAAAGAAATTCTTATTTCCCTCATATAATTCGCAGACAAGAACCTATGCAAGAAAAATTTTCCAGCAGATTTCGGACTTAGACCTGTAAATATAATTTGTTTATAAGAAGAACCTGTGTTATAATTTTTTAACTGGAGTAATTATGAAAAAAAAGATTTTTATTGCATTAACATTAACAATGTGCACTTCACTTTTTGCACTGGAAGTAAATAAACCAGAACTTGAAGGCGTTAAAAACGAAACAATTGAATTTATAAATTACACAGGCCCTCATAAAGTAATAGATTCTGCAGAAGCAATCAGGGGAATAGGTAAAGATTTAGGAAATATTGTTGCAAAATCTACTGGTTCTTCAACAAAAGCCGGCTCACAGTCAAAATACTATGTAATTCATGCAGTAGATGCAAATCAGAAAGATAAACTCGATGCTGATATTTTGTTCATAGGTTCGGATGCAACTGTAGATCATATAACAAACTTAAGAAGAATTATTTCTTCATATCTTTCTTCTGCTTATGGATATTCTACTTCTGATGCTGATACTCTGGCAGTTTTTATTACAGTTTACAATGCAGTATACAGAGGAAAACTTTCTGATTTTCAAGGAAAATATAAAGATGTAGTTACAAAAAATCTTTCTTCAGAAAACTGCGGACTTTCTATTAATTACAAAGACTGGCCGGGAAAATCACAAATTGTTATTCCGCTTTACGATATAGAAAATGGAGGCTTATCTACTGTAGATACTTCGGTTATAAGCGACAAAAAAGTTGTTGAATCTATGAAAGAAGATGATGATAAAAACATAGATAGCCGAAAGGAAATGGTAGATATAAAAGAGCGCGAAGCTGATGAAGCTCAGCAAAAAGCAGATAAAGCTCAGAAAACTGCAGATGAAGAAAAAAAGAAACTGGAAGACGAAAAAGCTAAAACTCAGGACGCTCAGAAAAAAGCAGACGACGCTCAAAAGAAAGCAGATGATTCTAAGAAAGAAGCTGAAGAAAAACAAAAGGCTGCAGAACAGAACCCTCAGGATAAAGAAGCTCAAAAAGAAGCAGAAGAAGCTGCTGCTCAGGCAGAAAACGATCAAAAAGAAGCTGATCAGGCAAAGCAGGATGCTGATAATCAGCAGCAAAAACAGGATGAACAGCAGAAAAAAGCAGAAGAAGCTCAGAGCAAGGCTGATGAATCACAAAACCGTGCTGATCAAAAGTCTGAGGAAGCTCAAAGCGAAAGAAAAGAAATTGCAAAAGATCAGGATTCTGTTCAGAAAAAAGAGGCTGAACAGGCAAAAATGCCTGCTGAATTCGGTATTGTTCTTACAGATGAAAAAGCAATGCTTTCTCGTCTTGTAAAATTCAATACTACAAATGGTGAAATTATAAAGAATTCTCCTGTAACTGTTATTCGAGACAGAACAATTTTTAAGGAAGGCGAAAATTACCTTGCTATTGCTGGTGAAAATTCCGGCAACGGAAGCATTAATCTGGTCTTAATAGACAGTGATAAAATGGAAATTGTTTCTCAGAGTGAGCAGAATATTGCCGCAGATTCAGTTTTAGTGCAGGACGGAAGTGAATATTACTGCGTAATTGAAGAAAACGGAAAATTCAAGCTCGGAAAATTTGGTAGTGATCTTTCTCTTAAATTAAAATCTTCGATTGAAGTTAAAAGTTGTACTCCAATTACTGTAACAGGTTCTGGAATTGTAATTACAGACTCAAAAGGAACTTTAAAACTTCTTTCTAAATCTGATTTAAGTGATGTTTCTGAAAAATAAAATATAAAATTCGAGCACTTTTTTTGCGAAGCAAAAATGCGTCAATGAAAAAATATCGTTCGCAGCATCTTTTTAATACCAGCACTTTTTTTGCGTAGCAAAAAAATGCGTCAATCAAAAAAAATGGCGGCACGCCATTTTTTTTGATTATTCTTCTGCTTTATTTTCGAATGAGCTTAAAAGCGGAATGAACATAATGTCTATATCACCACAAGCACCGTTTCGCTGTTTAGCAAGAATAATTTTTGCTTCCTGTGCAGCGACTTCTTCTTTAAGACGGTTTCTGTGGAGGAACATTACAACATCAGCATCCTGTTCAATAGAGCCTGAACCTCTAAGCTGAGCAAGGTTTGGTTCTTCACCTTCTGCATCTCGCGAAACCTGACAAAGTGCAACAATAGGAATTTCCAGTTCACGAGCCAGAGCTTTTAGAGATTTAGAAATTTCAGAAACCTGATCGTAAGTAGGACGCGAGGTATCTTCTGTTGTAATAAGACCGATATAGTCAATAAAAATAATTTTTACACCGTGATTTTTTACCATTCTTCTGGCAACAGCTCTAAGCTCAAGAAGCCTCATATTCGGAGTATCTACAGTGTATAACGGTGCTTCAAACCATCTTCCGGCAGCTTCCTGTATTTTTGTAACTTCAATATTTTTTAGCATTCCGGAACGAATTTTATGCATTGGAACTCTGGCTTCCTGAGCCAAAAGACGCATACCGATTGACTCATAAGGCATTTCCAGAGAAAAGAATCCGCAGGGGATAGACTGTCTTAAGGCAATATTCTGAATCATAGAAAGAGCAAGTGCTGTTTTACCAATTGAAGGTCTGGCACCAATAATAATAAGTTCGGAATTCTGAAAACCCGAAGTATAATTATCAAGGCGTCCAAAGCCCGAAGGAATTCCAGTAAACTGATCTTTTGTATTATATCTTGCTTCTACAAGCTCAATTTCCTTAATCATTAATTTTTTTGCATCGATTATTTCCGAAGTTTCATTTTTTTCAGCCAATGCAAAAATTTTCTGTTCAGCTTCGTCTAATATGCTTGTACTTTCGCGTCCCAAATCAAAAGAAGAAGCTTTAACTTCTCCGCTTACTTTTATTAAATCTCGACGCGAAGCACGATCTAAAACTATATTTACGTAATAATCAATATTTGCAGCCGTTGGAACAATATCTGTAAGCGAAGATATATAAGCCTTACCGCCGGCCTGTTCAATTTTATCTTCAGCTTCCAGCTGCTTAATAACAGAAAGAACATCTCCTGTTATATTTTTTATATGAAGGGTTAAGAGTGCATTATAGATTAATTGATGCTGAAGTGAATAGAATCTGTCTGCACGTAAAATTGAACTTACTTCAGACATTGCACTCCAGTTTAAAAGAAGACCACCTAAGACTGCCTGTTCAGATTCAATGTCGTTTGGCGGAACTTTATCTTTTAATGCACTATCCATATACACCTCTTATAAGATAAAAAAAGGTCGGAAATATACCGACCCTTTTTTTTAAAAGAAAGCCTGCAGATTACTCTGCAGCGTTTTCTAAAGCTGTTTCTTCTGCTTTTGGAGCAGTTTCTGCAGGCTTTTCTGCTTTTTCAGCCTTTGGAGCTTTAGCAGTTTTTTCTGCTTTTTCTTCAACAACCTGTGCTTTTACAGTAACGTGAATTTCTGCAGTCTGAGCTTCGTAAAGTTTAACTGTAGCTTTGAATGAACCTACAGATTTTACAGTTGAACCTGGAATTTCAATCTTCTTACGTTCAATATCAAATCCAAGTTTGTTAAGCTGTTCAGCAATGATGTTTGAAGTAACAGCAGCATAAAGTTTTCCATTTGCAGCTGCCGGCATATTAAGTTCAATAGATGTTCCTTCAAGCTTTTCTTTAAGGCTTGCAGAATCCTTTCTTTTCTGCTCTTTGCGTGCTTCAATTTCTGCCTTACGACCTTCAAAAAGTGCTACAGTTGCAGCATTATAAGGTACAGCAAGATTACGAGGAAGAAGGAAGTTACGTGCATAACCATTTGCAACGTTTTTAACATCTCCTTCTTCGCCTAATGTTCTAATGTCTACGTTTAAAATAACTTTCATTTGTTCAAGCTCCTGATATTTTTTTCCGTATTTTACGGATACTTTGCGGCTCGGAGTATGAGCCACATAAAATTAATTTAAGAAAATTGCACAGTCGGCAAGCACAGCTTGCCTCTGGATTCAGCAATTATAGACTTAATCTGCTACGTATGGAAGCAAACTGATTGCGCGAGCTCTCTTAATAGCCTTTGCAACTTCTCTCTGATGCTTTGCACAAGTTCCAGTAATGCGGCGTGGAAGAATTTTTCCGCGCTCTGTCATATAGCGGCGTAATGCATCTGCATCTTTGTAATCGATTTTTGTCTTATTTGCACAGAAACGGCAAACCTTCTTGCGGAAGAAAGTTTTTCCTTTTGCTCTTCCGTCGCGGTCATCTTCTCTACCTTCAGATGCTGTTGCATCAGGCATTGTCTGTGGCTGTTTTTCTTCTACCTTTGTTTCTTCTGACATATTTTACCTCAATATAAAATTAAAATGGAATATCTTCCGGGAAATCACTTCCTGTATCTCCGAATGAATCATTAAATCCGCCAGATGGCTGTCCCTGATTTACCGGATGGAATGAAGTCTGTGCTGAACCTGAAGAAGAACCTTCGTTTCTTCCACCAAGTAATTGAACTGAATCAGCAACAATGGAAATACGGCTCTGTTTCTGTCCGTCTTTTTCCCATCTATCCTGTTTCAAATGACCTTCAACACAAATCTGTTTTCCCTTAGTAAGATAAGGCTTAAGGTTTTCTGCGGTTTTTCCCCAGATTGTTACATTGAAAAAGTTTACTTCTTCAACCCACTGGTCACCGTTTTTTTTACTTCTGTTGACAGCAATGCTCACATTTGCTCTTGCCTGACCGTTTCCAACATATCCGAAACTTCTTTCATCAGTACCAAGATCCTGTGTAAGCCGTCCGATAAGAACTACGTGATTTAAATCCGTCATAAAAGCCCCGATTATGCCTTTTCATCAAGTTTTACAAACTGATATTTAAGCAAGTTCATGTTGATTTTGAATTCTTTCTGAATATCTACAATCTTTGAAGGATTCATTTTGAGAGTATAAAGAACGAATCTTCCTCTCTTTGCTTTTTTGATTTCGTAGGTAAGCTCTCGGTCGCCGAACTGTTTTTCTTCAGTTACTTCTGCGCCGAACTTTGAAAGAGTTCCTTTTACGTCTTCAGAACCCTTTTTTGACTTTTCATCATCAAGCGGATAAATAGTCATAAGTTCATACTTTTTCATAAGTATCTCCTGATTCAGCCATTTTCAAATGGCAAATTTAGGAGGAAATGTAATACAATCTCCTATCAACGATATTCAACTGTAAAATGATTTTTCACTTACTACAGAAAAATATTCTGCAAAGAAAAATCATTCCTCCTTATGGACAAAGGAAAATCCTGAAAGGATTTCCAAGGATAGCGTAAAATTTAGTAGAAATTCATAAAAAAGTCAATTATACTATATAATTATGATGAATAAAAAAAGAGTAAATTATATTTTATTTGTACTTATATTTTTAGCGCAGTCCTTATCTGCAAAAACTGATAAAGACACAACAGTTACTAAATACATTCATCCAAGAATCTATGAAATTGATCTTTCTGATTCGGAAACAAAAGCAAGTTTCAGATATGATAAAGAATCAAGAAAACTTACGGCTGAATTAAATTTTACAAAACTTATAAAAGATGACATGCCGCAGTCAGGCGATAAAATAATTTTTTATTTTGAAGGTAAAGTTGCAAAAGATGCAGGAATCCTTTCTGCAATTTTATATGATAAAAAAACTGACAATGAAAAAAAAGGTGCATATATTTATAATATTATTGCACAGGATCAGGAACGGCTTATATCTGAAAATGCATTAAAAAAACAGACTTTCAAGGGAGAAATATCTTTTATACTTACTTCGGATGTAACAGAAAACCTTACACTTATTATTTATTCAAGCGTTATAAATAACTTAAAAGATTATGATAAAACAGAAATAAAATTCAAACGTGTCATTAAATCTGTAAATACTTCTCAAGAAAAAGATAATTTAGCAAAAGCAGAAAAAAAGAAATTATTAATTACAGAAGTCAGCCAGGAAATAATTGATGATTATTACGGGTCAAAAAAAATAGCCTATAATCTTCCGATTGATTCTAATTCCCTTGATTCAGAAGAAAAAACTACAGAAGCTGAAACTTCAAAAACTTCAGAAATTCAGTTAACCGAAGAAATTCCGGAAATTCCTGAAGGACCGACAGAAGAAGAAATTCAAAGACAAAAAGAAATTGAAGAACAGGAAAGACTTGCTGAAGAAATAAAGCAAAAGGAAGAACAGGAATCAGCTGTTCAGCAGGAGATTCAAAAAGCTCTTGAAAGCGCAAGTAAAGCTGACATAGAACGCTATTCTAAAGAATATCTTCAGGATTATATGGTTCCCGAGGAACCTTTAATTACAGAACAGATTACTGTTATAGATGATGAAATTACAGATCCTGACGAAACTGATTTTTCAGGAAGAACACTTCTTATGAAAGCAGCTCAGGAAGGAAATGACTGGAAAGTTACAAAACTTATAAAAGCTGGAGCAAATGTAAATGCTAAAGACAAAGATGGCTGGACAGCATTAATGTACGCAGTCCGCTATCAGGAAGGAATTCAATGCGTTAATCTTCTCATAGATGCCGGCGCAGATGTTAAAACAAAAAATATGTTTGATTCTTCAGCTTTAAGCATTGCATCATCATTTAATAAAAATCCGGAAGTATTAAAAAAGCTTTTAAGCTTTTATCAGAGTGCAGATAAAGAAGTTATAAAATCATTAACACTTTTACTTTCTGATAATCACGATTCGGAATATGTTCAGATATCTAAGATAAATGAATTTTTAAAACTTTCTGTTCCACTTAATTCGTTCTACGAAGGCAAGACTCCATTAATGTATGCCTGCCTTTATGGAACCTCTACAAAATTAATTCAGCTTTTAATTGATCACAATAGTATTCCAACGCTACGTTCTTCTGAAGGTTATACAGCTTACGATTATGCTAAACAAAATAAAAACTTAAATTATGATAAAACCTATTGGCTTTTGAATAATGCAAAACAATAAGGCAGAAAAAATATATGAGAATTACAGGCGGAACACTTAAAGGTCGAATCATAAAATGTCCGGACGGAGTTATAAGACCGGCAATGGACAGAATGAGAGAATCAGTTTTTTCTATTCTTGGAGATTTAACAGGAAAGTCCTGGCTCGATTTATTTTCAGGTTCAGGAACAATTGCTATTGAAGCCGTTTCACGGGGAGCCACAGATGTGGAACTTTGTGAAAAGGATAAAATAAAAGTTCAGACAGTTTTACAGAATGTTTTGATAACAGAACAGGACTGTAATGTAAAAATCAAATGTCATTTTATGCCCGTTGAATATTTCATCAAACGCTGTAAAAGATCATTTGATTACATATTTTTTGATCCGCCCTTCCCTTACAAATTTCATGAGCAGCTTGTGCTTCAGGCAGATCAAAATAAACTTCTGAATCCAGAAGGAAAAATAATGGTTCATCGCCCGGAAGAGCATTTTATGCCCGAAAAAGTAGGAAATTTAATTTTAACAGACAGAAGAATTTATGGACGTTCAATTGTGGACTTTTATTCATATCCGTGTTAATATTTAAAAGGAAAAGTAATATAAATGAACAAACGAAAAACTTTAGAAGAAAAATTTACTAAAGCAGTTCAGGAAAATCAGATTCCAGAAGGATTTATCAAAGTAACAGATAATCCGGTGGCTGGTCTGTCTTCTGAGCAGAAAGTAATTCTAAATCGAAAAGCTAACGCAATGTTCAACAACGGCAATATTGAAGATGCACGACGAATATTCATTACAACCGGATATTCTGATGGTCTGACTAGAGTCGGAAATTACTATATGGAAAAAAACCAAAGCTTGAAAGCTCTGAAGGTTTATTACCTTGCGCATAATAACCGTGGTACTGAACCTATATACGAAAATATTGCTAAGGTAATTGAGAATTTAATAAATGAATAGGGAGTTTCAAAAAAAATCGCTGAAAACATTGAAGCCAGTTTCAAAAGTCATTAACTTTTGAAAAATCCTCATTGTAAAAAAGACTGGAGTTAAAAATTTATGGAAGAATTGAATCAAGAAACAGATTTTTTTATACCGGAAAAATTTGAAGCAGAAGCAAACACAAACACACCTATTGAAACTGTAAACAAAATTTCTGAATTATCTAAGAAAGGTTATCAGTTATTAAAAGATGACAAAACGGCCGAAGCTAAACAGCAATTTGAAGAAATATTAAAAATCGAAGACAACAACAACTATGCGCTTGTTGGACTTGGAGACACAGAAAGAAAACAAAATCATTTCTTTGAAGCTGCATCTTATTACCGTCGTTGCCTCGAATACTATCCTGCAAACAATTATGCACTTTTTGGTTTAGCAGATTGTTATAAATCGCAGAATCAGTATGCAAAAGCAATTGAAATCTGGCAGCAATATTTAATTCATGATGATAAAAACATTACTGTAATTACAAGAGTTGCAGATGCTTACAGAAAAATTCATGATTATAAAAAATCAAAAGAATTGTACTTAAAAGTTCTTGAAATGGAAAATAATAACGCCTATGCACTTATTGGTTTAGGTCATTTAAATTACGATTTTAAAGAATATAAAGAAGCATTATATTACTGGAAGAAGATTTACGAAAATACAATTGAAAATGTAGATATCAGAGTTCTTACAGCAATAGGAAACTGTCACCGAAAATTAAAGACATTTAATGAAGGTACAAAATTCTTCGAAAAAGCACTTGAAAAAGAACCAGATAATTTCTATGCATTATTTGGACTTGCAGACTGTTATCGCGGAATGAATCAGCAGTATAAATCAATTGAATACTGGAATAAAATTCTTTCTCTAGATCCAAAAAATATAGTTATTCTAACACGAGCCGGAGATGCTTACCGCACAACAGGAAATTACAAGGAAGCAAAAGAATATTACAATAAAGCTCTTGAAATTGATTTTGATATTTATGCTGCAATCGGACTTGCCCTCATCTGTAAAGGCGAAGGAAATTACGAAGATGCATCCAGAAGATTCGAAAATCTAATTAAAAACGATTCAAGAAATCCTCGTCTATACATGGATCTTGCAGACTGCTATATTCTTATGAACAGGAAAAATGATGCTGTAAAACTTTTGGAAAATTTTATAAAAGTTGATAACAGAAATCCTGCAGTAAGAAACATGTATGAAAAACTGACAAGAGCATAAAATTTCTATATGAATAAAATTATTCTCTCAAATCTGCTGCCTCAGGAAATTAATGAACAGCTTGAGCTTAATCAAAGTTTCAGAGGTAAACAGATTTTTAAATGGATTTCTTCTGGTGTAAAAGATTTTTCTTTAATGACAAATCTTTCTAAAGAGCTTCGGGAAAATCTTGAACAAAAAGCCCAGATTCGATCTGCAAATGTAAGTAACGTATTAAAAGATTCAGACGGAACTATCAAGTTACAAATTACCCTTTCTGATGGAAACTGCGTAGAAACAGTTCTTTTAACTGACCGTGAAGATAGAAAAACAGCCTGTGTAAGCTGCCAGGCAGGCTGTGCAATGAAATGTGCATTCTGCCAGACTGGTACTCTTGGACTTTCCAGAAATTTAACCGCCGGAGAAATTGTAGAACAGTTTTTAAATCTTGAAGAAATTGCCGGAACTCTGGATAACATTGTTTTTATGGGAATGGGAGAACCCATGCAGAATCTGGAAAACATAAGAAAGGCAATTCAGATATTGTGCAATAAAGACGGAAGAGCACTTTCTTCTAAAAGAATTACATTATCAACCTGCGGGATTGTCAAGGGCATATATAATCTTGCAGACAATGGTCCGAATATCAGACTTGCTGTATCGCTCACTACAGCAGATGAGGAGTTAAGAAAAGAACTCATGCCTGTTGCAAAATCTGAAGAAAATAATCTTGAAAAATTAAGAGAAAGTATAAAATATTATACAGAAAAAACAGGAAAAAGAGTAACTTTAGAAGCTGCTCTACTGCATAACAAAAATACTTCAAAAGAAAGCGCTCAAAATATGATTATTTTTGCCAGAGATCTTGATGTAAATATTAATTTAATTCCGTGGAATCCGGTTTCGACGCTGCCGTTTACAGAACCTTCAAGAAACGAAATCGATCAATTTACAAAACAACTGCAAAACGCAGGCTTAAATGTAACTTTAAGAACTAAGCGTGGAAGAGAAATTGGCGGAGCCTGCGGTCAGCTTGGAAAAACTCTAAATACATAAAATCTTCTATAATTTTGTACAGTTCATATCTTCACAATTTTTTCAAAATGAATTATACTTTAAGGATAATCGCGAAAATTGCGCGAAATGGGCGATAAAAAATTTTTAGTTGTCCAAAACAATCAATTTAGCATAAATTTTAGGGAGCAAGTATGACATATTCTTATTTTCCAGGCTGTACGCTCAAGAATAAGGCAGTTGACCTTGATATCTGGGCGCGCAAGTCTGCGGAAGCGTTAGGATTCACACTTGAAGAAATTCCTGAATGGCAGTGCTGTGGTGGTGAATACCCTATGGCAAAAGACGAGATTGCATCAAAGCTTTCATCTGTCCGTGCACTGGCAAATGCACGAGATTCAGGACATGACTTGGTTACTCTCTGTTCTGCATGTTACAACGTTCTTAAACAGGTTAATAACGATGTTGCAGCAGACGAGGCAGTAGCTTTCAAGGTGAACAATTATCTCAAGCAGGATGAAATTGAGTATCATGGTGAAGCAAGAGTTCTTCACTATCTCGAAATCCTGCGCGATGTTGTAGGCTGGGACAAAGTAAAGGCAGCAGTTAAAAAGCCTTTCACTGGCAAGAAAATTGGTGCTTATTACGGATGTCTTCTTTTGAGACCTGGCAAAGTTCTTCAACTGGATGATCCTGAAAATCCACAGCTTATCGAAGACTTTATCAAGGCAATCGGTGCAACTCCAGTTATCTATGCTCAGAGAAATGAGTGCTGCGGTGCCTACACAATGTTTGAAGATGAGTCTATCCCAAAAAACAGAACTAAGAAGATTCTTTCAAATGCAGAAGATATGGGAGCTGATTTCCTTGTAACCTCATGTCCTCTCTGCCGCTATAATCTTATTAAGAATAAGGGCGATTCAAAGCTCGATGTAATTTACTTTACAGAGCTGCTTGCAGAAGCCCTCGGTCTTAAGGAGGCTAAGTAATTATGGAAAATAATGAACTTGCAAAAGAAATTATCCTTCTTAAAAGCGGCGTAAATCCTAAGAAATGTATGGTCTGCGGTAAATGTTCTGCTACATGTCCAAACTACGATGCTATGGAATATCATCCACATCAGTTTGTACAGATGGTAGAAAACGGCGACATTGAGCCGCTTTTGCAGTCTAAATCAATTTATGCATGTCTTTCTTGCTTTGCCTGCCTTGAGCGTTGTCCACGCCAGGTAGAACCTGCAAAGCTGATTGACGGTGTTAGAGCATATGTTGAAGGTCAGCGCGGTCCTCACCGTCTCGACCCTGTTCAGGTTCCAGAGCATCTGGATGACGACATGCCTCAGCAGGCTATCGTTAGTGCATTCAGAAAGTACAAGAAATAAGGAGTGACATAGAAAATGGAAAGAATTGGTGTATTTGTATGTCACTGTGGTACTAACATTGCCGGAACAGTAGACGTAGAAAAAGTTGCAGAAGAACTTGGAAAGGTAGACGGAGTTGTTTATTCAACCCACTACACTTACATGTGTTCTTCTGCCGGTCAGCAGATGATTGAAGACCATATCAAGAACGACAAGCTTACAGGTGTTGTTCTTTGTTCATGTTCTCCACGTATGCACGAAAAAACCTTCCGTTCATGTGCAGAACGTGCCGGTCTCAACCCATTCAAAGTTGAAGTTGCAAATATCCGTGAACAGACTTCATGGGTAATGAAAGATATGGAGCAGGCTACAGAAAAGGCCATTGCTCTTGGTAAAGCTGCCATTGCAAAGACAATCCTTGACACACCTCTTATCGCAGGTGAAACTCCAATGACAAAGCGCGCTTTGGTAATTGGTGGTGGTATTGCCGGAATTACAGCTGCCCTCGACATTGCAGACGCCGGCTTCCCGGTTGATATCGTAGAAAAAGACTACACTGTCGGCGGTAAGATGGCAAAGCTTGATAAAACCTTCCCTACTTTGGACTGTGCATCTTGTATCGTAACTCCAAAGATGACAGAAGTAAGCCAGAATCCTAACATCCGCATTCTTTCAGCTTCTGAAGTTTGCAGAGTTTCAGGATATATCGGAAACTTCGAAATCGATATCAAACGTCACCCACGCTATGTTGATGAAACAAAGTGTACAGGTTGTGGTGCTTGTATCGAAAAGTGTCCTAACAAGAAGGTTCCAAACAGCTTTAACCTTGGTTTGAATAATCGCAAGGCAATTGATATTCCATTTGCCCAGGCTGTTCCAAAGGTAGCAAACATTGATGCTACATACTGTCTCCACATGAAGGGACTTGCAAACGGTAAAGATAACGTTTGTGGATTCTGTGAAAAAGCATGTGCAGCAGGTGCCATCAAGTTTGATCAGAAAGAAGAAATTATTACAGAGAAGTATGGTGCAATCATTGTAGCAACAGGTTACAATCCAATTTCTCTTGAAAAATTTGATGAATACGCTTACAGCCAGAGCCCGGACGTTGTTTCTTCTCTTGAGTTCGAACGTCTCTGTAACGCTTCTGGTCCTACAAACGGACACCTTCTCCGCCCTTCAGACGGAAAAGAGCCAAAGACTATCGTATTCGTTCAGTGTGTTGGTTCACGCTGTTCTGCAGATTCTACAAAGGGTCACGAGTACTGCTCTAAGATCTGTTGTATGTATACTGCAAAGCACGCAATCCTCACACGCGACCACTATCCTGATACAAACTGTTATGTATTCTACATTGACGTTCGTACTCCTGGTAAACTCTTTGATGAGTTCTACCGCCGTGCCGTTGAACAGTATGGTGTACACTACATCAAAGGTCAGGTAGGAAAAGTTACTCCACAGAGTGACGGAACTCTTGATGTTCAGGGAAGCGATTTGATTTTAAACAAGCAGGTTCATATCAAGGCTGATATGGTTGTACTTGCGGCTAGTATCGAAGCAGACAAATCTGCCCGCCCGCTTGCTACAATGCTTACAACTTCTATGGACAACAACGACTTCTTCCTCGAAGCTCATGCTAAACTTCGTCCTGTTGAATCTCCAACTGCAGGTATCTTCCTTGCAGGCTGCTGTCAGGGACCAAAAGATATTCCGGAAACTGTTGCTCAGTCATCTGGTGCTGCTGCAAAGGCAATCTGCTTACTCGTAAAAGACAAGCTCAAGAACGACCCTTGTACTGCACAGCCTGATGAAAATGCTTGTAACGGTTGTGGACAGTGTGCAAACGTTTGTCCTTACGGAGCTATTTCTTATGTTGATAAGGATTTCCGTGGTCCAAACAGAACTACAATTACACGTCACGTATCGCAGGTAAACAGCGCTATGTGTCACGGTTGTGGTGCTTGTACAGTTGCTTGTCCTTCAGGAGCTATGGATCTTAAGGGCTTCAGCAACAAACAAATCTTGGCGGAGGTTGATTCAGTATTGTAATGAAACAAGATATACAGGATAAAAAGGATATAAATATAATCCTGATTATCCTCCCCATCCTGTTTCACAAATCTGAAAAATATGATTATGAGTGAAAATAAGACATGGACGCCAAAGATTGTAGCATTCTGCTGTAACTGGTGTTCTTATGCAGGTGCCGACCTGGCTGGTAACAACCGTCTCGAGTATCCTGGAAATGTAAAGATTATTCGTATCCCATGTTCCTGCCGCTTGAATCCGCTCTTTATTTTGCGTGCATTCCAGCGCGGAGCTGACGGAGTTATTTTGTGTGGCTGCCACCCTGGTGACTGTCACTATTCTACAGGTAACTACTTCGCACGTCGTCGTATGACCCTTCTCTTCTCTATGCTAGACTTCTTGGGAATTGAAAAAGGCCGCACACGTGTTGAATGGTGTTCTGCTGCAGAAGGTGTTCGCTTTGCAGGAATTATGAACGATTTCGTAAAGCAGATTACTGAGCTTGGCGAATGTAAAAAGCTGGAGGATGTAAGATGCAAGACAAATTAATCGCACGTGCAAAAGAACTCCTTGCAGAAGGAAAAGTTCAGAAAGTAGTTGGCTGGAAAAAAGGTCTTTTTGAAGATGATATTACTCCTGCAGTATTCAATTCTGCAGAAGAACTCGATAAAGACTTTGTATTCAACAAGTTCTGTAAGGCTAACCTTTCAAAGTATCTTGTTAAAATCACAAGAGAAATTGAAGTTGCCAAGAGCACAACAAGAATGAACAACACAATGGCTAAGCAGAGAGATCCAAATGCCCAGGATAAACCAATTCCACAGGCAACTGTTCTCGTATTCCTTAAGCCAAGTGATACATATTCATTCACACAGCTTCTTAAAGAAAACCGCATTACCCGCGGCGACGTATATGCAATCGGAGTTCCTTGCCAGGATACTCTCGACGGCGGAGAAGTTTGTGATAACTGTAAAAACAAAAAGCCTGTAAGCTGCGATGAGCTTATTGGTATTGAAGCTGATGTAGAAGCTGTAGAATCAACACGTATGGCTGAAGTTGAAAAGCTTGAGCACATGACAGCAGACGAGCGCGACGCTTTCTGGAAGAACGAGTTCAGCCGATGCCTGCGCTGTAATGCCTGCCGCGACATCTGTCCAGCATGTACCTGCGAAAAATGTGTATTCGACAACAATAAGCTTTACACTTCTCAGAAGGTTGCAGAAACTAACTTTGAAGAAAGCCTCTTCCATATTATCCGTGCATGGCACGTTGCCGGCCGCTGTACAGACTGTGGTGAATGTTCACGCGTTTGCCCACAGCACATACCATTGTATCTTTTGAACCGCAAGTTCATCAAAGATATCAACGAGATTTACGGCGAATATCAGGCTGGAAGTGACATGGAAACAAAGCCTGCAATGCTTACATTTAATGCAGAAGGCGATCCAGAAACAACTATCGTTTACGACCGCTCACACGACAAGGAGGCTGAATAATGTTATCTATAGCTGCTGATAAAATTGATTCATTGTTTGAGCTTATCGGTTCAAAGCAGCCTCTTTACCTGCCTGTAGACAATAACTCTGGCAAGGCTGATTTTAAGAAGTGGGAAAAAGGCACAAAGCTTTCTTCTGCCCTTAAAACTGTTCGCTCTGCAAAAGACTTCTTCTTCCCAAAAACAGAACATATGGTTTCATACAAGGTTTCTGGAAAAGAAATTGAAGTTGAAGACCCAAGAAAAGAAGTTGAAGACTTTGTAATTTTTGGTGTACGTGCCTGCGATGCAAAAGGTTTTGAATGCATTGACAATGTTTATATGCATATGAATCCTCAGGATTCTTATTATACAAACCGCCGCGAACACGGAACTGTAATTACACTTGCCTGCAACGAACCGGCAAAAGAATGCTTCTGTTCTACTTACGGAATCGACGCTTCACTTGCTAAGGCAAGCGGAGATGTTTCAAGCTGGTGCGCAGACGGTACTTTCTACTTTGCTGCTAACACAGACAAGGGTAAAAAGTTCCTCGAAGCTGCTAAATCTGTATTGAAAGATTCAGACGACAAGGCCGTTGAAGCTACAAAGAAATCAATTTCTGAAAAAATTGAAAAGCTTCCATTTGCTCACCTTGACCTTTCTAAGCTCGGAAAAGTAACTCCTGAGCAGATGAACAAGATTTTTGATAAAGACAATAAAACAAAAATCTGGGAAAAGGCTTCAGAAGCTTGTCTTGGTTGTGGAACCTGTACTTACGTTTGTCCGACCTGTATGTGTTTCGATGTTCGCGACTTTGCTACAGGAACAGACAAGGGAATCCGTCAGGTACGCTGCTGGGATTCATGTATGTATAACGACTTCACTCAGATGGCTGCAGAAAACCCACGCCACACTCAGAAAGAAAGAAGCCGCCAGCGCTTTATGCACAAGCTTGTTTACTACCCGATGGCACACGAAGGTCTCTTCTCTTGCGTAGGTTGTGGACGCTGTCTGACCAGCTGCCCTGTAAACATGAACATCGTTAAAGTTATTAAAATGATACAGGAGGCGGGTGAACTCTAATGGAAACAAAAGAATCATTCATTCCTTATGTAGGAAAAATTATCGACATTAAACAGGAAACTCCTGATGTTAAGACTTTCAGCGTAGTTGGTCTTGACGGAAAGAAATTGTTCAACCACATTCCCGGGCAGTGTGCTATGCTCATCGTTCCAGGTGTTGGTGAATCTATGATTTCCATCACTTCTTCACCTACCCTCGAATCTCACATGGAATTCTCTATCAAAAAGTGTGGTTGTGTAACAGAATGGCTTCACAACGCAGAAGTTGGTCAGCAGATTTGTCTGCGCGGACCAATCGGAAACGGATTCCCTGTTGAAGGTGCTCTTAAAGGAAAAGATATCCTCGTAATCGCCGGAGGTATTGGTATTGCTCCTGTACACTCTGTAGTAAATTACATGATGGATCACCGCGAAAACTACGGTAAAATCCAGGTAATTTACGGTGCCCGCTCTAAGGCAGACCTCGTTCGCCTTGATGAGATGCAGAATGTATGGAAGAAACAGCCAAACTGCTCTATCGATATCACAATCGACCGTGCAGAAGAAGGCTGGGATGGACACGTAGGCTTCGTTCCACCTTTCATCACAGAGCTTAAACCAGATGCCGGCATGACAGTAATCATGTGTGGACCTCCAATCCTTATCCATATGTCTCTTGGAATTCTTAAAGACCTTGGTTTCAAGGACGAACAGATTTTCACCACAATGGAAATGCGCATGAAGTGCGGTATTGGAAAGTGTGGTCGCTGTAATATTGGTGACAAGTTTGTCTGCAAAGACGGACCTGTATTCAGTTTTGACCAGCTTGGTGAACTTCCACCTGAGTATTAATAGCTGAAATCGGCAAAAAGAAAAGAGCTTTCATAATATGTGAAAGCTCTTTTTTTTAGGAATATTAAATTTATACCTATTTTTAATCTTGTAATGCTTCGTAACCTTCTTCGCCGGTACGAACCTTCACTACATTCTGAACATCGTATACGAAAATCTTTCCGTCGCCGATGTGGCCTGTGTAAAGAACTTCCTTAGCGGCTGTTACAACGAGGTCAACAGGAACTTCGCTGACTACGATATCAACCTTAATCTTAGGAAGAAGTGTCATATCCATTTCAACACCACGGTACTTCTGAACATTTCCGTGCTGCTGTCCGCAACCAAGAACATTTGTAAGTGTCATACCTGTTACGTTGATGTCATTCATGGCAGCCTTGAGCTCGTCGAATTTGCTCTGGCGGGTAATGATTGTAACCATGTGGAACTTTGCATCCGGACGGGCTGTAGCCTTTGCAACAGGAACTGCCTTTTCTACTGGGACGCTTTCGCCTGCTGCAGCTGCAGGGCTGTCTCCGCCGAGTACCTGTGGAGCCATGATAAAGCCTGCGTAGCTTGAATCGATTCCGTGCTCTAGCTTATCAAGACCAATGATTTCTTCTTCACGGCTGGCACGAAGGCCGTGGAGCTTCTTGATAAGAGCAAAAGTGATAATCATACAAACTGTTGTCCATGCAACGATTGTGAACTCACCAAGACACTGAACGCCAAGGTGCTTAAATCCGCCGCCGTAGAAAACACCGTTATCAACATTGAATAAACCGTCACTCAAAGTACCCCAGATACCATTTGCAAGGTGAACTGCTACGGCACCAACCGGGTCATCAATGTGGAGCTTCATATCAAGGAACTCAACAACTACAACAACAATGATTCCTGAAACGATACCGATGATGCTTGCACCAAGCGCATTAACTGTGGCACATGTAGGAGTAATAGCAACCAGGCCGGCAAGTGAAGCGTTGAGTGTCATTGAAACATCAGGCTTACCGTTCTTAATCCAGGTAAAAATCATTGTTGTAACTGCGGCAACAGCCGGAGCAATTGTTGTTGTTGTGAAAACTGCAGCAAGACCACCAACACCAAGAAGCTGTGTACAGGCAGCACCGTTGAAGCCATACCATCCGAACCAGAGGATGAAAGTTCCAAGCGCACCAAGTGTCAGAGAGTGCCCCGGAATAGCGTGAACCTTTGTTACCTTTCCGTTCTTATCGTAATCATACTTTCCGATACGTGGACCAAGGAAAATTGCACCAATCAAAGCTGCAGTACCACCAACTGAGTGAATGGCAGCACCACCGGCAAAGTCTACGAAACCAAGCTGTACGAGCCAGCCCTGTGAGTTCCAAACCCATCCTGCTTCGATAGGATAAACAACTGCACTTATAACTGCCGAGTAAATACAGTAAGCTGAGAACTTTGTTCGTTCTGCCATTGAACCGGAAACAATTGTTGCAGCAGTTGCACAGAAAACCAGGTTGAAGACAAATGCAGACCAGTCACCCTCAGCAAAGTTTGTAAAGAGCTGAAGGTTAGGTTTACCTATCAAACCAAAAAAATAATTCTCGCTCATCATCAAACCGAATCCGAGCAGCATAAACATAGGAGTTCCGATACAGAAATCCATCAGGTTTTTCATGATGATGTTTCCTGCGTTCTTCGCTCTTGTAAAACCAGTCTCAACCATGGCAAAACCACACTGCATAAAGAATACAAGTGCAGCGCCAATCAAAAACCACACACTCCAAACTTCACTCATATTAAAATCTCCTTATGAGGGGGAAGCCTCCCCCTCGCTCGCACGTTGTTGCTCGCTACCCCTTCTCCTAGGGCAACGCAGCAAAGCTGCTTAGCCCTAAAACCCGGTGCAGAGAACTAAAAAAAAGCGACGTATCCAGACTTTATGTATCGTGCACAAATACACAAGCCCGGCTCCATCGCCCTAATAAAAAAAAACGCTACGGATAACTATCGTTAGTTAGTAACGAAGTTTACGCAGCGTCTTTGCAAAATTTTAAAACAAAAAAAGGTCACAGAATTATTTCTGTGACCTCATTGCCTTATGCATTATTTATATACAACTTTATAAAAAAAGTGTCAATATATTTATTAATTTTTTATAAAAAAATTTGCCTTTTTAAACATGATTTTTATATATTTAAACCATGATTGTTTATATAAAACCATATAACAATTATCAAATTTCAGTTTCCATCTCAAAAGGTTTTAGTAATCCTGTATTAAATGCAATAAGAAATATTCCAGGCCGCTGGTGGAATAAAGAAGAAAAAATCTGGCTTATTCCAAATAGAAATAAAATATTAAATTTATTACTTAAAAATCTTTATGAAACTGAAGAATTTAATGCAGAAGAAATAAAAGAATATAAAAATGATTATCCGAATATTCAAGAATCAAATGAACAAAAAATTAATTATCAAATAAAAAAAATGAATGAAGCACTGAAAGTTCGTCATTACAGTGAACATACAATAATACGATATTTAAAGTGGACAAAAGATTTTCTTAATCTTAATATAGAAAATTTAAATAATCTTAATGAAATTAAAATAAACGAATATTTAAAAAAACTGGCACTTGAAAAACATGTTAGTGCCTCAACACAAAATCAGGCCCTTGCCGCCCTACTCTTTTATTTCAGATTCATTCAGAATACACCAGTTACTGAGCTTGGATCTGTAGTTCATGCGAAGAAGAAAACAAGAATTCCTGTAGTCTTCAGCCGAGATGAAGTTATAAGAGTAATTGAAAATTTAAACGGGACTAAAAAACTGATAGCAAAAATTCTTTATGGAACAGGAATGCGACTAAATGAAGCCTTATCGCTAAGAATACTTGATGTAGATTTTGATCAAAACGAAATTATAGTTCGACACGGCAAAGGCGATAAAGATCGTCACGTAATGCTTCCTCAAAAAATAATCCCGGAATTAAAGATTCATATTGATAATGTTAGAAAAATCCACGAAAAAGATTTAAAAGATGGCTGGGGAAAAGCCAGTTTGCCGGAAGCACTCAAAGGGAAATATCAAAGCGGCAGCAAAGAATTCAAATGGCAATGGTTATTTCCACAGAAAAATCGATGGAAAAATCAGACTACAAAAGAAGAAGGTCGCTGGCACATTGATGAAAGTCTAATGCAGAGAGCTGTCAAACAGGCAATAATTGAAGCCGGTATAAATAAGAATGCAAGTTGTCACACCTTCCGCCATACCTTTGCTACACACCTTCTGGAAAACGGCTACGACATAAGAACCATACAAGAACTGCTAGGTCACAGCGATGTTAGCACAACGATGATCTACACACACGTTTTAAACAAAGGTGTCTGTGGAGTAATAAGTCCACTAGATAGATTTTAAAATCTCCGCTTCTTTTTTAGATAAAAAATATTTATCTCTTTAGATCGATTTTTGTCTTGAAACTATATTTTAATAAGTTCTTCTCTGGAGTTTACATGTATCCAAATAAAAACCTATTATTTTCTTGTATGTTGTTATATAATATAGACATATAAGTTTTTATGTACCAGTTTACACTGACAAAATCTGCAGTATAAACCTCATACAATGGAAACGGAGAATAATTGTTATACGCACAGCTCACTGAGCTGGTATTTTAGAGGAAGAAAAAATGTTTATAAAATACAAAAAAACTTCACTCAAATATAACTTAATAATTATTTTATTCCTTCTTAGTAATATATTTGCTTTTTCTTACAGTTTCGAAGACAAGTATAATTGTTCTACACTTTACAGAGCCATTGATAATAATATTAATATTCGAACAGAACCTAATTTAACCTGCAAGACTCTTGGTCAATTATTCTTCAATGATAGAATTTATGTAGATAAAGAAAGAAGCACCTCTGAATGGTTTTACTGTTATATTCCAAAAATTGATAATATAGCATATTGTTCAACAAAATATTTCGTTATAGTGCCAGACTTTACAGAAGATTTAAGAAAAAAGTATTATAACGGCGATGAGACAGTAATATCAGATTTTAAGAACAAATATATAAAACCAGTCGTGTTTGATTACATTATTGAGAATGAATTATCAAAGTTTTCTGAAGAAAAATGTCTAAGTATTGTAAAAAACATATATGAAAGCAAAAATTTTAAGGAAGGAGATTCAACAATCTTAACTTCAGCTACAAGAACAAATTACTATAGCGTTGTACAATATTTAGTATCTAAAGAAGATATTCTTGAAAATATAAATAGGAAAAATAATCAATATGCACCTGCTCTCTTTTGGGCTTTACAAAAAGATAATTTTTTAATTGCAGAATTATTATTGCAAAGTGGAGCAGATCCGAATTTCTATACAGTATATAATACCAATGCATTTGAAAGTTTAGATGAATTTGTTGAATATGGATACATGTCTGAAAAAGATTGTGCAGATTTCAAACAATTATTATTAAAATATGGTTATTCAAATAAATAAAATTTGAATAAAAATAAGAAATCGTATAACAAAGGTTCGTAGCCGACAGCGGGTCGAGCCCGCTGCGGTACAACCAATTGTTAGGCTGACGGCTCACTGAGCCGCTTGGAGATATAGAATGAAGAAAAATTTTTTAGTTAAACTATTCTTTTTATTTGCGTTATCATGTTACGCACAGCAAATTGAAAAATCAAATGACAATGAAAATTCAATAGTGGAAATAGATGAAAATTCTCCAATATATTTATATGTTACAAAAGAAATGAAATCTAATTATGAGCGTGAGTTGCGTCACCTTTTCAAGGTAACAGAGTTACTGTATATTGCTTTCCATAAATCGGAGTACTATTGGGATCATGCTTATTTTTCAGATGGAAATACATACCTTTATGAAATGATTTGCAATACAGTTAATAACGATAAAATAGAATGGGCACCAAACAAATTGCCTCAGCTTATAAATAATAAACTTGGAAACTATGATGCTTATATTGCAGATTTCAATTTCGATGGGAAACCAGATATTTTTAGTTTCTGGGTTACGGGAAGAACACTAGGTATCTCTATAGAAGGAATTGATAGATATTATCCAACATATAATACATGGGATTCAAGGAATGATGAGCATAAAGTATATTTTGAAAACGAAGTAGCATATTTTGAAGAGTTAAATTTCATTTTTTGCATAAAGAATGGAAAACGTGGATTTTTATATTATAACAATGCGAACAATTATATAGAAGTTCCTGGTGGACCGAATTGGCATTCCGACAAAACTGAGAGCGGAAATCAATATTACTATTCCTTTTATGCTTACAACAAGACTACAGAAGAGTATGAATTAGAGGAAGAATATGTTTCCCCTGAAGAATGCATGATTTTAGAAAACTATTTTGATTACGATGGTCTTGATTTTTCCTTATTAGATGGGATATTGAATGAGTATAGTTTAGAAAATTTAACAGAAGGTCAGCTTCGAATTATGAGGAATGCAATCTATGCAAGACATGGACGAACATTCAAAAGTGTGGATTTGCAGTCGCTTTGGAATTGTTATAATTGGTATAAAGAAAATCCAAATTTCAGCGACTCTTTACTGACTGATATTGATAGGTACAATATTAAACTGATTCAAAAATATGAGAACACAAAATGATTTAAATTACAATATGGAATATTTTATAATCGGGTCAAGCCCGATTATAAAATGAATCGGACTTTAGGGCTAGGACGAAGAAACGGTTGGACGCGACTTTCGTCGCTTGAAATTTGCAAAACAGAAGCATTGCTTCTAATAATATACAGATTTTATTTCCAAAAGTATAAAAGAAATATAAAATCTGTAATAAATATTTCAGCCTAACAAAAGTTCAAAGCCGACACGCGGTCAAGCCGCGTGCGGTTTAACTCATTGTTATACGCACAGCTCACTGAGCTGGAAAAAGAAATGAAATTTAGAAAAATTATATTATTATTCATATTAATAAAAATCTCATTTTCACTATCTGCCAATGAAAAAATATTTGAAAAGCAATTTGTGATTGATGGAAAAGAAATAATAAAAAAAGTAAAGCTTAAACAAAAGACAAAATATACTTCATTCGGGAAACCTTTATATATATCAATTGACGAAAAAATTACTACAGTTTTCTTTTATGATAAAAATGGTCTTCTCCTAAAATATTGGTACAGTTGTAATGATGAAGAATTATTTTGTGATACGATTGATTTTGATATTTCTAAAATAAAAAGAACTGACTCTTATCGAGAAGTACGATATTTATATGATAATCAAAATCGTATAATCAATGAAGAAGAATTAGAAACCGGAAGATATAACAGATATTCATATGATGATTTCGGAAATATAATTTTAAAGAAAAGTAACTCTGGAAATATTATCTATGAATATGATTCAAAAAATAGATTAATTCATTTAATATTTTCAACAGGTGAAGAAGAAGTTTATGAATATGATTCACAAAATCGAGAAATATTAAAAAAAGAAATTCGTTCTTCAGATTATTGTATTTTTAATTATACTTTATATTCAGATGATAATCTTAAAAGAGAATATAGAAAAATATTTTATCTAAAAAATGATATAATTTTAGATTATACAGATGTTTACTTATACAATAAAAATAATGAACTAATTTATTCAACATTTCATTCAGACATTCATATGCCAGAAAAAACATATAAAGTTTACCAATGTTATTATGACTACGATAATGGAGAACTTGTACATGTTAAGACAATATCTTCTGAAAAAGAAGTAAATAATTATTATGAGAATATCGTTGATAATCAAGAAATCGTTGCTATAATTTATGAAGAAATACAATAATCGTATAACAAAGGTTCGTAGCCGACAGCGGGTCAGGCCCGCTGCGGTACAACCAGTTGTTATGTGGACGCCCGCATTGGGGCGCTTTTGGTATTAGGAAAAATGGAAATAAGAAAAAGTATTGAAGAATGGATAGCATCTAGACCAAACGCAAAATTATGTTTACACAACGGATTTGCAGGATTCTCCTTTGGATGTCCAAGTAATCCTATTTTTCTTGATAAAGATTATGCAATAAAGATTATTGAAAAAGTCATTGAAACTGAAAATAAATCATTAAAAGAACTATTGTACTTAAATACAGTAATCAACATAGAAAATGTATTCCCTATATTTCCAGAATTAGAAAAAATCGGCTATAGATATATAGGATTAAATATTGAATCAGAATGTTTATATGGCGATGCAGGTTTAGGATAATAAAGGAATATTTTTTTCAGCAAGTCAAGCTTGCTGAAAAAATGAATTTATCTTTAGGGATAGGACGAAGAAGCGGTTTAGGAATAGTAAAAAAAATAATGAACGATAAAAATACAGTATTATTCGTTTATCCTATTAATGGATACGGATGGGAAGAAAATGGAAAGCCTATAGAACCTCCTGAGAATTTTCACATAGAACTCAGAAGTGAAAAAGAGGCTTCTGTAATAGAAAATAATCACATTTTTGAAAATCTAACAATTCAAATAACAAAAAGACATGTTGGAAAAATAGATTTCAGCAAAAGTATTGCTGATTTTTGTATAGAAATACTTTCAGAAAATAATGAAGCATTTGTCACCGGATATGGTATAATAGGAAAGGAAGAATTGGTTCTTAATTGGGCCAAAGAAACTTTCAAGAAATAAGAAGAACACATAACAAAGGTTCGTAGCCGACAGCGGGTCAGGCCCGCTGCGGTACAACCAGTTGTTATGTGGACGCCCGCACTGGGGCGCTTCGATAGGAGAAGAATACCAGATGTCAAGAAGTATTCACTGGACATATAAAATATTTAAGAATAAATCGAGAAGAGAAATAATTGACATGTGTGATTTCGATAATCCTGATTATGCAGTTGTTGAACTACGTAAAAAAAACAAAATAAAAAAGAATGTAAAAGAAAAACGGGCTGAAGAAAAAATAGAAAGAAATTTAAAATAAGGAATATTTTTTCAGCAAGTCAAGCTTGCTGAAAAAATTAATTGAACTTTAAAGAAGCGGATGTATTTACATATTTGTTAGAGAGGAAAATGAAGAAAAGAAAAATTGTATTAAATTCTATTTTAATATTTCTCGCAGTTTTCGTAATATTTTTACTTTGTTTTGGCAGAGCAATACCATCTTTTATTCCAAAAGGAAATAACCTTTTTTACGATTCATATTATTTAAAAATGGACAAAAATCTTTTTTATCGACAGACTTTGAATAATTGTGGCCCTTATTCTGTGATGGCCGTTATAAATATTTTACGTGATGAGGAAAAAGCTCCTGAAATCCTTTCGAAGCAAATGAAATGGCGTATTTATAAAAATCTTACATTTCCTCAGGGTGTTGTGAATCAATTACATGAAAACGGAATAAAGACTAAAGAATATGTTTTGAAAACTAAATCAAATGAAGATAAAATCAACTGGATAAAAGAAATAGTTTTTCAGAAAAAGCCTATTATTTGTCTTATAAAAATACATCATGTTCTTCATTATGTAACAATTCTTGGCTATGATGAAAACGGTTTTATGCTTTACGATTCTATGCAGGAAAGAAATTCAGAAAATCAGCGTAAAACAATTATTGATAAAGAATGCAAGGAAGGAAATCGGTATTACACTTATGATGAATTTATGCAATTATGGAATGACGGTGGTTACAAATTGTTTTTCAAAAATTGGGCAATAGTTTGTAGTTTATAGAAAATCACATAACAAAGGTTCGTAGCCGACAGCGGGTCGAGCCCGCTGCGGTACAACCAGTTGTTAGGCGGACACGCCACTGGCGTGCAATTAATTAGAGATATGAATATTAAGAACTTAATGATTCCATTTACATTTAGAAATCGAAACAAACAAGTAAATTTTAATTTAATTGACTATCCCCTGTTTTATTACAAAAACAAAAATGCTCAACAAGATAATATAAGGTATTGTGTTCGTATATTGTTTTGGGCTGGCATGGTGGGACATGGAACAAATTATAAAGAAGCGTTTTTGAAACTTAAGGAAAGTTTTGAAATATATAAAAGTAACAATACTATTTTACCAAAACCATGGGAGAAAAAAGAACTTGAATTTGCTTCTACTGATCGACTGCTAGAATATGAAAGTTTTGCTGTTGACTTTTTTGATAAAATTCTCGCAATGAATTTTTATAACGGATTTTTTTCAGACGAAAGCTGTTTAGATCTTTTTTATTGCGATTATGATGATGATAAGAAAAAGAAAATAGAACAAGATATTGTTAATAAAGTGAAAGCAACTTATGGAGTTGATATTCAGAAAGTATATAATTTACCGTTACCAGATTTATTTAAGTATATTATAGATAACAGAAAAGCATAGAGTGCTTCTAATGGGACAGCATGATAATAAAGAGAAGATTTTTTAATCGAGTCGAGCTCGATTAAAAAATGAATTGAATTTTAGGGTAAAGCAATGTAGCGATTGTACGCGACATCCGTCGCTTAATACTGTTTACAAAAAAAAGAAGCGTTGCTTCTGAAAAATATAAATTTCTTTATGAGAAAGAAGTTTTATAATTTAGAAAGAAATATTTTCGCCTAACAAAGGTTCGTAGCCGACAGCGGGTCAAGCCCGCTGCGGTACAACCAGTTGTTATGGCGACAGGCCACTGGCCTGCTTTTTTAATTAAAAAAATGAAAAAAGAAATGTATATCGAAAACGCAGTAAAAGAAATTGACTCTCCAGAATTCGCCCATACAAAACAAATTTTAGAAGTAAATGAAATTGAAACAGAAAATGGAAAGTATAAAATTGAGAATATAATTGAGCATGAAAATCAGGTCGATATATTTTTTAATATAAAAGATGAAAAATATTTTCTGTGCATTTCGCTCGATAAACAAAGCGGTAAAGTTATATTTCCGAGTATACGAAATTCAAATTATTGCTATCTATATGCAACTTCAGAAACAAAATCTTTGGAAGAACTGGCTTCTTATACAAAAATAAAATATACGAAAGGTTTTTCAAAAGGTGATGTTATAAAACGCGCAAATGCACAAAAAATACAGAAGGTTTCTAGTATTTATTTTGAATTACTAGAAACCGAATGTTATGAAACAGAAGAAGCAATTGAAAAATTGCTGGATAAACTTTCCGAAGATAAACAAGGTATAAAAGAATTAATAAAAAATAGCAACGCAGTTATAGAAATTTGTAAAAATCAATATGTATCAGCAAACGCAGGAATGGCTTTGTCCAAAGAATTATTACAACGACTTTCTGAATTTGAAATTGGAATAGATATCGATACATATATTTGTGGGAAAGAATTTATAAGTTAAAATAGGAATATTTAATAAAGCAAGTCAAGCTTGCTTTATTAAATGAAATTGAACTTTAGGGTTTACGCAAGGAAGCGGTGGTACGCGGCTTTACGCCGCTTAGGAAAAGTATAATAATAGAAGCATACGCTTCAAATGGTCATACAGAATTTTCATAAAGAAAAAAGTATTTATGAAATTTAATTCTGTATAAGAAATATTTATGCCATAACACAGCTTCGTAGCCGACAAACCGGTCAAGCCGGTTTGCGGTACAAGCCATTGTTATATGGACGCCCGCACTGGGGCGCTTTCTTGGGAAGGAAAAAAATGAAAAGAATATTTGTATTTTTATTAATTTTATCTGTGGCTTTTCAACTCTCAGCTGAATCAAAAAAATATTATAATAATAAAAAATTAATAAATACTATGTATGTAAACTCTTTAGAAGGTTTAAAAGTACGAGATACACCAAATTTATCTGGAAAAAGAATTTGTGGTTTAGTAAATGCTCTTCCTGTCAAAATAATTGAAATTGGAAATGAAACAGAAATTGATGGAATAAAAGATAATTGGGTAAAAATATTAATTCCGGCTTATGAATGGGAAAGTGAGAATCCAGAATATGGATGGGTATTCGGCGGCTATTTAAGTGAAAATAAAATTAAATATAATCTCAATTCTCCAATTGATATAAAAAATCTATTAATGTCAAAAGGCTGGATAGATGAAAAATATTCCGCTTTGCTTAAAACATTTAGTATAGATGGAACATTTGAATTTTCAAAATTAGCAGCCGGAGGTGGGGACACCGGAAACTTTTCAGTAAAAGATATTAACACTCTCGTTATCAAAGGAAATTTTTACGATGAATATGGAAAATCAACAGAATACACAAATACGCTTTCTTTAAAAGTTATTAATGAAAATCGAATCCAAATAAACGGCGATTATTATGTTCCTTACATTGATGCATTAAGTTATCCGTTAGAAACTGGTAATCATCAGATTATAGATTTTATTTACGGTGATTATGAAGGAAAAAGTATTTATGAATTTATATTCTTAAAAAATCCTTACAGTCATGTCTATACAGAAAAAGAAAAAAAAGAAGTAGCGGATAAATTAATAAAATACGGAGTTGATGCATCTGGAACTGAATATGAAAAGTCATATGATGTTTATTGGTCGTCAATAATAAAATAATCATATAACAAAGGTTCGTAGCCGACAGCGGGTCGAGCCCGCTGCGGTACAACCAGTTGTTATACGGACGCCCACACTGGGGCGCATTGAGATAAATAATGAAAAAAAAGAATGATAAAATATTTTTCTATATTATAGCCGCAATTGTGTTTTTATCTGTTGCAGTAAGAATATATCTTGTACAACAATTAAATCTTCTCGAAATAATTCATATTACAAGAAATTTGCTATTCATAGTCGTAATTCTTAATTATGTAAAAAATACCTGGAAGAGTATTTTTATAAATCTGTTTATTTTATTACTTCTAAGTTTAGTAACAATTATAGAAATAGTATTGGAAATGAAATTAGGAAAAACTGTTCTTCAAATAATGGGTCTTTCAATATTTTTTATTCTTATTGTTTTCTTATTAATCATGTATATAAAAAAAGTTTTAAAAGAATTTTGTATCGAAGAAAATGTATATATTTTAAGTCGGCAAAAGAAGTATAAATCAGCAATTCTTATATATAATCAGTTAATTAAAAAAAATCCTAACCGCACTGATTTAATATATAGTCGAGGTTCATTGTACGATAAAATTGGTAAATATAAAAAGGCTGAAAAAGATTTTAATAGATCAATAAATTCAGAAAATCCTGATGCAAGAGGTTTTATTGCTTTAGGTATATATAAATACGAAAATGAAGAAAATGAAAAAGCGTTAGAATTATTAAAGAAAGGAATAGAAATGGATTCTGCGCTAAAAGAATATCTTCCACAATCAATGAAAGATATAATAAAATAATCGTATAACAAAGGTTCGTAGCCGACAGCGGGTCAAGCCCGCTGCGGTACAACCAGTTGTTATGACGACAGGCGCACTGGCCTGCCTTGTTAGGAAGGAATGTGAAAAGAATTTTTTTTATATTACTATCATTTCTCTTAATTTCTTGTAAAGAAAAATCAGTAGATGAATTATTCAATAAATTTGTTAATTGTAAAACAGATGAGGAATACATAATCTTTCAAACATCTGATATTGTTCCTTATGAAAATCTCAATAAAATCTATAAAAAAATTATTGAAAATCAAAGTACAGAAACCATATCTTTTCTTTATGAAAAAGCAAAATCTACAAAAGAAACAAAGTATTTCATACCAGATTTGGTTTGTCCGATGACAGAAGGTGATATAGCGATATGTATGCTTATTGATATGTTTAATATGACAGATAAATATTTTGATGAAGTTATGTATGAAAATATAGAACGGAAAACTAATTCTGCCCGTGATTTCTGGGATTATATTCATTCATCAGATAATAATAGAGAAGAAATTATACAGGAAATAAAAGATTATTACTCGTTAATGACTAGAAATGCATACTTTGCTCCAGAACCATGGAATGAAGATGAAATCATAAATCATAGTTTTGAGCTTATATCAAATACTAAAACTGAAACATTTTTATTTCAAAAAACAGAAGAAGGACTTTTACTTACAAGTTGTACATATGGAAAAAAAGGAGAATCAAAAACTTGTCCAATTGAATATTGGCATATAGATAAGGATGGCTTTCTTTGTATCAGCCCATATGATACAATTTTAAGTAAAAAAATTATCCGCATAGGAAAATTATGGATAGATGAAGAAAATGAGATACTTCATGCTCAGCGAAATTCAAAGGAAGTAAAATACAAATATAAGAAAAATTAAGGAATATTTCATAAAGCAAGTCAAGCTTGCTTTATGAAATGTAATTGAACTTTAGGGTTTACGCAAGGAAGCGGTGATACGCGGCTTTACGCCGCTTAGGAAAAGTATAAAAATAGAAGCATATGCTTCAAATGGTTATACAGAATCTTCTAAAAGAAAAAAGGATTTAAGATATTTGATTCTGTATAAGATATATAATTTGTCATAACAAAGGTTCGTAGCCGACAGCGGGTCAAGCCCGCTGCGGTACAACCAGTTGTTATAACGACAGTCTATTGGACTGCCCTTTTTTTAAGAAAAAAATATCTAGTTGGTTTGTGTAAAAAACTATCGCACGTGCATTCGCACTGTTTCAAGTCTTTTGCATGAAGAAATAAAAATTTTAGAATTTTATTTTTCGTGGACTTAAAAATAATTATTGAAGTCTACGAGAAAATAAAAAAATATTTTTGCAGTTAGTTATCTTTATTTACGCGCCCTCCGGCGCTAAAAGGTAGCTAGGTGTTATAACAAATTTTCAAAGCCGACAGGCAGTCAAGCTGCCTGCGGTTTAAAATATTGTTATGTGGACGCCCGCACTGGGGCGCTTGTTATTTACAATAGAATAAGTATGGAATGTTTAGAAAAAGAAAATTGGTGTTATAGATTGTTACGTGATGATGAAAAATATTACTTGGAAGTTCTTTGTGGCTCGGTTGCGTTATATGAAATCAGAGTACAACTGAGTAAGAGTGAAATAAATGCTTATATAAAATATGGAAAAATATTTTGTACTAAGAAAGCAGAGGAAGTTAGAAAAAATCCACAAAACTTTATAAATATGAAAATTGATGAATAAATTGGAATATTTTTTTCAGGCAAGGAGTAAATATGCGAGACGACACAAAGACTGAAGAATATTACAATAAAGTTTATGCACAAGAAAGTAATTTTTTGAACTTTGAAGAAAATTTATTAAAAAAACTTCTTGAAGAAAAAGGTTCTGATTTTGAGAACATCCCTTCGTGTTATTCTGGTGTAGCAGATAAATATTTTCTTAGATTTTATGTAAGCTACACAATGGGAATGAGTTACCAGAAACTTTTACCTGATGTTGAAAAATATATTGAAAATGCATGTAGTGGATGGACAGGGAAAAACTATGAGGAGCTAGTTCGAATTTGTTCCATGTCTATTTTGTTCAATATTCGTAATGAATATATCGAAAATTTGATAAAAAAGGCAGAAGCCCGACTTAACACATTGGTGTATGGGGAACTTTTCATAAAATTTTTGGAGCCTTCCTGGGAAGTAAAAGCGACGGAGACTTACAATATAACGGACAAGTCGCTTGTTGAAGTAATTGAGCTTGCCAAAACCGATAAATCTGCAGCTGTTCAAAGACTTAAGAAATTCGTTGACAAGCAGTGGTTCAAAACATTGAAGGATGGAATAATAAAGAACACTTCAAAATGTTACCGTGGATTCTGGTGCATAGAGGCCGCAGCCTTGGTAAAAGCCCTTAAACTTGATGACACAGAACTAAAAGAGTGCAAGTATTATCCTTACGACATGGCTCACTTCTGCGGGTCATAGGCTTGCCCGCCTTTTTTGTGGTATGATGGGGGGAAAAAAGGGATATGAAGGGAAAAGTATTTAAAGAATCAAAATCTAAAGCATCTTATTTTGATATAGAAAGAAATGGTGAAACTATTTGTATAAATTCTGAGACAGAGTTTTATTTACCAGATTCCAATGAAGATTTAATGGATCATATGGAGTTTCATATTGCTAATGTTCCCGAAGTATTAAAAGGTCTGGACTTTGTATTTCATGCACCAGATGGAAGAGGTGAAATATATAAAATAAACAAATATGGTGATAACATTGCTCTTTCATCAATTACGGATCCTGTTCTAAAAGCATTGGATATTTCTGTTTGTAAAAATAATATTCGTTATTTGTTATCTTTCAATTTATCAGGATTTGATTTCCCAACAAACGAATCAGAACGGGTATACACCCCTGCAATGCTGTGGGTAACAAAGCAACTGAAGAAAATCTACAACGACTGGCAGAAAGAACATCCCGAATATGAAAGAATAAAGTAGAAATATATTGTCAGCTTCTGTTACCGTTGATGCCCAAACTAAATGACTACAAGAAAATAAATATGATATAAATATCACATAACAAAGCTTCAAAGCCGACAAACCGGTCAGGCCGGTTTGCGGTTTAAGCAATTGTTATGTGGACGCCCGCACTGGGGCGCTTAGGGAGGAATAGAATGAAAGGACCGTATCAACTTTTAGGTGAATGTATAAATAATATAATAACAAGTTTTCTTGGACTTGTAATGTTTTGTTTTGGTCTTTATCTAATATTCGCCAAGAACGAAAAAGTAAAAAATAAAAAGAGAGGAATATTTCTTGTAATAGCCGGTTTTATTGTATTTGCATACAATTTTACCAATGTAATAATTTATTTTTTTCAAAACTAGAGAATGAATAATAAAATATTAAAAATGCTTATGTTAACAGTATTTTGATTAAATTATTCGAAAAATGAATAAAACTTTAGGGCTAGGACGAAGAAGGGGTTGTATTTATTGTTTTACAAAAAAGGCATTCTTTTAAATAATAAATAAGTAATTTTACAAATCGGGTCAAGCCCGATTTGTAAAAATTAAGGGGTAAATAAACGAAATGAATGGATTTATTGGAATAGTTTGTACACTATGTTTTTTTATTACATTGGTACTTATAATTTTCAGAATTTGTTTACAAATTCATGCTGGAATAATACTAAAAAAATATCCAGACTTTTGTCAAAAAATTGGAATTGATAAACTATTGTTTTTTATACCTGAATTTTCTCCAATAAAAACATATAAAAAAATAATTTTAAATGAAGATAATAAAGAAATAACAAAATATTACAAAAACTTAAAACTATATAAATACATATTCATTGTATGTATAATATTGTGGGTAATATTAATTTTTTATGGTATTATAACATCACATAACAAAGGTTCGTAACCGACAGGCAGTCAAGCTGCCTGCGGTACAACCAGTTGTTACACGGACGCCCGCACTGGGGCGCTTGGAGAATGATGAAAAGAAAATTTTTTATTATTATATTTTTTCTAGGAGTTAATACTATGTTTTTGGGTAATGATTTAGGAAATTGGAAGGAATATGAATCCTTAAATAAAAAAACATTTCTCGGTAATGAAGAATATTGGAAAAAATATAATGGAATATCGGCTACCTTGGCAAAAGAAATACCACAAGCTTTCCTTTATGAAGTAGTTTGCTGTTATGGCTATTATGTAATAGGAAATTCTGATAATGAAGAAATGCGACAAAAATTTCTTGGATTACCAGAAATACTAAGATATACAATGTTAATTGGTTTATATGAAGGTGAAATCAATAATGGAGGATTTGCGCAATTTTACGATAATATAGGTTATATCGTATTTGAATTACAAAAAGGTTTAAAATTTTTTGGTCTTAAAAAAAATAAAAAACTTATTGATAAATCAATATCATTAATAAAAAAAAGAATTGATATTTCGAATTATTATGAATTATGTTCAAACGAAGAATTACCTTTAGATGAAATTGATGATGAACTAAGTAAATTAGATGATAGATTTTATGAATATCCTGAAGACTTTACAGAAATTATAAATTCTTATTTGGATAAAAATAGAGAACAATTAATTACGATAAAATAATCACATAACAAAGGTTCGTAGCCGACAGCGGGTCAAGCCCGCTGCGGTACAACCAGTTGTTATGTGGACGCCCGCACTGGGGCGCTCCGACGGGTCAAGCCCGTTTTTTAAAATAGAACAAATGATAATAATTGTAATATTCGTTGCTATAGTATTTATAATTATAAAAATTTACTCTCCCAAAATAAAAGGTTCCATTGGTGAAGCAAAAGTAAATACAAGATTAAATTTTCTTGGAAAAGAATATATTGTTCTTAAAGACATTTTAATAAGCAGTTCAAATGGATATACATCCCAGATAGATGAACTTGTTTTATCAGAATATGGAATTTTTGTTATTGAAACAAAAAATTATAAAGGATGGATTTTCGGAAATGAAAAAGCCGAAAATTGGACACAAGTAATTTATAAAGAAAAACATACTTTCAGAAATCCAATAAAACAAAATTGGAGCCATATATATGCACTTAAAAATGTATTATCAGATTATCCAAATATAAAGTATCATCCAATTGTAGTATTTTCAGGAAGTGCAACACTTAAAAGTATAGAATCATCAGTTCCCGTAATATATTCCAATAGATTAAATTCAACAATTCGAAAATTAAGTTATGAAAAATGTATATCACTTGATGAATTAAATAAAATCCAAACAATATTAGAATCAGCTGAAATTAAGGAAAAACATGCAAGAAAAGAACATGTAAAAAGCATAAAACATAATGTAAAGGAAAAGAAAATAAAAATGGCAAATCTAATTTGCCCAAGATGTAACGGTGAGTTAAAATTAAGAAATGGAAAGAATGGTAAATTTTATGGATGTTCAAATTATCCAAGATGTAGATTTACTATGCCATATTAGAAATATCACATAACAAAGCTTCAAAGCCGACACAGGCTCAAGGCCTGTGCGGTTTAAGCAATTGTTATGTGGACGCCCGCACTGGGGCGCTTTTGGAAAAGATATGAAAAAAAATGTTTTTACGAATGTATTCATCAGTTTATTTCTTCTTTTAGAATTTGTATTTTGCGAATTTTTCTTTGTCAACAATGTTTTTGATTTT